>CAZELR010000001.1:0-167241 GCA_964513075.1 uncultured Anaerolineales bacterium
CATCCCAATGCCGGAACGCCTCCGACTTTGCGTCGGCGTGCGGCGAGGCTTTCCACTCCGCAAGGGCAGGGATGACAGGCTTATCGGTATCAACAACCACCGGGGCTTTCGTCGGCGCCGGGGCAGCAGCAGCGACCGGGGTAGCGGTGGCGGCGGTTTGGGTTGTCGGTGCTGCCGGCTGGCTGGCGTTCGCAACCGCGAAGACGCCCAGCAGCAGCAGAATGGTAACAACAGCGGCCAGCTTTGGCCAATGTTTCATGGGTTCCTCCTTAAAAAGCAATGTGAACAATGTGTCAGAACGAGAGTTTTGCGGTCCGGAGTCAACTTGCGATGTGGGAGCCCGTCACCTCCTTAGTAGTAGATGTAAGTTTTTCCCGACCGCTCCAGTGGATGCCTTGAAGTAATAAGTCGGTGGAGCGGTGAGCCGCGACCCTCTGCCGGGGGATCTGCGGAATTGTCGAATCGCCAGACAGCTCGGCGGATGGGACAATCCACCCAGCCTGACAATGCAACTTTGGATATGGTACTACATAGTATCCAAAGGTGCAAATACTAATTACGGCCCAGGGGATGACATCCGCTAAGTTCCGGAGTGTTTCATATGGGGGGCGCGAGCATCCTGAGCGGAGCCGGTGGGCACTATCACCGGCGCAGTCGAAGGATGCGGCCTTGCCTGTGACCGCTCCGCGCCCTTCGACTCCGGGCTGCGGTCCTCCGCTCAGGGTGCTCCGCTGCTTTTCGCCCCGAAGTTGAAACACCCCCTAAGTTCCTACATGGTTTGACAACCTGATCGGCTTATGGTATTTTTAGGCTGCTGGTTTTGCAAGCTACGAGCTTCGCGTCCACAAACCACCGGCGCTGCCGGACAGGGCATTGTGTTGGCGCGATCATCTGAGCATGCCGCACATCCGGCATCTGTTGGAAAGGGGGTGATAGACAAAACCTCTGGGAAAACAGATCGTTATCGGCCGTCGTGGGTCGCCTGAGGAAGCCCTCCTCAGCGCTGCTGCACGCTGTTACAGCACGGTTCGTTGAAAACCGCATTCCATCCACACTCAATCATGGAGGAGAAAATGTCTGTCAAGAAGTTGTCGGCACTGCTCGGCGTCCTTCTGGTCGCCAGCATGATCCTGACCGCCTGCCCTGCGCCCGCGGCCCAGGTCGTCGAGAAAATCGTGACCGTCGAAGTCGAGAAAGAGGTCAAGGTCGTCGAGACCGTCCAGGTCGAGACGAAGGTCGAGACGGTCGTGACCCAAGAGGTCGAGAAGATCGTTGCGGCTGAAGACTACACCACCCCGCACCCCATCCTGAGCGACGTCAAGGTCCGCCGGGCCCTGGCGTACTGCATCGATCGCCAGGCCCTGATCGCGTCGGTCTATCCCTACGTGGAAGATGGCTCGGCGCTGCTGATGGACTCCTTCCTGCCCAAGAGCCACTGGGCTTACAAGGGCCCCTACACCGACATGCCCATGTACGATCCCGAGAAGGGCAAGGCGCTGTTGGATGAGGCCGGTTGGAAGCTGCCCGAGGGCGAATCGGTCCGTGTGAACGACAAGGGCGAGCCCCTGGTCATCAAGTACGCCACCACCACCGCCCAGTTCCGCCAGACCTGGTCCGCCGTCATGGTGCAGAACCTGGCCGCCTGCGGCATCCAGATCCTGGCCCAGTACGTGCCGGCGTCCTGGTGGTTCGGTGACACCACCGGCCTGGCCCGCCGCGACTTCGAGCTCGGCGCCTTCGCCTGGGTCGGCCAGGTCGATCCTGCGGGCCGCACCCTCTACAACTGCGAGCAGATCCCGCTCCCCAGCAACAACTGGGAAGGCCAGAACTACATGGGCTGGTGCAACAAGACCGCCAGCGACGCCATCGTGAAGGCCACCAACACCCTGATCAAGGATGAGCGCATCGCGGCCTACGACATCGTCCAGAAGGAATTCGCCAAGGACGTGGTGTCGATCCCGATGTTCCAGCGCGCCGAGGCCGAGGCCTGGAGCGCCAACCTCGACGGCATCCGCCCCGATGCGAACGAGTACGCGACCGCCAACCTGCAGGACTGGAAGCTGGCGGACGGCGGCGACACCATCGTCATCGGCATGACCCAGGAACCCGACAGCATGCTGGCGTTGGTCTCTTCCATGGCTGCACAGCGCCTGGTGGACCGCCCGGCCAAGGGCATGCTCTACAGCACGTACGACTACGACTACCAGCCGGTGCTGCAGGACGGGCTCTCCACCCTGGAGAGCGGCCTGGCCACCAACACCCCGGTCGAGGTCAAGGCCGGCGACATGGTCTACAGCGCTGACGGCGAGACCGTGGCGCTGGAGAAGGGCGTCAATGTTATCGATGCCGACGGCAACCCGGTCGAGTATGACGGCGCCGCCACGTTGAAGATGCCGCAGCTCGTGGTCACCTACAAGCTGAAGGACTACACCTGGAGCGACGGCACCAAGGGCTCGGTCGCCGATATGGAGTTGGGTCTGAAGTTTGACTGCGACAAGGAATCGGGCGCCACCTCCTTCATCACTTGCGATGCGATCATGAACAAGGAATTCGCCAAGGATGCCCTGGAAGTTAAGGTCACCTACGCGCCTGGCTACCAGGATCCGACCTACATGGTGTATGGCTTCAACCTCTACCCCAGCCAGCAGAAGTTGGCCGATGGCCGCATGCTGGCCGATGTGCCGGCCGCCGAGTGGGCCACCCTGCCCGAGATCGCCGAGACCCCGCTGTCCTTCGGCCCGTACTACGTGAAGGAATGGGTCAAAGGCCAGTCGCTGACCCTGGCGAAGAACGAGTTCTACGCGGGCGAGGTCGCGACCCCGAACGTGATCTACGTCTTCCTGGCCGACACCAACCAGGCGGTCGCGCAGCTCATCAACGGCGACGTGGATTACCTGGATGACTCGACCCTGGGCGCGGGCGCCGAGGTGCAGACCGTGATCGATGCCGCCAATTCGACCGGCAAGATCAAGTACGACATCAGCGGCTCCAGCACCTGGGAGCACATCGACATCAACCTGTTCACCAAGTAACAGGCCATGCGTCGTAGGGGCGGGGGCGCCATCCGTTCCGGAAGTCGTCACCCCGCCCCTACGATAGTATGAACAAGACGGGCGGGTATGGCCCGAATGGCTTGCCCGCCCGTTTTTCCAGGTTGAATTGGGGTCGTTGGGCTGCTTCAGGGAATGAATTCCCTGCCTGAAAATGAGCAAGCCGCCTCAGCGGCTCAGTCTGAACACCTGCAAGACCCCAACACCCTGCGTTGCGCCCTGCTGATGCCCTCCGTTCAGCAGAACGATTCATGACTCCTCGGTTTTGTCGGGAGGCTGGCGATGACGAATTACCTGATCCGGCGTGTCTTCCAGATGGCCCTGGTCATCCTGCTGGCTGCGCTGTTTACCTATTTCCTCTTCAATATTTCCCCCGGCGGTCCGCTGGCGGGCATCCAGCAGCAGCAGCGCCGCATTACCCGCGAGGATCTGGCGCGCCTGCGCGCGAACTACGAGCTCGATCTTTATTGGCCGGTGCGCTTTTCGCGCTGGCTGATCGGCGTGCCCCAAGGGCCGATCACGATCGGCGGCCGCGAGCTGTTTGTCAACACGCCGGTCGGCTGCTATCTGACGCGCTCCGAGCAGGTGGTCGTGCAGGATGGCCAGCGGGTGACGGTCAAGGGCGGCTGCGACGACTTTGTTTACCTGTCCGAGCTGCCGAAGTTGCACCCGCCAGTGAAATCCAGCCGCGGCATCCTGCGCGGTGATTTTGGCCTCTCCACCGTGGTGCGCGCCGGGAGACCCGTGTGGAACGAGATGATGAGCCGCCTGCCGGCAACACTCACGCTGATGATCATCTCGACCTTGCTCTCGTTTCTCCTGGGCATTCCCATTGGCATCTACAGCGCCATCAAGCAGTACTCGCGCTTTGATTATACGTTCACCACCATTTCCTTCATCGGCTCGGCCATGCCCACCTTCTTCTTCGGCCTGCTGCTGATTCTGCTGTTCTCGGTCTTGCCCAACTTCCTGCAGGACACCCTCCCGTGGCTGCCGCGCATCCCGCCGGGCTCGCGGGTGGCCATCCGGCCGTATGAGGTGGCAAGCTGGCTGCCCCGGGTTCAACCGGGCACAACGCTCGACTATCTCCTGCACTTGATCATGCCCGTCTCAGTGCTCACCTTTTACGAAATGGCTACGTGGAGCCGTTTCGTGCGCTCCTCCATGCTGGAAGTGCTGCGGCAGGACTACGTGCGCACGGCGCGCGCCAAAGGGCTGTACGAACGCGTGGTGATTATCAAGCACGCGCTGCGCAACGCGTTGATTCCCTTCGTCACGGTCGCAGTGCTATCCATCCCCGGCTTCTTTGCCGGCGCCATCCTCACCGAGACAGTATTTGCCTGGCCCGGGATGGGGCGGCTCTATTACGATGCCCTGACGCGCAGTGATTGGCCCATCTCCCTGGCTTTCATCTTCATCACTGCGCTGCTGACCGTGATGGCCACCCTGCTGGGCGACATCCTGTACACGGTCGTCGATCCGCGAATCAAGTACTCGTAACGGGGAGCAACCGCTATGACCACTCTTGCACGACCGCTACTGACCAAGGATAAGGCCCACGAGGAGAAACAGGAGAGCCAGTTTCTGGTCGTGGTGCGCAGGTTCCGGCGGCACAAGCTGGCAGTCATCTCACTGGCTTTGATCGCCTTCATCTTCGTCGTTTCCCTGCTGGCTCCGGTCCTGACCCCTTTCGCCCGCGACCACATTGACCTCTCGTCGTCGATTCGCCCCGCACCGCCGGGAACGCGCGATGCGGCGGGCCAGTTGCACCTGCTGGGGATCGATCATCTGGGCCGCGACCTGTTCACGCGGCTGCTATATGCCGCGCGCGTGTCCTTGTCCATTGCCTTCCTCGTGGTGCTCATCAGCGAGACCTTCGGCGCGGTCGTCGGCGCAATCGCCGGCTACTTCGGCGGCATCGTAGACATGGTGATCTCCCGCGTCATCGAGTTCATGCTGACGATCCCCACGCTGCCGATCCTGCTGATCATCTCCGCGATCCTGCTGCGCCGTGACGTGGTGCTGCCCCTGCCTGGCTTCGTCAATAAGTTCCTCAGCGCCCTGCTGTTGGCGCCGGAACGCGAGGCGCAGAAGGTGGTCGTGCTGGTGCTCGTCCTGGTGATCTTCGGGTGGCTGGGCTCGGCACGCCTCATGCGCGGCATGGCGCTGTCGTTGAGTAAGCAGGACTTCGTGGAGGCGTTGCGCGCGGCCGGCGCGTCGAATGGCCGCATCATCCTGCGCCACATCGTGCCCAACGGCATCGCGCCGATCCTGGTCAATGCCAGCCTCTCCTTGGGCGGCGTGATCGTGACGGAGTCCGCCCTGAGCTTTCTGGGGCTCGGGGTGCAGGATCCGACGCCGACCTGGGGCAACATGCTCGCCCTATCGCAGAGCTTCATGTTCCAGAACCCATGGCTGCCGCTGGTGCCGGGCATCCCGCTGGTCATCGTGTCCATCGGGTTCAACTTTATCGGCGACGGCCTGCGCGATGCGCTGGATCCGCGGTTGAAGAGGTAGGAAACATGGCAGACAACGGCAAAGACGAGAAAATCCCGATGCTGGACGTGCGGGACTTGAAGACCTACTTCTACACGGAAGACGGCGTCGTCCAGGCGGTCAGCGGGGTGGACTTCAAGATTCGCGAAGGCGAGATCATGGGCCTTGTCGGCGAATCCGGCAGCGGCAAGAGCGTCACCTCCCTGTCCATCATGCGCCTGCTCGGCGCCTCGGGCAAGATCGTGGAAGGTCAGGTGCTGTTCAGGGGCCGGGACCTGGTGCAGGTGACCGAAGAGGAGATGGTGAAGATTCGCGGCAGCGACATCTCCATGATCTTCCAGCAGCCCACGAGCTGCCTCAACCCGGTCTATCAGATCGGCGCGCAGGTGGCTGAAGTCCTGGAGATCCATCACAACGTGACCAAAGAAGACGCCTGGCAGCAGGCGGTCGACATGTTCCGCAAGGTCGGCATCCCGGATCCCGAAAGGCGGGCCAAGTCCTTCCCGCACGAGATCTCCGGCGGCCAGGCCCAGCGCGTGATGATCGCCATGGCCCTGGCCTGCATGCCCGACCTGTTGATCGCGGACGAGCCGACCACCGCGCTGGACGTGACGATCCAGGCCCAAATCCTGGACCTGATCCGGCGCCTGCGCACCGAGACCGGCACCTCCGTCCTGCTGATCACCCACGACATGGGCGTGATCGCCGAGATGTGCGATAACGTGGCGGTGATGTACGCCGGGCAGATCGTCGAGTATACCGATGTGGCGACCCTGTTCGAAGAGCAGTTGCACCCCTACACTGAGGGCCTGTTAGCCGCGATCCCGGTGCTGGGCGAGGTGCGCGAGAGCCTGGCGGTCATTCCGGGCTCAGTGCCTAACCTGATCGATCCGCCGAGCGGCTGCAAGTTCCACCCGCGCTGCCCCTATGTCAAAGAGATGTGTGCGCGCGAGGTGCCGCCGCTGGTGGAGGTGGTTCCCGGCCACAGTGTGCGCTGCTTCATGCGTCTGCCCGAAACCAAGGCGGACTGGGGCGAGGTGCAGCGGGCCGACTGGCACTTCTTCGGCGATGAAATCATGGCAGTAGCGGCGCAAGGCGCGGGGAGTGCATGACGCATGGCCACGATACCCTCCTCTAAACGCGACCTGTTGGTCGTCGACAACCTGAAGAAATATTTCCCGGTGCGCTCCGGGCTGTTCCAGCGCATCACCGCCTGGGTGCAAGCGGTGGACGGCGTCAGCTTTGCCGTGCGCGAGGGCGAGACCTTCGGCCTGGTGGGCGAATCGGGCTGCGGCAAGACCACCATCGGCCGGACGGTGCTGCGCCTGACGCCCCAAACCGGCGGCTCGGTCTTCTTCGAGGGCGAGGATGTTTTCAGCAAGCGTGGGGCCGAGCTGAAGGCGCTGCGGCGCAACATGCAGATCGTCTTCCAGGATCCCTACTCCTCGCTCGACCCGCGCATGCCGGTCGGTGAGATCATCAACGAAGGCCTGCAGATCCATAACATCGGCAGCGCGAAAGAACGCGCCGACATCGTGACCGAAATGCTGGCCAAGGTGGGCCTGAACCCCTACCACGCCCGCCGCTATCCGCACGAGTTCTCCGGCGGCCAGCGCCAGCGCATCGGCATCGCACGCGCCCTCGCCCTCCGGCCCAAGTTCATCGTTTGCGACGAGCCGGTGTCCGCGCTGGACGTGTCGATCCAGTCGCAGGTGCTCAACCTGCTCAAGAAGCTGCAGGCCGAGTACGGGCTGACGTATCTGTTCATCGCACACAACCTCAGCGTCGTGGAGCACATCAGCGACCGCATCGGCGTGATGTACCTGGGCAAGATGGCCGAAATCACCGACCGGGAGTCGCTGTACCGCAACCCGCTGCACCCCTACACGCAGGCGCTGCTGTCAGCCATCCCATCGCCCAACCCCAAGCTCAGGCGCCAGCGGATCGTGCTCACCGGCGACGTGCCTTCGCCGCTGCGCCCGCCCAGCGGCTGCCGGTTCCACCCGCGCTGCCCGGTGGCGGTGGACATCTGCAAGCAGGCCGAGCCGGCCTTCGAGCAAAAGTCGGCCGATCACTGGGTGGCCTGCCACCTGGTGGCCTCCAGCGCCGCACAATAAGAATAAACGGTGAGAGGACGTGAAAAATGCTGGGTCCCAGCATTTTTCACGTCTTTTCGCCCTTCTCCCCTCAAAAAATCACGAAGTGACTTGACACTAACTTAGCGCTGTGCTATGATCCATCGCGCTCCAAGACCAACCCCATTGAGCAGTTCGGAGGCATTGGATGAGTAGACTGTTGGAGGTGAAGGGCCTGGAAACCCGCTTCTTCACCCAAGACGGCGTCGTTAACGCAGTCAACGGCATCAGCTATCACCTGGACGAAGGCGAGACCCTGGCGATTGTGGGCGAGAGCGGATGCGGCAAAAGCGTCGGTGTGATGTCTTTGCTGCGCCTGATCCCCATGCCCCCGGGCAAGGTGACGGCCGGCCAGGTGTTTTTCGGCGCCGGCGATGACCGCAAGGACCTTCTGAAGCTGACGGAAGATGAGATCCGTCAGGTGCGCGGCAATCGGATCGCGATGATCTTTCAGGATCCGATGACCTCCCTGAATCCGGTGCTCACCATCGGATTTCAGATCTCCGAAGCCCTGACCCTGCATATGGGCATGGACAAGGCCGCGGCGCGCAAGCGCAGCGTCGAGCTTCTGGAGCTGGTTGGCATCCCGCACGCGGCCGATCGCCTGGACGACTACCCCCACCAGTTTTCGGGCGGCATGCGCCAACGTGTGATGATCGCCATGGGACTGAGCTGCAACCCGCAGCTGCTGATCGCGGACGAGCCGACCACCGCGCTGGACGTCACCATTCAGGCCCAGATCGCCGACCTGGTGAAGCGCCTGCGCGACGACATCGGCATGGCCATCATCTGGATCACCCATGACTTAGGGGTGGTGGCCGGCCTGGCCGACCGGATGATCGTGATGTATGCCGGGTTCATCGTGGAAGAGGCGGCGGTCAAGGAATTATACGCTCATCCTCGTCATCCCTACACCATCGGCCTGCTGGGATCATTGCCGCGCCTCGACGTGGGCCGCTCCCACCGCTTGACGTCCATCGAAGGCTTGCCGCCGGACCTGGTCGACCTGCCCAAGGGGTGCCCCTTCTACGCTCGCTGCTACGCGCGCCTCGAACGGTGTTCGACCGAGAATCCGAGGCTTGAGCCGGTCGGCCCCGGCCACAAGGTCGCCTGCTGGGTGGATGTGGACCAGGTGACTGCCGCCTTGGCTGCTGTAACAGCTCCCGCGCCGGCGCGCCAGGAGGCGGCACGATGAGCAATAACCACTCTGATAAGCTTCTTGCTGTCCAAGACTTGAAAATGTACTTCCCCATCCGCCGCGGCATCTTGCAGCGCCATGTCGGTGATGTCAAAGCCGTGGACGGCGTTAGTTTCAGTGTCATTAAGGGCGAGACGCTGGGGTTGGTCGGCGAGTCTGGCTGCGGCAAATCGACGACTGGCCGCTCGATTTTGCAGCTCTACCGGCCCACCGCCGGCAAGGTTGTGTTCGAAGGTCACGAACTGACCCAGATGAAGGGTGAGGAACTGCGCCAAATGCGCCGGCAGATGCAGATGATCTTCCAGGATCCGTATGCGTCGCTCAACCCGCGCATGACCGTCGGCGGCATCGTCGGCGAGCCGCTGGAGGTGCACAACATCGGCACCAAGGCCGAGCGGCTGGAGCGGGTGCGCGAGTTGCTGGCCGTGGTGGGCCTCAACCCCTACTTTATCAACCGCTACCCGCACGAGTTCTCCGGCGGGCAGCGCCAGCGCATCGGCGTCGCGCGCGCCCTGGCTGTGAACCCTTCCTTCATCGTCTGCGACGAGCCCATTTCCGCGCTGGACGTCTCCATCCAGGCGCAGGTGATCAACCTGCTGGAAGACCTGCAGGCGCAGTTCAACCTGACCTACCTCTTCATCGCCCATGACCTCTCGGTGGTGCGGCACATCTCTGATCGCATCGCCGTCATGTACCTGGGCAAGATCATGGAGCTGGCCGACCGGGATGAGCTCTACCGCAACCCGATGCACCCCTACAGCCAGGCGCTGTTATCCGCCGTGCCCATCCCCGACCCGGCGATCGAGGAAAAGCGTAAGCGCATCATCCTGGAAGGGGACGTGCCGTCGCCGGCTAACCCGCCCAAGGGCTGCAACTTCTGCACGCGCTGCCCGAAGGTGCTGGACATCTGCCGCGAACAGGAGCCGGAATTCCGGGATTATGGCTCCGACCACTATGTGGCTTGCTGGTTGTATCAGAAGTAGGGCGTGGTGCGTGGTGCGTGAAACGTGAAACGTGGTGCGTGGTGCGTGGTGCGTAGTGCATCCGAATAGTCTCAGAGAAACACGTAACACGTAACACGCAACACGCAGCACGTAACACGCAACACGCAATGCACCAAGGAGGTGACTATCCAAAGAGACCTGATCCATTTCGCAACAACATCAATCAACACCCAACATATCTCATCAGGAGGAGAAACATGTCTGTCAAGAAGTTGTCAACCATTCTCGGGGTCTTGCTGATCGCCAGCATGATCCTGACCGCCTGCCCGCAGCCCACACCGGCAACCGTAATCCAGACGGTGGTCGTCGAGAAGCAGGTCGAGAAAGAGGTGACCAAGGTCGTCGAGACCGTCAAGGAAGTCGAGAAGGTCGTGGTCGCCACGCCGGTGCCGGTGGCTCAGGAAAAGGTGCTCCGCATCAACCTGGGTTCCTTCCCCGACATCATCGACCCCCAGAAGAGCTCGTTCGTCAATGAAATCGCGCACCTGCGCATGATGTACGAAGGCCTGACCCAACTGGACAAGGACCTGAACACGGTCCCCGGTGCGGCCAAGGAATGGAAGTACAACGCGGACGCGACTGAGTTGACCTTCACCCTGCAGCCGGATCTGAAGTACAGCGACGGCAGCGTCCTGAACGCGGCCCGCTATGCTTACTCGATCAAGCGCAACATCAACCCCGCGACCGCCGGCGAGTATGCCCAGATCACCGACGAGATCAAGGGCGCGCCGGAATGGCGCGGCTGCGGTGACGATGCGGCAGCGTGCGAAGCCGCGGCAGCAGCCCTCGACGCCAGCATCCAGCCGCTCCATGCGGATGGCACTGCCTGCGCGGCTGAGAACGTCTACGAAGACGCGGCCTGCGACACCCTGAAGCTCTCCTTCTCCAAGCCGGCGCCCTACTTCCACACCGTCATGAGCCTGTGGGTCACCTACCCGGCCAAGGAAGAAAACATCTCCGAGGGCGGCGACATCTGGTGGACCTCGTCCAAGTACCATGTCGGCAACGGCCCGTTCATCTTGAAGAGCCTTGAATCCTACGTCAAGGCTGTCTACGTCCCGAACCCCAATTACTGGGGCGACAAGGCGCAGATCAACATCGAGTACTCCTACATCGCTGACTCGGCCGTCTCCTTCGAGGCCTACAAGAACAACGAATTCGACATCATCGGCGCGGCCGCTGAGGATATCGACGTCATCAAGACGGACCCGGTCCTGAGCAAGGAACTGATGCAGTACCCCGGCTCCTGCACCTACGCCGTCATGTTCCACCAGTTGAAGGAACCCTTCACCGATCAGAAGGTGCGCGAGGCATTCGCGATGGGCTTCGACCGCGAAGCCTGGGTGCGTGACGTGCTGGCCGGCCTCGGTATGCCGACCCTCACCTGGATCCCGCCTGGGTTCCCTGGCTACGACGCGAACGAGAAGCGTTGGGGCTACGATCCCGAGGCCGCGAAGGCCGCCCTTGCGGCGTCCTCCTACGGCAGCGTGGACAAACTCCCGGCGATCACCCTGACCTTCAGCGACACCCCGCGCAACCGCAAGCGCAACGAATGGCTGGCGCAGATGTGGAAGACCTCGCTTGGCGTTGACCTCAAGCTCAACCCGGTCGAGCCGACCACCTACACCTCGCTGACCAAGGACATCAAGACCGCGCCGCAGACCTTCATCCTGGGCTGGTGCGCGGACTACCCGGATCCGCAGAACTGGCTGAGCGTGTACTGGAAGACCGGCGCGTTCGGCGAGCGCATCGGCTACTCCAACAAGGACTTCGATGCGCTGTGCGACCTGGCGGATGTTGAGCT
Source organism: uncultured Anaerolineales bacterium (assembly GCA_964513075.1). Lineage (GTDB taxonomy): Bacteria > Chloroflexota > Anaerolineae > CG2-30-64-16 > CG2-30-64-16 > DAOUBP01. The sequence goes on from CAZELR010000001.1 coordinate 11,688, forward strand.
CGATCCCGCCAAGCGCGCGGAACTGTACGCGCAGGCGCAGACGCTGTTGACCGACGGCGCCCCGGTGGCGTTCGCATGGAACAACCAGAACAACTACCTGGTCAAGCCGTGGGTCAAGGGCATCGTGACTACGCCGCAGGACTCTGCCTTCCCCGGCGCCACCGCCGATACGCAGATGATCGATATCGATCTGGCGCTCAAGGCCGCCCAGTAATCTGTCCATCGACGGGAGCCAGTTATGTGTGCCGCTGGCTCCCGTTTCAGTCCGATAGCGGACGAACGAGCATAACCCAGGCCAGGTGCTACTGGCGCCTGGCCTGGCAGCTCAGGGAGGATCGGTGGTATGACCACCTACGTCATCCGACGTCTTCTGTACATGATTCCCACGCTGTTTTTCGTGGCGCTGATCACGTTCATCTTGATGCACGCGGCGCCCGGCGGGCCCTGGGACCGCGATCTTGAAGCGCGCCAGGTGGACAAAACGACGCAGGACATTCTCAACCGGCGCTTCGGTCTCGACAAACCCTTGTTCTTTAACACGACCGGCGGCAACCCGTTTGACAGCCAGTTCTTTAATTACATCTTTGGCGCCGTGCGGGGTGATCTGGGTCCTTCATATCGCCAGCGCGGGCTCGACGTACAGGATATCCTCTTCCGACCTCCGGAAGGGAAACCCTTCTGGAACGCCAAGTTCGGCTATTCGCTGCGCCTGGGCCTCCTGGCCGTGAGTTTGGCCACCCTCCTCGGCATTCCGCTGGGGATCTCGGCAGCGCTTAAGCGGAATACCATAGTGGATTATATTTCGCTGTTTCTGTCGACGGTTGGCGTCTCTGTGCCTTCCTTCGTGTTGGCGATCTTTTTTATCATCATCTTTGCCAGTAAGCTGAAACTGGTCAAGATCGTGCAGCAGGACTGGAACACTCCTGGGGCATGGCTGGTGCCGGCGGCGATCCTCGGCTTCGGCACGTTTGCCTTTGTCACCCGGTTGACTCGCTCCTCGATGCTGGAAATCATGCAGCAGGATTACGTGCGGACCGCACGCGCAAAGGGCCTCTCCGAGCGCGTGGTGGTGCTGCGGCATATGCTCCGCAACGCACTCATCCCGGTCGTGACCATCCTCGGTCCGGCTCTCGCCGGCCTGGTCACCGGGTCTTTCATCATCGAGCAGATGTTTTCCTTCCCGGGCAGCGGCCGGGCCTTCGTGACATCCATTTCGCAACGCGACTATTCGATGATCATGGGGACGACGTTGATCTATGCCGTGCTGGTAGCGTTTGCGAATTTGTCGGTGGATATCGTATATGGGTTCCTTGATCCCAGGATCAAGGTAGGAGATTGAGATTATGACAGCCCAAGCACCCACCGGCAATCAGTCCTTTGTGATTCAAACGACCATCACCAGACCGCCGCGTTCGTTGTGGAGCGATGCCTGGCATCGCCTTCTGCGCAATAAGGCTGCCATCGGCGGCGCCATCGTCATTGTGGTGTTCTCGTTGGTGGCCATCTTCGCGCCACTGCTCGCGCCGCACAATCCCATCAAAGTTTTCCCCAACAGCCGTTATCTCCCGCCTGCATGGGAGGCGGTAGGGCCAGGCGGCAAGGCGGGCAACCCGGACTTTCTGCTCGGCACCGACAGCATCGGGCGCGATGTGTTGAGCCGCGTGATTTATGGGGCCCGTGTCTCGATGGTGGTTGGCTTGATCCCGACCCTCATCATCCTGCTCCTGGGCGTCACGGTCGGCTTGATAGCGGGCTACAGGGGCGGCTGGGTCGATAACCTGCTGATGCGGTTGGCAGACATCATCTATGCCTTCCCGGACCTGCTGTTCTTCATCATTGTGTTGGCGGCGCTGCGTGACACGGCCATCGGCCAGGCATTGAACGGCCTGCTGCTCCTGTTCGCCGCGTTATCGATCGTCAACTGGGTCGGACTGGCTCGCCTGGTGCGCGGCTCGGTGCTCTCGCTCAAAGAGAAAGAGTTTGTCGAAGCCGGCCGCATGATCGGCGCCCCAACCAGCCGGATCATGCTCAAGCATCTGCTGCCGAACAGCCTCGGCCCCATTATTGTCTCGACCGCGTTCCGTGTTCCCTCCTTAATCATCACGGAAGCGGTGTTGGGTTACCTGGGGCTAGGCCTGATCCCTGCCACCGATCTCAAGGCGGTCTTCATCACCAGTTGGGGTTCGCTGCTGCTCGATGGCCAATCCGCCATCAATGCGCAGCCGATGCTGCTCATGGCCCCGGCGGCCTGCGTGGCGCTGGTGGTGCTGGCGTTCAACTACCTCGGTGATGGCCTGCGTGATGCGCTGGATCCGCGGTTAGCGGGGACGGAGTAGTGCGATAGTGCGGTAGTTCGATAGTGCGGTAGTGCGATAGGTAGGGGGAGGGGACAGGGTCTCTTCCCCCTTTTTTGTGCGTGCAGCTTGCAGCAATTCCAAAGGTATCCGGAATCGAGGCTTCAGCCGGTCTGACACGCGGTCCCGAGGGGCCAGAGACCGGCTAAAGCCTCCAGTCCAGTGTGCTAGGAACGACCAAATTTGGAATTCCTGCGCCCCTACAGTTTGACACCGGCTTGCGCGCCGTGTAAGATGTGGGCATCACAAGAATTGAGGTAACTTTGAGAAGCATACGCAGCCTGGCGGTCGGGCTCATACTGATAGGCTTATCCCTGGTTCTTTTGGGCTGTTCGAAGAGCACGGCGCAGCCGACGGGGGTCGTCGTCACCGTCCCGGTGATCGAGACGCGCATCGTCGAGGTGACGCGCGAGGTGGAAAAGACTGTCGTCGTTACCGCCACCCCCGTGCCCACGCCGGCCTACACCTCGCCGATCAACGCGGCGCCCGGTGCGCTGGTCTACCCGCTGACCGCTGACCCGCTCAGCCTGGACCCGCAAGAGGCCTACGATGCCACGAGCCAACTGGTGGCGGGACAGCTGTACGAAGGGCTGTTCAATCTGAACGGTGACGGCTCGACCGTCCCGGCCGCGGCGACCGGCTTCACGCTGTCGGCCGATGGCACGGTCTACACGGTCACGCTGCGCTCTGGGCTGGCGTGGTCCGACGGCCAGCCCTTGACCGCGCAGCACTATGTCGATGGCGTCTGCCGGGTGTTGGATCCGGCGGTGGGCGACCCGTTCTACACCTTGCTGACCGACGTCGCGCCGCTGCAGGGCGCCGCGGCCTACGCCAGCGGCGATGAGGCGGACTGCGCCAAGGTGGGCATCACGGCGGTGGACGACGTGACCCTGCGCCTCACGTTGGCGCGGCCGGCCGCGTATCTGCCGGCGCTGTTAGCCCTGCCGATCTTCTGGCCCGCACCGGTAACTGCCTCGCAGGCTCTCACCACCACCGTGGCGGTGGGCCCGCCGACCAACGGCCCGTACCTGCTGACCGAGCAGGTTCCCGGCGACCACATCCTCCTGACGAAAAACCCGAACTATTGGAATGCGGCCCAGGTGGCCATCGAACGCATCGAATTCAAGATCATCCCTGACCTGGCGAAGCAACTGGCCCTTTACGAGGCCGGCGATCTGCAAGTGGCCGAGTTTCCCGCGGCGGCCACCGAGCGCATCCAGGCGGACCCGGCCTTTGCACAGGAGCTGCAAGTTCTGGTGCAGCCGGGCGCCAGCTACCTGGGGCTCAATCTCCAGGCCGCACCCACCAACGACGTCAACGTGCGCCGCGCCATCGCCAGCGCGATCGACCGCCAGGCGTTGATCGATCAGGTCCTGAAGCAGTCGTGGCACGTGCCGGCCCAGGGGCTGCTGCCGCCCGAGACGCTCGGCGCCAACGGCGAGGACGCGGGCTATCCGTACAATCTGGAAGCCGCCCGCAGCTACCTGGCAGAGGCCGGTTACGGACCCGAAAAGCCGATCCCACCCGTGGAGCTCTGGTACAACCGCGAGGGCAGCAATGAGCTGCTCTTCAAGGCGGTGGGCGCCATGCTCGAGGAGGCCGGCATCCCGGTGCGGCTGGTCTCAAGCCCGTGGGAGATGTACCTGGACGCATTGGAAGGGTGCAACAAACCCATCGCCGCGGCGGCTGCCAAGACGCCGGCCGAGTGCAGCTACAACCTCTACCGCATGGGCTGGGTCATGGACTACGCCGATGCCTCCAGCCTGCTCAAGATCTTCAGCCCCAAGTCCCGCTTCCAATACACCGGCTGGGCCTCGGCAGACTACGATCGGCTGCTGGCCCAGGCGTTGGCAGAGCCTGACCAGGCCGCGCGCGCCGAGCTGTACCGCCAGGCCGAAGCGCTCCTATTGAACGATGTCGTGGTGATCCCGCTGCAATACTACGACCGCACTGTGCTGGTGAAGGACGGCATCGCGTTCGATTATCCCCCGTTTGGCCCACCGAACCTGCAATACTGGAAGCTGCGGGAATAGCACCGGATGGCTGCCCGATCTTATTATCTACCGCTGATTCTGAAGTAACCGAGGACGTATGTCTGCTACGGCGTCGAGGAGCTTGTTTGCGCACGCGGTGCTGGCCGTTGCATCCCGCGCGGGGTGGCGCATCGCTACCGAGCAGCCCCTGCCTGCCAAGTGCGTCATCATCGGCGCGCATCACACCTCGGGGACCGATCTGCCTCTGGCGTTAACGGTACGGCTGGCAACAGGCATCCGCTTCCGGTGGGCGGCCAAAGACACCTATTTTCATGGACCGTTGGGCTGGCTGTTCCGCGCGTGGGGCGGCATCCCGGTCAACCGCCGCGAGCGCACCAATTTCGTGGAGCGCATGGCTGCGATCTTCCGCGAGAGCGACGATTTCAAGCTGGTGATCGCGCCGGAGGGGACGCGGCGCCGCGCCATGTACTGGAAGACCGGCTTCTATTACATCGCACAGGCCGCGCAGGTTCCCATCGTCCTCGGGTACGCCGATTATCCGCGCAAGGTCGTCGGGTGGGGGCCGACCCTGGTTCCAACCGGCGACATCGCGGCTGATTTCACGGTCATCCGCGATTTCTACGCTACGGTCACCGGGCGTTTCCCCGAGCGGCAGAGCGAGATCGCCATCCGAAAGCGGAATTGAGCGGGTGAAGGAAAACAGGCATATCAGCCGAATCCATCTCCCGCTCTCCTTGTCTCCCCGTCTCCTTGTCTACTTCAGCTTCTCCATCCCCTTGAACTCGCGATAGGGCGACAGGATCGCCAGCGATTCCGCGTCGTCCGGCGTCGTCTGCCGCAGCACCATGCGCGCCAGCAGCTCGCCCAGGCCCGGTCCCAGCATGAAGCCCTGGCCGCACATGCCTACCGCCAGCAGGTAGCCCTCCACCTCCCGCGACCAGCCCACCAGCGGCGAGCCGTCCGGCGTCATGGGGTAGAGGCCGCGCCAGGTGCGCCGCACGCGGATGTTGGCCAGCCGCGGCATCAGGTCGATCATGCGCTGGGCCACCATCGGCAGGAAGGCGCTGGTCTCGCGCCGATCCTCCCCCCAGATGTTCGGGCTGGGCGTGATGCAGAAGATGATCTGGCCGGTGTAGTGCTGGTAGAAGTAGTAGTTGGTCGAGCCGGGCGCCGGGCGGATGTCCACCACCATCGGATGCATGAAACGCGCCACCGGCTCGGTGATCGCTGCTTCGTGTGAGTCGGGAGTGACGGGCAGAACGGGAAGCTGGTAAAGCGAGGATGACGCGTCGGCGCCGCTTGCCCGGTGCGCCGAATTGGCCCAGGCGCCCGCGGCATTGATCACCACCGGCGCGCTCACTACGCCCTGATCCGTGATCACACCTGTAACCTTCCCACCTTCAACCTTCAACCCGGTGACATGCTCGTTGAAGCGGAACTCGACCCCCCGGCGCCGCGCATGATCGTAAAACGCATGCAGCGTCAGCAGCGTGGAGCAGTGCCCGTCGGCCGGCGAGTAGGTGCCGCCCAGCAGGTCGATCGGGTTGAGGTCCGGCAGCAGCTCAAGCATGGCCTGCCGATCCAGCCAGTCGATGTTCAGGCCGTAGCTGTGCTGGGTCTCCAACAGGCTCTTGAGGATCTGCTCTTCGCGCTCCCGATAGGCCACATACACGTAACCGCCGCTGTTCCACTCGATATCATCGCCGTGGACCTGCTGCCAGGTGGTGAGGATCTCCAGGCTGCGCAGGTTCAGGCGAATCTTGGCGGGGTCCGAGTGCGTGGCGCGCACGCCGCCGATGGCCGCCTTGTTGGAGCCCTGGCCGGGACTGGCGCGCTCGTCCAAAACCAGCGTCTTCACCCCCGCGCCTGCCAGGCTGAACGCCGCCGGCACCCCCACGCTCCCTGCACCGATGATGATGACGTCGTAGTGATCAGGCATGGGAGACCTCCGTTGGATCAGACGAAGGACGAAGGACGAAAGACGAAGGCTCACTGGTCGTTCGTCGTTCGTCGTTCGTCACGCCCGCGAACACGCCGAGGGGCACTTCCATGAACAGCGGCCGTTTGGTCGCGTCGGTCACTTCGCTGCCGGCGATGCCTTCGTCGCGGAACAGGCGCTGGATCAGGGCATTGCAGGTCTTGGCCCCGCACGAGCCCATGCCCGCCCGGGTCACCGCCTTGATCTCGTTGATGTCGCGGAAGCCGCGGCGGATCAGGGCGCGAATCTCGCCCGCGGTGACCCGCTCGCACCGGCAGACCACGGTGTCGTCGGTGATGCGCTCGATATAGTGATCCATCGGTTCGCTGACCCATTCCTCCTGGATCTGGATGCCGGCGATGCGCTTGGCGATCTCCCGCGGGGCCTTCACCTGGACCAGGATCGTGCGGTCGTTGGCCTTGGCCGCGCGCACCCTGGCCACTTCCACGTTCCCCAGCGGCTCGCCCTCGGTGTCCAGCACCGTCACGACGTCGCCGGCTTTCATGCTCTCCCGCAGGAACTCGTAGGGAATGGTGACGGTGGGATGCTCCGCATCCTTGCGGTAGTCCACCAGGGTGATAGCCAGGCCGGGACAGACCGTGACGCACTTCTCGCAGCCGATGCAGTGTTTCCCGATCTGTTCTGCGATGTACTGCGGCACGACGCGGATGTCGTTGGGGTCGATGTAGATGGAGCCTTGCGAGCACACCGAGGTGCACGGGTTGCAGGGGATCTCCTGCGTGCAGTGAAAGACCGGGAAGACGTCCCGCTCTTCCGCGGGGATCTGCTCCGGCGCGGTCTGGCCCGGCTTGGAGCGCAGCAGTTCGGCGGTGCGATACCAATCGGACGGAATCTCGCCCACTTCATGTCCCAAAGCCCGCGCGACCTCCAGCCCCTTGATCTTGCCGGAGAACATGGCCGCCGACGCCTCGGCGATCTCTTCCGCATCCCCCGCGGCGAAGGCCGTCAGGCCGAACTGCTGGGCCTTGGCGTAAAACTCGCTGACCGGATCGAGCCCGACCGCGATGAGCACCGTGTCGCACGCGAACGATTTCTCAGTGCCGGGGATCGGCTTGAACGCCTTGTCCACCTGGGCGATGGTCACGGACTCGACCTGCTCCGCGCCGTTGGCGCTGAGGATGGTGTGCGAGGTGTAGATCGGCACGCCCATGCGGTGCAGCTTGTCCTTGTGCACCTTGTAGCCGCCGCATTCCGGCAGCGCCTCCACCAGGCCCACCACCTGGATGCCGGCCTGCAGCGCGTGGTAGCCTGCGATCAGCCCCACGTTGCCGCCGCCGACGATGAATAGCCGCTCGGCCGCAGCCACCAGATCGCGGTTGACCAGCGTCTGGAACGCGCCCGCGCCGTAGACGCCGGGGAGCGTGTTGCCTCGGAATGCCAGCGACTTCTCTCGCGCGCCCGCGGCGACCAGCAGTACCTGGGGCCGGATGAGGACGTAAGACTGTGCCCCCCGCAGCACCCCCACCTTCCCATCGCTGAAGACCGCCAGCGCGGCACTGTTCAGCCAGATCTCGACGGCGTCATGCTCGCGCACCTGGCCTTCCAGCTTAGTGGCGATGTCGATGCCGCGGGTGCCGGCGTAGACGGCATTGATGGAGCCGAAGAAACGGTGGGTCTGCAGCACCAGCTTGCCGCCCAGGCGGTCCTTGTCATCCACCAGCAGCGTCTTGATCCCCCGCTGGCCGAGCTGGATTGCTGCCGACATACCGGCCGGCCCGCCGCCGATGATCAGGACCGGAATCTCAAGCTCTTCGATGGGCGTGAAAACAGGTCGCTTCGCAGCGGTCTGGTTTTCGGCTACCCTCGGCAGTTCGGGCAGCCCCTCGGCCGGCTCGACGTGCATGCCGGGTCGGACCGGCTCCATGCACGACTTGACCGGCATGCCGTCGGCCAACACCAGGCATTGCGCGCACTGGCCGTTGGCGCAGAAGATGCCCTGGGGTGAGCCGTCCTTGGCGTGGTGCCCGAAGACGCGGATGCCGTTCGCAAACAGGGCGGAAGCGATGGTTTCCCCCTCCCGGGCCAGCAGCTCTCGCCCCTGCCAATAAAACGCCACGCTGGCGCGTGGCGCTGCACTGAGAATCGGATGCTCTACGATGCGATACTCGACCATGTGTGCTCCTGGATCGTGTGCAATCCAGCGGATTGCGACTGCGTTGTCGGAAACTGGCGTTCGCAGAACGACTATTCCCATAACGACCGTTGAAAGTGTAACACCGGCCGGGGGGCGCGTCTATGAGATGGGTCAGGATACCTGCCAACTCCGCAGGCAGCAAATCCAAAGGTGCCCGGAATCGAGGCTTGAGCCGGTCAGCCGCATGGCGCTCAAGTGGCCAATAACCGTCTAAAGCCTCTGGTCCAGTGCGCCGTCAACGACTGGATTTGGAACACCTGCTCCGCAGTGGTCTTTGTGGCAAACCGTCTCCGATGGATGTATAATTCCGCTGTTAGTTCCCATCATCTGGCGGAGCGAAGGAGATACATCGTGCATTTCAGGATGCTTGCCCCCACAAGGACGCTGGCTGCGTGGTTGACCTTGTTAGCAGCCGGGTTATTAGTCGGTTGTGTAACCGCGGTCCCCGACGAGACGATATCGCCATTGCCGGCCCCTACGCTGACCGTGGTCGAGGTGCGCGCCACAGAAACGCCCCCTGCCACCGCCACACCGGCCCCTACGCCGGAGCCGAGCAATCTGGCTGCTCTGGCCGCTGCCAGCGCGTCCTCGCAACTGCGCGCCGACCGCCTCGGGGACTATGGCGCGGCCTCTGCGATCGATGGCTCGTTGGGCACGCCCTGGTGCGAGGGCGCGGCGGGGGATGGCCGCGGCGAGTGGATCGAGCTGACCTTCCCCAACCCGATTGAGGTGACCGCGATCGGTGTGGATGTGGGTTACGATCGCTTGGCCGACGATGCCGACCATCCCGAGCGTTTGTTTACGGAGAACCAACGCCTCAAGCAGGCCAGCCTGGTCTTCACCGACGAACAGCAGGCCATGGTCGTGTTTCAGGACATCCGCGGCGTGCAAAAGGTGTCCCTGGCCGACGCGCCCGGTGGGCCGATTGTCACCTCCCGCATCCGGCTGATCATCGACGAGGTCTACAGCAGCGAGCGCTTCCAAGACACCTGTATTGCCGAGATCGAGGTGTGGGGGCGGACGCAATGACACCTCTGTTGGCCGCAAGTGACCCGGCAGCCCTGTAGCACAATCCGCCGGATTGTCCGGCCGCACTCCTGTAGCACAATCCGCTGGATTGTCCGGCTGCACTCCTGTAAAACAATCCGCTGGATTGTTTGAGCGCAATCCGGCGGATTGCGTTACTGGATTGCGTTACAGGAGTTCGAGGTCGGCGACGAGCGGGACGTGGTCGCTCCAGGTGATCCAATCGTGGGGATCGCAGGCATTGAACGCGGCAAGCCGTACGGTCTCGTGGGCCGGGATGAAGACGTAATCCACCACGAAGCCGCGCGAGAACTTGCGCTGATGGAAATGCGTCCGCCGCAGCGAGGCCTGTCCCGCCGCGTCCCCCATCACGGTGTCCGCGTTGACCAGGCCGGCCTGCACCAACGCGTCGAGCACCGAGCTGCCCGCCCCGCTGTGGCGCACAGACATCTGCTGCGGCAGGCGGTTGAAGTCGCCGGCGACGACGGACGGCCCCGCGGCCAGGAACGGTCGATAGTAGTGCAGTGCAGCCAGCGGCTCGTGGGTGGACCCCGGAGGAATCTTGCGCGGGTCGGCGACCCAGAGGCCCAGCAAGTTCAGGCGGCATCCCCCTGTCACCGTCACCGGCAGATACAAAGCATACCCGTCTGAGTAGCTGGCGTGCCGGGCCAGCGCCAGATCACCGAAAGCGAAGATGCCCAGCCCTTTGTCGGGGTTGAAGCCGATCCAGTCATAGGCCGCGCAATCGGGGCGCCAGCCCTTGGGTCCTGCGGCATCGGGATTCGCGCACTCCTGAACCACCGCCACATCCGGCCGCAGCGTAAGCAGGCGGTCGAACTTGCGGCGCAGTGCCATGTTGCAGTTCCAGGTTACGATGCGCAGCTTGATGATGGCCTCCAGGTAAAATTCTACCACACACCTCGTCTTGTGACAAAAGTCCTCGACATTTTTGCGCACTTTTTGTATAATACTTGTATTATACTGGATTGAAGAAGGAGAGTTCCCATGGAAGCTACCGAGATCCTCATGTCCGAACATCGCGTGATCGAGCGCGTGATTGCCACCCTGGAGGCCGCGGCGAACAAGCTGGCGGCCGGGCAGGCCGTGCGCCCCGGCTTCTTCCTGGACGCGGCCGACTTCATCAAGGGATTCGCCGACGGTTGCCATCACCGGAAGGAAGAGGGTGTACTGTTTGAGGCGATGGTGGCCGCCGGGCTGCCCAAGCAGACCGGGCCCATCGCAGTGATGCTGTCCGAGCACGAGCAAGGCCGGGCGTTCACGCGCGGGATGCGCGCCGCAGCCGAGCGCCTGGCCGGAGGGGACGCATCAGGCGCTCACGAAGTGGTCGCTAACGCCCGCGGCTATGCCGCCCTGCTCCGCCAACACATCCAGAAGGAAGATCACATCCTCTTCCCGATGGCTGACCAGGTGATCCCAGCCGCGCAGCAAGCCGGCGTGACCGAAGCCTTCGAGCACGTCGAGCATGAGGAGACCGGCGCGGGCGTGCACGAAAAGTATTTGGCGCTGGCTGAGGCCTTGGAACGCGAAACGACGGCCTAGTCGGGCGGCCTGCCTGGCGAATCAACCCGTTTCTGCGTTACCACCACATAGGCCCCTCGCTCATGTTAGCTGTTTGACGTTTGTGCCACGCTTGCGCTATAATAGCGCTGGATGGCCGGGCTAACATGGGAGGCGCAGGTGAAACGCATCAATACGATCATCGTGGGCGGCGGTCAGGCCGGGCTGGCTACCAGCTATTGGCTGAAACAGCATGGTCAAGAGCACCTGGTGCTGGACCGAGCCGACCGCCCGGGTCACGCCTGGCGGCAACGCTGGGATAGCTTCACGCTGGCAACGCCCAACTGGACGTTTCTGCTGCCGGGCGCGGCCTACGACGGCCCCGACCGAGATGGGTTCCTGCCGCGCGACGAGATCGTGACCACCTTCGAGCATTACGCGGCTGGCAACGACTTACCTGTGGCATTCAATGTCGATGTGACTTCGGTGGCGCCGCTGGCCGACCGGCCCGGCTATCGTGTCGACACGCAGGATACAACCTACCAGGCAGTCAATGTGGTGATCGCCACCGGCCTGTACCAACGCGCGAAAATCCCCGCGTTTGCGGCTGGGCTGCCTGCCGACGTGCTGCAACTGCCCTCTGAGCAATATCGCAACCCGGCGGGCCTGCCGCCCGGCGCGGTGCTCGTCGTGGGCAGCGGCCAGTCGGGCTGCCAGATCGCCGAGGAGCTGCACAAGGCCGGTCGGCCGGTCTTCCTGAGCGTGGGCAGCGCAGGCCGTGCGCCGCGCCGCTACCGGGGGAAAGATACCTACGAGTGGCTGGCGCTGGCCGGCTTCTTCGACCGGACGCCCGCCATGCTGCCCTCGCCCAAGGCGCGCTTCACGGCCAATCCGCACCTCTCTGGCGCGGGCGGCGGCCATGATCTCAACCTCCACCAGTTCGCGCGCGATGGCATGACACTGCTCGGCCATTTGCGCGGGATAGCCGATGGCAAGCTCAGCCTGGCGCCCGACCTGTACGACGGGCTGGCCAAGGCCGACCAGTTTGAGGTCCAGGTGCTCGGCCTGATCGACGGCTACATCGCGCGCAATGGGCTGGATGCACCCCCGGAGCAGCGCCCAGCCCTGCGCGACGGATACGACCGGCCCATCATCACCGATCTGGACGTGCGGACGGCCGGGATCAAGACGGTCATTTGGGCTGCCGGCTACGACTTCGACTTCAACCTGGTCAAGCTGTCCGTGACCGACGGCGACGGCTTCCCCGTGCAGCAGCGCGGGGTCACTGCCTATCCTGGCCTGTACTTCGTGGGGCTGCCCTGGCTGCACACGCAGAAGTCCGGGCTGCTGTTGGGGGTGGGCGAAGACGCGGCGTTCATCGCTGAACACATTGTGAATCGCATGTAGCGAGGGGCGTAGGGGCGAGGCATTCCCAGCAAATCGGTAGCACCGGACAGTCTCATATCAGGCGGCATGACGGGATTGCGGCAAATCCTGGTGGGAGTGCCTCGCCCCTACTTGATCCGCCACAGCCTGATCGTCCCATCCGCGCTGCCGGCCGCGATGAAGGCGCCGGACGGCGCGTACGCCACGCTCTGCAGCGCGACGCCGTCAGATTCGATCACGCGCAACTGTCGACCGGTCGTCACGCCCCACAGCCGCACGGTGCCATCGCGGCTGCTGGAGGCCAGGTAACGCCCGTCCGGCGCGAAGGCAACGCCGGTGACCCAGTCGGTGTGCAGGCTGAGTTTGCGGACGTGGCGTCCGCTGGCCGCGTCCCAGATCTCTACCGTGCGGTCAGTGCCGGCTGAGGCCAACAGCGTGCCATCCGGCGAAAACGCCAGGTCCAGCACGGAGTCGGGATGCTGCGCCGTAAACAGCACTGTCTGCGAGGCCAGCTCCCACCCCCGCACGTTGCCTGCCCGGCACGCGGCCGCGACCCGGGCGCCATCCGGCGAAAACTCGACCGCCCGGATCACGGAATCGGTCTGGCAGAGCTGCGGCAGCTCCTGCCCCGAAGCCACATCCCACAGCTTCAGCCCCCCATCCTCACCGCCCGAGATCAGAGTTCGGCCATCCGGCGAGAAGCTGACGCCGAACACGGCGCCGGTGTGCCCGCGCAGCTTCTGAGCAGGTTGGCCGTCCGCCACGTTCCACAACGTGATGTCACCGTGGCCGCCCGTGGCCAACAGATCGCCGGCCGGAGAAAAGGCCACGCCGCATACCTGCGCCTGATCTCCTTCCAATGACCGGACGAGCTGCAAGGCGGCAACATCCCAGAGGGCGATGGAGCCATCAGCGGCTCCGGAGGCCAACCATTTGCCATCTGCGGAGTAGGCCAGCCCACAGATGCTTTGCAGGTGAAAACGCAAGACGCGGGGCTGGAAATCGGCCGACAGGCTGAACCGGGGGCGGCCGGCAACCTGCCACTTGCCGCCGGCCAATTGCAGCTTAACGCTGCCCTCGTACCCGAGCCGCAGCGCGTCGGCGCTTTCCTGACAGAAAAATCCTGCATGCACCGTGGCCGTTGCACCATCGTTATGCAGCACGGTGTACGCGAAATCGGCGCAAGCCAACTTACGTTCGTCGCTCCACGCCTTGACCGCAGTCTCCGCGGCCGCAACGAGCGGCGCATTGGCATTTTCAGCTTTCAACCAACGCGGCAAGCCGGTCGCGCATCCGACTAACAGACACACGGCGGCCAGCGCTACCCACGGCATGGCCTTGCGCGCCATTCCGTCACCTCGCTGTATTTGGTCACATCCCGGCGCAGAAAGCACCGCTGCATGTGCCGCAATTCACTTCGGTTTCGAACTTCTATACGGATTATAGTCTCGCGTGACACAAACACCTATGATCCATATCAGAAACCGGAATTCCTGGACCCTTACTGCGTAGAGCCATCTTGTGCTACAATGGGGCTGAGGATCCTAATCGGAGTCACCAGGAGATTGTTGATGCAAAGCAGCCAGGATCTGCCCGTCCAGGTATCTGACCTTGTCCGTCCCGCCGCACCGCGCGCAACCGCGCAGGTGAAGCTGCCAGACGGCCGTCTCTACGAGGCCCCCACCTGCACCGAGCTGCGCCACTTCATCGACGCGGCCGGCGCAGATCGGCCGTGGCATTTTCCCATCGTCGCCGCGCTGATCGACGGCAAGCTGCGCGAGCTGACCTACCGCATCGATCGTGACGTGGAGGTCATGCCGTTGGGAATGGACGACCGCGATGGCAGCCGCGTCTACCGCCGGTCGCTCACCTTGCTGCTGGTCGTCGCCATGCACGAGCTCTTCCCGGAAGCGCGCGTGCATGTGGACCACTCGGTGACGTTTGGCGGCTATTACTGTGAGGTTCAGGGCCGGGAGCCGTTGACTCCGGCCGAGCTGGCCCAGGTCGAGGCGCGCATGCGGGAGATCGTGGCTGCAGACGCACCCATCGGCAAACAGCGTGTGCCGCTGGCGGCTGCGATCGCGCTCTTTCAGCAGCGCGGAGACGATGACAAGGTGCGCTTGCTGCAGCACCGGACCAAGGACTATCTGGTGCTTTACGAGCTGCGCGGCTTCGCCAGCTACTTTCACGGCTACATGGTGCCGGCGACCGGCGGCCTGGGCTACTTTGCGCTCCACCACTACCCGCCCGGCTTCATCCTGCGCTTCCCGCCGAGATCGAGCCTGGAGCTGGATCCGGTAGTGGACTATCCCAAGCTCATCGCAGTCTTCCGAGAGTACGGCCATACGTTGCGTCTGCTGGGCATCGAAGACGTAGGCGCGCTGAATGCCGGCATTCAGGCTGGCCGGACCGAGGAGATCATCCTGGTGGCCGAGGCGCGGCACGAACAGCGCGTCGCCCGCATTGCCACCCAGGTTGCCGACGAACGCGAGCGCATCCGGCTGGTGCTGATCGCCGGGCCCTCCTCGTCCGGCAAGACCACCTTTTCCAAGCGGCTGGCGGTGCAGTTGTTGGCCAACGGCATCCGCCCCATCGCCATCGAGCTGGACAACTACTTCGTCGATCGCGAGCTGACCCCGCGCGATGAGCAGGGCAACTACAACTTCGAGGTCCTGGAGGCGCTGGATCTGGCGCTGTTCAACGAACATCTGGTGCGGCTGATGGCCGGGGAAGAAGTGCAGTTGCCCCGGTTCAACTTTCAGGCCGGCAAGCGCGAGCCCGGCGCCACGATCCAGCTCAGCCCGGACCAGACCCTGTTGGTGGAAGGCATCCACGGGCTGAACCCGCGGCTGGTGCCCAGCATCCCGCCGGAGCGCATGTACCGCGTCTACATCTCCGCGCTGACCCAGCTCAACATCGACCGCTACAACCGCGTCCCCACCACCGATAACCGGCTGCTCCGCCGCATCGTGCGGGATGCGCGCACGCGCGGCTACACCGCCGCCGACACCATCGGCCGCTGGGAGAGCGTCCACCGCGGGGAACGCGACTTCATCTTCCCCTACCAGGAGAACGCCGACGTGATGTTCAACTCCGCGTTGGTGTACGAGCTGGCCGCGCTGAAATCGTTGGTCGAGCCGCTCCTGCTGCAGATCGAGCCGGGCCAGCCGGGCCATCTGGAGGCCCGGCGGCTGCTGGCGTTCCTGCAGTGGTTCGCGCCCATCCCGGTCGAGCCCATCCCCAACAATTCCATCCTGCGCGAGTTTGTTGGGGGGAGCAATTTAGAACATTTCGAGCCCTGGCGCCGGTTATGAAGTCTGTTTTTCCAATGCTCTGATCCATCCGAGCTGCGAAATGCTTGCGGTCATCGTCCGAATGCGTTATAATCCCGCGTAACCAATACCGGAGTGTGTTGTCATGGCTGCCTGGACTGCATCAAGTATTTCACGCACGGGTCGGCTCACGATCCCGCAGAAGCTCCGCGCCCGCCTTGCCCCGCGAGCGGACAGTAAGGTGCTGCTCCAGGAGGTAGCTGATGGTGTCATTCTGGTCGCCCGAGAGCCGCTCACACGCCCCCAGATCGCCGAATACCTGCTGGACAGCCTGGTGACAGGTATCGGGCCGGAAGCCGAGCTGTTAGGCTTCCACGACGAGGATGACCTGGATCGCGTCGTCGAAGTGATCCGTGAGCACACGTTTGCGGAGCGCTATGGAACCCCCGACGCAGCTTAGGGTCTTCGTCGACGCCAACGTCTTGATCCGCGGCATCACTTTTCCGCGCTATCCGTATGAAGTGCTGCGCCTCGCTGCGCAGCACAAGATCATCCTTATCATTTCCCCGTCTGTGTTGGCGGATGCTCGCCACTACTTGGCCGCCCTTTTCCCGGCTCACCTGCCCAAGCTTGATGCCCTGCTGGCAATCGCTGCGGTCGAAATCGCAGCCGATCCTACGTCTGAAGAAGTTGCTGTTCACCGCAACCTGGTGCGCGATGTCAAAGACGTGTCTGTTGTGCTTGCGGCAGCGAAAGCCTCTGTGGACTACCTGGTCTCGACCGACGCCGACCTGACGGACGCGGACGAGAGCACCGAGGCGTTGCGAGCGATGATCGCGCCCGGTAAGGTGCTCAAGGTCGGCGTCTTCCTGAACCAGGTCATGGACTGGAGCCACGACGATCTGGAAGCCATTAGTCGCCGGCAATGGCGCGAGATTCAGGGCCGCGTCTGGGACTGATTCAAGCAGCCGTGGCAGCAACAGGGTGCGTGTCCGGCTCACTTACCTTCCGTTCTCACCCATCCGCCGACCTTCAGTAATCTCTCGGCCAGCGCGAAGTCGTCCGCGCAGTACTCTGTCCTGCTGCCAGGTTCGGCTTCCGTACGGATCCAAAAATTTGGAACAAAAAAAGCAAAAATCAGGTCTATCAGTAAATCAATTAAGTCAGGTAACAAGGAAGGTCAACATGAAACGCCAACTATCTGCCCTGGCATTGATTGCGGCCGTGCTTCTGATCGCGGTCACCGCTGGCGCCGCGCCGGCCGCCACTCAATCTGCGGCGCCCACCGGCCGCGCCGCGCCGCGCCTGATCACTGTGTCTGGCGAGGCCCAGGTGAACGTCGTCCCCGACGAGGTCACCCTTACCCTCGGCGTGGAGACCTCCGACAAGCAGCTGCGCACCGCGAAGAGCCTGAATGACGAACGCGTCAAGCGGGTGATCGCCGCGGCCGAGAAGCTCGGCGTCGCGACCAAGGACATCAAGACCGATCACATCGGCATCGAGCCCCGCTACCGCGACAGCTACGAGCAGCGCGATTTCGTCGGCTACTTCGTGCGCCAGACGATCGTCATCACCCTGAGCGACATCTCCCTGTTCGAAGACCTCCTCACCGATGTGCTGGATGCCGGCGCGAACTACGTGCACGGCATCCAGTTCCGCACCACCGAGCTGCGCCAACACAAGGACGAAGCGCGCAGCCTGGCCATCAAAGCCGCACAGGAGAAGGCGGCCGCCCTGGCCGGCGAGCTCGACCAGGCCATCGGCCAGCCGTACGAGATTCGTGAGGAGCAAAGCGGTTGGTGGTCCGGCTACAGCGCCTGGTGGGGTAGCAGCCTCTCCAGCATGACCCAGAACGTGGTTCAGAATGCGGGGGATGTTCCTGCCGACATCGAAGGCGCCCTTGCCCCCGGCCAGATCAGCGTCACCGCCAAGGTCACGGTCAGCTTCGAGCTGGAGTAGCACCGGACCTGGACCCGAAAAGAGGACGCAGATTTACCTTATTTACCTGATCTTTGCCTTTTCGTTTTTTGGCATGTGGGGTCAGAGACCGGTCACAGCGAGGGGAAAGAGACTAGTTAAAAACACACCCCCCTCTCCCGACCCGCAGGACGGGAGAGGGGGGCAGGGGGGTGAGGACCTACGCCTCTACCGCCTCCAGCTCATGCTCCTTGGGGAACACCGGCAGCAGCTTGGACAGCACCGCAAAGGCCGCCGCACCGAAGGTGAACATCGCAACGGTCACCGCGATTTCCATCAGCGACGGAATGTAGATCGGCCCGGTGTAGGACCACAGCCCGAAGACGCTGACGTTCAACCGGTTCAGGATGCCGCCCGCCACCACCATGGCCCCGACGGCGAACAGGGCGTTCTTGCTCTCGCGAATCTTCGGCTGTGTCATCAGGATGGCCGGCACGATGGCGCCCAGGCCCACTTCGATCCAGAACAGCAGGGCTGCCAGCGTCGGCTGCGTCAACAGTGCAGCCTGGCCTCGCCACACCACGTCAACCAGCTTTGCGATCGCGTAGAAGCCCATCCAGTAAGCGTTGAACTTCGCCAATCCCGACAGCAGGTTCTGCTCCAGCCCTCGCTTGAACCCGCGCGAGCTCAGGTTGGATTCGACGGTCACCATTCCCAGCCCCACGCCGATCGCCGAAATCCAGAAGAGGACCGGAATCCACGGGGTATACCAGAGCGGATTCAGCTTGCCGTGCTCGATCAGCCACATCGAGCCCAGTGACGACTGGTGCATCGTCGAGAGCAGGATGCCCACGATGACCAGCGGCAGGGTGATCTTATGGAAGAATATCCACGCCCGCCGCCAGCGCAGGCGTTCAAACAACGCCGGCAGGAATTCGAGCGCTAGCACGGTGGTGTAGCACAGCACGCACATGGCTACTTCCCACAGCACCGAGTGGATGTTGGGCATATATACCGGCTTTGCCAGCATGATGTTGTAGGGCCGGCCGACGTCGATCAGCAGCGCCACGATCAGCAGCGCGTAGCCCAGGAAGGCGGTGAGGATCGTCGAGCGCAGGATAGGGCGGTAGCGCTCCAGCCCGAAAACGTACACCAGCCCGGCCAGCACGAACGCACCGCCGCCCAGCATGGCCCCCGCCATCACGTCGAACCCGATCCACAGCCCCAGCGGAAACTTGTCGCTCAGGTTGGTCACCGCACCGATGCCGTTGGTAAAGCGCAGCACGAGCGCGATGGCCGCCACTGCCCAGCAGGCCAGCACCAGGCCGACCCCGGTCACAAACTTGGGCGACCAATTCAGCTTGACGCCTGTAAACTTCTGCATGAGCGCATAGCCGATCCCCGTCACCAACAACAGCGGCACACCGACACGCAATATAAATAACGCAGCCAGCATCATGATATCTTGGAACACAGCTGTCTCCTCTATTCTTCGCGTTCCCACGGCGGTGTGTCGTGGGTATGATCATGGCCGTTGCGGCGCCGGGTGACGATCGATGCGCCGGTGAGCACTACCGCCAGGCTGCCGACGACGGCGGGCAGCTTAGACATGATGTCCCAGGTGTAGGAGGGCACCGCGCGTGTGGTAATGTCGGTGCGGAAGCCCAGCATCGCGAACGGAACATCTGAGATGTAGAGCTTTGCCGTGCCGCCGGCCTCGTGCTCGCCATAGACATGATCCACGTAGAAATTCGGGTTGGTCGCGATGCGCGAGTGCGCCTCGTTGAGCAGTTCAGCGCGCCGCCCGAATTTCAAAGCCCCGGTCGGGCAGTTGGCCACGCAGGCAGGCAGCTCACCTTTTTGCTGGCGCTCATAGCAGAACATACACTTGCGGATCTGGGGTGTGAGGCCATCCTCCCAATCGAAGGCCGGCACCCCAAACGGGCAGCTGGCCATGCAATAGCGGCAGCCCAGGCAGCGATCGACGCGATAGACGATGGGTCCCTCGGCCGACTGGTGGAGGGCTGCCACCGGGCACGCCGAGGCGCAGGCTGCGTCCAGGCAGTGCATGCACTGGCGCTTGACCCAACGCCGCTTGCCGCCTTCCAGATTGACCTGCTGCAGATAGGTGAAGTTCTGCGCGTTCAAGCTCATCATCTGATCGGTTGTCGGCTTCAAGCCGTTTGCCTCGCTGCACGAGCGCTGGCAGTTGCCGCAGCCCACGCACCGGCTGACATCGATCAGCATGGCGGGCACGGTGGCGGGGTCCACCCCTGAGGCAGCGCCGGCCGGCTTAGTCGTCCGTGCCGCCAGGGCTGCGCTGCCCACCGTGGCCGCTGAAAGCTTGAGGAATTGGCGGCGAGAAAGTGCCGTGTGCGTCATTCGGACTTCCTCCTGCCCAACAAAGCTGCCAGGCCTACGCCCATCAATACGCCCAAGGCTCCGCCAACGCCTAAACTCAGCCCCATGCTGACCACAGCCACATTGCGCAGATCGTTCGTCCGCTTCTGGGCATTGTTCAGTTGTTGTTCGAGTTCCTGCACCCGCTGGGCTTGAGGTTCCACCACCTGGGTCGTTGTCGTTGCAGCAGTCTCGGCGCCGGAGGCGGCAGTGTTTACCGTCTGGCTGGCACCGGCGCTCTTGTGCGCGGCGCCGGCGTGGCAGCGCGTGCATACGTCGGAGGCCACTGCAAAGGTGTGGTTGCTCATCGACGTCCTGGCGCCGCCGGTCAGATCGGCCGCGTCCTTCATCTGCTCCGACATGTGACAGCTTGCGCAGTCCACGCCGCTGATGCCGTGCATCGAATGCGCGGTGTCAGTTTGCTCATTCGTATGGCAGGCTGCACAGAGTTTCTCGACGGAGCCCAACCGCAGCCCCTGGGTGTGGGCTTGGTGGCAGTCATAGCAATCGATCTTAGCCGTTGCATGCTGGCTGGTTTCCCACTGAGTGAAGGCCGTCTGATGGCACGTGCGGCAGGTTGTCGATTCCATGGGCAGCTGCATGGTCTCGGCTTTGGGGTGGCCTTCTTTATACGCGCCGTGGCACGCCTCGCAAGTCACGCCCTCGGCGTGAAACTCGCCGGTGCCCGTGTCAAAGCCCGTGGTATGGCACGGCAGGCAGGAAGCTGGATCGTGGCTCTGCAGGAGCTCATCCTTAAATGCCGGATCCATGACCGCATTGGCATGGGTCGTGCCTTGCCAGGCCGTATACTCCTCGGGATGACAGCCCTGACAAGGCAGCTCCTGCTCCTGGAACAGGAGCTGAGTCAGCAGCGGCTGCGCCTCAACCACAGGGGCGGCCTGTGAAGTGCTTGTCAACGCCAGCGCCGCCATTAAGATGACGGCGGTTGGCAATACAATCCACCAGTTCTTCAGGACAGATCGTCGATCGCGTCGCATCGTGGTCCTCCGATGAATGAGGCTGGCCTTGTTACATGATGGGGTGGCGTTGGAAGATGTCGCAGGCGACACATTCATCCGGTATCTTGCCCTCAGTATCGAACCGCGTTTGCCAGCACGGCTTGTCCGCGGTCTGCGGCGCCGCACATTGAACCTTGCCGCTGGTGGCGGATCGTTTGCTGCTCCGGCCGGGCTCGGCGACAGGCGCCATCATACCGGGCTGCGCAACCTGTTGGCGCTGGTCGCGGATTACAGCCGGCGGGATGATGAACGGCATCTGAGGCGCCTCGGCAGGCGTGCGGGCAGGCATCGCCGGTCGTTCGACCGGTCTGGGTGCTTCCGGCTGCTCGGCGGGGTGCTTGGCAGCATACTCGTACGCCTCTGCCTCCCAGCGCTTGTCCAGCCGTTTCAGCAGAAAGCCGATCCCTACCACGACCAGTGCAGGCACGCCAAAGCGCAGGAACCCCATACCCAGAAAGACCAGGAAATCAGTGAAGTTAGGCATATCACACCTCTCTAAGATTTACCATCTGTAACTTCTGACCGTAGTGTAGCAGATTGGAGGTCGCAGGGGAATCGGGTAGGAGTCCCATCTTTGACGTGGGGTGGTTTACCCATTAACAACAAACCAGGTTTCTCGCAGAAACCTGGTTTGTTGTTAATGCAAACTTTCAGTAATCAGGTAAATAAGGAAAATCTGCGTCCCCTTTGCGGGTCAGCTAATCTCGATCAGTCCCTTTTCGATCGCATAGCGCACCAAATCGACGCGGCTGTGCAGATCGAGCTTGGCCATGATGTTCTCGCGGTGCCGGTTCACGGTCTTGATGCTGATGACCAGCGCGTCAGCGATCTCGGGGTTAGTGCGGCCCTCGGCGATCAGGGCCAGCACTTCGCGTTCCCGGTCGGTCAGTTCCTCAAGGCGTCGAGCGCTTGCGTTTGGGCTTGTGCCTTCGCGTTTGCCCAGGTAATCGTTCACCAGCAGCCGTGCCACCGATGGGAACAGGAACATGCCGCCTGCATTCACCGCATGGATGGCCGCGATCAGATCATTGGGCGCCGCACGCTTGGGCACGTAGCCTGATGCGCCCGCGGCCAGCATCTCGAAGAAATACTGATCGTCCTCGTGCATGGTGAGCGCCAGCACGGCGATGTCCGGGCAGGACAGCTTGATGCGCCGCGTGGCTTCGATGCCGTTCATGTCGGGCATCGAGATGTCCATCAGCACGACGTCGGGCCGGAGCTCCTGGGCCAGCGCGACCCCCCCTGCGCCGTTCTCGGCCTCGCCGATGATCAGCAGATCGGGATCGGCGCCCAACAGCATGCGCAGCCCGGCGCGCACGACCGCGTGATCGTCAACCAGTAAAATGCGGATCGAACTCATGTGTTGGCTCCAGATCGCCACCCGCGGCGCCCGCTACTTCGACGGGAGCTCGATGATAATGCGCGTGCCCTGTCCTGGCTGCGACTCGATGGTGCAGCGGCCGCCCACCAACGCCACGCGCTCGCGCATGCCCAGGAGGCCCAGCCCGGAGCCGGGCGCATGGCGCGAGGGCGCGTCGGCATCAAAGCCAACGCCGTCATCTCTGATCTCCAGGCGCATCGTGCCGTTGCTCTCGCTCAAGGTGAGGGTTGCCTGTGTCGCCTGCGCGTGTCGCGCGATGTTGGTCAGCGCCTCCTGCGATGCCCTGAACAGCACCGTTTCATACTGAGACGCCAGGCGCGGCAACCCCCGGGCGGCCACTAAACTGACCTCGATCTCCGGGTGGCGGGCCTGATATTGGCTCACATACCACCGCAGCGCCGGCGCCAGGCCCAGGTCATCCAATTGCGCCGGTCGCAGGTCGGCCATGATGTTGCGCAACTCGGTGATGGCCTGGTCGCTTAACTCGCGCAAGTTGCGGATCAGGCCGGCGGCTCGCTGCGGCTCGCTGGCGGCCTGCTGCTCCACCGCTGCCAGGCCCATGGCCAGGGCGGTGAGCTTCTGGCCGGTCTCATCGTGCAATTCGCGGGCGATCCGTTGCCGTTCGCCTTCCTGTGCGTTCACCAATTGGCGCACCAACCCCTCAAGCTGCGTCTCGCGGTCTTGCAGCGCCTGTGCGGTCGCCCGGAGCTGGACGTTGAGCGCCTCCACGTCGTTGGCGCGGCGCTGCTGCGCCTCCAGCGCGGCCGCTTGTGCCTCGATGCGGGCCTTGTTGGCCAGCGCTAACCGCAGCCGGCCTTCAAGCTCGAACGCGCGCAGCGCGCTGCCCAGGGTGAGTGTGATCGCGATGGCTGCCAGCCCGCGCAGGAGTTGCACCGGAAACCCGAAAGTGCGCAGAAAAAACGCCGTGTTGATGGTCTGCGAAGGAAAGACCAGGCTCGGGCGGGTGAAAAGTTGGCTGAAGATGCCGTAAACGATGAATGCCAGCGCGGCCCATACGAGCGCCCGGCCGTATTGTGACATGCCGCGGGCATGGAAGTCGTGACGCTCCCGCAAAAGCGCCCAGGCCGCCAATGCCGACCCCGGAATCGCCAGGCTGTAGCGTGCCAGTACATCGGCGGCCACCAGCAATTCCGGCAGGTCAGGGTGGTGACGCCAGTAGACCAGACCGACCGCCACCAGCCACAGGCCGCCCATCGTCGCCACCTGGACCCGGCTGAGCCACGGAGCCTTAGCATAGTCGGTCAACAAGCGCGTGCCGAAGTCCAGCAGCAGCAGGAACGACAGCAGCAGCAGGCCGATCCGGAGCAGTTCTTCGACCAGGCCGGATGTGCGCCCTGCGCCATGCGCGGCGAAGATCTGAAACATCTCAAACCATTCGTGCGCCCCGTGGATCAGCCCGAACCAGGCCAGAGGCCCCAATGCGCGCGCAAACCGAAACTCCGACGTCCGGCCCGACTCCAGGAGCACCACCAGCCCCAGGGCAAAGAAAGCCAGGCCATAGAAGAAGTATACGTAGACGATGTTTTCCATGAAGAACGCCGAAATTGCGTCCATCAGCGCGTTACCTTACCTTGGTCACTCTGCCCGCGCCAGATTGGGCGATCTCCGGATCGCCCAATCTGGCGCCTCAAAGGATTTACCGGACTCTCAACTCCAGCCGTCCCTCCACGATGCGGACCTCTTCGATGTACCATTGGCTCGTGTATTGCGCCAACGCCTGATTGGCAAGCGTCGGGAGCATCGCCGTCACCAATCCGCGCGGCGAGACCGACTCTGTTTCCAGGCGCAGTTGGCCTGCGTTAGCCGTCAGGCGTCCGACCAGCGTCAGATTATTCACCTTGATCGCGCCATAAGCGATCTTGGTCGCGCTGATGATCAATTTGCCGTCGGCAAAGTCGACCTTCAGGTTTTCCGCCGACGCGTTGGCTTGACCGGTCACCCCGGATGCAATCGCTCGCTGCACATCAGCTTCGGTGATGACCACCAGTTGCGGGTTCGGGTTGGGTGTAGGGCTGGACATAATGGTAGGCTCCTCAGGTAGAGATGGGGCGGTCGGTTGAACCGCCACTGTTTGGGTAGGCTGCACCGCGCGTGTCGCGGTCCGCGGCGCCGGAGTCGGCAGGATACTGGCCGGTCGGGTGGCAGTGATGAGCGAACCGCTGACCGGCGCCGGCGTCCAGATGCCGACCGCCTCCGGGGTCAGCAGCCGGCGTGCACATGAACCGGCAGCGAGCAGCACCACCAATACGGCAATCACGGCCATGATCATCAGCTTTGTCTTCACGCCATCAATGAATCCTTCATGGCGAAAGTATAGCACGGGATGCGTGGCCTGCCAACCGAAACGCCGTCACAGCCGCACGATCTCCTCCTGCAGCGGCAGCGTCGTCACCTCAAGATCGTTCCCGGCCACATAGCAGTCGATCTCGAGCCGTACGCCGAAGTCCTCGTCGGGCAGATAGATGCCCGGCTCGATCGAGAACCCCACGCCGGAGATCAACCGGCGGCGGTCCTGAGTCTCCAGGTTATCGATGTTGACCCCATTGCCGTGATCGCTGGCGCCGATGGAATGGCCCGTGCGATGGATAAAGTACGGGCCAAAGCCCGCCTGCTCGATCACGGCCCGGCACGCATCATCCACCTCGTAGCCATAGACCGCCTGTCCGGCCCGCAGTCGCGTCTGCGCAAAGGCCACGGCCGCATCGCGCGCCTGCCGGACCACCGCAAACACCTGCCGGATGCGGGGTGAGACTTCGCGGCTCGCACAGCCCACCCAGGTGATGTCGCCATAGATGCCATCCGGCCCCGGTTCCTTGGCCCACAGATCGAGCAGCAGAAAATCGCCCGGACGCAGGGGCCTGTCGGCATCCCGTCGCGGCGTGAAGTGCGGGTCGGCTGCGTGGCCGTTGACGCCGACGATGGGCGGATGATCGGTTTCGAGCCCCAGGCTGGCAAACTGCGCCATCATGAAGTCCTGGATGCCGCACTCGGTCACCGCCAGCCCTTCCGCCAGCCGTTCGCGGACGTGCGCGAAGGCTGCGGCCTGGACCTGGATCAGCGCGGCGCAGGCGCGGCGGTGGCTGGCCAGTTGTGCAGGCGACCAGACCGCCTCGGCAACCTGGACCAGATCCGCCGACGTGACAACCTCGACGCCCAGCCCGCGGATCAGCTCCACCGTGCCCGCATCCACCCGGCTGATGGTGGGGATGGCGCAGCCGGGGGAGACCTCCAGGGCCACGCGGCCCGCGCCCTCCAACAGCGCGGCCAGTCCCGCGCGCCAGGCCTGCCACGAGGTGTAGGTGGCTGCGCCGGGCGCCAGGTCAGCCAGGCTCCCCGCCTCAATCGCATGAAGCAGCCAGGCCGGCGCACCCGTTGCCGGGATGAAGCAAGCCCACCGCCGGCTCAGAAAGTGGTCGGCAGGGATGCCGGCCACGCGGCGCGCAATGGGATTCAGATCCTTGAAGTCGTACAGCAGCCAGCCATCCAACCCTTCGGCGCGGATTGCGGCTTGAATTTCGGTCAGTCGGTGCATAAGATGCTCCTTCGAGCGAGCTGGATTCGCTGATTATACCCCAAAGACGGCGGCTTGTCCTCTCCTCCGTCCGAAGTGTATAATGCCTTCAGGGGTAAGCTATGATTCACACCAGTAAATGCCTGGCCGTCCTTGCCGCGCTGCTCCTCACCCTGCTGCCCGCAGCCGGAGGCGTATCCGCGGCCCGCGTCGAATCTGAGCCGCCGGCCGAGATTCGGCTGCTGATCGAGACGCCGGCCTACACGCTGGACGCGTCCGGCGTCCATGTCGACGGCTACGCGGTCGTCGACGCACCTGGCGCGCCGGCGCTGCCTTTTTGGTCGACCACGGTCGAACTGCCCGCGGAGGGCCCGTGGGAGCTGTCGTACACGCACCCCGGCGAACAGGTGTTGGCTGTCGCCGCGCCGCTGCCGGCCGCACCCGCGCCCCGGGTGCAGCTGGACGGTCCATTGAGCCCGGCCGAGATCGTTGACCGGGTCAGCCAGGTCACCTGGGCCGACGAACCCGACCCGGCCATCTATGCCGCAAATGCGTTCTATCCCGGTGAACCGGTGCAAGCCGGGCCCGAAGGCCGGCAGCGCGGCCGGCGGCTGTTGCCGGTGCAAGTCTTCCCGTTTCAATACAATCCTTCGACCGGCGCCCTGCGCTACTATCCCGTCATCGAGGTGACGCTTCGCGTCCGGTCCGCCTCATCTTCTGGCCCGAGACCTTCCGGGTTTGCGAAACCTGGAAGGTCTGTCGCAGCAGAAGCGGGCGCGCTGCGCATCTACACCGGCCCGCGCGGCATGTATCGCCTGACCTACGACGACCTGGTGCGGGCGGGCGTGCCGGTCACGACCGTGGATCCGGCCGGCTTTGCCATGTCGCACCTGGACCAACCGGTCGCCACCGAAGTGACCGGCAGCGGCGATGGCCGGTTCGACCCCGGCGACCTGGTGATCTTCTATGCCGAGCCATACCAGGGGCGCTACATGACGCGCAACGTCTATCGCCTGGCTTACGGCGGTGCTCCGGGCGCTCGCATGGCGCAGCGAGCCGTGACGCCCGTCGGCGGCGAGCCGGTCATCACCGCCATCACGCAGACGGTGCACATCGAGTTCGACCGCACCTATTACAGCACCTACAAGCTGCCGCGCGATGCCGATCACTGGTTCGACAGCCCGCTGTATGCCAACGCGGCAGCCCCGGTCGTCACAACTACCTACACGTTACCGCTGGAAGACCCGCTGCTGGATGGCAGCGTGTTGGTGCGCGCCAGGCTGCATGGGGGAGCCGACCGCGGCATCGCTCCCGATCAGTCGGTGGCAATTGCGCTCAACGGACGTTCGGTCGGCCTCTTTCAGTGGCAAGGCAGCCGAATTCACCTGGCCCAGGCATCCGTCCCTGCGGCCTGGCTTCAATCCGCACAGAACCGGCTGACCCTGACCGCGGCCCTGGCGCAATTACCCGGCCTGCCTTGGTACTGGATCTCACCCGATTGGGTAGAGGTGACTTATCCGGCGGCGCCTGCCGCTAAGCTTGATCGGCTTTACATTGAAGGACTCGGCCCCCCTGTACCGGTCACCCCACGGATTTATCTGCCGCTCATCAGTGGCGGAAATGTCGGCGCAGCGTGGGCCGTGCCGGACAGCGCGAGCCGGGTCTTGGCAGCCGGTTTTACTTCGAACACGGTGCTGATCTACGACGTGCGGGACGCGCGTTCTCCCGTGCGAATGACCTCTCCGCGTGTGACGGCCGCGGGCCCAACCTACACCGTGGAGTTCCGCGTCCCGAACGCGGACACGGGCAGCTACTTCCTCTCGACAACTGCGGCACTGCTGGCGCCGCTGACCATCGAGCCCGATGCCCCGTCGGACTGGCGCTCGCCCGCCCACGCCGCGGACTACATCGCCATCGTCCATCGCTCGCTGTGGAACGCGATCCAGCCCTTGCTGGATCACCGGGCAGCCGAGGGGTTGCGGGTGGCGAAAGTAGATGTGCAGGACATCTACGACGAGTTCAGCGCCGGCCTGGTCGACCCCGAGGCGATTCGGGCGTTCCTGGCGTATGCGTACGACCAGTGGAACGCCGGCAGCGAGCCGCCCCGCTATGTCCTCCTGGTAGGCGATGGTCACTACGATTTCAAGGGAGTGTCGCGGCCCGACCTGCCCAACCTGATCCCGCCCTACCTGCTCGACATCGACCCGTACATCGGTGAGACGGCCGCGGACAACCGCTATGTCAGCGTGGACGGCCCGGACGACTACCTGCCCGACATGGCCATCGGCCGCATCCCGGCCAAGACCGCTGCCGATGTCCAGGCTGTGGTGGCCAAGCTCCTTGCGTACGAGACCGCCGCGCCGGGGGGGGACTGGCGTACGCGCACCGTGTTCGTGGCTGACGACAAGGATAACAGTGCCGGCAATTTCCACAGCTACAGCGACATCACCCGGCTGAACCTGCCACCGACCATCGACAGCCAGACCATCTACTACCGGGCCGATGCGGCCACCGATACGGCCGCGGAGATGCGAGCAGCCACCCGGGCCGCGTTCAACGCAGGCGCACTCTACCTGCAGTGGTTCGGCCATGCCTCTCGCCAGCGCTGGGGCTCGGTAAGCATGTTTGACATACTCGATCCGCCAGCGCTGGCCGCCAATGGCGCCTTGCCTTTCACCGTGCACTATGCGTGCTGGTCCGGCTACTTCATCAATATCCAGAGCAGCGCACAGTATGGCAACAGCGAGCAGACGCTGGGTGAACGCCTGCTGCTGACCCCCGGCCGCGGCGCGATCGTCGATTTCTCGCCCAGCGGAGAGCACATCGGCTCTGCCCTGGTGGTCCTCAATCAGGGACTCGCCCAGGCGCTCTTCGACGCACGCATCGCTCGGGTCGGCCTGGCAGTCGATGCAGCCAAATTGAGGATTTTTGCGAGCGGCGGCGCCGCCGACTTGATCGACACCCAAATCCTTTTCGGCGACCCGGCAACCCAGTTGCGGCTGTAGGGCCCGGACACCTGTCTGCCGCTGGGTTCTAAAACAAACCAGGTTTCTCGCAGAAACCTGGTTTGTTTTAGAATTTGTTTAGAATCGCTTTCTCAAGGCCCTCACGGCGCCGCGGTCGGCGTCTCGGTGTCGCTCGCGGCCGGCGTCGGCGTCGGAGGCGGCAGATTGGCCCTGCCGGGGCTGGGCGGCCAGTCGGTCCGCCAAACCCAATCCCGGCCCAAGCTATAGCTGCTGTCCGGCTGTAGGGCGCCGTAGCGCACTGTGTCCATCAGCTTGCCCGCCGCGTTGTACAGGCTCACCGCTCCGCCCGTATCTTCCATCCCCAGCTTGGTCTGCCGATCGTAGAGCACCAGGAATCCTCCGGCCGGCACAGTTGTCCGTCGCGGCAGCCGGAAGACGCGTTTGGCCCCGCCCCCGCTGGCTTCCAGCGTCCAGCCGCTGAGGTCGATTGCCCGACCGGTGCTGTTTTTGATTTCGACCCATTCATCGCGTGCAGTGAGCTTTTTGTCGCCATCCCAGTCCACCTTAGCCGGCGCCGGCAGCAGCTCGTTGAGCCAGATGCCCGCGGTTCGCGTGGGTGTAGGAGTCACGGTTGGCGTCACAGCCGGCGTCGTCGCGGGCGTGCTGGTCTCAGTGGCTGCCGGTGTTTCGGTCGGCGTTGGCGTCTCGGTTGGCGCCGGCGTCGGTGTCGGCGTTCGTGAAGGCGTCTCTGTCGCGGTCGGCGCCTCTGTTGCCGTAGCCGTCGGCGTCGCGGTCGGCTCTTCGGTGGGCGTCGCGGTCGGCGTTTGCGTCGGCGTCGCTGTCGCCGTCGCCGTCGGCGTGGCGGTCGGCTCTTCGGTGGGCGTCGCGGTCGGTGTTTGCGTCGGCGTCGCCGTCGCCGTCGCCGTCGGCGTGGCGGTGGCTGTTGGCGCAGGCGTCGGTGAAGAGGTCGCGGTAGCAGTGGCCGTTGCAGTAGCCGTTGCGGTGGCCGTCGCGGTAGCCGTTGCGGTGGCCGTCGCGGTAGCCGTCGGCGCGCCTGTGCTCGTAGCGGTCGGCGATGCGGTCCGGGTGGGCGTGCGGCTGGCCGTCGGCGTGGCGGTCGGCGAAGCCGTCGCCGTGCTGGTCGCTGTGACTGCCGGCAAGGGGAGCATCTCCTGCCACCAGAAGCTGACGAACGCGCCGCCGGTGCGCTCGTAGTATTCTACGATCACCGTGCGCACCCCGCTTAGCTCAACGTCGACGGTATAGGGCTCCATGCGGCTGCCATCGTGCCACTCATCCAACGTCAGCCGGCCATCCACATAGACGCGCACCCCGTCGTCGGCCCGGGCGAACAGACGATAGACTGCCGGTGCAAAGGTCACCTGCCGCGTCCAGCGCGCCGAGAAACCATCTGCGGGCAGGCCGGCCGCGGGCGCAGCGTTACCCCATTGGAAGCGCAGCGTCGGATCGTTGCGGGTCAGGACAGGCGCGCCCGCCAGCGCTGCGTTGGTCCAATACTCACCCTTCCAGTCGGGATAGTTGACGACGGTCAGCCGTTCCCAGCGGAGCTGCACGCGTGCCTGGCCAACTCGTTCGTAGTATTCCAGGCGCAGCGCGTGCGGGCCGCCGGCCAGGGCGACCTCGGTCGTGAGCTCGCGTGCGCTGCCGTCTTGCCATTCATCGATCAACAACTGGCCATCCGCCCATAGACGCGCGGCATCATCTACCAACACGTAAAAGCGGTAGGTCCCCGGCTCGAAGTTCAGCGTGCGCGTCCAGCGTGCCGAAAAACCATCGGCCGGGACGCCCGGAGCCGGCGCGCCGGCGCCCCAACTGAAGTCGACGCTCCAGTCGTCGCGCACCGCCGCCGGCTGGCCGGCCAGGCTAAGGTTAGCGTAATACTCGCCGCGCCAGTGGGTGATGGGCGCCGGCGTTGCGGTCGGCAAAGGCGTTGCAGTGGGCGGCACGCGGGTGGCCGTGGGCGTGCGGGTGGCCGTCGGCAGCGGCCGCGTCGATGTCGGGGCGGGCCGGGTGGCCGTCGGCGGCACGCGGGTGGCCGTGGCCGCAGCGCTCGTAGCAGTCGCCGTCGGCGCCGCGCTCGGCAGGCCGGTGGCAGTCAGGGTGGGCAGCGCCGCTCCGGTCAGTGTAAACGGAGCCGAGACGCGCAGCCCGCGCGCAAAGTCCGCCGCAACGATCGACACGCGCGGCATCCCGGTCCAGAGCGGGTCGTTGGGATACGTGAATTTTATCGAGAATTCGCCTGTATCGGTGACGATCGCCGAGGCCTGGTCTCGCCCCGAAGTCGTCCCGGTGGCCGGGTTTTCCAGCCGGATAAAGACCGTGTCGCCCGCTTGCCAGCCGCGGCCGGTCACGGTGATGCGCGAACCGGGCCCGCCCTGGACCGGCGCGATCTCGATGACGGGTGCGCTGGCGGTCGCCGGCGGGGTCGCGGTGGGCGTGCCCTTGTCAGCCTGGACCGGCAGTAGCCGCGGGAAGACGCTGCAACTGGCCGCGGCCAGTCCGATGCCGGCCAGCACAACAACCACCAGCACGATGATCAGTGTTTTGCCCGATCGGGCGCCGAAATAAGAATGAGTCCCTTGCGTTTCCATGAGCCCCTCCCCATGACCAGCGCGCAGCGTGATGCAAGTCCTGCACGCATATTACACACTCACTAAGACGTTGGACAGTGCTGGAAGTTCCGTTGTGTCGAAAACGTCCTCACGAGTTATCCATCCCGCCGCGGTAGGATGCGCGCGGGCACAAACATGGCGAGAGACCGGACTCGAGGCTTTAGCCGGTCACTCTGTTTGAGCGTCAGACCGCCTGAAGGCTCGAGTCCGCTGACGACGCCAGGTTCTGGGCAGCGGGTTGACCACTCAAGACCGGTTGCGGCAGAACCCC
This sequence comes from uncultured Anaerolineales bacterium, assembly GCA_964513075.1. Taxonomy (GTDB): domain Bacteria; phylum Chloroflexota; class Anaerolineae; order CG2-30-64-16; family CG2-30-64-16; genus DAOUBP01. The sequence continues at coordinate 43,490 of CAZELR010000001.1, forward strand.
AGCGAAGGATCCGGGCGCAGTCTCAGCGCCTGCCCAGCCGTCCCCCGCGACCAACCTCGAACACCTCATCGGGAACAGGCAGCGTGGCCGCGGCAGGCGCGGCATTCGGCGTGGGCCCCGGGGCCGGCAGGGAGAGCAGTGCCGTGCGGCCGGCCGCTGCCCCGGCTTCCACCAGCAGTCGCGGCGCACCGCCGATGATGCAGGGGGAGTTGCTGCACGTTGCCGGCGGCAGATCGATCACGTATGCGCCGCCCGTAGCGCGCACCGTTTGGGTTGCTCCCAGCACATCGACCAAGGACCCCTCGGCAGCTACCGCACGAACCGCCACGCGTCGCGACTGCCGGCTCGTCGTCCACAGCACCGTGGTCGTCCGGCCGCCGCGCTCGAAGGTGATCGCCTCGACGCCGTCGCTCTGCTCTCGGCGCACGGTCTCGAAGTCGCGCAGGTAGGTCGTGGCCGTCTTGTACGCCGCATAGGCCGGCCGCGGCGAGTCATCCCCGCGCAGCAGCCCGTACGGCTCGATCGATTCGGGATGATCGGCGGTGTTGCGCAGCTTGTAGAACGCCACCCGGCTGGCCCCGGCCGCGAACGCCAGGCTGAACTCCTGGATCACGAACGCGGCCTGCTCGGCCTGCGTGATGGCGAAGCGCGGGGTCGACCATGGCAGCTCCTGCCGATCGTCGGACGGCGGCGCGTTGGTCTCGTTGATCCACAGCGCCTTGCCGGCCATCCCGTGCCGCGCCAGCGACGCCCGCGCCTCCGCCAGCACCTGCGGGGTCTGGCTGGGGTTGAAGTAGAGGTGGTAGATCGCAGCATCGAAGTAGAAGCCGTGGGCCGCCGCGTCGGGATCGGCCGCCAGCACATCCAGCAGGCGGTCCAGATAGCGCGTCCGGCCATGAGCCCAATCCCAGAAGTAGGTAAGTCCCGCGATATGCACCTGCTGGGTCGGGTCGACCTCCTTGATCGCCAGGTACGCGGTCTTCAGCAGTTGCGCGTACTCCTCGACCGTGCCGGCCCACGTCTGCCCCGGATGGCCCGCCTCCCACACGTCCGGCTCGTTCCAGATGACCCAGTGGCCGACGCGGCCGCGGTACTGCTGCGCCATGCGCCGGGCGAACGCGGCCCACGCGTCCATGTCCGGCACGCTGCGCGCACCGTCCGCCGGATTGCGCGCGGCCCAGGCCGGCGTGCCGATCAGCACCGCAACCACCTGCCGCCCCGCAGCCAGCTCCGCGTCGATCAACGGATCGGGCACGTTGGCCGGCTTCCAATCGTCGCGGCCGGCCGGCTGGATCACATCCCACCGCAGGATGATCCGCGTATAACCCGCGCCCGCCTCGGTGGCCGCCGCGCCGTTGACGAACGCCTCCACGATGCCGAAGCGCGGGTCGGGCGCCTCCGCGTGGACGGATGCCGGCGCCAGGCAGCACAGGAAGAGGGTCACTAAGAGCACTAACGCTGTTCGCATCTTTCATCTTTTGAATGCAAGAAACCCGGTTTCCGCGGAAACCGGGTTTCTGAATTATTGTCTCAGGATGCAGACTACTTCTGGTCGCTGCTAAGATCCCTGCTCGGCGCCGATGGATGCCAGCCGCTCTTGTGCCCGCCCACCCGCAAACGAATCTGCGAGCGCTTCAGGGCCATCTCGATGCCGGCGCGTTCCTCGCGCGAGGGTGCCTCGGCCAGCAGCTTTTCGGCGCGGGCGCGGGCGGCTTCGGCGCGCTGCAGGTCGATCTCGTCAGCGCTCTCGACCGTGCGGGCCAGGATGTTGACGTGATCGGGCCGGACCTCCATCCATCCGCCGCTGACCGCAAAGCTCAGATCTGGCTCGCCTTCCCGCTTCACCAGCACCTCGCCGGGCGCCAGGATGGTCATCAGCGGCGCATGTTTGGGCAGGATGCCCAGTTGCCCTTCGCTGCCGGGCGCCAGGATCTCGATCACGTCGCCGGAAAAGACCATGTGATCCTGGGAGACGAAGTCCAGGCGGATGACGGCTGTGCTGTTCGCCACGATTAGCCTCTCAGTTGTTTGCCCTTGATCACGGCGTCCTGGATCGTGCCGACCATGTAGAACGCCTGCTCGGGCAGGTCGTCGTACTTGCCGTCCAGGATCTCCTGGAACCCAGCGATGGTGTCCATCAGCTTGACGTAAACGCCGGCAGTGCCGGTGAACGTCTCGGCTACGAACATCGGTTGGGTGAGGAAGCGCTGGATCTTGCGGGCGCGGGCGACGGTGATCCGGTCCTCCTCGCTCAACTCCTCCACGCCCAGGATGGCAATGATGTCTTGCAGGTCCCGGTAGCGCTGGAGGGTGCGCTGCACCGCGCGCGCCACGCGATAATGCTCCTCGCCGACCACCAGGGGGTCCAGGATGCGGCTGGTGGAGGCCAACGGATCGACCGCGGGGAAGAGCGCCTGCTCGGCCAATGAGCGCTCCAGGCTGATGCTGGCGTCCAGGTGCGCAAAGGTCGTGGCCGGGGCCGGGTCGGTGTAGTCGTCAGCAGGCACGTAAACGGCCTGCATCGAGGTGATGGAGCCGGTCTTGGTGGAGCAGATGCGCTCCTGCAGCTCGCCCATGTCGGTGCCCAGGGTGGGTTGGTAGCCCACGGCGCTGGGCAGGCGGCCCAGCAGCGATGACACCTCGGAGCCGGCCTGCACGAAGCGGAAGATGTTATCGATGAAGAGCAGCACGTCGCGGCCCTGGTCGCGGAAATATTCCGCCAGCGTGACCGCGGTCAGGCCGACGCGCAACCGTGCACCGGGCGGTTCGTTCATCTGGCCGAAGACCATGGCCGTGCTGTTGATGACGCCTGAGTCGATCATCTCGTGCCAGAGGTCATTGCCCTCGCGGCTGCGCTCGCCCACGCCCGCGAAGACCGAATAGCCGGCGTGGAATTTGGCGATGTTGTGGATCAGCTCCTGGATGACGACCGTCTTGCCGACGCCGGCGCCGCCGAAGATGGCCGTCTTGCCGCCCTTAGTAAACGGCGCGATCAGGTCGACGACCTTGATGCCGGTCTCGAACACCTCGGCCTGGGTGGACTGGTCGACCAACAGGGGAGCCAGGCGATGGATCGAATAGTGGTCGGCCGCCTCGACGGGCGTGTCGGAGTCCAGGGTGTCGCCCAGCACGTTGAAGATGCGGCCCAGGGTGCCCGGTCCCACCGGAACCTTGATCGGCGCGCCGGTCCCGACGATGTCCATGCCGCGGCGCAGGCCGTCGGTGCTGGACATGGCCACGGCGCGGACCCAGCCGTCGCCGCGCTGGCTCTGCACCTCGCAGACCAGGCGACCGCCATCATCTAGCCGGATCTCGAGCGAGTCGTAGATGTCCGGCAGATCTTCCGGCGCGAAAGCCGCGTCCACCACGGGACCGATGATCTGGACTACTTTACCGATTGCGCCGCTCTTTGACATGGTTGTTTTCTCCGCTTACTCAGTAACTGTTACACTGTACTGCCTGCTGCGTACTGCGTATTTCGTGGTGCGTGGTGCGTGTTCCGTTTGCCCGGCGACCAAAAATACGCAATACGCAATACGCAATACGCAGTACGAATCACGCCTGCGCCAGTGCGCCCGTGCCGCCCACGATGTCCAGCAATTCCTTCGTGATCGCTTCCTGGCGGGCCTTGTTGTACACGAGGGTCAAATCCCCGATCAGGTCATTGGCCGCATCGGTGGCGTTGCGCATGGCGACCATACGGGCGGACTGCTCGCTGGCAATGGCCTCATAGACGGCCTGCAAGATCTGGATCTCGGTCAAGCCCTGCAGCACTTCGCCCAGGATCGTTTGTGGATCCGGCTCGAAGATGTAATCGGCGGCCATCGGCGTCTCAGGCTCGGCCGGCACAATGGGCAGCAGGTGCCACAGTGTCGGTTCCAAGCGCAGCGTGCTCTTGAACTCGGTAAAGATCATATCCACTGCGTCGTAGTCGCCGGAGATGAAATCCTCGATGAGCACGCTGGCCACCGGCGTGATATCCTTGCTGGTGGGCCGGTCGCTCAGGCCGGTGAACTCGGCGTGCAGCGGCGGCCCGTGGCGCAGCGTCCAGTCGCGGCCCTTGCGGCCGATGGTCACCAGGCTGACCTCCAGCCCCTGCGCTTCCCACTCCCGGATCTGTTCGATGGCCTTGTGGATGACATTGCCGTTATACGCGCCGGCCAGGCCGCGGTCGCCCGTGATCAGCAAGAGGCAGACCTTCTTGATGGGCCGCTGCTGGAGCAACGGCTGCTCGGCTGCGTTGGAGCGCCGCAAGCGCGCCAGATATTTCAACACGTCCCAGGCCCTGGAGGCATAGGGCCGCGTCGCCAGCACCTGCTGCTGTGCCTTGCGCATCTTGGCCGCGGCCACCGTCTCCATCGCCTTGGTGACTTTGGCGATGTTCTTGACGCTGCGGATGCGGCGACGGATTTCGCGTGTGCTCGGCATACCCGTTCCTTATGACACTCTACTTTTCCAGGAACATCGTGTTGAAGTCCTGGATGGCCAGCTTCAACCCCTCGACGGTCTCTTCATCCAGGCGTTTGTTGGTGGCAATGGCCCGGCCAATGTTGGGATGGGTCCCATCCATGTACTGCACGAAGCCATCCTGCCAGGCCTCAACCTTATCCAGCGCAACTTTGTCCAGGTAGCTGTTGGTAACCGCGAAGAAGACCATCACCTGCCGCTCCAATGGCCACGGCTTGTACTGCGGCTGTTTGAGGATCTCGGTGATCCGTTGGCCGCGATCGAGCTGGCGCTGGGTCGCCGGATCGAGGTCCGAGCCGAACTGGGCGAATGCGGCCAGTTCGCGGAACTGGGCCAGCTCCAGCTTCATCTTGCCGGCCACCTGCTTCATCGCCTTGGTTTGCGCGGCGCCGCCGACGCGGCTCACCGAGAGGCCGGGGTTCACGGCCGGGCGGATGCCGGCATAGAACAGGTCGCTCTCCAGGAAGATCTGGCCGTCGGTGATGGAAATAACGTTGGTGGGGATGTACGCCGAGATGTCGCCCGCCTGCGTTTCGATGATGGGCAGCGCGGTCAGCGAGCCGCCGCCGTACTCCGGCGCCAGGCGCGCTGCGCGTTCCAACAGGCGGCTGTGCAGATAGAAGACATCGCCGGGGTACGCCTCGCGGCCCGGAGGCCGGCGCAGCAGCAGCGAGACCTGGCGATAGGCCTGGGCATGCTTGGACAGGTCGTCGTAAATGATCAACGCGTCCTTGCCCTGCTCCATGAATTCCTCGCCGATGGCGCAGCCCGCATACGGGGCAATGTACTGCAGCGCGGCAGGTTCAGACGCGGTTGCAGCCACCACGACGGTGTAAGCCATCGCACCGTATTTCTCCAGGATCGCGACCACCTGGGCGACCTGGCTCTGGCGTTGGCCGATGGCTACGTAGATGCAGGTCAGATCCTGGCCTTTTTGATTGATGATGGTGTCGATTGCCAGGGCCGTCTTGCCGGTCTGTCGGTCGCCGATGATCAGCTCGCGCTGGCCGCGGCCGATGGGGATCATTGAGTCGATGGCCTTGATGCCGGTCTGCACCGGGGCAGTCACGCTTTTGCGGGTCACCACGTTGGGCGCGATGCGCTCAACCGGCCGGAACTTGTCCGACTCGATGGGCCCTTTGCCGTCGACCGGCTGGCCAACTGCGTTCACGACGCGGCCGATCATCCCGGCGCCCACCGGGACCGACACGATGCGCCCGGTGCTGCGCACGAGCTGGCCTTCGGAGATGCCCGTGCTTTCGCCCATGATGATGACACCCACGTTATCGGTCTCCAGGTTGAGAACGATGCCTAGGGTGCCGTTGGCAAACTCCACCAACTCGGACGCGGCCGCATTGGCCAGACCGCTGATGCGGGCGATGCCGTCACCCACCTCTTGCACCGAGCCCACCTCTACTGCCTGCGTGGGCGCCTCAAAGCTGAGGATCTGCTGCTTGAGCTGCGCGACTAGATCTTCGGTTCGTACAGCCATTGATGACCCCTTTTAGTTTACACCCAACGTATGCTTCATGGCTGCCAACTTGCTTGCCACACTGCTATCGATCAGTTTGTCACCCACGCGCACGATGATCCCCCCCAGGATGCTGGGGTCGACGCGGTAGGTGAAAGCCAGTCCTGTGCCGTACTGCGCTGACAGCTTGTCTTCCAGCGCCTGGCGTTGATCGCCATCCAGCGCGGTCGCCGTCACGACCTCGGCCGCAATGGGCGCGGCTTCGGCGCGACGCAGGCGGAGCGCGGCCGTGATGTCAGCCAGCAGGCCCAGGTCGCCGCCTTGCATCAGCGTGTACAGCAGGTTGCGCACCGGCGGATCGGTGTCGGCGGGCAGGATGGCGTCCAACGCTGCCTGACGCTTCGCAAAATCTGCGCCCATGGCCTGCAGACGATCGACCAGCGAACGGTTTCCGGCCAGCGTCCGCTCGACGCCCTCCAGGGTGCTCAGCCAACGTTCGAACGCCGCCTCGAAAAAGGCGCTCGCATAACTTTGTGCGCGTTCACCCGTGTTCATGCGTCACTTGCCCAATTCGGCCAGGAACTGGTCCACCAGTTTGCGCTGGATGTTCGGGTCTACGACCTGACCCAGCACGCGCTGTGTGGCCGCCATGGACAGGTCGGCGATCTGGTTCTGCACATCGGCCAGGACATGCGCCTTTTCCTGCGCAGCTTCCTCGCGGGCCTTCTGACGGATCTCGTCAGCTTCACGCTGCGCCTCAGCTTTGATCTCGGCGCCAACCTTCTCGCCGGTCTGGGCTGCCTGGGCGATGATCTCCTGCGCCGCGCGCTGCGCTTCCGTGAGCTTGCGGTCGTAGTCTTGCTGTGCCTTGGCCGCAGCCTCGCGCGCCGCGTCTACGTCTGCCATGCTGCGCGCGATACGTTCCTTGCGCTGATTCAGCATTCTTAGGATCGGCTTGTACAGCAACAGATACAGCAGCGCCGTCAAGAGTGTGAAGTTGACGAGCTGCGAAACAAGTAATCCGAGATTGATGCCGAGCTTTTCCAAAGAGGTGCCTCCTTTGGTAAGTTCGTCTAGACGAACTTGATGATCAGCGCAACGACCAGGGCGTAGATCGCGATCGCTTCGGCGAACGCCATGCCCAGGATCATGTTCGTGCGGACCATGCCGGCCGCTTCGGGGTTGCGCCCCATGGCTTCCATGGCCTTCGCGCCCACGAGGCCCACACCGATACCCGGACCGATAGCACCGAGGCCAATCGCCAATGCGGCGCCGATAGCCTTGAGTCCTTCTACGTCCATGTGTCTCTCCTTAAGATGTGATCAATGATGTTCTTCGCTGCCGTGTCCTTGGGTCGCCATGCTCATGAAGACCACGGCCAGCATCATGAAGACGGCGGCCTGGATGAAGCCCACAAAAAGCTCCAACCCATAGAACGGCAGAGATGCAAAATACGGAATCAAGAAAGCCATTACCAGCAACAGCACTTCGCCGGCAAAGACATTGCCGAAAAGACGGAAGGAGAAAGAGAGGAGGCGGGACAGCTCGCTGATTATCTCCAACACGCTTACAAAGAGGCCGATGATGCCCATCAGCGCGCCTTCTTTGAACCCGCTGAGATCGAAAAACTTCTTGAAGTAGCCGCGTCCCAACGATTGGACGCCGAAGACCTGCGTCAGCACTACGGCGACAATCGCCAGCGCCAGGGTGAAGTTCAGATCGGAGGATGGCGCGCGCAGGAAGGGGACCACAATGTAACCGGCTGCGTGCTCGGCGGCCGCTTCGGTGGCGGCTGGGATGCCGGTGAGAATCGCGCCGTGAGCCTCATAGCCGGTCATACCGGCCTCATGCGGCTCTTCCAGCAGGCCGATCGAGCCAAAGCCGGGCAGGATCCCGCCCCAGTTGGCTGCCAGCACGAACAGAAAGATCGTCGCGGCGACAGGGAAGACCTTAGGCGTCCATTTCCCTGCGATTTCCTTGATCAAATCGTACAGCGCCTCAACGATCATCTCCATGAAGTTCTGCACGCCGCTGGGAATCAACTCGCTGGTGTTGGCTTTGTCCAGGTCCTTGGGCATGCGGCGAGTGGCGCTCCAGGCCAGCCAGATGAGGAGCAACATCACCAGCCAGGCCGTGAGGAGGGCGTTGGTGATCTTGAAGCCGCCGATTGCGAAGATCGGCTCAGCCGCGAGTGAGATCACCGGGCGCGTAACTTTCAATCCCAACCAGCCCGAGACCACAAACATGGCGACGATCACCAGGATGATCGCCAGATTACGGACGGTGAATAGCTTTTTGAGCACTATGCTCCATCCTCCTTTCCACGCCCCAGGTGAGAGACGCCCGAATCCTCGGCATTTTGGCCGGTCTTGCCCAGCGCGTCGATCGCGCGCGTGGCCGTGCGAACAGTGCCAAAGGTGCCGGCAATGATGCCGACCAGGGCGCCGACCAGAATGAAGAGCGGTGCAGTATGAAAGTGGCGGTCAACCAGAACGCCCAGGCCCAAGGGAACCAACGTGGAGAAAGCCAAAACCCATCCCAGTTGGAGTAACGGGCCCGCTTTGAGGAGATCTTTCACTGCTCGCCGCCCCAATCATCAGTTCACGATGTGAGAGTAGATTATAGCAAGTTCCCGTTGCGGCTGCAAATTCAGGCAGTCACATCAGGCGGCTCGTTGCGGTCCGGTGCATCCTGCGCGGACTGGCGGGTTTTGGGCTTCAATCGGCGGTCCACCGTCACGCCGAGCTTGGCCAATGCCAGCGCGATGCCCCCGGCCAGCGCCGCCGATCCCACGACTGCCACCAGGAAGAGCAGGCACGCCACCAACCCACCCCCGCACAGGCCGACGGGTTCCATATTATTGATTCCCTCCCAGCAACTGCCCCAAGTTGATGTTCAGCCCGCCGCTGGACCCGCCGCCGCCGCCGCTCGTGGCCGGCATGTATTGCAGCACCTTCTGCGCCAGCTTCAGCATGGGCATCGTCTGCAGCCACACCTTGCCCGGCCCGCGCAGCGTAGACAGGAACAGCCCCTCGCCTCCCAACAGAATGTTCTTGAACCCGCTCAGCATCGTAATGTCGAAGTCCACCGTCGGTTGGAACATGGCGACGTGCCCCGTATCCACCTTCAGCACCTGGCCCGGCTGCAAATCGTAGGTCACGATCTCGCCGTCGAACTCAGCAAATGCGTCGCCCGGCCCGGTGAGTTTTTGCAGGATGAACCCTTCACCGCCGAAAAAGCCCGCGCCCAACCGTTTGCGGAAGTGCATGTCGATATCTACCGATTTCTCGGCGCACATGAACGCGTCCTTCTGCAGGATGAGCTGTTCGCCTTCGGCCAGATGGAGCGGGAGCACCTTGCCGGGGAATTCCGAGGCGAAGGCAACGATCCCGGTGCCGGAATTGACATAGTAATCAGTGATGAACAGCGACTCACCGGCCAGCGCGCGGCGAAACATGCGCCCCACGCCGCCGCCGGTGTTGGTGTCCATCTCCACGTTGCCGCTCATCCAGCTCATGCCGCCCGACTCGGAGTAGATCTTCACGCCCGGTTCGAGCTGGATCGTCACGACCGGCAAGGTCGTCCCGTCGATTTTGAATTTCAGCGTCATCTTGCCCTCCTATCCTTGGTGATCACTGTGCGGTTTCCTATCATGCACCCAGAAGACAACACCCAACAGCCCGACGCCAAACATCAGTGCGGCCAGCAGAAACGGTGCGCGCAGGCCCCATGAGGTGGCCACGACCGCACCGAGCAGCGGTCCGATGGCGTTGGCGCCCGAGACCGCGCTGGTGTCCAGGCCGAAGACCATTCCCTCGTGCCCCTTCGGCGCCACGTGCGTCAACAGGGCGGTGACGGTCGCCAACGTGCCGCCCACCGCAAACCCGCTGCACAGTTGCCAAAAGATCAACCAGCGCGCATCGTGTACGAATGCCTGCGGAACGTAGCTGGCGCCGGCCACGGCCGCGCAGGCGATCAGCAGGCGGCGTTGGCCCAGCCGATCGCTCCAGCCCCCGATGACCGGTGAGCCGATAGCCGATCCTAGCCCTGACACCGCTGAAATGACGCCGGTCGTGACGCCCACCTGGCCCCCCGCAGGCAGCAGGGTCTGCACAAAGAGCGGCAAAATGGGGTCCAATGCGCGGGTGCCCACCCGTAACAGGATGCGGCTGGCAAACACGGCCAACAAAGGCCCCGACGCCAACACCAGCTTGACCGCCGGTGCGTAGCCGAAGAATCGGCCGCTGACACGTCCTCTTTGTGCCGCGTCGACTGCCGGCCGGAAATCTTCATGCACGAATATCAGGACCAGCACGCCGGAAAGGAACAGCAACGCACCTGTGACCCAGAAGCTCGGCCGATAACCCAACGCATCACCGGCTATGCCGCCCAGAAGTGGGCCGAGGGCGACACCCAGGAAAACCGCGGTCTGGAGCGACCCTAGTGCCATCCCGGACCGCTCCCTGGGAGCCGTGCTGGCGACCAATGTCGTGGTCGCTGCCACAGTGCCGGTGAAGATACCCTGGATGAAACGCAATACCAGCAATTGCTGCACGTTGGTCGCGAAGCCCATCAGGCTCAGCACGACGGCTCCGGCAAAGGTCGCTCGCAACACCATCAGTTTGCGTCCGTAGCGGTCGGCCAACGCACCCCAGACGGGAGCCATCAGCGCCATGCTCACGGCCTGGGCCGACGTAATGAGGCCCGACCACATGCTGACCTGCTTGACGTCGGTGATCCCCAATTCCTGGATGTAGTATGGCATGAAGGGCATGACAAAGGAAAACCCCATCACGGCGATGAATTGGGTGATCCAGACGGTGTAAAGCGTGCGGCGCCATTGCGGCATCGAGCGGCGGTCCTCCTGTTGCGAGCTCAGTCAGGGTAATGGATCCGCCGGCCGCCCCCGCGCGTGCCGCGACGGTGCCCCTGCGATGGTGCTGCCGATGGTGCTGCCGACGACGCCGTCGTAGACGCCGTCGTAGACGCATTATCAACCCTGCGCAGCGCCTCAACCGGTACCTCCGCCTTGTTGGTCTCGCCCAGGAACCGGATCAGGATGCGCACCCGTTCGGCAGGCCCCAGGGGGCCTTGGAAGATGCCGCGCAAGCCCGCCAGCGGCCCCTCCTCGATCACCACGGTGTCGCCGGGCTTGAATCGATGCTGGAGCAGGCCGCCCGCGGCCTCAATCTCGCGCAGGCCGGTTTCGATGATCTGGATCGCCGCATCGGGCACCACCGCGGGCTTCCCGCTCAACGTGAGGATCCGCCGGAGGCCGGGGATCCATTGCAGCAGGTCCATATCGATATCTGCCAGGTCGCAGTTTACGAACAGATAGGTTGGAAACAAGGGCGCCAGGCGTCCATCTTTGCGCGCGGGCAGCAAGGGCAGGAAAGCCTCGAACCCGCGCGCCATCAGCGCTCTGGCGACCTGCGCCTCGGCATTGGGTTTGGTGTAGAGTGCGTACCAGGCCTTCATAGGATGATCGTTGTTTTCAACAGGACACGATCTGCCCCGCAGTCACCTGCAAGCGTTGCGCCTGGGCCAGCAGCTCAGGCGTGAAATTGGTCCAGTCGGTGGTGGTGACCAGCGCCTGGCTGACATCGGCCAGGGCGTCCAGCATCGTGTGCCGGCGGACGGTGTCGAGCTCGGACATCACATCGTCCAGCAGCAGCAGCGGGCTGTCACCGGTCACATCGCGCATCATCTGCACCTCGGCCAACTTGAGCGCCAGGGCGGCCGTGCGCTGCTGCCCGCGCGAGCCGAAGGCGCGCAGGTCGCGGCCCTCCACGCCGAACGCCATGTCATCTCGATGCGGGCCAAGCAGCGATGTGCCGCTGGCCACATCGCGGCCATGGGAAGCGCGCAGCTGCGCGGCCAACCGCTCGGCAATCTGTTCCGGCGGCATGTCCGCGTAAGCCGCTGCCGTCTCAGCCTCTTCCAGCCGGGCAGCCAGCAAACGCAGCGGGTTGGGACAGGGCAGATAGCTCAGCCGCAGTCGTTCGCCGCCCTCCGTCAGATCGTGGTGGCGCCCGGCCGCCAGGCGGTCCAGCGCGCAGATTGCCAGCGCCCGGCGATGCAGCAAGGCGCCCCCGTGCCCGGCCAACTGTCCATCCCAGAAGGCCAGTTGGCCGACATCCCCGCCTTCATCGCGCAGGCGTTTAAGCAAAGCATTGCGCTGCGCCAGCCCTTTGTTATACTCGGCCAGCGCGCGGCAGTAGGCCGGGTCGATCTGGCACAGCGCGATGTCCAGGTAGCGGCGGCGCTCGGCCGGCGAGCCGGCCACTAGGCTGATGTCCTCGGGCAGAAAGAGCACCACCCGCAGCCGGCCGATCAGATCCAATGCGCGTTTGGGCGCGCCGTTGATGCGCACCTGTTTGCGCACCACCGCCCCATTGGCCTCTGTCATTTTGTTGCGCGCCAGCTCCAACACCAATTCCAACTGCTGCGCCTCCCGGCCTGTGCCGATCTCGCCGACCAGGCGCGCATAGGGCAGCGTGCTCTCCAGCGCCAGCCAATTGATCAGCTCACGTTCGGCAACCGCGCGTGGGCTGCGCGCGGTCGCCAAAAGATGGATCGCTTCCAGCAGGTTGGTCTTACCCTGGGCGTTGAAGCCCTGGAACACCGTCAGGCGTTCGGACAGGTTTAGCTCAAGTCGGGCGTAGTTGCGAAAGTTGGTGAGAGAGAGGTGGGTAAGTTGCATGGTAGGAGTCGGTAGATTGCTCTTCGGCAGATTGGCAGATTGCAGCTCTCGGCCTGCCAACCTGCCGATTCACAAATCTATCGCTTACCGATTGAGCTGCATCGGCATGATGACGTGCGTGAATTCCTCGGGGCCCGCGCCGACAGGTCGGAACAACCCGGGTCGATCGGAACGCGTGGTCTCCAGGACGACTTGCGGCGTATCGATCACCGATATGGCCTCGATCAGGTAGCGCACGTTGAAGGCGATCTCCAACGGCGTCCCTTCGACCATCGCATCCAGCTCGCTGACGTTATCGCCCGCTTCTGCTGAGGTGGCTTTGATGGTCAACTGGCCCGGCATCGTGTCACTGCCGGGCGCGATGGCGAACGCAACGCGATCGGATGCGTCGCGGGCAAACAGGGATGCGACTTTAAGCGCGCGCAGAAACGCGCCGGTGTCCAACACGGTGCGGGTGACATAGTTCTTCGGCATGATGGCGGTGAAGTCAGGGAATTTGGCGTCGATGAGTTGCGAGACCAGGTCCACCTGGAAGAACGCGCCCTTTTCACCCTCCCCCTTGCCGTAAAGCCGGAACAGAATCTGGTTGCGGGCTGTTGCCACGGCCAAATCGACCGGTCTGTCGGGATCCGCCTCCCCGCTGATGCGGCTCACCTCGGCCAGAGAGCGCGCCGGAATGATGATGTTGACGTCGACCGGCGCAGGCGCAGGCAGCACGGTGCGCCGGACCGAGAGACGATAGCCATCGGTGGCAGCCAGGGTCAGGCGTTCGCCCTCGAACTTGGCCAGCACCCCGGTTAGAGCTGGCCGGCTGGTGTCCTTGGCATCGGCCGCAGCAAAAACCACCTGGTCGATGATTTTGCGCAGGGTGGCCGGCGGCAGCCCCAGCGCCTGTTCGCCGTCGGCAGTGGGGATCAGGGGAAACTCGCTGGCATCGATGCCTTTGATGTTGGATTCTGACCGGGCGCACTTGAGGTGGACGCTCATCGTGCGGACGCTCAGCTCCATATCGATCTTGTCCGGCTGCATCGAGTTGACCCAGTCGGTCAACAACCGCGCCGGCAGGGTGATCGCGCCATCGTCTTCTACCTGCGCACCCAGCCAACAACTGACGCCCACCTCCAGATTGGTGGCGGCCAGCTTCAAACGATCCTCATCGCTGCTGAGCAGGATATTGCTCAGGACGGGGAGCGTGCTTCGGGAAGACACAGCCCGCCCGACGATGGACAGGCCCTTAGCGAGATTTTCTTGGAGGACGGACAAACGCACGGCGGCACCTCCTGGCGTGACATAAGGGTGAGTTCAATGGAGTAATAGTATACCACCGGCTGACATAAACTCAAACTTCTGGATCATAGCGAGACTGCGATGCCAAGCTCGCTTCGGGCAACCGCGCGCTGCCGGCTGGGTGATAGTGGATATGCGCCCGGCGCAGCAGGCCGATGCTGTCGTACAGAGCCCGTTCGGCCTGCGATGCGATGGAGTCTCCGGCCGCGACCGAGAGCGAGCCATCGATTCCGATGGTCAAGTTTATCACGAAGTATGGACCGAAGCGGTGCGCGTAGATCTCTTCGACGTTTTGAATGCCCGGGATAGCCATGAGAGCTGTCTGGACCTGCGTGGTCAGCTCCTGCCCGGGCACGTCGTCCATCAGATCGGCCGTTGCCTCGCGCACGATCAGCAGGCCGGTTCTGAGGATCAGCAGCGCCACCAACGCGCCGGCCAACGGATCGACCCAGGGCAATCCGCTGCGTCCCAGGAAGATGCCCAAGGCTGCGGCTGAAGAGGCGAAGACGTCGTTGCGGTGGTCGTAGGTTAACGCTGAGACAGCCGCGTTGCCGGTTTGTCGGGCGATGCGTTGAGTGACGTTCAGCAGTCCCAGTTTTAGCGCGACCGTAAAGAGCGCGACCGCCAGCGCGATGAGCGCCGCACCGCCGAAGTCGCCTTGGCCGGTCCACAGGTCGTAGACCTTGTTGATTGCGTCCCAGAAGATCGTGACCGCCGTGGTGATGACAAACGCACCCACGATGAGTGCGGCAATGCTTTCCAGTTGGCTGTGGCCGTAGGGGTGTTCGCGGTCGGCCGGCTTGCGGGCCAACTGCATGAATACTCGCACCACGATATAATAGGCGACGTCTGAGGTGGAGTTGATGCCATCGGCCAACAGCGCAGGGCTGTGACCCACGATGCCGATGGCCGTTTTGAGGATGGCCAACAACGCGTTGGCAGCCAGCCCCAGGTTGACCGCGAAAATGCTGCGCGCTTGCCGAGTTTTTCCGTCCATCTCATGTGCCTTCATCGGCCAGGCAGTCGTCGTGTTCCTGCATCCAGCCGTTATCCAGGCCGGCCGCGTCGAAGGCGTCCAGCGCAGCTTCGTACTCTTCGGGGGTGATCTTGCGGCCGAGCAGGGGATGGTCCAGCGCTTTGAAGGCCGGGAAGTACTGATCCATCAGGCTGATGTGGACGGCCGGCGACAGCTCGGTCGCGATCCAGTGCAACACGCCCGGTGTATCAGCCAGGCCGTCCGGCAGCACCAGGTGGCGCACGATCATGCCGCGGCGCGCGATGCCTTCATCGTCCAGGATCAAGTCATCGCCGACCTGGCGGAAGATCTCGCGCAGCGCAGCCCGATTGTGTTCGGCATAATGCGGGAATCCCGAAAGGCGTTGCGCCACCGCGTCATCGGTGTACTTGGCGTCCGGCAGCCAGATATCGATCACATTCTCCAGCAGGCGCAGCGTCTCCACCGTCTCGTAGCCGCTGGTGTTGTAGACCAACGGCAGGTGCAGGCCCTGGGCGGCGGCCACGTCAACGGCGGCCAGGATTTGCGGCACGAAATGGGTGGGCGTGACGAAGTTAATGTTGTGACAGCCGCGCGTCTGCAGCTCCAGCATCATCGCCGCAAAACGCTCAACACTGACCGTGTTGCCGTGGCGATACTGGCTGATGGGGTAGTTCTGACAGAAGATGCACTGGCCGGTGCAGCCGGAGAAGAAGATCGTGCCCGACCCGCGCGTTCCGCTGATCGGCGGCTCCTCCCAGTGGTGGACGTTCCATGAAGCGATGACCGGCTGGCTGCCCATTCCGCACGCGCCCAGGCCGTCGTTCGTGCGATCGACCCCGCATGCGCGCGGGCAGAGGGTGCAGCTCTGGAGCATGGCCTCCGCTGTTTGCGCCCGCCTTGCCAGCTCGCCCGAACGATGTAGGGCCAAATAGGAGGGAGCGCTATCCACGCGTTGCACTGGCCGGACACACAGCCATCGACACACACCCCGGCCCCACGTGCGCGGCGACCACGGGGCCGATCTGCGCCGTGTGAAGCTTTTCGACGTGCAGGCGCTCAGACAGCGCGCGGCCCAACTCGGCCGCTTCTTCCGGCGCGGCCGCATCGAAGACCAGCGCGTGCACCGGTTCATCGGCCGGCATCGCCTTGACGGTTTCGTCCAGCATGACAGCCAGCGCCTTCTTCTTGCCGCGCGCCTTGCTCCATAGCTCGATGCTGCCCTGGTTCAGCCACAACACCGGCTTGATGCCCAGCAGGCTGCCCAACAGCGCCTGGCTGCCCTTCATACGGCCGCCGCGATGCAGGTAATCCAGCGTGTCCACGGTGAACATGACGCGCATCGCTTGACCCATGTGCTGGGCAATGCGGGCCAGCTCCTGCGCCGGCGCGCCGAACTGCGCCAGCCGGCCGACGGTCAGCAGTGTCAGCGCCAACGCCCCAGAGACGCCCTGCGAATCGACCACGTGGATGCGCTCGCGCGCGGGGTGCGCGGCGGCCACCGTTTGCGCGTTTTCCACGGTGACGCTGGTGCCGCGCGACATGAAAATGCCTACCACTTCATCGCCGTTTGAAGTCAAGCGGTCAAATGCTGTTTGGAGCACGCCCGGCGTCACCGCTGCGGTCGTCGGCCACTTCGCGCCCTTGTCGGCCAGTTTCTCAAACAGCGTTTCTGTGGTGATGTCCAGGCGTTCGCGATATTCTTGCCCGTCCAGGATGAGCCCCAAAGGAAGGACATGCAGATTATACAGCGTGATGAGAGCAGGATCGAGATAATGACTGGAATCGGTTACGATGTGTGTGATCATGTTCGGATTTTACCCCAAGAACGTAGTTTCGCCAAGAGCCTCTGCCTATTGTTTGTATTTCACGTTGCGCAGGACCGAACGCTTAAAATTGTAGCCAGACCATTTTCAGATAGGGCTCTTGACCTTGGGCGTTGGGGAAGTCCAGGGTGGGTTCATGGTGGATGCCAACGATCTCGGCCGTGCGGCCGGCTGCAGCCAGCCCGGCCAGCACGCGGTCACGAAATGCGCGCCAGGGCAGTTCGGCCACGTTACAGCACGCCAACATCAGGCCGGCTGGCGCAATCACCCGGGCCGCCAGCGTCGCCAGCGCGTCATAATCCCGTGCGGCCGCGAAGGTGCGGCTCTTGGTGCGTGAGAAGCCCGGTGGGTCCAGGATGACCAGGTCGAACTGGTCACCGCGTTTGGCCAGCCGCGCCAGCCAGTCGAAGACGTCGCCGAAGACAAAATCGTGGGGGTCCGGCTCGAAGCCGTTGGCGCGGGTGTTCTCCTGGCCCCACGCCAGGGCCGGCTTTGACAGGTCGAGGTTGAGCACGCGCGTGGCTCCGCCGGCCAGCGCAGCCACGCCGAAGCCGCAGGTATACGCAAAACAGTTGAGCACCCGGCGCCCCGCGGCCCACGCGCGCACCCGGCTGCGGCTCTCGCGCATGTCGGGGAAAATTCCGACGCTGAGCCCCTCGCCGGGCCGGATCAAATAGGCCAGCCCCGCTTCGTGTGCGGCCCATTCGCAGCCGAGGTCCGGCCCGGCCGCGGGCTGGGCGGGCGCCAGCGCCGTCATCTGTGCTTCTGAAAGGCGGCTGGCCTGCCGGGGGCGGTATCTGGCGTAGATCGTGCGCGCACCGGTTGTCGCCAGCAGCGCGTCAGCCAACTCCGACGGGAACGGTCGAGGCGGCAGGAGGGTCTCGTCGTCGTAGAGACTGGCCACCAGCGCATCACCGTAGCGATCGACCGTGAGGCCCGGCAGGCCGTCGGCAGCGGCATTGACCAGCCGGTAGAGAGTGGTTTCAGGATCAGCGGCCAACGGCGAGCGGCGGACAGCCGCCAGCCGGAGCAGCGCGGCCAGTCCGTCGGGGTTTTGCGCCGCCAGGCCGCGCACATGTTGCCCCACCGCGGCCAGAACCTGTGGGTTAAAGGCCGGCCCATCGAACGGCGATGCCGCGGTGAACGTCACGGGCTGGCCGGTGCCCGGGTGCGGCAGGGTCAGCTGCCAGGCGTGCAGGCACAGCCGCGGCGCACCCGCGTCCGCTGGCCCATACAGCGGGTCACCTAACACCGGGCAGCCGAGGTGCGCCAGGTGCACGCGGATTTGATGCGTGCGGCCGGTTTCGGGAATGACTTCCAATAATCCCTTACCGATCACCCGATAGCGCGTGCGCGCCGGTTGGCCGCGGCGGTCGCCAGTCGATGTAACGCGATAATGCCCGTCCCGGTCGCGCAGGATCGGCGCGTCGATGATCCCCTCGGCCTGGCGCGGCGCGCCACGGACCAGCGCCAGGTAGGTTTTCCGGACGGCGCGGCCTTCGAACGCGGCCGCTAACGCGGCGTTTGCCTCGCGCCGTGCCGCGAACAGCAGCACGCCCGATGTGTCCGCATCCAGCCGCTGGTGCATCCCCAGGTAAGCCAGCCCGGTCTGCTGCTGCACGATCCGCAGTGCGTCGCCGGGATGCGGATCGCGGGGATCGATCGCGTGCGTCGGAATGCCGATCGGCTTATCGACCACGACGAGATCATCGTCCTGATAGAGGATGGGTATCTTCATCTAAACGCACCACGCACCACGCACCACGTCACGGCGTCAGCCGGTTCAGATCCCGCGGGAACAGCGTCGCCAGGCGGATGTTATCCAGGCCCAGCAACTGCATGATAAACCGTTCCAGGCCGATCGCAAAACCGCCGTGGGGCGGCATCCCGTGCTTGAAGGCCTCGAAGTAAGCCTCGAATGGCGTCAGGTCGGTGTAGCCGCGGCTGGCCGCGCTGTCCAGGTAATCCTGGTACAGATGCAGCCGCTGGCCGCCCGTCACCAGCTCGGTGCCGCGGAAGAGCAGATCGAACGAGTTGGAAAAGCGCGGGTCGGCCGGGTTGGGATGCGTATAAAATGGCCGCTTGGCCATGGGGTAGCCGATCACGAACAGAAAGTCGCTGCCATGCGTCTCCTGCGCCCACTGACCGAGCCAGCGTTCATGCTGCGGCGCCAGGTCCGGCTCCCCGCGGCAGTCCTCGCCCCAGCGCTGCCGGATCAACTCCTGTGCATCGGGGAAATAGATGGCGGGAAATTCGGGTGGCGCGGCCGGCAGGACCGCGTTCAGGGCCGCCAACTCGGCCGCATAGTTCGTTTGCAGGTGCGCCAGGATGCTGCGCACGACCCGGGTCAGCACGGCCATCACGTCGCGGTGATCGCGGATGAAGCCCATCTCCACATCCAGGCTGACGTACTCGTTGATGTGGCGAATCGTGTCGTGCGGCTCGGCCCGGAAGACTGGTCCCACCTCGTACACCCGCTCGAACACGCCCACCATGAGCTGTTTGTAGAACTGCGGGCTCTGCGCCAGGTACGCGCGCTGCCCGAAGTAATCCACAGCAAAGACGTTGGCGCCGCCCTCGGTGGCCGCGGCGACCAGTTTGGGCGTCTGAATCTCGGTGAAGCCGAGATCATTCAGCGTAGCGCGAAAACCGGCCATGATCCCGGCCGACAGCCGGAACAGGGCGCGCTTGCTGGGATGGCGCAGCCCTACGACCGCGTGATCCAGGAAAACCGGCAGGCCCGCCTTGACCTCTGGCTTGTTGAGCGGAAACGGTAGGGCATCGCGTACCGGTGACAGGATCTCGAAGCTCGGGGCATGGATCTCTATACCGCCCGGCGCCTGCGGCTCGGCAACAACCCGGCCCTCCACTGCCAGCACCGTCTCAGGCAGCAGCCCTTCCAACGTGGCCAGCGCCTCGGCCGTGTCAACCACCACCTGCACCGTGCCGCGTACATCGCGCAGCACCAGGAAGTTGATGCCGCCTAACCGGCGCAGCGTGTGCAGCCAGCCGGCCAGCCTCACTTGCTCGCCCGCATGGGCGGCGACCTCGGATGTGTAAATCCGTTCCATAGGGGCACCCTCCAGAAAATAAAATAGCGCGCCCACTCGTCACAAGGACGAGGAGCGCGCTCGCGGTGCCACCTTGGTTTGCCGCAACCTCACGGCGCGGCCTCAACGGTCTACCCTGACCCAGCCCGGTAACGGCGGGCGCCGGCCCGGACCTACCCCTGCTCTGATGCCAAACCCGGTTTCTCAAAGAAACCTGGTTTGGCGCCGAAGATTCAGGCTCGGCCCAGCAGCTCCGGAGTGTCTTTCCGAGGGGACGCAGGCGGCTCTCGCATCAACCGGCCGCTCTCTGGGCTGCGCCCTGGCCCCGTACTCTCTCCATCAACGCTTTTAGCTTTTCAACTGTGCCGCAGAGAATACCACGTCTGCCCGCAATCTGTCAAACGATCTCGGCAACCGCTGCGGCCGACGCAGCGGCCGCAGCGGCCGCATCATACACCAGCCGCGCACAGATCGTCTTGGACAACTGCTGTTCTTTGACCGCAGCGCGGCCTTCCGGCGTGCCCAGGTCATAGCCCAGCAGTTCCCGGCATTTCAGCGCGCCGTGCTGTTCGCGAAAGCGCGCCATGAACTGCTGTCCGGCCTCATAGGTGCGCTCCTTGGCCGGTTGATCATCCACGGTCACCTGGCCGTAGCGCAGCCCGATCACCATCAGCGCCCCGGTGACCGCGCCGCACGTCTCGCCCGCGCGCGACAGGCCGCCCCCGAATGCGCCTGCCAGCCGCAGCGCGGTCTCGCGATCGAGGCCGAACTGGGGCGCGAACGCGGCCAGGACGGCTTGTGAACAACTGAAGCCCTGGTCGAAGTTGGCCCGGGCGTCCTCGGCAACTGTCATCGCTAGTACCAATACTCGGTGTGCAGCAGCTCGTGCGCCCTGTGGCCGCCGGGCTCGCCCAGGTATTCCTTGTAGAGCCTGATGATCGACGGGTTTTCATGCGACTTGCGGATGGTGGCATGGTCGTCGATCTCGTAGATCGCCTGGGTGCGCGCCTGGATCGTCTCTATCCGCTCATGGCTGTAGGGCTGGCCGCCGCCGTTGACACAGCCGCCGGGGCAGGCCATGATCTCGATCACATCGTACTTCGAGACGCCCTTTTCGATGTTCTCCATGATGGTGCGTGCGTTTCCCAGGCCCGAGGCGACCGCAACGTTGACCAGCTTCCCGTCGAGGTCGATCGTCGCCTCGCGCACGTCCTTCCACCCGCGCACCGCCTCGAAGTTGACGTTGGCCAGCTCCTTGCCGGTGACCCGCTCGTAGACCGTGCGCAGCGCGGCCTCCAGCACGCCGCCCGTCACGCCGAAGATGACGCCCGCGCCCGTGGACTCGCCCAGCGGATTGTCGAACTCCTCGTCCGGCATGTGGCTCAGGTCGATCCCGGCCTCCTTGAGCATCTTCGAGAGCTCGCGCGTTGTGATCACATAGTCCACATCGCGGGCGCCGCTCGTCTGATGCTCGGGCCGGCCGGCCTCGTACTTTTTGGCCAGGCATGGCATCACCGATATCACAACCATATCCTGCGGCTTCACGCCGATCTTCTCGGCATAGTAGGTCTTGGCGATCGTGCCAGTCATCTGCTGCGGCGACTTGCAGGTCGACGGCATATATTTCAGGTTCGGGAACTGGTACTTCACGAAGTTGATCCAGCCCGGGCAGCAGGAGGTCAGGATCGGCAGCCGCTCGTTTGTCGTCAGCCGATGGATGATCTCATTCGCCTCTTCGATGATGGTCAGGTCGGCGCCGAAGGTCGTGTCGAACACCGCATCGAAGCCCATCTGGCGCAGCCCGGCCACCAGCTTGCCCGTGACCGCAGTGCCCTCCGGAATTCCGAACTCTTCACCGATGGCCGCGCGGATGGCCGGTGCGACCTGCACCACCACCGTCTTCGTGGGATCGAAGATGGCGGCCCAGGTCTCCTGGATGTAGCCGTGGCCGGTGAGCGCGGCGGTGGGGCAGACGCTCACACACTGGCCGCAGTAAGTGCAGTTCGAATTAACCAGCGGCTGCATCTCCGCCGGCGCCACGGTCACATTGAAGCCGCGGCCAAACGCGGTCAACGCATGCACCGTCTGCACCTCATTGCACATCGTCTCGCAGCGCCGGCACCGGATGCACTTGTCGGGATCGCGTTTCAGTGCACCGCTGGTCTTATCGATGGGAAAGCTCGACTGCTCGCCGTGATAGCGTTGCGTGTTGATGCCGAACTCCCAGGCCAGGGTTTGCAGCTCGCAGTCGGTTGACTTGGCGCAGGTGAGGCAGGTGAACGGGTGGTCGGAAAGCAGCAGCTCCAACAGCCGCCGTCGTGCGAACAGCACCCGTTTTGAATTGGTTGTTACCTTCATGCCCTCGGCCACGGGCGTGGCACAGGCCGGCGCCAGGTTGCGCCGCCCTTCAACTTCCACGCTGCAGATTCGGCATGAGGCGGTCCTGTTGACCATCTTCAGCTCGCCCAGGTCCAGATAACAGAGGGTCGGGATCCGGATGTTGATCTCTCGGGCGGCGTCCAGGATGGTCGCACCGTCGGGGACGGTGACGGGCTTATTATCCATAAAAAGGTTTACCATGTTCGCTCTCCTCCTTAATGCCGCAAGATCGCCTTGAACTTGCACCGGGTCATGCACGCGCCGCATTTGATGCACTTGCTCTGGTCGATGAAATGCACTTGTTTCACGGTGCCGGAAATGCAGTTCACCGGGCAGCCGCGCGCACACGCAGTGCAGCCGATGCACTTGTCGGGGATGATCTCGTAGCGCAGCAGCTTCTGGCAGACGCCGGCCGGGCAGCGTTTCTCCAGCACGTGCGCCTCGTACTCGTCCCAGAAATACTTCATCGTGCTCAATACTGGATTCGGCGCAGTCTGGCCCAAGCCGCAGAGAGCGGTGTCGATGATGACGTTGGAGAGCTCGCGCAGTTCCGCCAGGTCGGCCGGCGTCCCCTTGCCTTCCGTGATACCCGTCAGGATCTCATGGAGGCGCTTGGTGCCGACGCGGCAGGGCAAGCAGCGGCCGCACGATTCGTCCACGGTGAATTCCAGGTAGAACTTGGCAATGTTCACCATGCAGTCTTTTTCACTCATCACGATCAGACCGCCGGAGCCCATGATTGACCCGATCTTGGCGAGCGATTCGTAGTCGATGGGGGTGTCCAGATACTGCTTGGGGATGCAGCCGCCGGAAGGACCGCCTGTCTGCGCGGCCTTGAATTCCAGGCCGTTGCGGATGCCGCCCCCGATATTGTAGATGATCTCGCGCAGGGTCGTGCCCATCGGCACTTCCACCAGACCGACATTGTTGATCTGGCCGGCCAGCGCGAACACCTTGGTGCCTTTGGAGGTCGCCGTGCCGAGGCTGCTGTACCACTCGGCCCCCTTCGACATGATCGCAGGCACGTTGGCCAGCGTCTCCACGTTGTTCACGATGGTGGGCTGATCCCACAAACCGGCTTGCGCCGGGAATGGCGGCTTAGTGCGCGGCTCGCCGCGTTCACCCTGGATCGAGTGAATCAGCGCGGTCTCCTCGCCGCAAACAAAGGCGCCCGCGCCCAGCTTGATCTGGATATCGAAGTCGAACTCCGTCCCCAGGATGTTCTGGCCCAACAGGCCGAGGCCGCGCGCCTGATCCAGCGCGATCTCCAAGCGGCTGACGGCCAGCGGATATTCGGCGCGAATGTACACGTAGCCCTTATGGGCGCCGATGGCGTAGGCCGCGATCGCCATGCCCTCGATCACGCTGTTTGAATCCCCTTCCATGATGGAGCGATCCATGAACGCGCCGGGGTCGCCTTCGTCGGCGTTGCAGATCACGAACTTCTCATCCCCCTGATAGCCGCGGCCGAACTCCCACTTCTTGCCGGTGGAGAAACCTGCGCCGCCGCGGCCGCGCAGGCCGGAGCGCTTCATCACGTCGATCACCTGCTCGGGGGTCATTTCCGTCAGCGCCTTGCCCAAAGCCAGGTAGCCGCCGTTGGCGATGTACTCCTCGATCTCCTCCGGGTCGATCAAGCCGCAGTTGCGCAGGGCGATGCGCTGCTGTTTGCGGTAGAAAGACATCGCATGCTGTGTTTCAACCTTTTGTTTCAGCACCGGTTCTTCGTACAGCAGGCGCCGCACCCGTTGGTTGCCGATGATATGCGTATCGATGATATCTGAGACATCCGCGGGTTTCACCTGAACGTAGAAGACATCATCGGGGAAGATCTTGACGATGGGGCCTTTTTCACAGAACCCGAAGCAACCTGTGGCAGCGGCCTGGACGACATTGCCCAACCCTTCTTTGGCAATCTGCTCCTTGAAGTCGGCCACGATTTGCGCGCTTTCAGACGCGTGGCAGCCTGTGCCGCCGCAGACCAGGATCTGGCGCTTGACGCCGGTGCGCTCTCCCAGGTTAAGCCGGGTGTCGAGCAGCGGCTTGAGGCGTTTGTGTGCGCCGAGCAGCTCTTGGTACGAATTCAGCGGTTGGGTGAGTTCGTTAGGCATAGACCGGTACCTCCTCTCCGGCAATTTCGACCAGATAGTGCTCCAGGATATCATGCACTTTGCCTGGCTGAACTTTGCCGTAGACTTTGTCGTTGATGGTGACTACGGGGGCGAGGCCGCAAGCGCCGACGCAGCGCAAGCTTTCGAGGGAAAACTTGCCGTCGGGTGTCAACTGGCCGTTATGGATGCCCAGGATGTGTTCGAATTCCTGGAGCACCTTCTCCGCACCGTTGACGTAGCAGGCGGTGCCCAGGCACACGTTGATGCGGTACTTGCCTTTCGGAGTGGTGGTGAAGTAGTTGTAGAAGCTGATCACTCCCGAAACTTCGGCATGGCTGATGGCGAAGCTGTCGGCGATGTGGAGCTGTAGTTCTTCGGGCAGGAACCCGAAAATCCCCTGCGCCTTATGGAGGACTTGGATCAGGGCTTCCTTGCGGCGCGCGTTATCGTGGTCCAGATGCAAGCCTTCGATGAAGGCGTCGAGCTCCGCATATTGCTCAGGGGGCAGCACCTTATTCGTTAATTGTGGATTGACTTTAGTCATAGATTGCCTCCATGAGAGGGGACGGCCACGCAGAGTCGTCCGTGCGATAGGTGGTGAATTCGGCCAGATTGGGCCAATCGGGCCGGCTGGGCTTGAAGAGCAGCACTGATTGGGTCAATAAGGGCACCTCCTCGATGGTATGGGTGACAAATAGAAGGGTGATGTCTGGATAAGCCGTCAGGATGTAGCGGATGATGGCTTGCTTTGAGAGCGGATCGAGCGATTTGAACGGCTCGTCCAGCATGACGAAATCGGGTTCGGTCAGGAAGCCGCGGATGAGAGCCA
Organism: uncultured Anaerolineales bacterium; assembly: GCA_964513075.1. GTDB lineage: Bacteria > Chloroflexota > Anaerolineae > CG2-30-64-16 > CG2-30-64-16 > DAOUBP01. Next base: position 68,607 of record CAZELR010000001.1, read on the forward strand.
CCTTTTGTTTCATGCCGCCCGAGAGTTGGTGCGGATAGCACTGCGTATACCGCGCCAGATCGCAGACGTCCAGCCAGCCCCGATAGCGCGCCAGCCCCTCTGGCCCTGCGCTGGGCGTTTGACGGGTTGTTTTGCGGATTTTGGCCGGCAGCGAGATGTTCTCCTCGACGGTCATGTACGGAAACAATCGCGGCTCCTGAAAGATTGTGACTGATTGGCGCGCAGCCAACGTGAAGCTGCCCCCGTAAGCGCGGTCGAGGCGGGTCAGGATGTTGATCAGGGTGGACTTGCCGGCGCCGGTGGGTGCAAAGAGCGCGACCCGCCCCCCGCGCGGAATGGCGAAGGACAGGTTTTCGATGACCGGCGGCTGATCTGCTGCAAACCGCTTGGTCAGGTGAGTAACGACAAGAAATTGATCTGGCATAGAACGTGAAACGGCGCCGGCCTATTCGGGATAAAAGTACTTCTCCAGGAACAGGCCGAATAATACGCTCTGCCCTATCTCGAACAGGGCGGAAATCACGAGCACGACACACAGATAGAGCAATACCGCTTGCATGTCAAAGCGGATGGCCGCAACATTGAGCAGGTAGCCCAGCCCCTGCTGTGTACCGATAAATTCGCCCAGAATAACCACCTTCATCGCAAGCCCGAAGCCAAGGCTCAGGTTACTCTGAATGGTAGGGATCAACGCGGGCAGATAAAGGTGACGGACCAGATGCCGCCGCCGCGCGCCCGCAGATAGAAGATACTGCTCAAGGTTCAGGTTCCGTTTGGCCAGCGCATTGGCCGTGTTGATGGCCACCGTCGGCAGGGTGAGCAGGGCGACGAGCGCGATGGGCACCCAGTTGCCGATCCCCAACACGAGAAGCAGGATGACGCCCAGGATGGCGCCCGGGATGACCTGGAGCGCGACCATGAAGCTGTTAAGGTGCGCCGTTACGCGCAGTGTAAAGGCCAGGATTCCGAGCACGGTGCCGGTTCCAAAGGCAAGCAGGAAGCCCAGCATGCCCCGGTACAGGGTCAGTCCCAGGTGCGGCAGAAAGGCCGCATTGAGCACGGATGGGGCTGCGCGTAACGCCCTCGCCGGTGATGGCAATATGTAGCTTGGGAAGAACTGCGCCAGAACCAACCAGACGATCAGCAGCAGGCCCAGCCCAACGACATTATTGCGGGCTGCGGTAGAAAAACGCATCGAACGTTTCATCGAGCGGCTTGCCTATGGTCTGATAGTAGAGCTGGACTGCTTGCATCAACGCATCGCCGCTGCTGAAGGCAAAAGCGGTCCGCTGCAATGCCGCGCCCAGGACTTCCTCCGATAGACCGAGCGCAGCCTGCGTCTGCGTCACGGCTGCGGCCGGGTTTTCTTGGATCACCTTGACCGCAGCCGCCACTTCGTCGTTGAAGCGGGCAATCACGTCGGCATGCGCCGCGGCCCACGCTTGCTTGACAAGTGGCGTCACCTGCGGATAGCCGCTGGTCGATCCGGTTGCCTTATCCCACAGCGTCCGATAATCCAGCGAGATATAGAGATTGGGTTGATTTTCGATCAATGCCACAGACGGCTCGGGCAGCGCCACCGCCGTCGCCTTGCCCTGCTTCAGCAGCACCACCGATGAGGCAAAAGGCGCGTAGATAGGCTTGATGTCCGTTTTCCAAACCAGGCCTTCCTGTGCGGCAAAGAACTGCGTGACCTCTTCGATGGGTGAACCCTCGAAGGGAAAGTAAATCTCCTGCCCCTTCAGATCGGCGAAACGCTCCACCCTCTTGCCATAGGTCACCAGGTAAGTCAGGCCGGCAACGTATGAGTCGATTGCCTGGACAGGTGCGCCGTTCTTGAACATATCCATGCCGACAGCAAGCCCGGTGACGAGGATATCGACGTCGCCGCGCAGGAATTGGGCGTTGGCCTGCGTGTGATTGGTGAAAATGGTGACCTCGGCACCCATTTGCTGGGCCGCGAGGAGGATCGGGATAGACGACGGGGTCGCGGGCGCATAGATGACAAGCTTTTGGGTAGGGGCCGGCGCCGCAGCGCCACTGTCGACGGACACGGAACTGGGCGCCGGCAGTGACACACACCCGGACGCTAACAGCAGGCCGATCAGCATGAGCGTAAGCAGCGTTTGTGCAGTTTGGCCGATACAGCGATTATTCTGACATGCCAATCTTTCACCTCAGAAGCGCATGAAACAATGAATGGATTTGTGGCGGTCGTGCGGTTAGCGGGTCCGGGCATCTGGATGGAAAGTTCGTGCTTTCCTGCACATGACGCTCAGATTATACACCAGGTAGTCAACAGCGCCAAGAACCAAAATGTCACGAGCCCAGGACCATTCACTTCTCCATCGATGAAAACCAAGCGAAGCATCCTGAGCGGAGCACCGCAGTGCGCAGTCGAAGGATGCGAAGCGGCTCACTTTCAGGACAAGCATCTCGCCGCAGGTCCGCCTTTGACAGACCTTGCCCAAGGACATATAATGCAGCCCTGATTGCAGGTCGTTGCTCGGGCGAATAGCTCAGCTGGTTAGAGCGCCTCGTTTACACCGAGGAGGTCAGGGGTTCGAGTCCCTTTTCGCCCATGTGGCAGATTAACGAAAGATGGAAGATTGCGAGATGAGCCGAGACCAGGTTTTTCGTGAGAAAGCCTGGTCTTTTCCCTTAAAATTGAGGCGCGTAGGGGTGTCGGAATGGAGCAGCAGGGGACCACTTCCCAGGATGGACGGCGGCAGTTGCCAAGTGTCGAGCGCTTGCTGGCCGATCAACGGTTGGTGAACGCCGGCGACATCCATGGCCGGGCGCTGGTCGTGGCAGCGGCGCGCGCGATCCTGGCCCAGGCGCGTGCGGCTGTCGCTTCCGGTGAGCCTGCACCCGTGTTCGCTGCTTTGGTTGCAAACGTGCTGCAACAATTGGAGGCAACCGCCCGCGGCACGCTTCATCCGGTGATCAACGCCACCGGCGTTATCATCCACACCAACCTGGGTCGCGCGCCGCTCAGCCGGGCGGCACGCCGGGCCATGGACGCGGTGGCGGCCGGTTACAGCAATCTGGAATACGACCTCGACGCCGGCGAGCGTGGGTCGCGCTACGTCCATGCCGAGGCGCTGCTGTGCAAGCTGACCGGCGCCGAGGCTGCGCTGGTGGTCAACAACAACGCGGGCGCCGTATTCCTGGTCCTGTCGGCGCTGGCCCGCGGGCGCGAGGTGATGATCTCGCGCGGTCAATTGGTGGAGATCGGCGGCGGATTTCGCATCCCCGACGTGCTGCGGCAGAGCGGCGCCCGTTTGGTGGAAGTAGGCACCACCAATCGGACTCACCTGCACGATTTTGAGGCGGCGTGGTCCACTGAGACCGCCTTGCTGCTGCGGGTGCACTCGTCGAACTTCAGGCAGGTCGGCTTCACCGCTGAAGTGCCGTTGGCCGACATGGTGGCGTTGGCGCGTGCTGTCAGGGTTCCCGTGGTCGACGACCTGGGCAGCGGCTCCCTGCTGGACACCGCGCGCTACGGCTTAGTGACCGAGCCGCTGGTGCAGCAGAGCGTAGCCGCCGGCGCGGATCTGGTGACCTTTTCAGGCGACAAGCTGTTGGGTGGGCCGCAGGCGGGACTCATCGTGGGGCGCGAGGCGTTGATCGCGCAGTTGCGCCAGCATCCGCTGACCCGGGCATTGCGCGTGGACAAGAGCACCCTGGCCGCACTGCAGGCCACGCTGCTGCATTACGCGCGCGGCGAGGCTGAGCGAGAGATACCCGTCTGGCGCATGATCGCGATCCCGCTGGACGTGTTGGCCGACCGCGCAGCTCGCCTTGCCGCAGCCTTGCAGGATCAGGGGCTGGTCGCAACCGCTGTTCCAGCCGAGAGCACAGTGGGCGGCGGTTCGCTGCCCGGCCAGATGCTGCCGACCTGGGCGGTTGCCCTGGCAGCACCCGCGCCCGATGCGTTGGCGGCCGGCCTGCGTCGCGGCGCACCGCCCGTGGTCGTGCGTATTGCGGATGATCGCCTGCTGTTCGACCTGCGCACCGTGGCGCCGGACGAGGACGAGGCGTTATTGCATGTGGTCGTGGAAGCGTGGGTGCGTACGAATACGTGAAAGTTTCACCCCTCGCTGGGAACTCCCGTCTGTCACTCTGAGCGGGTGGGCAGCGAATGGTGCACGGCGGTCAGGCGCCAGCGAAGAGTCTCGGTCACATCAAGGCGAGATGCTTCGCTGGTTGTTCACCACAACGGACCTTGAGCTGTCGACCCGCTCAGCATGACTATTTTTGGACCAGAGGTGCAGATTCGATGTCGGAATCGTTCATCCAGTCAGGTCGCGTCCTTGTAGGACGCGTCATCAAGTCCGGCCACGGCGAGGGACCGGCGCTGGTGTCGCCCGCGCCGATCGGGTTCCTGGGTGGGGTGGACCCCGACACCGGCATCGTGCTGGAGCCGGGACATCCGTTGCAGGGCCGGTCGGTGGCCGGCAAGGTCCTGGTGTTCCCGACCGGCAAGGGCAGCACAGTCGGATCGTACACCATCTTGCGGTTGGGGCGCGGCGGTCATGGCCCCGCGGCCATCGTGAATGCTGAGAGCGAGACCATTGTCGCGGTGGGTGCCATCATTGCCGATATCCCGATGGTGGATCAGATCGACATCAGCCTGATTCGTGACGATGACTGGGTCATCGTGGCAGATGGCGTTGTCACGGTTCAGCGGGGATAATGATGCAGGAACTGGTCTTCCTGAAGTTGGGCGGATCGCTGCTGACAGACAAGACGCGTCCTGAGGCGTTGCGTGCCGACGTGTTGGCGCGGCTGGCAGCCGAGATCGCCGCCGCGCGGGAGCAGCGGCCGGACCTGCGGCTCTTGGTAGGCCATGGCAGCGGATCGTACGGGCATGTGACCGCCAGCCGGTATGGCACGCGCGCCGGCGTGCGCACGGCCGAGGAGTGGCGCGGGTATGCTGAGACTGCGCGCAGCGCTGCCGAGCTGAACCGCCTGGTGCTGGACGCGCTGTGGCAGGCCGGCATGCCTGTGCTCCGTATCCAGCCCTCCGCCTCGGCGCGCTGCTATGATGGGGAACTGGTCGGCATGGATGCACGTCCAGTGATTGTGGCACTGGAACGCGGGCTGGCGCCGGTGGTGTACGGCGACGTGGCGCTGGACGACGTGCGCGGCGGCACCATCGTGTCGACCGAGCAAATCTTTAGCTGGCTGGCGCCCAGATTGCAGCCTGCGCGCGTGATCCTGGTGGGCGAGGTGGCGGGCGTGCTCACCGTCGATCCGGCCAGCGCGCAACCGGCCCAGGTGATCCCGGAGATTCATCCGGACATGCTGCCTGACCTGGCGCAGGCGCTGGGCGGCTCGCGCGGGGTTGATGTGACGGGCGGCATGGTGGCCAAGGTTCAGGCGATGCTGGCGTTGGTTGCGGCTGCGCCATCGTGCGGCGTCCGGGTTGTTTCCGGGCTTGTGCCTGGTCTTGTGCGGGACGTATTGATTGACCCTACGCTGCAAGCCGGCACGCTGATCGCGGCTGGACCGATTCAATGACATCTGTATTGCCCGCACTGGAATTGGCACTGCTGAAATGAGAGTGTTTGCGGGTTATACTGGTGGCGATTATAATGATTGTCCGCAGCCAGCCTGAAGGGTAGAGGCCCTGGCCATCCGCGGAGGCGGCATCCTCAGATGTCGTCGGCCCGCCAGGCGGTTGCGTACTTGCTGCGTCGAGTGAGAGGTTAGTGATGTTAACTGTTGTGTCGTTCATTGTGGTGATGGGCGTGATCGTGTTCGTGCATGAGTTGGGCCACCTGGTCGCTGCCAAGCGTAACGGCATCATCGTGGAGGAATTCGGACTTGGCTACCCGCCGCGTTTGATCAAACTGTTCGAGCGTGATGGCACCGTCTATTCTATCAATGCGATCCCCTTTGGCGGCTTCGCACGCATGCGCGGTGAGGACGACCCGACCCAACCGGGCAGCTTTGCAGCAGCCTCGCGCTGGGGGCGGGCGGTAACGCTGCTGGCAGGACCTGTGATGAATATCCTGCTGGCGATCGTGCTCTTCGCTGGGCTGGCGTTGTCCCAGGGCGTGATCGATACCAGCCGTCCTTCAACTATTGTCAGGGAAGTCGCGCCGGATTCAGCCGCCGCCGCTGCGGGCATTCTGGCCGGCGATCGTTTCATCGCCGCGGATGGCGCCCCCATCAACAGCAACACTGACCTGACGAACTACACCGAGTCCCGGGCCGGCCAGCCTGTAGCGTATACCATCGTGCGCGGCGAGAGCTCGGGGAACGCCGGAGAGACGCTGGTGATCACGATCACGCCGCGGGCGAGTGAAGAAGGGCAAGGCAAGCTGGGCGTGTACTTGACGCCACCCGTGCGGTCCGTAAAGATCTGGGAGGCCGCCGGCCTGGGTTTTTCCCAAACCTGGAACATCATTTACTCGACCCTCACGCTCCCGGCGAACCTGATTCGGGAGGGGAAACCGCTCAGTGATGCCGGGTTTGTGGGACCGGTAGGCATCGCGGTCCTCACGGGCAGCGTCGTGCGCGAGGCCAACAGCCAGGGCTCGGTGGCGATCCTGATCCAGTTTATCGCGATTCTCAGCACCGCGTTGGGGATGACCAATCTCTTTCCCCTGCCGGCGTTGGATGGCGGCCGGCTGATGTTCGTTGTGCTTGAGGCGATCCGCCGCCGCCGCATCGAGCCGGCGCACGAGGGGCTGGTGCACTTGATTGGCTTCGGCCTGCTGTTGGCATTAGTGGCATTACTGAGTGTGCGCGAGATCGCTGCCCTGATCAACGGTACGTTCCCGGCCTTGGGGATTCGTTGAGCAGCGGTTGAGCATCGATAGAGGAACAAGCGCATGGATTGCAAACGTTGTGGCGCGCCGTTGAATCAGGGCGCGGTGCTTTGCCCGGAATGTGGCGCACGCCAGCGCCGGCGCGCGAGCACAGTGCATTGCGCCAGGTGTTACAAGACAGTCCCGCTGGGCTTGACGGTCTGTCCTCATTGCGGGCGCAATGTGCGGCCGGCTGGACCGCGTTGGGAATGGTGGGCCGTGGGCCTCATTGCCCTGGTCCTGGTGAGCTTGTGGGGGTTGGGCAAGCTGCCTGTTGAGCAAGCCGCCCAGGAAGTGCAGACGGTGCGCGAGCGCGTGTCTGGTTTGGTGCAGGTGTTGGGGCCTGCCAATGCGTCTTCGGCGGCGCCTGCAGCGGTCTCAATCTCAGCTACGGCAACCCCGGCTCAATTGCAAGCGCTGGCCCGTGTCACTGCAACCCCGACGGCCGTCGTGCCGCTGCCGTCGTCCACGCCACTTTCGCAGGCAACGCCCGGCGAGACGCCGGAAGCGGCGGAGCTCGTTACGCCAACGCCTGCCGCAGCCACTGCTGCGGCCACCTCCACCCTTGAGCCTACCGCGGCCCCCACTGGGGCCCCCACCGGGGCCCCCACCGGAACGCCGACCGCCACGCCGCTGCCACCCGCTACGGCAACCCTGCGACCGCCCACGGCCACGCCGACCGCCGCCAGGTCGACTGCGAGCGGCACGACAACCTATCGTGTGCAATCGGGCGACACCCTGTCGAGCATTGCGGCGCGCTTCGGCATCACCTGGGAGGCGTTGGCCGCCGCCAACAACCTGACAAGCCGCTCGATGCTGCGCGTCGGCCAGGAGCTCATCGTGCCGTTGCCCGGCGCGGCCGTGGCGCCGACAGCCACGCCGGCCCCGCGCGCCACGCCAACCCCCGCACCGCCTGCCCCCGCGCCGCAACCGCAGTTGGCCGCGCCGATCTTGTTGGACCCTGCCGATCAAAGCAACGCCAGCCCGCTCATGGAATTAACCTGGCAGCCTGTGATTGGCATGGCGCTCGACAGCCAGTATCAGATTGTCGTGCGTTGGGTAGAGCAGGGCGCGCCCCAGGAACATTATTGGTTCACCACCAGAACTGGCACTGCGGTGCCAACGTGGCTGGCGGGCCGTGCAGATCAACCGACGCGCAAGTACACTTGGCTTGTGCGGGTTGTGACAGTGACCACAGATGGCCAGGGGGGCGAACGGGTCATTCCGTTGAGCCCTGATAGCCAATCACGCGTGTTTTATTGGAATTGACCGGGCTATGTCCGAAAATTTGATCGCATTACTCGCTGCTTTGGTAGACGAGAGCCGGCCGGTGCAGGCGATGGACCTGACCGAGCTTTCCGATTTGGCGCGCGGCCAGGTGGCGCTATTCCGCGCCACTTGGGATGCCCTGACTCCCGCCCGGCGGCTGGCGCTGGTTTCCGCCATGGTCGAACAGGCCGAGGCGAACATCCACTTGAATTTCCACGCCATTTTGCGCGCTTGCCTGCATGACAGTGACCCGCAGATTCGCCAACTGGCCATCGAAGGTCTGTGGGAAGATAACAAGGTCACCCTGGTGCGGCCGCTGATCGACCTGCTCAACGACGATCCGGCAGTAGACGTGCGTGCGGCCGCGGCGATATCGTTGGGCCGCTTCGTGCTGCTGGGCGTCCTGGGCGAGATCGACGACGCGCCGGCAAAACAGGCCGAAACCGCGCTGCTTGCAGCCTGGGAACGGTTCGCCGAGTCGATAGCGGTGCGCCGGCGTGCGTTGGAGAGCCTGGCCTGCAGCGGCCTCCCTGAAATCCATGAGATGACTCGCAGCGCCTATGACGACGAGAGTGAATTGATGCGCCAGAGTGCCGTGTTTGCGATGGGGCGCAGCGCGGACGCGCGTTGGGCGCGCTTTGTGTTAGCCGAGTTGCATAACCAGCAGCCGGCAATGCGTTTTGAAGCCGCGCTGGCTGCCGGGGAGATGGGGTTGCGTCAGGCAGTGCAGCCCTTGATCGGCCGGCTGGACGATCCCGACAGCAGCGTGCGCGAGGCGGCTGTGACCGCGCTGGGCAAGATCGGCGGGCCCACCGCCCGGCGCGCCTTGCTGGCGCTGCAGGACGGCCAGGACGAGGTGTTGGCCCAAGCGGCCGAGGACGCGTTGGACGAGCTGACCTTCGGCAGCCACCCCATTGAGCCGCTGGCGCCCGACGCAGCAGACCGGCCACATCCTCGACGCCGCGACGACGAGGACGAATTCGATGACCGTGAGGACGATGAGGCGGCCATTGACACTGATGACTGGAGTGACCTGGACGATGAGGTCGATTTGGGCCTTGAAGATGCGGACGACGGCTATCGCTTAGCGGATCTGGGAGAAGACAATTGGGACGACGGGGACGACGACCTGGATGACGAGGACGACGACCTGGATGACGGGGAGGATGACCTGGACGACGGGGACGATGACGGGGACTGGAGTTGAGCCGACCGGGGGCCACAGCAGGTGTTTCTGAGCATTTTCAGCACGGTTTTGCTGCCCTTGGTGCTGAGCGCGGGCCTGGCGTTTTTGCTGGCGCGGTTTGTAGCCATCAACCCGCGTCCCCTGTCGCAGGTAACGTTCTATCTGTTCAGTCCCGCGCTGGCCTTTGTGTCCCTTGCCGGCACGACGCTGGCCCCCGAGTTGTTGGGTCGGCTCGTGTTGTTGAAGGTGTTATCCTTCCTGGTCATGCTGCCGTTGGCGCAGTGGATGGCGAACCGGCTCAAGCTGCCTGCGGCAGCCAGCAGCGCGTTCGTGCTGGCGGTGTTGTTCGGCAACTCAGGCAACTACGGCCTTTCGGTCAACGAATACGCGTTCGGTCAGCCAGGCTTGACGCTGGCGGTCATTTGTTACGTCACCGATAACATGCTGGTCAACTCCTTCGGAGTGTACATTGCAGCTCGCGGCCGCGCCAGCATGCGACAGGCCGTGCAATCGGTATTCCGCAACCCGGCCCTGTATGCCGTGACCTTGGGCTTGGCCGTCCATCAGTTCGGCTGGCAGACCCCTTTGCCGATTTGGCGAGGACTGGAATCGTTGAGCCGTGCTGCGGTGCCGGCCATGCTGGTGGTGCTCGGGATGCAATTGGCCACGATGTCGCTGGCTCGCGGTCATTGGCGCACCGTAGGTGTGGCATCTGTTATGCGGCTGATTCTCGCGCCGCTGCTTGCTTTTGCTTTGGTGATTCCTTTGGGGTTGACCGGACTGCCTCGGCAGGTGGCGATTGTGGAAACAGCCGTGCCGACTGCGGTGATGACCAGCATTGTCGCCAGCCAGTATGAGGCGGAGCCCGGTTTAGTGGCCAGCATTGTGCTCGTCTCGTCGCTCGTCAGCCTGGTGACGGTGACTGCGCTCCTGGCATGGATTTTGTGAAATGACAAAACAACGCAATCCGGCCAAATCAGGACTTGCTCAGGGAGGCCGCGCCCCTGCGGTGGCCGCTGACTCTCAGCATGTGAGACGCCTGGCGAGCGAAGGCGCGCATCTGTTGGCAGCAAGACGCCCCGCCGAGGCGGCCGTATTCCTGATTCGTGCTTGGGAGCTGGACCCACACGACGCAAGCATTGCCATCAACTTGGGTGGGGCCTACATCTTGCAGGGCAAACACAAGCTGGCCATTCCCATCTTGGAGGCGGCGGCTCGTCTGGAGCCGGACAATCCCATGGTGTGGACAAACCTCGCGGCGGCTTACCTGGGCAAACCGCCGTTTGCCGGGCCCAAGGACCAGGAGCAAGCCATCGCGGCGTATGAAAAGGTGTTGGCGCTGGATCCCCGGGCGCCGCATGCCCACTACAACCTGGGGTTGATCTATCTCGATCGACATGACACGACTCAGGCCGCGCTGCACTTCGTGAACGCCTTGGCTGTCGATCCCAATGACCGCGATGCGCAGCTTTGGCTGGATCGGATCAGTCGGGGCGACCTCGACCGTGACAGCGGCGCCTATGAAACGGCGGATTGAACCCATGAATTGGCATCAGAATCCCTCACGCATTGCCTGGATTGTGTTGCTGAGCAGCTTTTTCCTCTGCTGCGTGTTAGCAGTCGGCCTCCCGCTTGGCACGCGCAGCTTCATCCTGCACGCCACACGTCCTCAAGCCGTGCTGGTCGAGTCCACGCAGGGCACCGTCCAGCTCTGGCAGCCTGAAGCCACCGATCCGCGGGCAGTTACCGGCCGCCGCTCGATGACTGAAGGCAGTCGGCTGCTGACCGACGCCACCGCTAAGGGATTGTTGACGTTGGCAGCGGACGAGGCGGGCGAACGCGTGTTGGTCACGGTGCAGCTTGCGCCTGAGACTCAGATCACTCTGGCCCGCGCGCGCGGGCCGCGTTTCGCGTCGAGCCACGACCCGCATCAGGCTGCGCTCAGTTTTCAAAAGGGACGCCTCTTCGTGGCTACCCAGAGCATCGATGGCCGTGACGTTTCTGTGAAGGTGGACACCCCGCATGCCAACATCACATTGGGGATCGGCACGTTTGAGCTCACAGTGGCCGCAGATCAAACCCAGGTGCGCGTGCGTTCGGGCACGGCGGAGATCGACGCTGTCGCAGGACCTGCGGGCGCACAACGGGTGAGCGCCGGGCCGGGCCAGCGTGTCAGCATCGCCTCGGGCCTGCCGCCCGCCCTCCCGGTGCCTGATACGGTCAACCTCGTTTTGAATGGCGCTTTTGAGCGCGAGCTGGACCCGCTGTGGGACGTGTTCGCCGAGGTCAAGCCGGGACATGAGGCCGGTCAGGTGGCGCTGACGGATGATGGGCGTCGTCGTGCCGTCCGCTTCAGCCGCCGCACCGAGGATGGTGTGCCAAACCGCGTTGGGATCGTTCAGACTGTCAACCGTGACGTGGAAGGCTATGATTCGCTTGCTCTAGAGCTGGATGTGAAAGTGCGGTCTCAAAGCGTGCCCGGCGGGGGCGAACGCGCGAGTGAATATCCGATCATGGTCGATCTGGCTTACACCGACATTTACGGCAAAGACCTGCATTGGTACCAGGGGTTTTACAGCCCATACCCGAGCCTGCCGGCTAACTATCTGCAGCCTACCGGCGAAAGTGTGCCGTTGGGCATCTGGTACACCTACGAATCACCCAATCTGCTCGAATTGCTCAGCACAACCCGACCCGCCCGGATCAACAGCATCAGCATTTACGCCATCGGCCACGACTACGAGAGCCTGGTTGCGAACGTGGCCCTGACGGTGCGTTAGCGCAGTTGAAATGTGGAATGTGAAATGTAGAAAGTGGAATGTGAACATTCGACATTCGACATTCGATATTCGCTATTCGAATCTATGGCTGGTCGTCGTGGTGTTCATCTTCCTGGCCCTGGGAGCGTATCAGCTTCACCTGCCCGGCTTGCACAACGACGAGGCCAAAGAGGCTGGTTTGAATGCCATGCAGTTGCTGCGCGGCCAGCCGGTGACCGCGTTTCGAGACGTCGCGCTGTCGATCGGTCCGTGGCGGGTGCCTCTGATGGTGCAGGATTACATCGGCGCGTTGAACGTCCTGCTCGCGATTCCGTTCCTGGCCGCGGGTGGCATCAATCCGGTCGCCTTGCGCTGGTTGCCCCTGGTTACTGCGGCGCTGACGTTGTTTTGCACGTGGCATGTCGCCCGGCGGTTGGGTGGTCGCAAGGCCGCCGGCCTGGCCGTGCTTCTTCTTGCCGTCAACCCGTCGTTTGTGTTTTGGAGCCGGCAGGGTATTTTTGTCACGAATTTGACCGCGCTCCTGTTCATGGCCAGCCTGGCCGCCGGCCTGCGTTGGTGGTCAGGCGGACGGCGGCAGGATCTCTGGCTGACGGTGTTCCTGTGGGGCCTGGGTATTTACGCCAAACTCCTGTTCGTCTGGGCCATCGGCGCGATGCTTGGCGTGGCGCTGGCGGCGTGGCTATTGCAGGGAAACACTGCAGCCGCACGCGGTCGCTGGGCCATCCTTCGCCGGCCTTCGACGTTGGCCGTGGCCCTTTTATGCTTTGTGCTGCCCTTGGTTCCGCTCATCCTCTTCAACCTGCGCAGCGGCGGCACGCTGATCTCGGTGTTCGGCAACCTGGGCAACTCCTACTACGGTGTGGACAACAGCGCCTATCTAGCTAACCTGGCGACCCGGGTGGGACAGATCGGTGCGCTGCTGCGCGGGGATCACTTTTGGTATCTGGGCGAAGCCTACGGCAACGGGTGGGCCGCCTGGCTCCTCGGCGCGCTGATCCTTTTCGCCCTTATCGGCTGGGCACTGCGCCGTCCGGTGTCACTGCGCCGGCCGCCGGCCTTTCTCTTGCCCCTCGGTATGCTCGGTCTGATGGTGGCGCAAAGCGCGTTCACCGTTAGCGATTTATTTATCACGCACTACGCCTTGCTGTTGCCCTTGATCCCGTTAGCGGCTGGGCTCGCGTTCGGCGCAGCGTGGAACGTGTTTCGCTTTCGGAGCGAAGCTCGTCCTTACCAGGGCGCTAGCCCGGAAAGTCCTTACCAGGGCGCTAGCCCGGAAAGTCATTACCAGGACGCTAGCCCGGAAAGTCATTGCGAGGGCGCTAGCCCGAAGCAATCTCCCCTCCGCTTCGCGTTCTCAGCGCTTGCATTGCTTGCGCTGCTTGCCTGGGCCGGGAGCGACGCCTGGACCACCCTCCGCTATCATCGCATCCTCTCCATCTCGGGTGGCTACGGCGCGCATTCCGACGCCAGCGCGCGCCTGGCGGCATACCTCGACGAAGCAGCGGCTGCCGGCCGGCCGGGGTACGCCGCCCCTGTGTTGTTAGACTGGGGCCTGGAGGCATCCCTGAGTTTCCTCACGGCCGGCCGCGTCAATCCTGTCGAGGTCTTCGGCTATGAACGGCTGGACGCGCCGGATGCCGGATTTGCCGGCCGCGTGGAGGGTCTGTTGGCAGATAGCAGCACCGTCTATGTGGGCCCACCGCCGGAGAAGGCGGTGTTTCGAGGCCGAGTGGAGGCGATGGCCGAGCTTGCCGCGCAGCAGGGCCGGGTCTGGCTCCAGGAGGCCTGGTTTTCCCAACGCAGCGGCGACGTGCTCTTTGTCATCTATCGGGCGATTCCCAAGGAATAGATTAGATTCTCACTTGCTGGAAATCTTGTGTATAATGCCGTTGCCGGCTCGCCGAGCCGGCATTACGCGTAGAAGATTATTGCGAAGGAGATGGGTCGTGAAGACTCCCGTTCGTGTTACTACTGCCCTGTTGTGCGGCGCACTGGTGCTCCTGGCGCTGATCGGCGCCCTGGCCGGCTGCGGCAGCGCGCCCCAGGCCACCCCCACACCCACCAAGACCCCGCGGGCCGACGTCGCCGCGCCGGCAGCAACTTCGGTCATTGCCCGGCCGACGCAAGCCCCGACCGCGACGCCTCTGCCCATCGAGGTCCCGACTGCCACACCGGAACCTCCGACCGCAACGGTCATAGCCGATCCGACCGCGACGCCGACCGAGTCCGGTCCCAGTGCTGAACCGCCGGCCCGTGAAGCAGGCATCTCCATCTTTACCGGCCTGCGGCCTGCCGATCCGGCTGTGTTGGAGCGCCGGGCATTGGCGATCAAGGTGGACAACATCCCGGAAGTCATACCACAGTCCGGCCTTGACAAAGCAGATGTGGTCGTCGAGAGCCACAAAGAGGGCTGCTTCCTGCGCTTCACGGCTATCTACCAGAGCCAGGCGGCCCCGCGGGTGGGGTCGATTCGCAGCGCCCGCCTCATCGATGTGGAGCTGCCGGCGATCTTCGACGCGATACTGGTGTTTTCCGGCGCAAGCGGCCCGGTGCTGCAGAAGCTGAACCAATCGGATTTGGGCAGGCAATTCCTGACGTCAACTGGCAACGGGGCCCTGTTCCGCGATCCTAACATCGCGATTCCATTCAATATGTTTGCCAATACCGAGGCTGGATGGAGGGTTGCAGCACAGCAGGGTTGGAACAGAGCGTCTGATCCGTCCGTCGCGTGGGATTTCTCTGAAAACCCACCTGCCGGAGGAGCTGCTGCGGGGACCATAGATCTTCCGGCTCCTAACATGCGTTCCAACTATTTTGCACAACTGAAGCGACGCTGGAGTTATGATGCTGCATCCGGCCGGTGGCTGCGTTTCCAGGGCGGCAAGGCGCACGTCGACGCGACGAATGGCCAGCAGCTAACCGCGGCCAATGTTGTGATCTTGGAAGCGAACCACGTTAAGACGTTGATCCCGGAGCAGGGAACGGTGCTTGACCAAAGCGAATGCGGAAACGCCTCCATCGAGATCCAGCTTTGGGGCGAGGGACCGCTGCAGGTGCTGCGCGATGGCAAGGTGTACGAAGGGAAGTGGGTGCGCGCTGACCGCCACGCGCCGTTCCGTTTCCTGGATGCCCAGGGCCGGGACATCCCTCTGAAGCCGGGCAATAGTTGGTTGGAGGTAATACCCTTAGGCCTGACGGTGACGGTGACGCCCTGAAAGATAGGTCTGTCTCAACTCGTCATTCTGAGCGGGTTAGCCACTCAACACTTGTTTCGGCGAGACACTAGCGAAGAATCTCGTGCCCTATACTTTCTGAGCAGCCGGAGATGCTTCACTGGCGATTTGCCGCAATGAATTTTCAGCCGTAGACCCGTTCAGCATGACAGTTCATATCAAATCCTAAGCTGTCTCTCACGTAGCATTAATCTAGCCCTGCGATACTATAGACACTTCGGGTGCGGGTTCGGGACAGCCCAAGCTCAAGGCAGGTTCCTCCTCCATAACTGAAAAGTGCGGTCTGAGTACGAATCCTCGGCGGGTGGGCCGGGGATTCGTGCATTTAAGGATACAGCCGCCGATACGCCTCGTAATTGCTCCACACCGCCTGCACGTAAGTGCGCGTCTCGTTGATATTGATCAGCGCGACCAGCAGGTCATCATCATTCGGCGCCCAATTGTACCAGACCGTGGCGTTGCCCGGCCCGCCGTTGTAGGCTGCAAGCGCGGCGAACAGGCTGCCGTCGAAGTGGGTCAGCCACTGGCGCACATAGAACGCGCCGAACGCCACGTTGATGTACGGCAGGTACGCCTGCTGCGCCTCGAAGTCGGGCCAGTTGAGCTGGCGGGCGATGCCCTCCGCCGTGCCGGGCATCACCTGCATCAGCCCTTGTGCCCCCGCAACCGACGTGGCCCCCCCCTCGAAGCGGCTCTCCTGGCGGATGATCGCGGCCAGCAGCCGCGGGTCAAGCTCGCGGGCTGTCGCTTCGGTGCGGATCAGCTCGGCATAGGGGAACGGATAGGCGAGCCGCTGCAGCGCGGCCGGCGCATCCCGCATCGGCTTGCCCGACAGCGCAACAACCCGTTCGGCGCTCAGGAGCGAGAGCCGGTGAGCCCCAGCATCTCTGAAGGCCCGCGCAAGGGTCGCCATGATCCACGGATCGTTGGCATAGCGCGTCCGCACACGTTCCCACTGCAGGTTTGCCAACCTTCGCAAGGTTGGCAAACTTGCATCGGCAAGCGCCAACAGCGTCGCGCCGCGACGCCAATCGCCATCGGCCGCGATCGTTTCCGGCAGGCCTGCCCCCAGCGCGCCCGCGCCGGCCCACCCTTGCAGCCAGGCCGAGATCTCGGCCACCTCCTCTGTCGCGGAGTCCGCATCTGAGGATGCGGACTCCGCGAGGACTTGCGTCTGGGCCGGCCGCAGTGCATCTTCGCGCACCCATGCGCTGGCCGTCCCCTCGGCCCAGGCCGCGGCGCGCAGGCTGAAGAAGTCGTCCGGATCCGCCTGTTGGGCATCCTGCCATGCGCGCTCGGCAGCTGGTCGATCGCCGGTGGCCAGCAGCGCCCGGCCCAGCCAGAAATCGGCCACCGGCCGCGAGAAAGCGGGCAGCTCGGCCTTGCCGGCCATCTCGCGCCAAATCTCGGCTGCCCGCCCCCAATCGCCCAGCCGGAAAGCGATGACCCCGGCTGCGTGGTATGCCCGCCACGCGTTTGAGGCCCCGGGATAACGCCGCGCGACGGCCAGGTAGGTCTCCGCAGCAGCAGCCCGGGGCGGCTCGGTATCTTCCAGGCTGGCAGCGCGCCAGAGGGCCAGCGGCGCCTCGGCCGCACCGGGCCGTGCTTCGGCAAATCGACGATAGACGGCCACTGCCTCAGCCGTTTGACCGGCCGTGCTGCGGGCGCGCCCCTGCGCCAGCCAGGCCTCACCCCACTGCGGGCTGTCCGGGTAGGCTGCGATGAAGTGGTCCAATTCGCCAAGCCCGCGCTCGGTGTCGCCCAGCGCCAGGTAGCTCAGCCCGGCATAGTACCAGGCTTGTCCCTGGCGGCCGGTCGGGTCCGCGGCGCGCAGGCGGTCGAAAGCTGCGATGGCCAGGGCGTAGGTGCTGTTGTGATAGTTCGCCAGGCCGCGCTGAAGCTCGTCCACCTCGCCGCCGGCGTCCAGCAGCGCAACGATGGCGCTGTGTGCGTAGCGGCTGGTGATGTCGGCATCGACCGCGGCCTGCCAGCGCGTCAGCGCCTCCGCGGGAACAGGGATCGGCGTCGGCGTGGTTGTGGTGGTGATCGGCGTCAGGAGCTGGATCACCTGCGCCGCGAGCTGTGCGGGCCGCGCCAGGGCGTTGCCCGCCAGATACTGCATTTCCGCCGCCCACGCGCCGGTGGTCTCCTGGCCGCGCAGCGCATCGTACTGCGCGACGGCTTCCTGCGCATTGCCCTGCGCCAGCGCCAGGTCGGCCAGGCCGCGGCGGATCGCGGTCGTATTGCTCCAGTCAGGTGAGACGGCCAGCGCTGCCCGGTAGGCCGCGGCCGCATCGGCCAGGTTGCCTTGCGCCAGCCGCGCAGCAGCGATGCGCTGCTGGGTCAGGTAGGCTAACTCCGGGGCCAGCGGCAGGTAGGCGGCGTAAGCGGCCTCGGCCGCGGGCCAGTTTTCCAGCGCGGCCAGCGCCTGGCCCAGCAGGAATTGCGCGGGCGCCCGGTGCGGATCGGCGGCCGGGGCAGTTTCCAGCAGCTCAGAGAGCATGCCCCACGCCTCCGCGTGCGCCTCATCCCGTAGATAACATTGTGCCATCCGGTAACGCGCTTCGGCCGCGTGGGCCGGCTCCGGTTCCGTTTTCAACAACTCGGCGAAGCTGCGCCGGGCCTGGTCGCAATCCCCGATGGTTTGCTGCCAGCGCCCTTGAACGAGGAGGGGCGCCGCCTCGCCCCCCGCATTAACTTTCACTGCAGGCTCGATCGTCGCCGACGGCGCGCGTGTCGGAGCTGGGATGGCGCTGGCCGGTGGCGCCGCGACCTGTGTGCTGGTAGCGGACAGGGGAAGCGTTGGGGCCTGCGTTGGAGCTTGCACCGGCGTTGCGGTGAGTGATGTTTCTGTTGTGGGTTGAGCGGCTGGCGTCGGCGCATCAGTGGGTGACTGGACCGTGGCCCTGCCAGAGCAGCTCGTTAGCATGATGAGGAGCAGCAGGGCCGAGAGAGAACGTTTTCGATTCAAATCGACCTCCGTAGGCCGCGCGAGTATACCTGTGATCCACCCTGAGCGCAAGAAGGACGATTCGGTGGGGCGTAGCGGTCGTTGCAACACCACTGACGGCGAATATGTGACAGCTTTGTGGTGCGTAGTGCGTGTTCCGTACTCCGCCTGCCATCGCACGCACCACGCACCACGCACCACGCACCACGCACCACGCATCACGCACCACGCACCACGCACCACGCATCACGCACCACGCATCACGCATCACGCACCACGCATCACGCATCACGCACCACGCACCACGCACCACGCAACGACCCGCAGGTCGCCGCAATACGCAGTACATCACCGCCCCACCCACCACTCCAACCCATTCGGCGCGCGGGAGAAGGAAAGCGATCGGAGGATAGCCTCGGCCTTGTTGCCCAGGGCGGGCGCGTCACCCCATTCTCTCACCAGCAAGTGCTGTGGCGCGTTGGGCCGCGTCAGATAGGCGCTGACCGCGCGGCGGATCGTCTCGGGGGTGCAGCCGGCGCCTGGCGTCAGCCGTGCGCCATTGTCCTCAGCCAGCAGCGCGACCTGCCCCCGCCACAGGACCACGTGTGTGGATGGCACGCGGGCAAAGGGAGGGGTTGGAAGCAGCGCGTTGGCTTCACCGCCATACGGGTTCGCCGGGTCAATTGCGCTCAAGACAACTGGCGTTTCATTGGGATCGGCGGCGGTCGAGCGCAGCGCCTCCACGACTTCGGGCAGGGCGTATTGGATGCCTGACAGCCCGGCCACGAAATAGCCTCGTCGCACCTCGCCGCGCAGCTCCATCCGTTGAAGCGGCAGCGACACCAGTGCCCAATCCCACGCGCCTGCCTCCCGCTCGACAACCTCGCGCTGCACCACGCCGTAACGCGCCAACAGGGCGCGCGCCAGGCGTTCGCCCCGGGCCGTGTCATCTAGCGTGGGGCCCAGCACCGCCGCCCGGTGGACCAATGACCAGCGGCCCGGCCAGGCAGGGGCTTCCAGCTCGGCCTTGATTCGGGCGCCGATGCGCCGTTTGGCTGCCTGATAGCGCTCTCGGCTGGCCCGACCGGACGGAAGGCGCCGCGGCTCGTCTCCGCGCAGGGCAGCCAGATCATCCTCCAGGGTGGAGCCGAAACCTTTGGCCGTGGCAGGCGCACCGATCCCGTGCGCCAGGACCGCGTTCAGCGCCTCCAGCATGTCGTTTGTGGCCAGGCCGGCCATGGCAAGCTCGGCCAGGCCATCCTGCACCGCTTTTTCTTCCCACCCCAACCCTGCTTTCAGGTCGGCCAGGAAAGATGCGCCTTCGCTCTTCAGAAAACCATAGATGGCTTGGGCAGGTCCGCTTGTTCCGGCTGCAACCTGGTCCGGCGCACCGGGATCGAGGAACAACCGCCCATCACCGCGACCGAAGAAGCAGATGCGGCCGCGACGAGGATCGCGGCCCGAGCCCGCCCAGACCAGTTCACCCCCGGCGCAGAGGTCGCCCAGGTCGCCGGCCGCGTAGTCGCTCAGCCGCGCAGGCAGCACGTCCCGCTCCCACGCCAGCCCCGGCAGCGCTACACCGGCCAACTGGGCCATCACGCGGCGCAAGCCTGGCTCCCCAACCGACTGGTCTATGGGGCGAATACCCTGCCAACGGGTCAGAAAGTCAGCGTAGGCTGCCAGCGGCACTGGCTGAACCTCGCGGCGGAGCAGGGTCAGGGTCCGGCGGAAGATCTGCTCCAGGTTGTGGCGGTCACAGAATTGGATTGGCAGCTGGATGGGTGGGTCAGCGGCTTCTGCGGATGAGGTGAAGTAGCCCTGAACCACATCTCCGGCCGCCACCAGGCGTCCCAGCGCCTCGACGAGCCAGATCGGATCGAAGGCGTAGCGGTCCAGGATCGCGTCCTGGGTGACCGGACCCGAGTTGCGCAGGTGGCGGTGCAGGATGTGCTCGTCCGCCGCTGCCGCGCCGGCGCGCGTGGTCAGGGCCCGGTATTCCTCCACCAGCTCGACCGGCGTCCAGCGCAGCTCGCCTCCGCGCGGGGTAGGAATCATGACTTGCACGATCCGGCCCTGGTTGGTCAGCTCTGCCAGCCAGCTCGCAGCGTCTCCGGCGCAGCGGGCAGTTATTTCTTCCCCGGTCAGGTCCCCCAACTCGGCCAGGTAGACCGCCAGCTCATCGGCGCTGCGCGCCAGGGCGCCGGGTGCAGTCTTTTGCGCGTGCGCTGTCATCTCGGCCGCAGCCTCGGGCTTGAGCGGCGGCCGGGCCGCGGCGTCTGCGGACCATAGGGTATCCAGCAGCCCGCCGCGCATGGCGAGCGATTGCAGCTGCCGCTCGGCCTTGGGCGCATCCCACTCATACATATAAACACTGATGAAAGCGTAGAGCAGACCCATGGCCACCGGCGATGGCACTGCCGACTCCACCGGGATGACGCGGATGGCGCCCCCGGCGATCCCATTGAGGATTCCCTCCAGATGCGGCAGATCGAGGACGTCAGCCAGGCAATCGCGGTAGGTTTCGGCGATGATCGGGAAGTCGTCAAGCTGGCGCACGGTGGCCAGCAGGTCTCGCGCTCGCAGCCGCTGCAGCCAGAACGGTGTGCGTTTGCGGCCGCGCGCCTTGGGCAGCAGCAGGGCCCGGCCGGCATTCATGCGGAAGTGTGCGCCGAACAAGGCTGAGTCCGGCAGCTCGCGCAGGATGCGCTCGCGCGCCGCCGCGGCCGTCATTTCGGTGACGATATCGACAGGCGGCTCGCGGCCGGTGACCGGGTAGCGCAGCAGGATACCGTCGTCGTTGGACTGTGTCTCAACCTCGATGCCCACGCGATCGCGCAGCGCGCTGCTGAGGGCGAGCGCCCACGCGCCGTTTACCCGGCCGCCGAACGGCGAGTGGATCACCATGCGCGATTCGCCCAGCGCGTCCTGGAACGACTCGACGAGCACCGTCGTATCGGACGCAATGGCGCCCACGGCGTCCAATTGCCGGCTCACGTGATCGATCAGGTTGCGCGCCGAGTTCTCATCGAGCGCGTATTCACGACGCAGCCATGCGCTGACTTCGTCCAGCACCGGCTGGCCCTCAATCGCGCTTGCGGCCCGAATCCGGTCGGCCAGTTCGCGGCGCAGCCGGCCGATCCGCACGCCCAGCTCGTAGGGCCGCCAGGGGTAGTCCCCGCGCCAGAAAGGCATGCGCGGCACGGCGCCGGCCGCTTCGCCCACCAGGATGCGATCGTCGGCGATATCCAGCACGCGCCAGGTGCTGCTGCCCAGCAGAAACGTGTCGCCCGCACGCGTCTCGAAAACGAATTCCTCGTCAAGCTGGCCGACCTTGGTTTTGCCGTCCGCCAGGTAGACGTCGTAAGCGCCGGTGTCTGCAATGGTCCCGGCGTTGGAGAGGGCCAGCAGGCGCGTGCCGGGCAGCGCGATCAGCCGGTCGTTGACGCGATCCCAGGCCAGCCGCGGCCGCAAAGTCGCGCGGCCCTGGCCGCCGGCGCCGGCGTACTTGCCCGCCAGCATGTCCAGCACCGCGGTGAACGCGTCCATCGGCAGGTCGCGATACGCGTACGCCTGCCGCACCAGGGCATATAATGCCGTCACCGGCCATGTTTCCACGGCGACCATGGCGACAACCTGCTGCGCCAGCACGTCGAGGGGGGTGCGAGGCGTCACCGTTGGTTCCACATCGCCGTCCAACATGCCTCGGGCCAACGCTGCTGCCTCGTCGATCTCTTCGCGGTAGGTGGCATAAATGCGGCCGCGGCTGGTCTGGCCCACCAGGTGGCCCGATCGGCCGATCCGCTGCAGGCCCTGGGCCACGCTCTTGGGCGATTGCACCTGCACCACCAGGTCCACCGCGCCGATATCGATGCCCAGTTCCAATGAGCTCGTACCTACCAGCGCCGGCAGCTTGCCCGCCTTCAGGTCCTCTTCCATTTGGCGCCGGGCTTCCTTGGCCATGCTGCCATGGTGCGCGCGGATGGGCCCCTCGGCCCCGATGGCAAACATGCCCCGGTCGCGCGCAACCCCGCCCGGCGCCAACGCTTCGGTGCTGCCGGGCGGAATTTCCTCGGCGCGCTCGGCTGCGATCTGAGCATTCAGCCGGTCGGCGGTGCGCTCTGCCAGCCGGCGGTTGTTGCAGAAGATGAGCGTGCTCCGGTGGCGCATCACGTCGCCCAGTACACGCGGGATGAGAGAGGGCCAGATCGTGTCGCCGGGCAGGTTGTGAAAATCCTCCACCGGCGTGACGACCTCTATCTCCAACGGCTTACGGTATCCGGCGTCGACGATGGTTACGGGGCGTGGGGACAGGCGATCCGTATCTCGTGGTGCGTATTGCGTATTGCGTATTGCGTGTTGCGTGTCGCTTGATTCGCCATCTGCCATCTGCCATCCGCCATCTGCTGCCTGCCACGTCTGCCCGCCCAGGAACCGTGCCGCCTCTTCCAGGGGCCGGACGGTGGCCGAGAGACCGATGCGCTGGACCGGCCGGCCCGCCAGCCGCTCCAGGCGTTCCAGGCTGAGGGACAGGTGCACCCCCCGCTTGTCGCCGACCAGGGTGTGAATCTCATCTACGATGACGGTGCGAACCGTCCGAAACAGCTCACGGGCGCGCGGGCTGGTCAGCATCAGGTAGAACGATTCGGGCGTGGTGATGAGGATATGCGGCGGCTGCTTCAGCATGGCGGCGCGGGCGGCTGCCGGCGTGTCGCCGGTGCGTACGCCCACACGGAGTTGGGGCAGCGGTCGCTCAAGCCGCGCCGCGGCGGCTCGGATGCCCGCCAGAGGCGCGCTCAGGTTGCGCTCGATATCGTTGTTTAGCGCTTTAAGCGGCGAGATGTAGACCAGCCGGATGCCGGGGGTGGGAGATGGCGTCTCAAGGGTCTCAAGGTTGGCAACCGCCGGTGTCTCAAGGTTGGCAACCGTCCGACGGTTGCCAACCTTATTTCCGCTCGGCATGTGTGCCGCCAGTTCCCGGTAGATCTCATCGATGCCCCAGAGAAATGCGGCCAGGGTCTTGCCCGAACCGGTTGGCGCCAGGATCAGGGTATGCTCCCCGCGTTGGATGGGCGGCCAGCCTTGCGCCTGGGGCGGCGTCGGTTCGCCGAAAGTTTCCTCGAACCAAATGCGCACCGCACGCGTGAAGAGGCTCAATGCAGCGGTCATCGATTATACACCTGATGGCATTACAGGTTCAGCAGCCAGCCTGCCAACACGCCGATGACTGCACCTACCAGTACTTGCAGCGGCGTATGGCCCAACAGCTCACGCAGTTGTTCCTCGTTCAACGGGTGGCCGGCCAAGAGCTCGTTCACGATTTGGTTGATCTTATGCGCTTGTTTGCCGGCTGCCTGGCGGACGCCCGCCGCGTCGTACATGACGACTGTGGCCAGGGCGACTGCGATGGCGAATGAGGTCGAGCCAAATCCGGAATTCATGCCCACGCTGACCGCCAATGCAGCCACCAGTGCGCTGTGCGAGCTGGGCATGCCCCCGGTCTCCCACAACCGGTTGGGCTCGAAGCGGTGCTGGAAGACCAGCATTGCAAGGAACTTCCAGAGCTGCACACCGAGCGAGGCCGCGATGGACACCCACAGCGTGCGGTTGCCGAGCAGGTCATTCAATCCCTGTAGAAAAGCGGTTCTCATCCGTTTTGCCAGCCCTCGAAGCGTTGGTCTTTTTGGCCCGGATCGCCGTCCGTTCCATTCGGAAGCGCAATCAATTGGCGCACGCGCAACTCGGCATGATCCAGCAGCGCGTTGCACTGCTCCGCCAGCTTCGTGCTGCGCTCAAACAGCGCCAACGCCTCGGCCAAGGGGAGCGCCTGCCCTGAGCCGGTCGAAGGATCGCCGGATTCGAGCTTGCGGACAGCTTCTTCAAGTTCGCGGTAGAGGTCTTCGAATGATTTTTCGTCGGACATAGGTGCCTCGTGCTGTCAAAAAACGCACTGGGTTCAAGGTTCAAGGTTTAGGGTTGAAGGGCGACGACCTTCAACCTTGAACTTTCAACCTTCAACCTAACTATCGGTCACAGTAGCGCCGAATTCTCCATCGGCGACGCGCACGCGAATGCGATCGCCGGCGGCCACTTGGGCGATTGAAGTGACGATGCCGCCGTTCGGCGCGCCATCAGGTGTGCCCGATGGCGCGCTGACGATGGCATAGCCGCGGGCCAGGACTGCAGTTGGGTCGAGCGCGGCCAGGCGCCCGCGGATGCCTGTCAGGCGGTCATGGTGGCCGCGCAGACGGCTGGCCAACGCCAGGGACGCGCGGCGGCCCAGGTCATCGACGCGTTGGCGATCGCGCGCGATGCGCACCGTTGGCGCCTGGCGTCCTAACCGGTGCGACAGCACCCGTAGGCCCGCGCGGGCCGAGGCGACACGCGCCATCACCTGGCCCTGGGCGGAATCAACAAGGGCGTTGACGTTCGCCGCCAGCGCGTGCCGGTCGGGCGTGGCCAGGGTCGCCGCGCCGGTAGGGGTGGGTGCGCGCAGATCGGCTGCGAAATCAGCGATCGTGAAGTCGGTCTCATGCCCCACACCGGCAATCACCGGCACTGCGGACGCGACGATGGCCCGCGCCACCCGCTCGTCGTTGAACGCCCACAGCTCCTCGATGGCGCCGCCTCCACGCGCCAGAATGATGGCATCCAGCGGCTCCCGCTCGGCCGACCAACGATTCAGGCTGGCCAGGGCGGCAACAATGCTTGGCGGCGCCTGGTCGCCCTGAACGGTTGCCGGGGCCAGGAGCACGTCGACCAGGGGGTAGCGGGCCGAGACCGTGCGCAGGATATCCTGCAGCGCGGCCGCCGTTGTCGATGTCACGATGCCCAGCCGGCGCGGCCGTGCAGGGATGGGCCGCTTGCGTGCCGGGTCGAACAGCCCTTCGGCCTCCAGTTGTGCCCGCAGCCGCTCAAACTCCAGCCACAGCCGGCCGGCCCCGGTTGATTCAATGCGGTCGACATAAAACTGATAAGCGCCGTTTTGTTCGTAGATCGAGATGCTGCCGTGGGCGATCACCTGGTCGCCATTGCGGGGCAGCAGCAGACGCGCCGCCTGGGTGCGCCAGATCACGGCTTTCAGCACCGCGCCCGAATCCTTCAGCGTGAAATAGCAGTGACCCGAGTTGGCCTGGATGAAGCCGGACACCTCGCCCGACAACCAGACATCGCCCATCAGCAGGTCCTCGGTGAAGAGCGACTTGATGTAGGCGGTGACCTGAGAGACAGTCAAAACATTGTTGGGTGGCATAGTCACATTCAGACCTTTAGGGTTTCCGAAACCCTAAAGGTCTCCCTCTCACACCGGCACGAAAAAGAACGCCAACGCCAGGATCACATACACGGCCAGCAGTTGCGCCCCTTCCAGCCAATTCGATTCGCCGTCCTGCGCCACCATCGTAGCGATCAGGATGCCGCCGAACATGGCGATGATCTCGAACTGGTTGAACACCAGGGTCAGCGGGTGCCCCATCAGCAGGCTGATGAAGACGAGCACCGGCGCAACGAAGAGCGCGATCTGTAAGCTGGAGCCGAGCGACACCCCCAGGCTGAGCTCCATCTTGTTCTTCCAGGCTGCCTGCACCGCCACGGCATGCTCGGCCACATTGCCCACCAACGGCACGACGATGATGCCGATGAAGAACTCCGACAGGCCGAGCGCCTCGGTCGTGTGCTCGACGGCGCCGACCAGGATTTCGCTCAGCCAGGCGATGAGACCGGTTGCCAGCAGCAGGGTCACGATGGAGCGCCACAGCGGCCAGCCGCCGTGGTGTGCGGCCTGAGTCTCTTTGGCGAGCGCCGGCTCAGGAGCGCCCGGTATGTCGTGGTCTTTGGGCCCGCGGAAGGTGAACAGCAGCCCCAACATATAGATGACCAACATCGCGATGGCCGTGCCCAAACTCAGCGATTCGACCGGGCCCTGGGTCTCGGTGTGGGCGAAGAAGAAGAGCGAAGGGATGATCAAGGCCAGGACGGCCAGAATCAGCTGCGTGGCATTGACGCTGGCATGCCGGCGGTCAAACCGTTGCACGCCGTTCTTCATGCCGCCCAACAGGACGGAAAACCCCAGCACCAGCAGCACATTGCCCAGGATGGAACCGGTGATAGACGCCTTGACCAGGTCCAGCAGGCCGGCGCGAATGGCGAACAACGTGATGATGAGCTCAGCCGCATTGCCCAGGGTAGCGTTCAGGAGGCCGCCGACGCGCGGTCCGGTGTGTGCCGCTAACTCCTCGGTGGCCTGGCCCAGAAGGCCCGCGGCAGGAATGACAGCCAGCGCTGATGCAATGAACAACAGTGTCGGGGAAAAACCCTCGATGAAGCTGCCGATGATGGCGACCGGCGCGAAGATCAATAGGAGATTGAGGTATTTCATGGGTGGCTGCTCCTTTCTTTGATAGCACTTTGAACATCGCGCGCCATGCGTTGAACCCACTCCCATGTCGTTTCTGGCTGCAGCAGGCCGCTGCCATCCACAAACAGGCTGGCAGGTGCGCAGCTCGGCGCCAGCAGGTTGAGTGCCTTGGGTACGATCTGTATGGTGATAGGCGTGTTGCCGATGGCATCGCCGTCGACGTGCACGGCCAGGGGCCGGGCGGTGATGATGTCCACGCGCCGCGCACGGAAATATTCTACGCGCGGGTCCGCGATGTGCCGGTTGAACATCACCTTGATAGCATGGAGAAAAGTCTGCGTCGGGCTTGTGCCTTGAAAGCAGAAAACGTCCAGCAACCCGTCATCGATGACAGCGTGGTGAGCCATGCGCATGAAGATGCCGTAAAGTTGGATGTTGTTGGCGCATAACATGACCGTGCGGCGGCTGACGCGATGACCATCGATGCGCACGGTGGCCGAGGTGCCCGCAAAGTCGCGCAGGGTCAGGAACGAGGTGATGAACGTTGCCAGCGGGCCCAATCTACGTTTGCGCTCGGGGTCGGCCGCGACGTTACGATTGACCTGGGCATCGAAGCCTGCGCCGCCCCAACACAGGAAGTGCCGCGCCGGGCCCGGGTTGCCGAGTGGGGTGATGCGGCCCACGTCCACCCGCCGCACCTGGCCGCCCAGCAGGAGCCTCGCTGACTCTACCAAGGGCCGCGGATGAATCCCGCCGGGCACAGGCAGGTTTAGCTGGCGGGCGAAGACATTGCCGCCGCCGCCGGGCAAGGCCGCCAATGCCGTCTCAGACCCTACCAGCCCGTCCACGGCTTCTGCCAGGGTGCCGTCACCCCCCGCCACAAACACCACATCGCAGCCTCTGACCGCGGCTTGCCGCGCGTAGGTGGTGGCGTCGCTCGGACCGTGGGTTTCTTCCACGGCATCGATCTGGCAGCCCTCGCTCTCCAGAAAAGCAGCGACCTGGAGTACCTCTTCGGCGCAGGAGTGGTGGCCGGCTGCTGGATTGCAGATGACGATCGCTTTCAAGCGCGCTTTCATGCGAGGAGCTGATCCGCAGCAGCGTAAGGGTCCAGGCCGCGCCGGGCCAGGGCGTCGACCATTTGATCCAGTTGTCCGGCAGGCAGGCGTGCCAGCAGCGCAGCCATCAAACGCTCGCGCAGGATGTGGTCGAGTGCCGCGGCCGCGCGCGCGACTTCCCGCCGGGCAAGTTGTCCCGTCCCGCGCAAATACGACGCATGTTGCTCGACCCAGTCGCGCACCTCTTCGACGCCCTCCCCGCGCACCGCGATCGTCTTGATAATGGGCGGCAGCCAGGCGCCGCCCTCCTGCGCGCCAGGGCGGGCATGGCCGTCGCGGCGCTCGGCATGATTGTCGCCGGCAACCATGCCGAGTGCGCCGTGGTGACCGGCCGGCGCGGGCCCTAGTCCCTGCATCATTTGGAGGGCCATGACAGTATGGTCGGCGCCGTCCCGGTCCGCCTTATTGACTGCGAACAGATCGGCAATCTCCAATATGCCGGCTTTGATCGCCTGCACCTCGTCGCCCAAGCCGGGAGCCTCCACGACGATCGTGGTGTGTGCGGCGCTGGCGATATCGATCTCGGCCTGGCCGACGCCCACGGTTTCCACCAGGATGCGGTCGAACCCGGCCGCGTCCAGCACCGAGATGATGTCGGCGGTGGCGCGCGCTAGCCCGCCTAAACTGCCGCGCGTCGCCATGCTGCGGATGAAGACGCCGGGATCGCCCGCAAGATCGCGCATGCGCACCCGGTCGCCCAGCAGCGCGCCGCCCGAGAACGGGCTGGTCGGATCGACCGCGATCACCCCCACCGTCTTGCCGGTCGCGCGATAGGCCTTGGCCAGCGCGTTCACCAGCGTCGATTTGCCCGTGCCCGGCGCGCCGGTGACGCCGATCACGTGGCTGCGGCCGGTGTACGGATAGAGCGCAGCCAACAGCGCGTGCGCCTGCGGCCCTGCA
Source organism: uncultured Anaerolineales bacterium (assembly GCA_964513075.1). GTDB lineage: Bacteria > Chloroflexota > Anaerolineae > CG2-30-64-16 > CG2-30-64-16 > DAOUBP01. Next base: position 97,217 of record CAZELR010000001.1, read on the forward strand.
TTCTCCACCTGGGAGATCGTCCGGGCCAACGCACGGCGGTTGCCGGCGAGAAGTTGCGTAACAAGATCCATCAGACCGCTCATGGTTACGGGGCTAAGATTACAGGTTACAGGTTCAAGGTTCAAGGTGTAACCTTGAACCTTGAACCTGTAACCTTCAACTCATGCCACAACTGGTTCGAATAAAGGCGGCAATGTCCCCCGTCTTCGTGCCGGGGCCGAAGACGCCTTTGACGCCCAGCTTCTTCAGCGGCTCGACGTCGTCGTCGGGGACGATGCCGCCCACCAGCACCACGACGTCGTCCATGCCTTGCGCGGCCAGCAGCTCGACCACGCGCGGGCACAGCGCCATGTGTGCGCCGGACAGGATAGACAGGCCCACCACATCCACGTCTTCTTGCAGCGCGGCCTCGGCGATCATCTCCGGCGTCTGGCGAATGCCGGTGTAGATCACTTCCATGCCGGCGTCGCGCAGCGCGCGGGCAACCACCTTAGCCCCGCGATCGTGCCCGTCAAGGCCGGGCTTGGCAACGAGCACTCGGATTTTACGATCGGTCATTGAAACCCTCACTCATGGATATCACTCAGTGCCGGAATCTCATCGAGATCAACGCCGTAGATATAGAAATCATGGCGGACAGACGTATCTGTTGGACGCTCCCCGCCGATTATCTCTTCTGGACGTGTCAACTCAGCACACGATCGTCTGCATCCCCTCCCACCGCTCGCCCGCCGCAAGGCGTACCGGCGCGGCGACGCAGGCCGCCTCGACGCAGGCGAACCGCCGGTAGTCTGCCGGCTCCATATCGCGCATGCGCGCGCAGTTCGCCGCGCCCGGATTCCGCACCACTACATCGCAACTCATGCGATGATCGTCTGCGTGCCTTCCCAGCGCCTGCCCGGCCCCAGGTGGGCTGGTGCACCGACGATGGCTGCCTCGACGCAGACGAACCGCTCATAGTCGTTCGGCTCCAGATCGGCCATGGTCGCGCATTTCGCGGCGGCCGGGTTCCACACCACGGTATCGTTGAAGCCCGCCTTGCGAATCACGGTCGTCTGTTCCGCCTCGATCAGTTGCGCCTCGACCGGCGCGTCGAAGTAGATCCGGTTCACCTCGCCAGTGAAATCGATCTGGGGGGAAGTTTCCAGCACCTCGATGCCACCCGCCGCGGCGTCGCGATACCGCAGGCCGTCCAGCCCCGTAACGCAGGTGGAGGCGAGGTCAGCTACGGCAAGATAGGTGTGGAACGAGGAGGTGAAGGCAAATGTCTCGGTCCCAGTGTTGGTCACGGCAAGCGTCACCTCGAACCGATCTCCGCCGATCGTGACGGTCAGCTCGGCCTGGAAGCTGTACGGCCACTGGCGCCGGCTCTCCTCAGTGTCGCGTACATGGAGTGTCATGGTTGCGCCCTTCCCGACGACAGCCGCGCTGGCGAATTCCCACGGCATCAAGCGCACCAATCCGTGCAGGGGCAGCGGTCCGCCCCCGCCGAACTGCGGGAACACCACCGGGATGCCGCCGCGGATCGGCGCACCCGCGCGGAATGCGGACTTCCGGCTCAGGAACAGGCGTTCCTGGCCGCCCGCCGGAATCCACGACGTCACGTGCGCGCCGTAGAGGTAGATCTCCGCCCGTGCCCCATCGGGGGCAACAAGCGTCAGCTTGGGCAGATCACCCGCACCCGGGGCGATGGCAACAAGTGGTTCGCTGGTCTTAGGGCTCACGTTGGTCTCCTTCCTAAGCTGTTAATGGGACGCAGATTTCCCTGATTTCCCTGATTGTAGGCATTTCCTTCACGCACCACGCAATACGCATCACGTCTCACGCATCACGTCTCACGCGTTCCCCCCGCCACTCCCCCGTCACCGCCGCATCCAAACACGCGTCCAGATCACCGAAACGCATCTGCACCCCGCTGTGCATCGGCGCGTAGCAGGCCATCTTGCCTGCGTTGGTGGCCATGGTGTGCACGTCCAACATCCGCATGGGCGCGACCACGGCGCAGGTGTCGGCCACCACCTCGCCCCCTGCGGCCTCGATGATCTGCACGTAGCCCAGCTCGGCCGCGGCCTGGCGGGTGATCTCGCCGGTGGTGACCCAAAGCCGCGTGGCCAGTCGCTTGTCGCGCAGGACGCCGGCTACCATTTCAATCTCACTCAGGCTGGCGTGGGGGCAGCCGATCGTCACCAGGTCGATTTTGCGCAGGTCGGGATCGGCATCCATAACACGATACGCGTCGTCCAGGCTGTCGATCGCCAGCCGCTGCGCATCGGGCCGGATGAGCGCCTCGCCCTGGTCGCGCGCCTCGGGGGTATAGCCGGCGACATGGTAGAGTGCGACCGCGCCGTAGGCTGCAAGACCGGCGCCCAGCGTCTTCAGCCGATCACCTGCCAGGCCGCCCCGGGTGAGATCAGCGGGCAAGGGCGGCAGCCAGGCGGCCAGGTCGGCAAACCACGGCACGCCGTTGCCCACCGCCTTGCCCACGGTGTAGCTTAGCGCGCCGAAATCGGCCACCGATTTCACGGGACAACGGATCTCGATGACCCAGTTGGCGCTCCGGTTCTCATCGAGGTGATAGCCATAGCGCGCCGTGCGGCCGACAATGCCGGCGGCCATGGCGCTGGGACCGCCCTCCCGGTTGCTGCGCGCGCCGATCACCGAATTAGCGAACGCGACGGCGCTGGATTCAGCCCAGGCAAGATGATCGCCCCGCTGAGGTTTGTACTGCGGGAATAGATAGGGGGTGCAGCTCATGGTCGGCGTCACGCCCATCTTGACGAATGCATCGACGACGCTGAGCTGCGGCGTGGCGAAGCTGGGCTGGATGCCCCAGGCCTGCCACTTGCCGCGCTCCATCCCCATGGGATTCAGCGTTGTGGGCACCCGCACCTGTGCGCCTTCGTCGGCCCACTCGCTTAAAAACTGCACACCTGCGTCGCCCAGGTTTTTGTAAGAAACCCCCGCGATCTGCACGTGCGTGACGGACACGAGGTCAACGGCGCCATAGATGCGCGCCAGCGCCACCACGATCTCCATGGCGCGCTTCACCCCCGGTCCTTCCGCACCCGCCAGCATCCCTTGTTCTTCCGGCGTCAATCTGAGCTCATTCATCTCAAGCCTTCACCATCACGCCTTCAACCTTAAACCTTGAACCTTTAACCTTAAGCCCTCAACCCCGCGTCCGGTTCAGCAGATGGTCGATGACCAGGTAAAGCACCACCGCTAGCACGGCGAACAGGAGCAGGAGCTGCCAGAACGACGCCTGGACCCAGATCACGATGCGCAGCTTGGACCAAATGAGCCAGAAGGCGATCAGCACAGCCAGGGTAACCGCCACCGATGTCCCTTGACGTCTCACGTTATCGCTCCCTCTTCCTTCGAGTAGGTTGCACCCCTCGATTGTAGCACAACCGATATCCCCTGGCAAAGGATTCACACTTTTTGCTGCCGCCATCCGGCATGCTATACTCCATCCACGGCTAAAGAGTTGGATTTTAGCGCGTCCAGCCTTGTCGGCTGAATCCCCGTTGAGGTCATTGCCATGCGCAAGTCGTTCCTTTTGGTCCTGATTGCTCTGAGCGTCTTGCTGGTGGGCGTTGGGGTGATCCTGCTGCTCCGGGGCGAGCCGCTGCAGCCGCCGGCCGCGCTCACAACGCCTTTGCCGGCCGGTGAAGTCGCGCGTATCAGTGTGCAGGAGTTGCACGCGCGGTTGCAGGCCGCCCAGCCGCCGCTGGTGTGGGAGTTTCGCTCTGCTGAGTCGTATGCACAACAACATGTGCCCGGTTCAAGATGGATGAGCTTCGACGCGATCGAGGCCGGCGTCGTAGGACTGGATCGCGCGCAGCCCATCGTCACCTTGTGCGCCTGACCGGACGAAGCGACCAGCGCCCGTGCGGCGCGTGTGCTTCAAGGGCTGGGATTCAAGGATGTGGCCGCTCTGCAGGGAGGGATTGCGGCATGGATTGCGGCCGGCTTCCCGATAGCCAGCGGCCAGTGATCGGCCTACCTATCGCTTGGCGGTCTTAAAAACAACAGGGGGGCAATGCAGATCATCTGCATTGCCCCCCTGTGCTATCTGTCTGCTTGGATCAGGGGATGCGGAGTTCCTGGCCCGGGCGGATCAGCTTCGGGTCCTTGATCAGGTCTTTGTTGGCCTCGAAGATCTCGGGCCAGCGGGCTGCATTGCCGTACACGGCTTTGGCGATGGCGCTGAGGCTGTCACCGGCCTTGACGACATAGGTGTTTTCCGCTGCGATTGCCCGCGCGGCCGGCGCAGCCTTCAAGGTTGCGATTTCAGCCTGGGCTGCCTTCAACGCGGCTTCCAGTTCGGTCACCTTGCCGGTAAGCTCGCGCTCCTTGGCCATCCACTGGCGTTCTTGCTTGGCCAGTTCGCCCTTCTGCTGGGCCGTTTCGAATTCCTTCTTGGCCAGTTGCGACTTCAGGTCTGCGACCTGCGACTCCAGCTTGTCGGCGACCGCGGCAGCCGCTTCTTTGACATCAGCCGCCTTAGACGCAACAGCCGCGGGTACGGCCTGGGCGATTTCCTTTGCCCCAGCCACGACCTCGGCCTTCTTCTCTTCGACCTTCTTCTCTTCGCCCTTCAGGGCGTCGCCGATGCGATCCAACAACGATTTAGGTTCTGCCATGGGATGAAAACTCCTTATCCGAGTGTGATTGTGAGTAGTGTTGCCCCTGGACTAGCGTCGTCGGGACTTGATGAGCAAGCCGAGGACGAACCTCATGGCCAGGATGAACAGGAACGACCCGACGAAAGTCGGGATCAGGTACACGCCGAAGACGAATGGGCCGAACTGACCCATCAAGATCTGTCCGAGGACGCCGCCGATGAGGCCGGCAATGATATTCCCCAACCATCCGAAGGGCAGGTTGGTCCTGGACAGCCGTTCGACGAAGGCAACGATGATGATCGTGATGATCAGCGCGCCAATCCAACCAAGTAGTGAAAGCATAGTGGGTCTCCTTTAGTGCACAGCAGCGCAGAGAAAAAACCGTCTACAGCAGTGCGATGGCCAATGCCGCCACCGCCAGCAGTGCCGGCAGCGCCAGCGCCATGCCGCCGCAGCCGATGCAACCTTTCTTCTTCATAACTTCGCCGGGGGAGTAGTAGCGTTTCTTGGCGGGCTCCTCTTCGGCGGGCAGTGCCGGGGCGCGTTCGATCTCAGGCTCTGCGGCTTGTTTGGCCGGCTTGGCCGGCTTGGCTGGCTTGGCTGGCTCGAATATCGACTCGGCAGGCTCCGCTGAAGGCTCGAATATCGACTCGGCAGGCTTCGCCTCGGGTTCGAAGTACTGAGCGGGTTCCTCAGCCTCACCGATCGTGAAGCCGCTTTCATCCTCCAGAATGCTGAAGTCAGGAGATGACGCCGCGCCTTTTAGCTCCTCGAATGATTCTTCACCAGTCTCAAAGCTGCCGGTTTGTGCCTTGCGTTTGATTTCCGACATATCGATAGACCTCCTCGTGCAATGTGCCTCCTGTACGTTCAGGGGAGCAACTCATATAATATCGCAGTTTAACCTTACAGGCAAGATGACGATATCACACCTCGGCCCTCGTTTGACAGTGCCCAGAGGCCAGACTATAATCACATCCGTAACGTATCCTGGTCCATGATTGAGGCTGCTTGACATGACACGGCGCAAAGCTGGCCGCCGCGATTGGCGGATGATTACTTTTCTGGTTATCTCGATTATCATCGTGCTCAGTATGGTTCTGGCGATGTTTCTGCCGTACGTCTTCACGCCGAGCTGATCGGTGACCGCGGCGGACTCGGCGGCACCGCATCACGGAGCGCGGGGCGCCCGCACGGGAAGTCTCCTGGCCATCGCTGCGATGCTGGCGTTTTCCACCGCGTCGGTGCTTGTCTTATGGGCGGCCCCTCTCAGCGCGTTTGAAGTCACCGCGGGCCGTCTTGTTGTGGCCGCCGCAGTGATCTGGATGCTGGCCCGCCTTAATCGCCAGCCCACTTTCCCTGCGCGCGCTGATCTTCCACGTTTTGCCGGATTCGGTTTCATCACTGCCCTGCATTTCGTCAGCTATATTGCGGCCCTCAACTTCACCACCATTGCCCACACGCTGGCTATCATTTACACATCACCGATTTTTGTGACCGTCTTCTCGGCGGTGTTCCTCAAGGAACCCATCCCGCGGCGCAAGTGGCTTGGGGTGGTGGTCACCGTGATCGGGATTGCCATTCTCGCAGGCCTTGAACCGCGGCTGGACGGTCGCATGATCGTGGGCGACCTGCTGGCATTGGTGTCGGCTGTGATGTATGCGCTTTATTCGATTGCCGGGCGCTCGCAGCGGGAGCGCTACCCTCTGTTCACGTATGCCGGCGCAGTCTATGGCCTGGCGGCGCTGTGGGCATTGCCCGCGGCCGTGCTGAGTTTCACACCAGCCGGCTATACTTCTCGATCGTTGCTGGCGCTGTTAGGGGCAGGGTTGATCCCGCTGGCCGCCGGGCACACCCTTTATAACGCGGCGTTGCGCCGAATGCACGCGACCACTGCGAATCTGATCGTTTCACAAGAAGTAACCGGCGGTGTGATTCTGGGTGCGCTGCTCTTGGCACAGATCCCGCAGGCCAATGAGGTCATCGGCGCGTTGGTGGCGTTGGTGGGGATTGCGGTGGTGTTGATATAGGGTGGCGATTAGGTTGGCAGATTGAGAAACCGGTAGGGGGAGAGCCGTGTCCAAAGCTGTGGATTGTCCGTATTTCTTCGGTGACTATTTCCGCGGCCGCGAAATCGAGAAATGTCGGCTGATCGAGCGCAATCGCGAGAACCGCCGCCCCTGGCGCCGGGCGTTGTGCGATTCCTGCCCTGTGCCGGGCATTCTGCGTCAGACGACCTGCAAGCACCTGGCGTTGGAGGCATCGGTGGTGCGCAAGCTGGGGCTGCTCGACCGCGTCTCGATATATGCGATCTGCACCGAGCACATCGCAGAACTTCAGGACCCGAAGCGCTGTCCGCAGTGTGAGGCGGATTAGGTGGGGCGAGGCATTCCTTCGTGGTTGAAGGTCGAAGGTCTAGGATTGAAGGGAGACACCCTTGAACCTTGAACCTTGAACTTCATGCTGGGAATGCTTCGCCCCTACTCCAAATGTGCCTCCAGCGTTGCCAGCGCCGCCGGGAAATTTCGGCGGCCCAGCCCCAGCCGGAAATGGTTGCCCTCGTAGTCGAACACTTCGCCGGACACAAGCATGGCGCTGCGCTGATCCAGCAGTTCCCGACAGAGTCGTGCCGCCGGCAATGCGTCTGTGGTGCGCGGAAATGCCACCGACCCTGCTCGCGGGCGCAGCCAGTCGAAGTGGGCCGAACGCGCAGCGAAGAAGCGGTCGGCCAGCGTCAGGTTGCCGCGCACGATGCCCAGGTTGCGGCCGGCGATGCCCTCCGCCGCGCGCAACGCCATGATGCCCAGGATCTCGCTCGGCGCTGAGCAGCAGATGGTGGTGTAATCCTTCAGGCCGGCACAGCGCGCCAGCAGCTCCCGATCGCGTGTTGCCAGCCAGCCGATGCGCAAACCGGGCAACCCGAACGCCTTCGACAGGCCGCTGAGCGTCACGCCGCGCTCGTACAGGTCGCAGACAGCGGGCAGCCGCTCGGCCGGGTCATATTCCAACAGGCGATACATCTCGTCGGAGAAGAGATACGGACCGTGCTGCGCGGCGATTGCGACGATGGCGTCCAGGTCGGCGCGCGTCGGCAGGTAGCCGGTCGGATTGTGGGGGAAGTTGATCACGATGAGCCGCGTCTTGGCTGTGATCAGGGCGGCCAGTTGGTCGACGTCCAGGTTCCAGGCGCCATCCCGCACAGTCAGCGGCCAATGGACCACGCGGCAGCCCCGCGCCGCCGCTATGGCGTGCAGCGACTGGTAGGCCGGCCACGTCACCACCACCTCATCGTCTGGCGCCAGCAGCGCATTCATCGCGATGAAGATCGCTTCCTCCGGCGCTGCAACCAGTACGCCATCCGGTGCAATCTGCCGGTACTGGCGGGCGATCTCGTCTCGCAGCAGCGGGTGTCCCTGCGACTCGGTGTAGCCCAGGCTTAACCGCTCCCATAGGCTCAGTGCCTCAGGATCGGCCAGCGCCAGCAGCTCGTGCAGGGTCAGGCTTTCGCAATCGGACGCGCTGAGCAGGTGGCGGGCTTTGAACTCGTGCTCGGCGAAGAAACGTTCAAGCTTGAAGGCTGCGATGTCCAAATCTCACGCTCCGGTGTATGCAGAAACCCGGTTCCAGCGCAATTCTCGCGCGAGAAACCGGGTTTCTATGTTGGGTCGCGGGAAAGCCGGTGCTACTTCGCGGCCAGCAGCGCGTCGATCGCCTGGGCAAACTGCGCGTAGGGCTGCGCACCGACAAGCGGTGTCGGGCTCGCGGCCGCCTGATCCTTTGTCCTGCTGAGGAAGAACGACGGTGTACCGCTGACACCTCGCGTCGAACCTTCCCCTTGATCTTTTTGGATCGCAGCTTCTGTCTTGGCGTCTTTCAGGCAGGCATCATAGTTTCCGGCGTTCGCCCCGATCTCCAGCGCCTGTTTGCGGAATTGTGCTGCCGCATCCTGCGCGCTAGCCCAGGTGTTCTGATTGGCGAATAGCCAGTCGTGCATTGCCCAGAAGTACTTGACATCCTGCTGACCAGCGCAATACGCCGCAGCGGCCGCTGGGATGGCATTTGCATGCCCAAGCGAAGGAATCGGGAAGTTCCGGAAGACGTGCAGGACCTTCCCGGTTGCGATATAGGCTTCGTTCAGCAGCGGCTCCGTCTGTGTCGCATGTCGAGCGCAGAACGGGCACTGGAAATCCGTGAAGTCTTCCAGCTTGACGGCTGCCTGGGGATCCCCGCGGTAGAAGTGTCCATCGGCATCCACGCCCACCGGCAGGCTCGCCAGCCTTGCAGTCGAAATCGCCGGCGGCGGCGTAGGTGTTGGCGCCTTGGGCGCCGTCAGCTCCTTGATCGCCTGCTCGAAGGTCTCCAACGTCTGCACCCCTACAAAGGGTTTGACGCCTTCTGTCTCGCCCGTTGCGGCTCGTTTGATCAGCAGGAAGGCGGGGGTCGCGGGCACGCCGATCTGTTGCTGTCCGAACTGCAAGGAGGTCTCTACCTCGGCCTGGACCTTTTCATCCTTCAGGCATACGTCGAAAGCGGATTGATCCAGCCCCAGGCTTTTGGCATAGGCCGACATGGCCTGATCGTCCCCTTCTTGCCACTCCGCCTGCTTTTGGTACAGCAGGGAGCGGAATTCCCAGAACTTGCCCTGGCGCGCCGCACAGAGCGCGGCCACCCCGGCCCGCGGCGCGGTGTCCGGGAAAAGCTTGACCACCAAGCGCATCTGGTTGGTGTCGATATACTTCGACTTCAGAGTTGGTTCCACCGTGTTAGCATGCGTAGCCGCATCAGCGCTCTTGAAGTCCTCGAATGCGATCAGGATCATGCTCGCTTGAGTGGCGCCCAGGCTCGGGCTGCCGTCGTAGGTGAAACCGGGTCGCGCGGGATCGGGATCGAAGAACTCGGCCCCTTCAGGCAGCGGTGTCGGCGTAGGAGCGGGATGGACTCCGGTCTGCGCCTTCTCGATTTTATCCTTGAATTCCTCGAATGGGTAGGCCCCGCTCAGGAACCAATCGTTGATGTAGAACGCAGGCGTGCCCTGAATACCCAAGGCGGCGCCATCCATGAGATCCCGTTGGATTCGCGCCTGGGTCGCCGCGTCCGTAAGGCAGGCATCGTACTTGGCGCCATCAGCGCCGATCTCCAGCGCTTGCTTGCGGAACTGCTCTGCAGTATCCTGGGCGCTGCTCCAGGTATTTTGATTGGCGAAAAGCCAGTCGTGCATCTTCCAAAACAGCTCCGGTCCTTGCTGGCCGGCACAGTAAGCGGCCTTTGCGGCCGGCATGGCGTTCGGGTGGATGCTCTCCAGCGGAAAATGACGGAAAACATGCAGCACCTGACCGGTGGCTACGTACGCGTCATCCAGAAGCGGACCCGTCTGCGAGGTGTGGCGGGCACAATACGGGCACTGGAAGTCCGAGTATTCGGTCAGCTTGACTGTCGCGTTGGGGTTACCGCGATAGAAGTTGCCGTCGGCGTCCACCCCGGTCGGCAGAGCCAACGCACTGCCCGCCGGCTGAGCTGGCGCGCTGGTTGCCGGTGCGCTTGTCGCGGGCGCCGCCATCGGCGGCGTACTGGTTGAAAGTGGCGCCACGGTAGAAGGTGCGCACGCGGCTGCCACCAAAGTTAGCCCTAACAACAGCGGAAGCAGGCGCAGCCAGGTCCGGCGCCTGTTCGGTTGAGAAGGTTGCATTAACTCCTCCTTCAGTAGATGAACTCACGAATATCGTAACGCGAGATCTGCGGCGGTTGCGCTGGATCGGGCGGCCGCAGGTGCGCCCGGATCGCGCTCTCTTGAGCGGCAGTTTCGGCGTCATTCAGCGGGCCGATCTCTTCCGCCGCAGCTAGCCGGCCATATTCCGAGCCGGGATGATCGATGAAGGGCGAAAAGTAAATGATATCACCCTTGCCTAGCGGCATCGCGTTCAACGCGGCCGCACTGTGTGCGACGTGTGCTTCCGCGAACCGCCTGCCGCCGATACCGGTCATCACGATGACACTCGCCGCAATGCCGGCGCTCTTCAACAGCCGCACTGCCTCGATCACGTCGCCAGATGTGCCCGGTTTGTGCAGCCAGCCCAAAAGCGCATCGTCGCCGGTCTCCATGCCGATGTACACGCGCCGTAAGCCGCGGCCAGCCAGCTCGCGCCATTCGGACAAGGTTTTGCGCTGCACACCGAAGGCATCGATGAACGAGTAGATGCTCGCCTGTGGCAGCACTGCCGCCTCATCGATCACATCCAGCCAGGCGTGCAGCCGGGCCATTGGCGCCACCAGCGCGTTGGCATCGGCCAGGAACAGCGACCTGCGCAGGCTCAACGCCGGCCCGAAGAAGTCCCGAACCGCGGCAATGTGTGCGCGCAGCTCATCGGCGCCCTTGATCCTGAACGGCCGCCCCTCATAAAAGTCGCAAAAGGTGCAGCGGTTGTATGAGCAGCCCTCTGTGGCCTGGATCACCAGTGCCAGGTACTGATCGGGCGGCAAGATACTCACCGGCCGGTAAATCTCGGCAAAACACGCCGCGTCATCCAAGAGCCGCGGCCAATCCCAGCCGAGCAACACCGCGAGCCGGGTATCGCCGCTGGCCCGCGCTACCTGGTCGGCCAGGCCGTAGGCTGCGGCCAAGAATGTCTGCGCCTCGGCCGGCGTGAGCCACCGGCGCTGCCTGACGTCGTCCGGGCCCGCCCACTTGCTGAGCACCCGGTTATCCAGCCCTCGGCGGTAATTGACCCCGCCTGCGAACGCGCCGATCAACCGGCCTGCCAGGTCGAACGAGTAACTCGGCGCCTCGTCTCCCACCAGGAGGTTGATGGCCAGCGAGCGCACTCGTACCGTAACGGAACCCACGCCCGATAACAGGCATCTGAAGACATTGGTCGTCATCACGCGGCTTTCGCAAACAATGGGCCGATTATAAACGAGAACTGCCGTATTGGCTAGTACGATAGCTTACTGGAAGGAGAAATGATCTGCGGTGGCAGGTCGAGTGGGCGGGGCGCGCCGGTCCTTGTGACGATTTCGACCGTGTCCAAGACCATCAGACCGTGGAGGCAGGGGCTTCGTGCTCCAGTCTTTCAGCCAGCCATATCTTGATCACAGATTGGCGCGTTACACCCAATCTGCGAGCCGATCGATCGAGTGACTCGATCATCCAGATCGGAAAGTCGACATTGACCTTGCGCTGCTCTAGGTTCGGCAGGCGCGCTGAAGTGAGGTCGAGCATGTCCAGGACAGACTCGGCATCGTCGAATTTCCGGTCGAACTCAGAAGCCTTCATACAACCTCTCTTCTTCTTTGCGTGATCTTCGCACCGAGATGATGCGAACCACATCATCTCGATAGGTAATCACACCTGACCAATACGTATCAGCGATTTTCCCAATCACGATGAACCTTGGTTCATCCTCGGTACGCGCCCTGATTTCAAGCAGCTCCGGATCCGTCCACAAGATCTGGGCCTCTTCGAAGTCGATGCCATGCTTTGCTTTGTTTGCTCGGCTCTTGTCGGGATCGTACTCGAATTTCATGATATAGAAATTATACTGAAATTACTATGATTGTCAACTAAAACTCGCCCTGCATGCTTCCCGCGTACCCGGTCAGCTCCACATAGCCGTTGCCTTGTACGGCCTGCTCGCCCGATGTCCCCGTCACCCGCACCGCGCCTTCCCAGTAGGTGTACGACACCTGCATCTCCTGGTCGGCCAGCCAGGGCGTGACCTCCAGCCGCAGATCGGCCGCCGGCACGGTCAGCGTCCACCCCGACGGATACGCCGCGCCAGTGTGTGGACTGCGCCAGCGGCCGGTCGGCTGAATCTGAAAGTCGCCGGGCGCCAGCAGCTTTGTTGCGCCGTCGGCCGCAATCAGCGTTCCGCTGGAGAACCCATCCACGCTGCCGTCAGCGCGTCGGAGCTGGAACATCATCAGCTCGGTGTTGTCGTCGAGCTGGATGCTGAACCAATCCCAGCCGGCCTGCTCGGCCCCTAACGCGCTGGTGCTCCACTCGTGATCCATCCAGCTCAGGCCGGCGACCCGGAAGGTCTTGCCGCGCGACGTCACCGTGCCTTCGGAGGCGATGCGCGTGCGGCTGATGTAATACGATGCATTGCCGGGCTCAGGCCCCTTGCGACTGTACCCTTGCTCCCCCTGCAACACGGGCGACTTTAAGTCGGTCAAGACGAGATCCAGCATCGTTTCGCCCGCTGCCGCTCGTAAGCGCTCAGAGCCGCCAGCCCCCCAGGCCGTGACCTCCCAGTTCTCCAACCACACCCGATACGGCTCAGCCTGCGCGCCCGCGATGCCCGCTGCACCGCGTGCCAGCCTCTCGAACGAATCATGCTGGCCGCCGTTGACATCGGTGAGGGCGAAATGTGCCATGTACACCTGGCTGGCTCCCCACGCGGAGTCTCGTTGGGCGCGCTGGTTTGGCGGCGTCAAGGCGCGGCGAAAGAAAGTGAGCTGGAAACCGAAATGTTCGCCCGTCTCTGCGGTCAGGTTGCCCGTGTAGTACCACCACTCGGTCTGGGTGTCATCGTGCGGCCCATGATCGGCCGGAAAGACGAACGGCCGGGGCCCATCGGCCCGCGCGAAACCGCTCACATCCGCAGGTGCGGCTTGGGCCAGCAGGCTGGAGCGCAGCGCCGCCGGCGCCTTGGGCCAGACGAGCCAGGCAAACAGGCCGGTCACCACGATACCCAGGATGCCGATCAAAATCGATCGCCGTGTCACCTTATCTCCTTGTCGTCGCCTCACTCGCCCCGCAGCACTTCCGCCGCAGCCATGCGCCCCAGCCGGATTGCCGGGTAGAGACCGGCCAGCAGCGCAGCAATCACGGCCAACGCTAACGCCTGAGCAAACACTGCCGGATCCGCGGAAAGCTGCATCGTCCAGCCGAACGAACGGCGGTTGATGATGAAGATCAGGACGACCGCCAGCACGAAGCCGGTCGGCATGGCCAGCAAGCCCGCGGTCAGCCCCATCAGACCGGTTTCGATCAGCACCAGGCCGCGAAACTGCCGCACGGTGAGCCCCACCGCGCGCAGCACACCGAACTCGCGCGCGCGTTCCAGTTGCAGCGACAACAACGCACTGAGGATCCCGATGAATGCGACGATGGCTGCCAGCAGTTGCAGCGCACCGGTGATCGCAAATGCCCGATCGAACACGGCCAGCGCCTCGGACCGCAGCGCTGCATTGGGGCGCACGATAACCCCTTGAATGCCCGTCAGCGCCGTGCGCAGGCCGGCCACCGTCTCATCAGGAGCGGCGCCCGGCTCCAGCACCAACAGGGCTGCGGTGACGCTGGGATCATCCCAGTGCCGCCGGTAGAGATCCAGTCCCATCATGACCGTGCCCTGGCTGTTGGAGTAGTCGCGATAGACCCCGGCCACCGGAAAGGCCTGTAGGCCGTGGTCGGTGTAGAGGGTGACGGTCGCCCCGCGGGAAGGCAGCCCCAGCCGGTTGGCCAACGGCTCGGAGGCCAGGACCGCGCCGTTCGTAACCGCCTGGCGCACCGACTCGCGCGGGCCGTCGGTCGAAACAAACACTCGTGGCGCGGTGAAATCCTCATCCGATACTGCGGCGATCGCCACCGGACCAGCGGGAGACTCGACGTCGGTTGACCGCAATACCTCCCAGCGCGCCACGCCCGGCCACGCCCTCACCACATCCACAACGCGCGGATCCAGCGGCGCAGCCGAGCGTGTAGCAGTCAATTGGGGGGCCGACACATACACATCGCCCCACAACGTCTGCTCCAGCCAGCTCACCACCGTCATGCGGAAGCTGCCCACCATCAGCCCGACGCCGATGGTCACCGACACCGCCACCATCAGAGCCGCGATGGCCACAGCAGTGCGACTCAGCGCCGCGGTCACGCTGCGGGGAGCCATCCGCCCCAGCACGCCAAACAGACGACTTGTCAACGGCGAGACACCCCGCGCAAGCGCCAGGGTGACACCAGGCGCCAGCAGTGCGAAGCCGATGGTGAGCAGGAAGATGCCCCCGAAACTGATCACTAGCGAACGCGTGGGGATCAGCAGCAGCACGGCGCCGGCGCCGATGGCGCTGGCCCCCGCAGCCGAGATTAGCGGCACGGCGCGCCGCGCTGTATCTTCCAGTCCTGAACGCGTCAACGCCAGGCGAGGCGGCACGGTTGCAGCCTCCCACGCGGGCAAGACGGCCGACACTGCCGTTGCCGAGATCCCCAGCAGCATGCCCTTGACCAGGCTTCCGATCGGGATCGCGATGCCGCGCACGGTGACGACGAAATACAGATCGTTGATGGTTTGGGTGACGAGCCGCACCGCGCCCTGACCGAGCAAGACGCCCAGCCCCACGCCCAGCAGCGACCCCAGCGCGCCGACGGCTAACGCCTCGCGTAACACCAACTGGCCTATCTCAGCGCGCGTCACCCCAAGGCAGCGCAGCGTGCCGAACAGCGGCCGCCTCTGCACCACCGAGAAGGTCATGCTGTTGTAGATCAGGAACATCCCGACCACCAGCGCCAACAGGCTCAGCGCGGTCAGGTTGGTGCGAAACGCAGCCGTCATCTGCTCCAGCGCACCGGAACGGGCGGTCACGGGAACGATCTGCGCGTCTGTAGGCAGCAGCCCGGCCAGTTCATTTGCGCATCCTGAGCGGACTTCCGCCGCGATGCGCGGTGCGCAGTCGAAGGATGCGTTTTTCGGCAAGATCAAGTCAATGCGACTTAACCTGCCCACCATGCCCAGCGTCTCTTGTGCCGTGGCGATGTCCGCCAGGATGATGCCATCAAGCGCGCGGCGGGTAAGACCATCCTCGGGCCGCAGCAGCCCCACGATGACGCCGGTCGATGCGCGGCCGGAGGCGTTCAGCGGGATCTCAGCGCCTACCGATAATCCGTACTCGGCAGCCAGCCCCTCAGAGATCAGGAGCGCGTTCGGACGGGTCAGGAAGGCCACCAATTGATCCAGCCCCGCAGGGATGCCAGGTTCCGCCCCTCCGCTTCTCCGTCCCTCCGCGTCTGCACCCCCCACTGCCACCAGGTACGACCTGAACGGCGCCTCGGCGAATGGATCCACACCCAAAAGCTGGAGCGGCCGGCCGCCGAGTGCAGGCGAGGCAATATAGTCAGTGACAACTGGGGCCGCGTTTTCGACCCCTGCTCCGCGCAGCGACGCATAGAGCGCTTCATTCAGTCCGGCCGGCCCACCGATCACCTGGTGCGTCGCGCGGCCGGCGATGGCCTCGGTGCTGAGGTCGAACGCCCGACCGGCAGCACTGTTGGCTAGATCGATGGCCACCATCACCGCCACACCCAGTGCGATGCCGACCACCATCAGCGCCGTCTGCCACGGATGGCGCAGCAAGTAGCGCCAGCCCACGTTGTACAAGGTGCGATTCATGACTTCGGCGCCTTGTTTCTGCCTGGCGCCAGACCTTGTTTCTCGTAGGAATCGGGTTTGTGCGTGGTCGCTGTCGTGAAACCGGGCTTGAATGTCGGATCATGTTCCAATTTGCCGTCGCGAAGATGAAAAACGCGATCGGCCCAGGCCGCGGATTCCAGGCTGTGGGTCACCATCAGCAGATTCTTGCCCGCCTGTCGCGTGAGTCGATCCAGCAGTGCCAGCACAATCTGGCCGGTGCTTTCATCCAGGTTGCCGGTGGGCTCATCGGCCAATACAAGCGCTGGGTCATGCACCAGCGCGCGCGCGATGGCAATGCGCTGCTGCTCGCCGCCCGAGAGTTTGTCGGGAAAGGTTTCGGCGCGGTCGAGCAGACCCACGGCATCCAACAGCGGCTCCGCAGCGGCGCGCGCCGCCTTCGGGAGCGCACCGTTCAATTCGAGCGGCAGGGTCACATTTTCTACTACGTTCAGTGTTGGAATCAGGTTGAAGAATTGGAAGATAAAACCGATCTTCTGCCGGCGAAACAGCGTGCGCTCGCGCTCGCCCATCGTCGTCAGCTCCCGGTTGCCGACCCAAATCTGCCCCGCGTCGGCGCGGTCGATGCCGCTGACCAGGTTCAGCAAAGTGCTTTTGCCGCTGCCGCTTCGCCCCACCAGCGCGACAAACTCCCCGCGGCCGAACTCGGCGGACGCGTCCTCCAGGACAACGCGGCGCCGCTCCCCCTCTTGATATGCTTTGGAGAGTCCAACTAAGCGGATGCAGGCGGAACGATCGTCCGCCCCGATTCCGCTATCTGAACCGTTAGCCAGCGCCGATGGTGAGACAGTTTGGGTGAACCGCGAAGAGCCGGTCATGTTTCCTCAGTAACGTCGGAATGAAGTGAAATCTACTCTACCCCGCAGCAACGCCCGGTGCAGTAAGCCCTCGTCCGAATGGACGAACCCTGGATCGGCACAACGCGCGCAACTGTGAAAAACAGGAAACGCCCCCGAACCTGTGACTGATCCGGAGGGCGTTTCGACGTAGTTTCGTGACAGGGCAGTTATATTATTTCTCTTCCTGCCTGGAACGCCTTTCGGTTCAGCTCCACATACCTGGCCGGCACACGCCCGACGATCTCCTTCAGCCAATCTTCCGGCGTGAGTTCAGGCGCCAGGCCTTCCCGCTCGATCAGCGCCGAAAGCGCGCCCAGCAGGACGACGTTGGCGGCCTTGGCGTTGCCCAACTCTCCGGCGACCTGTTCGCCGTTCACGTAGAGCGCCTTATCGGTGACCTGGGCTATGGCGGCCCGCAGCTTGTCATCGTCCGGATAGGACTGCCCGCCGGAGGTGACGGTGACCGGCTCGATGGCCTGCATATTCACCACGGTCAGCGCACCGGGCCGAAGCTGGCCCAGGTTGCGCAGCGCCTCGACCTTCTCGAACGCCAGGTAGACATCCACTTCGCCCGCGCCCACCAGCGGTGAGTAAACGACCTTGCCCCACCGCACGAAGCTGGTCACGCTGCCGCCGCGCTGCGACATGCCATGCACCTCGGCCTGCTTCGCCTGGCAGCCCGCGGCCAGCCCCACATTCACCAGGACATCGCTTGCTAGAATCGTACCCTGCCCGCCCACGCCGGCGAGCAGAAAATTGATAGTATCCTTCATAGTCATCTCCAGCAGACGAAGGACCAAGGACGAACGACGAAATTACACCCTTTCTTCGTCCTTCGTCCTTCGTCTTTCGTCATATGCCAGTCACCGCTGCCCGGAACTTGATCGCATCGCGCGGACACACCTGCGCGCACACCTCACACCCCGTGCACAGCGAAGCGTCGATCAGCGCCTTAGGCCGTTGAGTCTTCTCATCCAGCTCATCGCTCTTGAGAATGGCCGGGCAGCCGATGCGGAAGCAGAGGGTGCAGCCGTTGCACTTGTCGCTGAGCACCTCCAGCGGCACCCAGCGCTTGCGGGCTGACGGCAGCAGAGCACACTCCTCCTCGGTAATGAGCACCGACGGCTCGTCGAGCTTCAGATACTCCTTGAGCGTCTTTTCGATCTCGTCCAGGTGGAACGCCGGCACGGTCTTGACATGCTTGATCCCCAGCGCCCGCACCAGCGGCTCCAGCTCGATCCTTGGCGCGGGTTTGCCTTGCAAGGTGTGGCCGGTGCCGGGGTTCTCCTGGTGGCCGGTCATGCCGGTCACGCGATTGTCCATGATGATCGTCACGATCGGGCTCTGGTTGTAGACGACGTTGGCCAGTGCAGGCAGGCCGGTGTGAAAGAAGGTTGAGTCGCCGATCACCGCCACGTGACGCTCCGGACTGCCGGCCTTCGCCGCACCGTGGGCCACCGCGATGCCCGCGCCCATGCAGCCGCACGTGTGGATTGCACTCAGCGGCGCAATCAAGCCCAGGGTGTAGCAGCCGATGTCGCCGTTCACGGGCACCTTGAGCTTGTTCAGGACGTAAAACGCGCTGCGATGCGGGCAGCCGGGACACAGCACCGGCGGCCGGGCCGGCAGAGGCCCGACGTCGACCTGGTTCAAAGCTACGTGCAGGCCGCCGGGGAGCAAGCCGGCCTCAATGGCGCGCTCACGAACGAGCCGCGGGTCGAATTCGCCTGTCAGCGGAAAAACGCTCTTTCCCTCGCACGGCACGCCCATCAGCTTCACGGCTTCCTCGATGAAGGGGTCGAGCTCCTCGATCACGATCAGCCGGTCCACCGAGGCCGCGAAGTCGCGGATCAGCTTCTCCGGCAGCGGCCAGGTCATGCCCAGCTTGAGGACCGACGCCGCAGGAAACACCTCCTTGGCGTACTGGTAGGCCACGCCGCACGTGATGATGCCGAGCGCCTTGTCCCCTGGCTCGACCCGGTTGAACGCGTAGCTCTCGGCATACTCTGCGACAGCCCGGATGCGCGCCTCGATGACCGGATGGCGCTTGACCGCGTTGGCCGGCACCATGACGTACTTGGCAGGGTTGCGGGGAAACTTCTTGATTTGCGATTTTTGATTTGCGATTTGTTCCGGGACGTTCGCCGTATCGCTATCTGCCATCTGCCATCTGCTATCTGCCAGCTCCACCGCGCTGGTCGAATGGCAGACGCGCGTCGTCAGCCGCAGCAGCACCGGCGTATCGAACCGTTCGCTTAGCTCGAACGCGGCCACCGTCAGGTCCTTGGCCTCCTGGCTGTCGCTCGGCTCCAGGCAGGGGATGCGCGCGAACTTGGCGAAGGTGCGGTTGTCCTGCTCGTTCTGGCTGGAGTGCATGGCCGGGTCGTCGGCCGAGACGATCACCAGGCCGGCCTCGATGCCGGTCATGGATGCATACATGAAGGAATCCGCAGCGACGTTCAAGCCCACGTGCTTCATGGTAGCCAGGGCGCGCGCCCCCGCGTATGCCGCGCCGACGGCCACGTCCACGGCCACTTTTTCGTTGGTTGCCCACTCGGCGTACACATTGGGGAAGCGAGCGAATTCTTCGAGGATTTCGGTGCTGGGGGTGCCGGGGTAGGCAGAGGCTACGGCCACGCCGGCCTCCCATGCCCCGCGCGCCACGGCTTCGTTGCCGGATAACATACGAATCACGGTCTTACCTCCATTGGTAAGTTGGCAGATTGATGGATGTGCTGACGCATCTGCTCAGCTGCCAGATTAGCAGAGTGTTGAACGCGCTGCCATGACGCCGGTCAGGAATTACCGCATCAGCCGCGCCAGAAAGTCAGGCGCCGTTGCCTTGGGCGCCGATCGTCGACTACTGTGGCAGCAGCTTGTCGGCGGCCAGGCTGGCATAGAAGGTGCGCACGCCGGCCGAGACGAAGTCGACGGTGAGTACTTTATCCTGGCCGTCCGGCTCGATGGCGGTGACCCGACCGGCGCCGAAACGCTCGTGGTAGACCTCCATCCCCACGCGATAGGTCCGCGGCTTGGCGGCCGGCTTCTTGGCCGGCGCCTGCGCGGCCAGCAGCGCCTGCCGATCCCACCACATCTCCGCATAGAGATTGAGTCTCTGGGGCGGGTCGAGTTTGGCCGTAAACTCGCCGGCGCGGCGGCGAGCCACACTTAACGCGGGCATCAGCTTCTGTTTGCGCGGGTGCGGCACGGCCATGTTTTGCGCCAACTGCGCGGCCGCGCGTGCCAGCCCCATCTCCAGGCTCCGCAGCGCCGTTCGCGGCTCACCATCGGGGTCAATGCTGATCAACACCACCCCGTGTTGGCGGCACGCGGCGGCTCGCGCGTCTTCTCGATTCTCTTCCGCAGCTACCTCTTCGTCACTCTTGCGCCCCTTGCGCTGGGTGCCCTCCAGCCCCACAAAACGCACCGCGAGTCCGATATCGGAATACAGATGATCCAACTTCAATCGGCGATGGGTCTCGGGATTGACCAGCCACTCGGGCGTCACCCCGTACTCTACCTCGAAGCCATCGAATATCCGCGCCAACACTTCGCGCCAGCCGTTCACCAGGTTTGCTTGCATGTAGACCCGCCGTAGACGAAATGAACGTGCAAGGCTGGGGTGTGCCCTTGCACGCTGCTTGTGTGCTCACACGTACTTGTACATTCGTACGCACTTTTCCGCGATCATAGCATGACCGCCGAAGTCTGTCAAAGCGTTTTCTTTTCATATCGGGAATGCGGTTATAATTGACCGTATGACACACGACTTGGAGAAGCTGTACGCCGATCTGCCTGAGCCCCGGCACGTTTGGGTTACCAGCCGGCAGAGCGTCTCGCCCGGAGCTGCCCCTGCGGCAGATGCGGCCTGGGACGCATTTGTCGCTGGACATCCGGCCGGCCACGTCCTGCAGACAAGCCGCTGGGCTGAATTGAAGTCTGCTTTCGGCTGGCAAGTCCAGCGCGTGGTCCTGCGCTCGATCCCAAGTCCCGACGCACCGCTTGTGGGCGGCGCAAGCATTCTGTTTCGACGGCTGCCGTGGGGCCAGACGTTGGCCTATATCCCTAAAGGTCCGGTCATCGACTGGACGGCCCCTGATCAGGTGCATGCAGTGTTGACAATGGCGCAGGCTCTCTGTCGCAAGCGCCGGGCTGCACTGTTGAAGCTTGAGCCCGAACTGCCGGCGGATTGGCAAGCGGACGGTTTGCAGGATCTTGGCTTTATACGCAGCGCACAGCGCGTCCAACCCCTTAGCACGATCCACATCGATCTGGGCGACGATGAAACACTGCTGGCTGCGATGAAGCCCAAGTGGCGTTACAACATCCGCCTGGCCGAGCGCAAAGGCGTCACCGTGCGCGAAGCGACGCCGGTCGATCTGCCGGAGATACAGCGCCTGTTGGCGGTCACCGGCGAACGCGATGGCTTCGGCGTGCACAGTCCGACCTACTACGCGCGCGCCACTGACCTGTTCCTGCCGGCTGGGTTAGCCGCGTGGCTGGTTGCCGAGCACGAAGGCCGGCTGCTGGCCGCCATCGCCGTCTTTGCACTGGGTCGGATGGCCTGGTATATGTGGGGCGCATCCGGCGAAGAGGGGCGGAACCTGATGCCCAACCACGCGCTGCAATGGGCAGCCATGCGTTGGGCCCGCGCGCACGGCTGCACGACCTATGACCTTTGGGGCATCCCCGATGAGGTGGGCGAGAACCCGGACGCCTACGCAGAGCCGGAAAGCTGGGGGGCAGGCGGCCTGTGGGGCGTCTACCGTTTTAAGCAGGGTTTTGGCGGGCGGGTCGTCAAGTACACCGGCGCGTGGGATCTGCCGCTGTCGCGGGTCGGTTATGCCCTGTACCGGTTGGCGTTGCGGGTGCGACGGAGTGAGCGAGGGTAGAAACGGACATGGTTCAAGTGGCTGAATGCAAGGAGCCGGCGCGCTGGGATGCCGGGGTGTTAGCACTGCCACAACCGCACGTGCTGCAAAGCTGGTCTTGGGGCGACACCAAGGCGCAAACCGGTTGGCGTGCAAACCGGCTGCTGTGGACAGGGCGTTCTGGAGAAAACGGCGCGGCAGCGGCAATGCTGGTCCGCAGGCTGCATCCGCGCCTGCCGGTCGCCGTCGCTTATATCCCAAAGGGCCCGCTGCTGGATTGGTCGGACGCACCGTTGGTCGAGGCGGTGCTCGCTGGGGTGGAGGCTGCGGCGCGGCGCACTGGCGCATTTTTTGTCAAGATCGATCCCGACGTGCGCAGCGATACACCGGAGGGTCAGGCGGTCAGCGCCGTGCTGGCGCGTCGCGGCTGGCGCCCCTCGGCTGAACAGATCCAGTTTCGCAACACGATGATCTCCGATCTGGCGCCGGATGAGGACGCATTGCTGGCCGCCATGAAGCCCAAGTGGCGCTACAACATCCGCCTGGCCGAGCGCCGGGGTGTGACCGTGCGCGACGGCGCCGCGGCCGATCTGCCGGCGTTCTATGCGATGTATCGCGAAACCGGTGAGCGGGATGGCTTCCTGGTGCGGCCGTTCGAGTATTACCGGGCGATCTGGGAACGATTCCTGGCCGAGGGGCTAGCGCACGTGTTGCTGGCTGAGGTTGCCGGTGCGGCGATTGCCGGCTTGATCCTGTTTCGCTTTGGCCGGACGGCCTGGTATTTCTATGGCGCATCCACCGCGCAGGCGCGTGATCTGATGCCCAACCACGCGTTACAGTGGGCGGCCATGCGCTGGGCTAAGGCGGCCGGCTGCACGCACTATGACTGGTGGGGCGCGCCGGACGTGCTGGACGAAAGCGATCCGATGTGGGGCGTCTACCGGTTCAAACAAGGTTTCGGCGGCGAATTTGTGCCACACATCGGGGCTTGGGACTATCCGACCAATCGGCCCTTGTACTGGGCCTACACTGTGGCCATGCCCAAGGTGCTCGACTTTATGCGCCGCCGGCGCCGCTGAAACGCCCTAGATGTTCAGATAATTTCCGGACTCGAGGCTTTAGCCGGTTACGCTCGTTGTCCAGAGAGACCGGCTGAAGCCTCGATTCCGAATCCATAGATGTTCAGATAATTTCCGGACTTGAGGCTTTAGCCGGTTACGCTCGTTGCCCAGAGAGACCGGCTGAAGCCTCTATTCCAAGTTACGCTGCCGGCGCAGGCTCCACACGGTAACTGGACGTAACCTCCGCAACGCCGCGCACCGTCGCGATGGCTCCGCAATAGGTTGTCTCCGAAAGCTCGACCGCGCGCGCTAACGCCTTCGGATCGACATCTCCGTAAGCGACATACTCCAGATGGATCTTAGTGTACTTCTTGGGGTGCTCCGTCGAGCGTTCGCCCGTCGCGAAGATCTTAAAGCCTTGCACCGGCTGGCGCTTTTTCTTCAGGACGCTGATGACGTCCATGGCCGTACAGCCCAGCAAACCCATCAGCAGCACTTCCATCGGACGGGCGGCGCTGTCGTGCCCGCCGTTCTCTGCATTCGAGTCCATCACAATGGCGTGGCCGGAGTCGCTCGCGGCTACGAACTGCATATCTTCCACCCAGGTAATGTTCGCGTTTGTCATGCTGTCACCTTTCGATTTTGCTCTTCATGCCTTTAATATTCAGATGCGGCTCGATCCGACCTGGTTACGTGCAGAAGACGGCTGGATCAGGTTCAACGCAAGGCGTGCGATTTCGGCCGCGGCATCGGGCCGGCCCAAGTTGTGTGCGCGGACCGCCATCTCGCCCAGGGTTGGGTTGCCGGGGCGCAACAGGTCATCGGCCAGGCCGGCAATCCCGGCCGGCTGGGTCTCATAGATGCCGGCGCCGTTTTGTGTGGCCCAGGCAATGTTGCCCGCTTCCTGGCCGGGAATGTACTCTGTCATGATCGTTGGGACGCCCAGGCAAGCCGCCTCGGCCAGCGTGCCGGGGCCAGCCTTGGTGATGAGCAAATCAGCCGCGGCCATCCAATCGGCCATGTTCTCCACGAAGCCTAAGATCTGCACCGGCAGCGGCCATGCCTCCGCCCTTAATTGCTGCTGCAACTCCTGGTTGCGGCCGGCAATGATCGCCAGTTGTGGATGCGCTGGATGATCTGCCAAACGCCCTGTCAAAGCTCGCGCGATGGGCAGCAGCCGCCCGATGCCCGCGCCCCCACCGCTCAAGAGCACCAACGGCTGGTCGGCCGCAAGGCCGACGCCGGCGCGCGCCTCCGCTTTCGGCCGGCCGCGTGCATCCAGGAACGCGCGGCGAATGGGTAGGCCGATGACATGCACCTGTCGCGGCGTCAGGCCACAGGCCAGGGCTACCTCCCGTGCCGGCTCTGTGGCCACGATGCACAGATCGACGTCCGGGCAGAACCAGGCCACCGGCGCCGTGACGGGATCGGTCACAACAGTGACGAAGGGGGTATGCAGGCCGGCCGAACGCAAGATCCAGATGGGCACATCGTTCTGCAACGGATGGACGCTGATGACAAGGTCGGCCTCTTGGGCCAACAGCGCCGCGGCGATCGAACGCCGCACAAAGGGATAGGCCGCACGCTCAGTAAGCAGCACCCGCGGGCGCGTCGAGCCGTAGCGGTAGACCAGCTGGTAAAGCCGGGGCGCGCGGGTGACAAAGGGCCCGTACAGTTCCGACACCTTATTGAGCGGAAACGGCGTGTGCTTGTCCAACAGGTTGAGCCAGGAAACCCGGGCGCGACCTTCCAGCGCCTCAGTCAGACTTTGAGCCGCGGCGCGATGCCCGCCTCCGGAATCTGCCATCAGGATAATAACTTTAGGTAAGTATGTTGAGATGGGTTCCAGCACCTTTCATATCGCGCGGTTCAATACGCGCCATCACCGAAGAGGACCTGGGGCACGGTGCGCAGCATGATGCGCAAATCCAGGCCGAGCGACCAATTCTCAGCATAGTAGATGTCCAACATCACCATCTCATCGAAAGTCAAATCGCTGCGGCCACTGACCTGCCACAAACCTGTGAGGCCCGGCAGCACCTCCAGCCGTTTGTGGTGCCAATCTTGATACTGCGCGACCTCGCTCAGCAGGCCTGGCCGCGGACCGACCCAGCTCATCTCCCCGCGCAACACATTGATAAGCTGCGGTACCTCATCGAGGCTGAACTTGCGAATGAACCTTCCCACGCGCGTTCTCCGCGGGTCGTCGCGTATTTTGAATAATGGGCCGGCCGCTTCATTCTGGGCGCGCAGTTTCTCCAATTGAGCTTCCGCGTCCTGGTACATCGAACGGAACTTATAAACCTGGAACGGCTTGCCGTAACGGCCGGCGCGTTCCTGGCGAAACAACACGGGGCCGGGCGAGTCCAGACGAATGGCCGCGGCGAGCGCCAGCCATAGCGGCGCGCCCAGAATGATCGCCAGGCTGGCCAGCAGCACGTCCGCCACACGTTTCAGCGTGTTGTTGAAGCCGGTCAGCGCACTTTCTTTGATACTGATCAGCGGGATGCCGTTAATCGCCTCGATATCCACCCCGCCAAGACTGATTTGAAAGAAATCAGGCACCACGCGCGCCCGAATACCGGTTTGTTCGGCCTCGTTTACCAGACGGAGGATTCTGCGGTGATACTGCCAGGGCAGGGTGATGATCACCTGGGCGATATTGTTCTCTTTGGCGACTTGTGGCAGGTTGTCCAGCGGCCCAAACGCCTTGATTGGTCCGATATCGGCGGCGCTCTTTGCCGGATCGTCGTCCAGGAAACCGACGACGCGATAGCCCAGTTCCGGCTGGGCCATCAGGTTGCGCATCACGGTCCGGCCAGCCTCGCCGGCGCCGATGATGAGCACCCGATCAACGCCGTGACCCGCCTGGCGCAGCCGCGCCAACAGAATCCCGCGCACGAGTCGCGCCATGCCCAACAGCAGGATAATCGCGATCCCGGCGTAGATAAAAATGATGCGCGAGTAGAAGAGCCGTCGATAGAAGAAGACCAGCACCACCAGCAACATGATGGCGGTTGCGGTGGCGTTCACCAGGCCGTACAGGTCATCGTAGAGTGAATGGCCTCGGCGCACATCATACGCGCCCTCGCGCCGGCTGGCGAGCACCAGCACCAACGTCAACAAGCCCACCATCGGCAAGTACACCGCATAAGGCACGTTGTTGGCCGGATCCACTGAGCGAAAAAGCTGAAGATTGTACCGTAGCCAATAGGCGATCATAAAGGCTACATTGATCAAGATGACATCGGTGACGAGGGTCACCCAAGGCATCCAGTTGCGGACGTCTCGTTTCACCCGGCGCCTCCTGGCTGCAATGCGCCCAATACGTCGCGATAGACCTGAGCTGTCTGCGCGGCGGTGCGCATCCAAGAAAAACGCGCCGCCTGCCGCAGCCCGGCGGTGCGTAAGTCGGTCCGCAACTGGGAATCGGTCAGCAAGCGACCAAGTGCGGCCGTAAGTGCAGTTGTGTCGTCAGGGTCAACCAATAGGGCGGCGTCGCCGGCCACCTCGGGCAACGACGATGATGTCGTGGTGACGACCGGCGTGCCGCACGCCATAGCCTCCAGCACGGGGAGTCCGAATCCTTCAAAGCGCGACGGATACGCGAACAATTCGGCGGCCCGATACCACCAGGGCAGTTCAGTCCCGGGCACGTAACCCGGAAAGAGCACCTCGTCTCTCAGGCCCAACTCGGCCACCCGTGCAAAAATCGTCTCGAAAAACCAGCCTTTGCCGCCTGCGATGACCAGCTTCGGGACAGCCTTGTCAGCGGCGCGTAATCCGGCGTAAGCGTCGATCAGCGTCTCCAGGTTCTTGCGCGGCTCCAGGGTGCCCAAGTACAGGATGAACCGCTCGGGCAGCCGCCGGTTGCGCCGGAATTCCTCGATCTCGGCCGCGTCCGCAGGGTGAAATGCTTCATCTACGCCGTTTGGGATAGTGATCACCCGTTCGCCGGGCACGCCGCACAAAGCAATTACGTCGCGCCGTGTGCTCTCCGAAACGGCAATGACCCGTGTCGCACGTCGCGTTGAAAGTTGCGTGAACAGCGTCAGGTAGGCCCGATTGGCGCGATGGAACGCTTCCGGGAATCGCAGAAAGCTGAGATCGTGCACCGTGACGATCGTCGGACAACGTGCAGCCAACGGCGCCGCAAATGCCAGCCCATGCAGCAAGTCGAGGCTGCCGGACAGCGCAGCCAACCGGGTCTGCTCCCAGGCGATGCGTTTCCATGGCCGCCGTGTATCCCAACGCGAATACTGCACGTCTAGGCCGGCTGGCGCCTCGAAGGCGCGATCGTGCAGAAAAGCCCGATAGCACAACGGCAGCGCCCCCGCATCCATTTCTGGTAAACGGCGCAGAAGTTGATAGATGTAGCCGTTGATCCCAGCCCCGCGATAGGTTTGGGTCAGCGAAAGCAGATGCGCGTTGAGACCGATACAGCGCGCAGGTCTTGTGTTCTTCGGCACGAAATTCATTATAGCACCAGGGGCAAACGCGCCATAATCGCTGCCCGTTGCGTTTGTTTGACAAAACCACAAAAATACTTGATGAGTCTCAGGGCGATTTTTGCGCTTCAAGCATCTCGCGGTATACGCGGGCCGTGTCGGCAGCCACCTGCGCTTGAGTATAGTGCGCCATCACGCGTGCTCGGCCTGCTGCAGCTAACTCGAAGCGTCGTTCGGGCGCGTGGGCCAGACCCACCAAGTGAGCGGCCAACGCCTCTGCATCGCCTTCAGGGAACACGAGCCCGGCATCCGCGATGACATTGGGTATTTCGCCGCTGTTTGAACCGATGACTGGCGTCCCACAGGCCATCGCCTCAATCAGCACGCGGCCGAACTGTTCGATCCAGTTGGGCCGGCTGATCGATGGCAACACCAACACATCTACTGTGCGATAGAAGTCGGCGATGCGCGTGGAGGGCAAGCTGCCGAGAAACCGTGTGCGGTCACCGATGCCCAGTTGCTCCGCCAGCGATTCAAAGCGCGCACGATCGGCTCCCTCGCCCAGCAGGTGCAGCGTCCACGCGCGAAAGGGCAGCGCGGCGCAGGCGCGCAACAAAGTAGCGATGCCTTTCGCGGTCACAAGCCGGCCGGCATAGCCGATGGTGAATTCGGCCTTTTGCCGGTTCGTGCCGCCGGTGGCAGGAGAGAAAATGTCGGGATCGACGCCGAATTGTGGAATGACTGCGAGCCGGCCGCGATACCCCTTGCTGTGCAGGACGCCGGCCGCGGCCTGGTTGCCCGCGATGGCATAGTCTGCCAGACGGTAATTGGCCGCCTCCAGGCTGTGGAAGGGCCACGGGTAACGTCGCTGGAGATTTTGCCAGGTGAAGAACAGGCAGCGCGCCCCCAGTCGCTTCCCCGCGCTTAAAGCGTGCCAGGTGGCCAGGTTGTAGGGCTCTTCATCCATATGCAGCACATCGGGCCGCAATTTCTGCAGGAGCCGGCCAAGATTAGGGTAGAAATGAAGATGAAACTGGCCGTTAAACGCCAGAGGCGCGACAATCAGTTGGTAGCCTTGGGTATGAGCGCGGTCAAGCCTCACAACCTGCCGGCCTTCTCGCCAGGCAGGCGGGATGATGGCTGTCAATTCGATATCAGGCTCCTTGGCGAGCTCCTCCAGTTTGCGCTGATACGCGCCGACCACCAGCGCCCTGGATACCATGACAATCTTCACGGCCAACCTTCAATGGGGCGAAAACTGCGCAGGCGCAGAGAATGATCCCGATCTTTCGACAAGCGCACTTGTGCCTCTTGATTCCGCACCGATTTTGCTATAGAATATGCTATATGCGCTCGTGATACAATACGTTCGGTTCGCCCCTGCTCATCCTTGTGCAGAGACTCACACTGCCAGGAGGCAACCATGGACCTTATCAAAGTCTCGGCTCGCTCACGTGCCGCAGCGGTTGCCGGTGCCATTGCTGGCATGATGCGCGATTATCACCATGTAGAGATTCAAGTGATTGGGGCCAGCGCGGTCAATCAGGCCATCAAGGCCATTGCCATCGCACGCGGCTATCTTGCGGCGGAGGGCATCGCGATCGTGTGCACCCCTGAGTTTGTTGAAATCGACATCGAAGGCGAAGAGCGCACTGCTATCAAGTTGGTGGTTGAACCCAAGACATAATGTCTCTTTATATGCGCGCCCTGCTCCTGAGGCGCAGTTAGCGCCGTTTGCGCCGCCCGCGTGAACGCCGGCTTGCGGCAGATGACGCCATATCCGCAGATCCCTCCGCGCCGCCCTCTGTACTTGCCTCATCGGCTGCCGTCACGGCCTCTTCCGGTGCAGCTCCCTGCTGTGCCGGCTCAGAAGAGAGCCGCCGCTGGCTGCCGGCCTCAGGCTGCCGGGGCGTCATGCTCAGATCGAATTGCGGCTCAGGCACAACCACGTCGACCATCACCCGTGTATCGTTGGGCCCCTCCACCTGCACTGTGACGGAGTTGGTCAGCACATGAACCTGCCTCACCTTTCCCGGGCCGTGCGGCGTTTCTATAATGCTGTTAACATGAGGCATCTGCTTGCGCGCCTCGGTGTAATAGTCGTTTTCATAGCCCAGGCAGCACAGCAGGCGGCCGCACGCTCCCGACACCTCCGGCGCGTTGAGCGGCAAATCCTGCGTCTTGGCCATCTTGATCGAGACCGGCGCAAACTCGCGCAGCCAGCTTGCGCAGCATAACTCCCGGCCGCAGCGGCCCAGGCCGCTCAGGAACTTGGCCTCATCTCGCACGCCTACCTGGCGCATCTCGACACGCGTACGCAGCCCTTGGGACAGATCGTGCACCAGGTTGCGGAAATCCACCCGTTGCTCGGATGTGAAGTAGACGATGGCGCTGCTGCCGTCGAAGCTGAACTCCACGCGTACGATCTTGACCGACATTCCCAGGGCCTTGGCACGCTTTTGGCAGATTTCCAGGGCTTCGGGCTCGCGATGTGCCATTTGATCGTTTTGCACCAGATCCCAGGCAGTCGCTTTGCGTATGACCGGTTTCAAGGCGCCGCTGATTGCGGATTCAGGCACCGCTCTGGGTGCCAAAACGATGCTCCCCAATGTGCGGCCACGCGACGTCTCGACCACGACGTTATCGCCCGGCTGCAGATCATCGACCCCTTGTGGGTCAAAGTAATACACCTTTGTCACAGGCTTGAAAGCCACACCAACGACAACCGGCATTATGTTCGCTCCTCAATACCGCCCGTTTGTAACCACACCGTGCGCATCACATGACGACCGGCTTGGGTAATCTCAGCAGCAGCACATCCAACGCAAGCCGTACATTGACGTTGGCTTTGATTCGCTTCAGCGTTTGCAGCAGATCTAGCAGCGCAGACTCAATTTGCTCTGGCTGGTAGAGGCTGGCCTGTTGCGCCAATTGCGCCTTGCGATCAAGATTAAGCACATCGCCATCAAGCTGCTGCTGTACCAGCAACACATCCCGCCACCAGCCTGCCCACAGCCTCAGCGCCATTTCGACTTCATCCCCGGCGCGGCTCAGCGTTTCCGCATAGGCCAGCCGTCCCAGATGCCCTTCGGCTGTCAGCGTCAGCAGGTCATCCAGCCGCCTGCCGCGTGCCTGCCAACTCTCAGGATCGTTGTGCGTCGTGACTGCCCATCCCAGCCGCCCGGCGCTGAGTCGAGCCAGCAACAACGCCCGCACCTCATCGACGCCCCAGCGCTCCTGCAGCGCTGCGCAGATTTGAGCCACTGGCACCGGGCGCAGGCTGATGACCTGGCAGCGGGAGAGGATCGTTGGC
Source organism: uncultured Anaerolineales bacterium (assembly GCA_964513075.1). GTDB lineage: Bacteria > Chloroflexota > Anaerolineae > CG2-30-64-16 > CG2-30-64-16 > DAOUBP01. The sequence continues at coordinate 127,794 of CAZELR010000001.1, forward strand.
AGCACCTGGTCGCGGCGATTGCTGGTTAACAGCAGCACCACGTGGGCAGCTGGCTCTTCCAGCGTCTTGAGCAGGGCATTGGCCGCAGGCAGCGTTGCCCGCTCGATCTCGCTGATGATGAAAACTTTGTACTGGCCTTCCAACGGCGAGATGGCCGCATCGGTCTGCAGGTTACGCACCTGCTCGATCTGAATAACGTTTTTCGCTGCGGATACGAACTGGACGTCCGGGTAGCGGTTTTCGACGATCCGCTGGCAGGTTCGGCATATACCGCACGGTGCGCCATCGCTTTGCGAGCGGTTCTCGCAGACCAAAGCCTGAGCTAACGCTTGCGCGACCGTCGTCTTGCCCACCTGAGCTGGCCCGGTGAACAGGTAAGCGTGACTTGGCCGGCCGTTACGGATGCTGCGCGCCAGCAGATCCAGCGCCCATTCGTGTCCCACCACGGGCCAGGGTGACATAATTCCTTGCGTCCTATCTCGAATTCTTCCCGACCGGCATTGTAGCATATCCGGCCCGAACGCGCCAGGAGTCAGTTGCCGGTAGTAGGAGACAGCTTCACCAACATGGAAATAGAAACTGTGCTGAATCCTGATCTCTGCCAGTGCTGCTCTCTTGGGCTACGCCTTTCCGAGCGCTTCCTCGTCCAGACGACTAAAGAACGCGACCATGAACGCTTGCCGCTCGACCGCGATCGCGCGCGCGGTGGCGGTGTACAATCGTTCGGGAATCCGGTTCAGCTTGAAGACAAACTCGTGCACCGGGGTGTAATTGGCGCCCAGCGCGTCCGGCGTTTGATGTGCATCCCCGCCGGTTGCCGCAATAGCCGGCCAGGGCTCCTTCCACAGCGCAGTGCCGCGGGCGCCCGCGTAAGCGAACACTCGCGCGATGCCGATGGCGCCAATTGCATCCAGCTTGTCCGCATCCGAAAGGATCTGCGCCTCCAGTGTCTGCGGGGCCGGCTCAGCCCGGAAACGGTGGGCTTCGATGGCGTGTGCCACTGCCTCTACCAGCGCTGGCGGTGCGTCCTGCAGCAAGCGCCGCGCCATCGCCGCGCCGACCAAGTGATGGTTGTTGCGGCCCTGGCTCTCCCCGATATCGTGCAGCAGCGCCGCTGTGCGCACCACGATCCGATCCGCGCTCTCGGCCGCTGCGATTCGCTCAGCCAAAGCGGTCACGCGCAGCACGTGGTCGAAGTCGTGTCCGCCGCCGCCGCTTTCATAAAGTTCGCGCGCGAATTCAATGGTGATGATATCTTGGGGTTCCCGCATCGACCTCAGTTCCTTGAATTCGTCCGGCGGCCTCTCAGCCACAGCACCCCGCCCGGCAAGCTGGCCACCACCGCCACGGCGTAGATCATCAGTGAGACCGCCAGCGAGTGATCGGCAGGCACGCCGGCCAGGCTGAAGAAAAACGGATACGCAGTTTGGCTGACGCCGATGCCTCCGATGGAGATGGGAATCATCAACACCAGCGCGATGAGCGGGTTGAACAGGAAGATGGCTTCCAGTGACATAGCGCCGCCCATGGCCTGGGACAGGCACCAGTTGACGAAGGTAGTGCAGATGATTCCCACCAGCGCAATGCTGAATGCCAGGGCCAGCGCGGCGTAACGAAACCGGTAAGCGTTGAAGGCAACAGACACGCGGTCCCACAGCGGCGCCAGGGGGTTCAGCCAACGCCAGGCAAACATGCGTGAGATCAGGCCCCGCAAACGCCGGCTGAGCAGCAGACCGAAGCCTAGCATCAACCCCAGCAGCGCGATGATGGCGATCCACTCCACCTGGGCCAGCTCATTGTGGCCGGTGAGGTTGACTGCCACGATCGCCGCAATCACGGCCGTGCTCAGGTAGGCGGTCAGTCCCACCACGCGATCGACGATGACTGACACGGCGGCATCAGCGGTGCGGTCGGTGTAGCGCGCCAGGCCGTAGCCGCGCATCACATCCCCGCCGATGTTGGCCGGCAGGAAGTTGTTGAAGAAAAAGCCCGCGAAGAGGAATTGCAGCATGGCGCCGAAAGGCACCCGGATGCCCTGCGCGTGCAGCAGCACCTGCCATTTCAGGCCATTGACCACGATCGCCATCACGTACAATACCAAGGCGGCGATCACGAGCCACAGCTTGGCCGAGGCAAGCTGGCTGGCCACCGTGCCCAGGTTGGCACGGGCCAGGGCAAACGCAATCAGCCCGATGCTGATGGCAATCTTGAGGAAGGTGATGAGCTTTTCTTGCACGAGAGGATCCAGTCGTGGGCTTAGTTCTTGCGTGCAATCGCGGCCGGGCGAACGTCGTCGGTTGCGGTTGTTTGGGCGCGTTCCGCCTCCACATCCGCCTTTTGCGACCACGCCATATCCCACACCACGTGGCGGTCCTTCTTGATGGCGAAGTCATACCAGCCCAGAAAACGCGACCACATCTCCAGCACCGCCAGCAGGAGCAGCGTCCACACCAGGCGCACCGCACCCCAGATCTCTTTCAGCGCCACGCGCACGACGCGGGTATTCTGGATGCTGGACACAGCATAGCCGTACTTGGACTTGAGGTAGAGGTGCCCGGCGTGGTTGCGGCGGCGTTGGCGTACAAAATCACCCACTGTGTCGGGACCGGTGTTGTAGACGACTGCATCGGGTGCATAGCGCACCTGTAGGCCGCGCTGGATCACCAGGGCTTCCACGAACGCCTCATCCATTGCCACGTCGGGCGGGATGTGAGTGAAGACCTTGCGAAATGCGATCATCTCACCCAGGCGCGGGATCTCCAGGCAGAGCTGGTGCTCCAGGCGCAGCCGCAAGTGAGTAAAGAGCCCCACCAGGTGATCCGGCGTGTTGACCGGGATCTTGTGGGCACCGGTCATGCCGACAGTAGGCTCCGCGAACATGCGCACCAGATGTTCTACCGCATCCTCGTGGGGCAGCGTGTCGCCGCTCTCCAACACGCAGATGTCCTCTTGCGCGTTAGCCAGAAAGATGTTGATAGCCGACGTTTTACCTTCGCGCCGGGGTTGGACGAATAACTTGACGCGCGGGTCTTGCGTCACATACGTCTCAACGATAGGCACGGTATTGTCGGTGCACGCGCTGGCCACCACGATGATTTCGCTGATTTCGACTTGGCGCAGGTTCTGATCGAGCAGCGCCTGCAGCAGCCGCCCGATGTTCGCCTCCTCGTTGTAGGCGGTAATCCCCACACTGCAGCGCAGTCGTGGCTGTTCGTGATCCAACCGTCCCTCCCCCGAAAATTATCTATCGCGTGGCTGGCGAGCCGGCACAGCCTGTTTCCAATTATAGCAGCCTCAGAACCGATAGCCTAATCGGGGGCTGCGCAGCAGCCTTAGCCCGGCAGCAGATCGGCGATCGACAGCCCGACGACGTGCGTTGGGGTGCGGTGGAGCGGCAGGTATCCCTGGCTGGTGAGCGCCGAAGTGGGCATAGTCGCCTCGTCAGGTTTATCGGACAGCGCCAGCAGCAGGCAGCCGCGCCCGCGTAGCCACCGCGCGAAATCCACCACTTCCTGGGTCAAGCACACCTCCTCCAGAAGGCGTGCTGCCAGCGAGGCCTTATCGGACAAATGCCCCATGTGCGTCACCGTCTCCAGATACTCACGCTGTCGGAACGTCTTGAAAGGAGTGGGGTCGCCGGCCTGCACGCGTGCATAGATGTCGGCATGCAAGCTGCGCAGCCCGGCGGTTGGCAGGCTTTCATGACCGGCTTCCACTTGCTGGATGAAGGCCAGGAAGCTGCCGATGCGGCCCGCGTCCACGTCGCTCACCAGGGTCTCGAGGTCCGCGAAGCCCGCGCTAACCATCAGGCAGATGTAGGCGACATAATCCTGGTTATCAGCCGTGAAGGGATGATATTTAGGCACGTTGATGGTTTGATACGCCCGGCGGAATGCCTCGCGGTTGAACGCCGCGCCGATGGCATCGGCGGCGGTGGCTTCGATGGCCATGACGCGCGCGCGATCGATGGATTTGTCGTTGCGTCCGCGTGCGCCCAGCGCCGTCTTGTCGATGTCGATCACCACGGCTGTACGACGATCAAGGCGCGCGCCTTGATCGTGCAGCAGCGAGGCGAACTCCGCCAACGCAGCCCAGCGATTAGCGACGAACACGCCATCCTTCTCGGTGATGGCCATCTCCTCATCTTTTTCCGCGCCGATGAACGCCCAGCCGCGCCATCCTCCCACCGTGCGTAGATTGCGAAATGCCTGGCCATCGGCCATCGCGGTGTCGCCCAAGTACACAAGTTCCGCCAGTTGGATCTCTGGCTTGTCAAGACAACGCGCCCGTCGCAAAAACCAGGCGGTTGTCTGAGCATAGCTGGCCTCGTGCTTGCGCGGCCGAACAGGGTCCGGCAGGCCGATCTCAGCCCAAGCCTCGGCAAACCTCGGCAGCCGAGGATCCAGCGGATCAAGATTGCGATAGAGAACGAGATCGCCGACGAGCTCGTAGAGTGAGAGTTTTGCTGACATAGCATCACACCTTCAAAAATCCCTGGGCAACCAACAACTCCGCGTTGAGGATGGACCCTCCCGCTGCCCCACGGATCGTGTTGTGGCCCAGAGCGACGAACTTATAGTCGAAAAGCGGATCGGGCCGCAGCCGGCCCACACATGTGGCCATGCCGCCGCCAACCAGTCGGTCCAGCCGCGGCTGCGGCCGGTCGTTCTCGCTGAACAGCACGATCGCCGGATCCGGCGCCGTGGGCAGCCCCAGGCGCTGGGGCTCACCCCGATAAGACGTCAGCGCCTCGGCGACTTGTTCCAAAGAAGCCGGCCGGCGCAGTTTGACGCTTACCGCTTCCGTGTGCCCGTTGCGCACCGCCACGCGATTGCATTGCGCGCTGACGGCAAAGTCAGCGAACTCGATCGCGCTTCCTGCCAGCGTCCCCAACAGCTTGCGCGGCTCGATCTCCACTTTTTCCTCTTCACCGCCGATATAGGGGATCACGTTGTCGAGGATGTCCATGGCCGAGACGCCGGGATAGCCTGCGCCTGAGATGGCCTGCATGCTTACCACGTTAACAGCCGCCAGGCCGAACGCATCGTGCAGCGGCTTGAGCGCGCAGACCAGGTGGGTAGTGGTGCAGTTGGGGTTGGTGACGATGAAGCCCGGCCAGCCGCGTGCAGCTTGCTGGATCGCAATCAGCCCCGTGTGTTCCGGGTTCACGTCGGGGATCAGCAGCGGCACGTCGGCATCCATGCGGTGCGCGGATGCATTGGAGCAGACCGCGAACCCCGCTGCTGCCAGCGCAGCTTCCACTTCTCCCGCACTGCCGCCCGGCAGCGCCGAGAAGAGCAGCCTTACATCCGCGCTGATAGCATCCGGGTCGGTGGCTATCAGGGTCATGTCCGTAATAGAGGCGGGCATGCCGCCGCGCAATAGCCATTTCGCGGCATCGCCGTAACGCTTGCCGGCCGAGCGGTCGGACGCGGTCAACGCCGCAATCTCGAACCACGGATGACCGGCGAGCAGTTGCACGAAACGTTGGCCGACCGCACCCGTAGCGCCCAGGATGCCGACCTTAATCTTTCGTATGTTTCCCATAGTCTCCTCCCTCGTGGGCTCAAGGTTGCCAACCTTCCAGCTCAGATCCGGCTGGCCGTTGCCACGATGTCTGCGTGCACCCCGGCCGCGGCCGCAGCAACCCCCGCGCCGCGCCCCTGCAGCACCAGCGGGGTATCCGGGTAATAACGTGTGTGAAATGCCACCAGATTATCGTTGCCCTTGAGCTGGCCCAACGCCGAATCGGCTGGCACGCCCTGCAAGCCCACTGCGGCGCCCTCACTGTTGATCTCCGCAACGTAGCGCAGCACCTGTCCCTGCGTTGTCGCCGCAGCGGCCTGGGCGGCGAAGGCTTCATCGAGCTCGGGCAGCCGCACCAGGAAGTCGGCTAGTGGCAGAGCTGCCAGCTCTGCCGGGACCAACGACGCCACCTGGACGTCAGCCAGCTCGAGTTTCCTGCCCAGGGTGCGCGCGATGATGAGCGCCTTGCGCGCGACATCCATCCCACCCAGGTCGATCCGGGGATCCGGCTCAGTGTATCCGCGGCGCGCCGCTTCGCCCACCAAGGCAGAAAATGACTGGCCCGCCTGCAGGCCGGTGCAGATGAAACCCAGCGTGCCGCTCAGCGCACCGCGCACGACGTTCACCTGATCTGCCGCACGTATCAGCCCGCGCGTAGCCGCGATCACCGGCACAGCCGAACCCACCGTGGTCTCATAGCGAAAGAGCCGGCTGCCGGTCAAAGTGTCAAACACTGCCTGCGGCCCGACCAGCGGAATCTTATTTGCAGTCACCGCGCCGTAGCCGCGCCGCAGCGCCAGTTCCAGGGCGGGGATCGTTGCATCGGAGGCGGTTACATCGACCACGATACAGCGGTCAGCGCCGGCCACGTCCACGATCGCGGTCAGATCCGATAGGTATCCCGACTCGGCCTGTGGGAACTTGGCGCCGGCTGCCTTTGCATCAGCGATCGCGGCCAGCTCCTCGGCGCTCAGCCCCCGTTCATCGACAGCCGCGCCGTCATGGCTACACCAGGCGACAATCGAAAACGCCAGACCATCGCGTTCGGCATGGATCAGTGCTGCTTCGCTCAGTTGCTGAATCAGCGCTCGCCCCACCTTGCCGGCGCCGAAGATGATGAGAGGAGTTTGTTTCATCGTGTTAACCTGCCAGTCCGAACGCGGCGTGGATGTAGCGCACGCCTGCGTCAGCATCCGCTGCGGCCAGCGTCAGTGAGATGTTGGCTTCGGATGAGCCTTGCGCTACCGCGATCACATTGACGCGCTGTTCGCCCAACGCACCGAATAGGCGGGCGGCGATGCCTGGGGTGCCGCGCATCCCCTCGCCCACCACCGCTACGATGACGATCTCGGGCTCCACCGCGATGCGATCGATCAGGCGGCGGCGGATTTCCTCGGCGAAGGCCGCCTCAAGCCCTCGGGCTACCGTCCTTGCGTCAGTCTCCGGCACCACGAAACAGATGCTCTGCTCGGAGGAAGCTTGAGAGATCATGAGCACATTGGCGCCCTGCGCGGCTACGGCGGTGAAGGTGCGGGCGGCAATACCCGGCACCCCCATCATGCCGCGGCCTGCCACCGTGACCAGTGCCAGGCCGCGGATGACGGTGAGCGCCTTGACAGTGCCGCCGTTGCTGGTTTTGGCCACGACGCGTGTGCCCGGAAACGCAGCGTTGAAGGTGTTACGCACGCTGATGGGAATGCCGCGGTCGATGGCCGGGAGCATCGTTTTGGGGTGCAGCACTTTGGCCCCGAAGTATGCTAACTCAGCCGCTTCGCTATACGTCAGCTCGGGCACTGGCCGAGCGTCCTTCACGATGCGTGGGTCTGCGGTGAGCACACCGTCGACGTCGGTCCAAATCTGGATCTCGTCCGCTTCCAGCGCGGCGCCCAAGACGGCTGCTGAGAAGTCGGAGCCGCCACGACCCAGCACGGTAGGCACGCCATCGGGTGTGGCAGCCACGAAGCCGGTTACCACCGGGGTGATGCCCTGTTTCAAGAGCGGCAGCAGCCGGGCGCGGGTCGCGGTTCGAGTAGCCTCCATGTCGGGTGCAGCCGCGGCATAAGTGTCATCGGTGACGATCAACTCGCCGGCGTCGATGAACTCAGCGTGCAGGCCGCGTGCTCGCATGGCCGCGGCCAGGATCGGTGCCAGCAGCCGCTCCCCCAGCCCCGAAACGACTGCCAGTCCTCGGTCGGTGAGTTCGCCCAAGATTGCCACGGCCATGCAGAGTCGTTCGAACTCGCGCACCCGCTCGTCCGTTAGCTCCTGGATATGTGCGAGGTCGTCCAGATCGTGCACCAGCGCCTCGGCCGCGTCTCGGTGACGGGCGATGAGGGTCTGCCGCGTATCACGGTATTTCTGTCGATCGCCCCGCGCAGCCGCCTTAGCGGAATCGATCAGCAGATCGGTGACCCCGCGCATCGCCGAGGTGACGACCACCACGTTGGGATCCGTTTTCAACTGATCGGCCACGACAGTGGCGACCTGGGCAATGGCTTTGGCATCGTTCACCGACGTGCCGCCGAACTTCATTATTTGCATGCCGATACCTCGTTTTGCAGATAACAAAAATGCTCCTCGCCTTTGGGGCGAGGAGCATCGCGGTTCCACCCAAATCGATTACTCAGACTGGCAGGTTTCCCGAACCTGACCGTCTCATAATCATCTCAAAAGGCTGCTAACGGAGCGACCCGGAGCGCCATACTCTGCAACATGATTTGAGGCGCTCACTCCCGGGGGGTTTTCAGCGAATTTCGGCGAGGCGGGCTTGCAATCGATGACCCACCATCCCTGGCGCCTCCAGCGGCGCTTACTCGTCCCGGTCAACGTTTTCGGATGTAAGCTGACGGACTGGATTATACCCGCCTCTGGCCCTGTGTCAAATGCCGCGGCCTGAAGCTATCAACCTCGGTGTTCCTCATAGGCCGCTATCGCTGCGGCGTACACCTGCAACAACGGCGCCCCATGCGTCTCTGCTGCGCGACGGCAGTCCTCGTACTCCGGCGCAGCCTTGCTGCCATCGGCCAGCGCCGCAACCTTGACCCGGATCGGTCCGTAGGGCGTGGTCACGGTCGTGCTGGTGCGCGGCAGGCAATGCCGGGTCACCTGCTGCACGCGCACGCCCAAGGTGGTCGTTTCAGCAAAGAGAAGATCGCGCAGCGCCGCGGCTGCGCTGGGTTGGCACAACGCGCTGAGCACCACTGCCGGTCGGCCTTTCTTCATGATGATCGGCGTCAGGTAGGCATCCAGCGCACCGGCCCCCAGCAGCCGTTCGATCACATAGCCGTAGATTTCCGGGTTCATGTCGTCGATGTTGGTCTCCAGCAGAGTCAACGTTTGCGTAGCGTCTTCGCGATCATCCACTGCCTCGCCCAGCAGCACGCGCAGCACGTTGGGCTCGGGCGTTGTGCGCGTACCCGCGCCGTAGCCCACCGCGGTCAGTGTCATCGCAGGGATTGGACCGAAGCTGGCGGCCAGCTCGGTCAACAGCGCCGCGGCTGTCGGCGTTACGGTCTCTACCGGGTGATTTACGCCGACGACGGGAGCCTTTCGCAGCAGCGCGACCGTGGCCGGCGCAGGCAGCGGAAAGACGCCGTGGCTGCCCCGGGCAAGCCCGCGCCCCAGCGGCACCGGCGAAACGACCACGCGGCCGATGTCCAGTCGGTCCAGCGCGAGCAGCGCGCCGGTCACGTCCACGATGGTATCCACCGCGCCTAACTCGTGCAGGTGGACTGCTTCTGCCGGCATGCCGTGGATGCCGCCTTCCACCTCTGCCATGCGCCGGAAGATGCGCATCGACCGTGTTTGGATGGCCTCTGGCAGACGGCTGGCTGCAATGATCGCAGCGATATCGTCCAGGCCGCGCGCGTGCGCGGTGTCGCCCGTTTTTACGTCCACCTTGGTGGCTGAGAACGGCCCGCGCATGACGCGCGCCTGTGTCAGCTCGAACTCGGGCAGATCCAACAACGCCAACGCATCACGCAACGCCTCGAACGGCAACCCGGCATCCACCAGGGAGCCCAGGATCATGTCGCCGCTGGCGCCGGCGATGAGGTCGAAGTAGGCTATCTTCATCATCGTTCAGGCTCCATCAAGCTCATGATTTGATGCGCATGCACTGCTGCACCGAAGCCGTTGTCGATATTCACGACCGCCACGCCCGGCGCACAGCCGTTCAGCATGGCCAGCAACGCGGTGAGCCCGCCAAAACTGGCGCCGTAGCCGATGCTGGTGGGCACCGCCACCAGTGGGCCGCGCACCAGCCCACCCAGCACGCTGGGCAGCGCCCCCTCCATGCCTGCCACCGCGATTACGACGCTGGCGCCTCGCAGCACGTCAAGCCGGCCCAACAGCCGATGGATGCCCGCCACCCCGACATCGAACACCCGGCGCACCGCATGGCCCAGGAATTCCAGCGTGACGGCCGCCTCTTCTGCCACGGGGATGTCGCTCGTGCCGGCCGTGACCACGGCTACATAGGGGGCATCGGTATTCGCCTTGGCCGGCCCGTCATCCACCGCAATGACCCGCGCGGCTGCGTGCCACCGGGCCGCCGGATACGCTTGCATCACGGCAGCAGCCGTTTCGGCCGAGGCGCGGGTGGCCAGCACGCGGCCCTCTCGTTCCAGCATCCGTCCGACGATCGCCACGACCTGTTCGGTGGTCTTGCCCTGGCAGAAGACGACCTCGGGCATGCCGGTGCGCTGCGCGCGGGTATGATCCAAGACGGCAAAATTAGGCGCTTGATCGAGCCCGGACCACTGTGCCAGGGCGCCATCGATGGATAACCGTCCCTCGCGCACGGACTCCAGTATCAGTTTAAGTTCGGAAGTGTCTGTCATGATTTCAATTCCTGATTCAGGCTGCCCGATCGGAATCCGGCCAGATCGAGAGCCACATAAGTGAATCCAACCTCTCGGAGCGCAGAGACGATAACGTTGCGCAGTTCGACCGCGCGCGCCAGATCGTTCGGCTCAAATTCCAGCCGGGCTACTGCTCCGTGGTGCCGCACGCGCACCTGGCGAAAGCTCAGTCGATGCAAGTGCTCTTCCGCGCGCTCGATCTGTCCCAATGCCTCGGATGTAACCGGCGTGCCGTAGGGGATGCGCGACGCCAGGCATGCGGCCGCGGGCTTATCCCAGTTGGGCAGTCCATGCGCGTGCGCCAACGCCCGGATCTCGGCTTTGGTCAGGCCGGCCTCTTGCAGCGGGCTGCGGACGCCGCGCTCGGCCGCGGCGCGGCTGCCCGGCCGATAGTCGCCCCGGTCATCGGCGTTGCTGCCATCAGCCAGAACCGCGTAACCTTCAGCCTGCGCGTAGGCCAGCAGAGTATCCAGGATGTGGCCTTTGCAAACGTAGCAGCGGTCGGGTGGATTGGCCGCATACCGCGGGTCGGCCATCTCATACGTGGGCAGCACCACATGCCGGACGCCTAAGCCCGCGGCAATGGCGCGGGCCTCCGCTAGTTCGGCGCGCGGTTGGCTGGGCGAATCCGCAGTCAGCGCGAGGACCTCGTCACCCAAAACGTCGTGAGCAATCTTCAACAGAAATGAGCTATCGGTGCCGCCGGAGTAAGCAATGGCTGCCCGGTTCAGCCCTCGAAGGCTCTCCTGCAATCTGGTAAGTTTGACTTGCACTTCTTCGATCTCCGTTATTTCGGGATATAGGGGACCGTCTGCGGCCCTTCTGGCAGAACGCCGATAGTGGCAGCCGGACCGTAGCGGCGCGCCAACTCAGCAACCGTATCTTCAATACAGCGACATGGGCGAAGCAGCGCCTTGCGGATCTGTTCATCGGTCAAATAGCCGGAGTAAACAAAGACATCGGCCTTGAGTTGAATTTGCGCCTGGATTTGGGCCTGCCACTGGTCTTGCTTCAGGAATCCGGGCGCATAGATCGTGTTCAGCAGATCTTGTGGGCCGGTGGCAGCGTGCAATAGCTCGCCGTAAAGCCCATGTTCGGGAATACCGTCCCAGCATTCGGCAGCGACGATGATGGCGCCACCCTCTTGCACCACCTGGCTGGCCGCGCGCATCCCCTTGACCGCTTGGTATAGATTCAGGTCTAGTGGGTATCCCGAGTTCGTTGTGATCACGATATCATAGGGCTGGCGCACCGGAACCATCGCCGTCTCTTTAACAAAGGCGCAGCCGGCCGCGTGGGCTGCATCCGGATCGCCAGCAAAGACGCCCGTGATCGCTTTATCACGGTTGAGGGCGACATTAACCAGGAAAGTCTGCCCAACGGTCAGGGCCACCTCGCGCACTTCTTCCCAGACGGGGTTCCCCTCCGTCACGCCCCAGGTCGCTCGCGGGTCGCGCAGCATCTCTGCATTGTGGTTTCCCAGGATGGTCCGCAAGCCGGCCATCCCGGGCATCACCGCCTTGCCCCCACCCGAGAAGCCGGCGAAGAAGTGCGGCTCGATGAACCCGGTCAGGATCTTGATGTCGCATTCGACCAGCTCGCGGTTGAGCCAGATTTCGTGGCCTCTCCGAGTGACCCCCCGGCGGACTTGGGTGGTGGGATCGAAGGCATCGTTTTGCACGATACGATAGTTATCAACGAGCGCATCCCCCAGCATCCCCCGCAGTTCTGCCTCGGTATTCCGGCGATGAGTGCCCAGTGCGTTGAACAGCGTGATGTTCTCGCGCGGCACGTGCGCTAATTCGGCCAGCACAGCCGCCAAGATGTGTCGGTGCGGCGTGGGGCGCGTGATATCGCTGAAAATCACCCCGACACGGCTGCCGGCGTGCGCCAGGTCGGCCAGCCGCGGCGTTTCCAGCGGCGCCGCCAGCGCTGCACGCAGCGCACCTGCCGGATCAGGCAACGCGGCCACAAACCGGGGTTCGACTACCGTCACATCGAGATCATCGGCCAGTTCGATAGGCAGGCCGCTTTTGCCGTAAGCCAGGTTGATTTTCATGGCGTTCCCGTGCTAGGAATCCTCCTGGGACCGTGACCGAATGTGGGGCCAAGTTTACCATGTCAATGGTGCCTGGGCAACTGGAACTGGTCCACGCAGGTGGACCTTGCAGAGGTAGGCGCAGTTTCAACTGCCGGCTTTTCGTGTTGCTTGGCCGATCCGTGAGCCTGCGCTACAATGTGACCGTATGAATCAATCGCACATCCTCCTCACCGGCATCACCGGCTTTGTTGCCGGCCATCTGGGCGAGCGGCTGCTGGCCGAAGGTGCGTCCGTGATCGGAACGGCCCGCCGGCCCTTGGCGTCCATTTCCGACACGCTCCCGACCGGTTTGCGATCGGCGATGACCGGGAGACCGAGCCGCCAGCTTGCGGTGATCCAGGCTGATCTGCTGGACGCGGATGCGCTGCGAATTGCGGCTGCCGGCAGCCATGCGGTCGTTCATGCCGCGGCGTGGACCGGCGGGCCGGAGCTATCGCCTCAGGCAGGGTGCCGTGTCAACGTGGAGGGCACGGCCAACGTCATTGCCGCTGCGCAGGCAGCCAACGTCAAGCGTTTCATCTATATCAGCAGTGTGGCGGTCTACGGGCTTAATCGGGCGCAACTGATTGATGAGGTCGCGGCCACCCCACCCGTTGGCCAGGCATATCCGGATAGCAAGATCGCTGCGGAGCAGTTGGTGCGCGCATCGGGGCTGCCATATGTCATCATTCGGCTCGCATCCACCTATGGCCCGCGGGGGACGGCATGGAGCGTGGCGCCTATCCAGGCGATCAAGGCTGGACGACTGGTCCTGCTGGGCGCTGATCGCGGACTGGTCACGCCGGGCTATGTTGACAACGTGGTGGATGGATTGCTGTTGGCATTGCATCATCCGGCTGCGCTCGGCGAGACGTTCAACCTTTGCGACGATCGAGCCGTCACCTATCGTGAGTTTTACCTGGCATACGCGCGCATGTTGGGGCTGGAAAGACTGCCGACCGTCCCCGGCTGGTTTGCCCTGTTAGCGCGTTCAGCTCCGGCGGCCCTGGCCCGGCGTCTCTTGGGCCGGCCGGTTGTGGGACCGTGGAGCCTGCACTTCCGCCGCAACCCGTCACAGTTCAGTATGGCGAAAGCAGCCCGCGTGCTCGGTTACGCGCCGCAGATCGACTTTGCTGAGGGCATGCGTCGAACCGAGGCCTGGCTGCGGAGCGAAGGTTACCTGCAAAAGTGACTATCCGCCGAATGGGCAATGCTTTTGCTGTGACGGCTGCTTTCCGCTATACTGTATCCATGCGCATTTACCTGGCGTCGTTGGGCTGCCGCCTGAACTACGCGGAGATGGCCAGCCTGGGCCGGCAATTGGCCGAGGCAGGCTACGAGTTGGCAGCGTCCGCCGCAGAAGCCGATCTCTGTGTGCTCAACTCGTGCACGGTCACCGGCGAGGCGGCGCGCCAAACGCGCCAACTGGCTCGGCAAATGGCGCGCGCGAACCCCTCCGGTCGTCTGATCGTCACCGGCTGCTATGCCACCCTGGAGGGTGAGACGGTCGCTGCGCTGCCGAATGTTACGCTTGTGGTCGGGAACCCGCGCAAGGAAGAGCTGCTGGCGCTGATCGGAGAAGTCGCTGATGGCGAATCAGTGAATGCCGGATCGACGCAATACGCAATACGCGATACGCACCACGCAAGCTTACCGCATCACACCCGCACCCGTGCCTTCGTAAAAGCCCAAGACGGCTGCCGCAACCACTGCACCTACTGTATCGTGACCGTGGCCCGCGGCGCTGAGCGGAGCCGGTCTGTGGCCGAGATCGTGGCGGAAATCAACGCGCTGCACGCTGAGGGTTACCAAGAGGCGGTGCTTACCGGCGTCCACCTGGGCGGCTACGGGTCGGACCTGGGCGCCAACCTGCAAACTCTGATTAAGGCGCTGCTGGCGGATACAACGATCCCGCGCATCCGGCTGTCGTCGTTGGAGCCGTTCGATGTGACGCCGGACTTCTTCGCGCTGTGGTCGCACAGCGGCCGGCTGATGCCGCATCTGCATCTACCGGCTCAATCGGGCAGCGATACGATACTCAAACGTATGGCCCGCCGCAATCGCGTTGCTGAGTATGAAGCGTTGGCTGCGGCTGCCCGTGCGGCGATTCCCGATCTCACACTGACCACGGATCTGATTGCCGGCTTTCCGGGTGAGACCGCGGCTGATTTCGAGCAGACGCTCGCCTTTGCCTGTCGCATGGGCTTTGCCCATATTCACGCCTTTCCCTACTCCCCGCGAGAGGGGACGCCGGCAGCATCCTTCGCTGATCAAGTGCCCGAAGCGGAGCGCAGGCGTCGCGTGCGCCTGCTGAATGAGCTGGACGTGAAGTTGGGCCATGCAGCACGGGCTGCCTCTGTTGGGCAGACGCGGCCGGTGTTGTGGGAGAACCAGGCGGATTCAAAGCCTGCAACCTGGTCCGGCTTGACCGATAACTACCTGCGCGTGCTGGCCCAGTCGCCAGCGGGCGTCGCCCTGCATAACCGCATCACGCCGGTCCGCCTGTTACAGTTGGAGGCGGATGGGCTCTGGGGAGAAGTGGTGCCCGGTTGATGCACCGGTTGTTTCGATTGACTTGCTGACCTACTTGTTCAAAACCAAACGGAGAAGATCCCATGACCCTGGAAGAGCGTCTGGATGCTGACCTCAAAGATGCCATCCGCAGCGGCGACAACGTGCGCAAGTTGTCCATTCGCGCCGTCAAGACCGCCATCACCGAAGCAAAGGTTTCGGGCAACGAGAAACATACCGTCACCGATGCTGATGTCCTGAACATTATTGCCAGGCAGGTGAAGCAGCGCCGCGATAGCATTATCGAGTTTACGAAGGGTGGACGTCCGGATTTGGCAGTCCAAGAAGAGGCGGAGATCGCCGTCCTGGAAGTCTACCTGCCGCAGCAGTTGGGCGAGGCAGCTATCCGCGAGCGCGCGCGAGCAGTCATCGCCGAGTTGGGCGTTACCGATGCTAAAGGTTTCGGTCTCGTGATGAAGCGGTTAAGCGCCGAGCTGCGCGGCGTGGCCGATGGCCAGGTGATCAACCGTATTGTTCGCGAGCTGTTAGCTTAGCTGAGAACTTCCCGGCTGGTGTTGGTATCCCAGATATCCTATGACAAGCGACGCTTTAGAGTCTACAAACGCATTGGGTAACCCCCTGTCGTTCCACTCACAGGACATTCCGTGGCCTGTACGCTTGCGCGTCCTTTTCGTTTGGGCTATCTCGGTCGCTCTCATTGTGCTGATTCTCGTAGTGCACCTGCCAACCAGCGGTCAAGTGACGGCACGCTTGGGTGATGTCGCTCAACGGGATATCGTCGCCCCGCGCCAAGCCGCTTATGTCAGTGACGCGCTTACCGAGCAGCGCCGGGCTCTGGCTGCCAACTCTGTCTCCGATGTCTACGATCCGCCTCAGGCTCGCGTTGGACGGCAGCAGTTTACGCTGTCCGGCCAGATCTTGGAGTTCATTGCCTCGGTTCGCAGCGACAGTTTTGCTGACTCCGCACTCAAGACCGAATATATCAAGGCGATCGCCAAGCTGGATCTTTCGCCGCAGGTAGTCGAGCGTATCGTGAGCCTCTCCAATCCGGGTTGGGAACAGGTAGCCTCTGAGGTGCAGGTTGTGCTCGAACGCGCCATGCGCGAAGAGATCAGAGAAAACAATCTCGCCGACGAACGTCGCAAAGTCCCCGCTCGTGTGCGCCTCGACTTGACGGATGAGGATGTGGCGGTTGTCAGCGACATCGTCCAGGACCTGCTGGTGCCCAACAGCTTCTATAACGCCGATCGCACCGCTGAGCGCCGCAAGGCTGCGCGCGATGCTGTGGAGCCTATTACCACGACCGTGGAGCGCAATGAGGTGATCTTGCGCGCCGGCGACATTGTGACTGAACTGGATCTGGAGGCATTACGCGCCCTGGGCCTGCAACAAAGCAGGTGGTCCTGGCAGGAAGTTCGAGCCGCGGCAGCCCTGACGCTGCTGTTAGGAGCCATTCTAATCTACTACTTGTGGCGGCAGGAGCCGCGGTTGTGGTTGCGCTCGGCAGAACTCACCTTGCTTGCCGGTTCGATCGTGATCTTCGTGTTGATGGCGAAGGCCGCTATTCCTGCCCGCACACTGATTCCCTACATGCTCCCGTATGCGGCGCTAACCATGATTCTGGCCGCCACCTTGAACTTTCGCACCGCCTTGCTTGTCACCAGCTTGTTCACGCTTCTGATCGGTTGGTTGGCGTCAGGCAGCGTCGAGTTGATGACCTATGTTTTGGCTGGCTCACTGATTGGCGCGTTGAAGCTTCGGCGGGGCGACCGGCTCTTGAACTACGTCTGGGCCGCGATATTTGTGATGGCAGCCAACCTGGCTGTGGTGGCCGTCTTTCGGTTCGCCGCAGTCCATTGGGACTGGCAGGGCATTCTGGAGTTGAGCGTTGCCTCGCTGATCAGTAGCTTGGCAGCTATCACGGTGACGATAATGGGCCTTTATCTGGTCAGCATGCTGTTCGGCATCATGACCCCCCTTCAATTGCTGGAGTTATCGCGGCCGACGCATCCCTTGCTGCGCCAGCTCCTGCTGAAGGCGCCCGGGACGTATCATCACACACTGATCGTAAGCAACATGGGTGAACGCGCCGCGGAAGCCATCGGCGCTGATGCCTTGCTCACCCGTGTGGGTTCCTACTATCATGATGTCGGCAAAACGATCCGGCCCTATTTCTTTGTGGAAAACCGCACCGAGAGTGTGGACCCCCACGCTCGGTTGGATCCTGTTACCAGCGCGCAGATTATCGTTACCCATGTGAAAGATGGGATTGACCTGGCGCGTAAGTATCGCCTGCCCCAGCGCGTCGTCGACTTCATACCGGAACATCAGGGTACGGCGGTGGTCTCCTATTTCTACCATCAGGCACAGCAGCAGGCCACCTCATCGGATGCAGTCGACGATACGCCGTTTCGCTATCCTGGCCCCCGGCCGCGCAGTCGTGAAACGGCTATCACCATGTTGGCGGATGCTGCTGAGGCAACGGTGCGCGCACGGCGACCGGCATCCATCCAGGAGCTGGATCAGATTGTTGCAGAAAGCATCCAGCGCCGCCTGTTGTCTGGCCAGTTGGATGAATGCCCCCTGACCGCTGCCGATCTGAATGTGATTCGTGGCGCCTTTGTCGACGTGCTGCGGGGTCTTCACCATCCGCGCATTGCCTACCCTGGTGACCCGCAATCCGTGCCGCCAGTGTCGGCCGAGGTGAGCTTGCCGCCCCCGACATCCGAATCGCCCAAGGAGCAACCTGATGTTCCCTCCGACCAAGCCCAACTCGATGCAAACCAACGCGCCCTCTGATCCCACGATTGAAGACAAAATCATCGTGCAGATCGACGCCGCCGAAGCCGATGATCTTGATGCCGCCGATCTGGTGCGCACCATCGCAGCCACGCTGCAAGGCGAAGACTGGTCCAATGGCGAAGTCACCTTGGTGATTACTGACGATGCCGCCGTTGCTGATTTGAATCGCGCTTACCTGGGTATCGATGGCCCCACGGATGTGCTCTCCTTTCCTGCCCAGGAGCCGGCCCCAGGGTTTGTCAGTGCACCTGAGATGGCGAATTATCTGGGCGACATCCTGATCGCGCTGCCCTATACCCGGCGTCAGGCAGCGGCTTTCGGTCGCCACTTGCGCGACGAACTCCGCCTCCTGGCCGTGCACGGCACCCTCCATCTGTTGGGTTACGACCACGCCGAACCGGACGATGAAGCGGCCATGTGGGCAAGGCAGGACGCCGTCCTGGCGCAGCTTGCAAGCGGCGAGTAAAAGAAACCGATGCGCGCCTTCTTCCGCAGTTTTGTCTACGCCTTTCAAGGCATCGCGTGGGTCATCAGCACGCAGCGTAACGCGCGCGTGCACCTGGCAGCTACCGTGATCGTGGTGGCGGCTGGATTCATCTGCCGCATCAGCTCGATCGAGTGGGCGGTGCTGGCATTAACGATCGGCCTGGTGTTCAGCGCAGAAATGCTCAACAGCGTGGCCGAGTTGGCCGTTGATCTATTGACTGACCGTTATCATCCGCTGGCCAAAGCAGCCAAAGATGCCGGCGCCGGCGCAGTGCTGGTGGCAGCAGTCGCCGCAGTGGGTGTTGGCATCGCGATCTTCGGGCCGCGGCTGTGGGGCTGGCTCTTTCGATAAAGCAAACAGGAGACAGGCTATGTCTGCACTGATGACCAAGCGCGAGCGGCTGCTTGCTACTTTCGCCGGTCGAGAGGTCGACCGGCCCGCCGTGGCGTTGTGGCGCCACTTTCCCGGCGACGACCAGCGACCGGATGACTTGGCGCGGGCAGCGCTGACCTGGCAAGCGCAATGGGATTGGGATTTCATCAAGGTCTCACCGGCCAGCAGCTTTTGTCTGGTCGATTGGGGTGTGGAAGATCGTTGGGTAGGCGGCGATGAGGGCAACCGCGAGTACACCCGGCGCGCAATTCGCACGCCGGACGATTGGGTGCGGCTGCCGGAGCTTGACCCACATCACGGCAGGTTGGGCGACCAACTTCGCTGCCTGGGGCTGATTCGCGATGGGGCGCCAAATGCGCCATTCATTCAGACCATCTTCAGCCCGTTGAGCCAGGCCAAGAATCTGGCTGGGCCTGGGCAGTTGGTGGTCCACCTGCGCCAGGCACCCGAATTTGTCCGCGCCGGCCTGGAGACCATCACCCGCACCACCATCCGGTTTATCGAAGCCTGCAAGCCCCTGGGCATTGCCGGCATCTACTACGCAGTGCAGTTAGCGAATCACACCACGCTGAGCGACGCCGAATATCGCACCTTCGGTGAACCATACGATCGGCGGATTCTAGCCGCAGTGTCCGAGTGTTGGTTCAACATGCTGCATTTGCACGGCGCAGAGGGAATGTTCGACCTGGTTGCCAGTTATCCGGTCCAGGCGCTTAACTGGCACGACCGTGAAACGCGGCCTGGCCTTGAAGATGGCATGCGCCGTTTTCCCGGCGCGGTCTGCGGCGGTTTGGAGCACTGGGAAGACCTGCTGCGCGGTGATCCGGACCGACTCCGAGCGCGCGTGGCCGACGCCATCGCTCAGACCGGCGGACGACGGCTGATCGTCTCCTCCGGTTGTGTTGCGCCCGTGAACGCACCGTTCAGCAACCTGCGCGCAGTGCGAGAGGCTGTTGAACGCAGTAAGTAGTACGTAGTACGTTGCGTACTGCGCTGATTCGCCATTCGTCATTCGTCATTCGTCATCCGCCATGCCTTACACCTATTGCCCCCACTGCGGCGCGCCACTGACCGAAGGAATCAAGTTTGGCCGGCGGCGCCGCTTGTGCCGTTACTGCGGTTTCATCCACTTCACCGACCCCAAAGTGGCGGTCGCGGCTTTGGTGACTGACCGTGGCCGCGTGTTATTGGTGCGCCGGGCTGCCGTGCCGCGAATTGGCTTCTGGGCGCTGCCTGCCGGTTACATGGACGCCGACGAGTTGCCCGAAGAGGCGGTGGTGCGTGAGGTAGCAGAGGAAACCGGGATCACGATCCGGCCGCAGGCATTGCATGGTATCGCGCCTCTGGCCGGCTGGAACGAGCGGCGGGGCATCCTGCTGCTTTATCGCGCCGAGCCGCTCGCCGGCGAGCCTGTCCCGGCCGACGATGTCAGCGAGGCGCGCTGGTTTGCAGCGGCGGAGATTCCCTGGGCCGAACTGGCGTTTGAGTCAACCGCGCAGTTCCTGCGGGAATGGCTCGGAATGGGCTCGGGCGGGCTCTATTCTGACAGCCAAATCGGCCAGAAGTAGCGATAGCGGAATTGGTTCACGCAGAAGCGCACACTGTCCACCCAAAAATCAGTTGGCAGCGTATCCTCGTCGTTCTGCGACCTGAAGACGAGACTGACGCTCCCTGCAGCACGCAGCGCCTGCATATCAACCGGTTGCAGCCGGTACAGATACCTGTCCCACGGCAAGCCATCGCCTGCCGAATCAGCCGAGTTGCCGGTGCGCAGCAGCTCACGAATCACCTGGCCCTCGCCTGTGCGAAACTCGGCGACCAGCCAATCATCGAATGGCCATGCCGGTGATGTGCCCCACCCGTAGTCCTGGTTCTCAATACGATAGGCAAACCACAGAGCCCCCGCAAATGCGTTAGCCGGCAGTTGCACCGTGCGGCTCAACGTGCCCGTCGCACTCGGCCCCCCCGGCAAGTGAGCCGCATAACTTCCGGTGTAAACACGCGTCGCGTCGACGGCGGCCGTGCCGCTGGCCTGCCAGCCGCCAAGCCCCCCCTCGAAGTCCCCGTCCGTGATCAGCTCCTGGCATCCGGCCGGCCAAATCTCCAACGGCGGCTCTGGCTCTGGTGTGGGTGCGGGTGGGTCAGTGCTGGGAGCCGCCCCCGCCACGGCCAGTGCGGCGTTGATCCGGCCGTATCCGAAGTAAACATCTCGGCCTGTGGGCCCCAGGTCGGTTGCGGTTGACTCGATCAGCTGTCGGACCTGGGTCGGGGTCAGCCCAGGATTGCGAGACAAGATCAGCGCGGCCAGGCCCGCAACATGAGGCGTCGCCATGCTTGTGCCACTGAGGTACCCGTAGCTGTTGCCGCGCAGGGTGGAATAAATGCGATACCCTGGCGCCGCCACGTCCACGAAATCACCGCGCGTTGAAAAGGATGCCAGACGATCATCAGCGGTCGTCGCGGCTACCGCAATCACGCTTGGATGGGCCGCCGGATAGTGGTAGCTCTCACGGCCGGTGTTGCCTGATGCCGCGACCACCACAACGCCCCGCGCCACCGCGTAGTCTACCGCCATTTCCTCGCCGCGGCTGTAGCTGGAAGCGCCCAAGCTCATGTTGATCACCTGCGCACCGTTATCGGCGGCATAGATGATCGCGCGGATGAGGTCTTCATAGGTGCCGATTCCGCCGTCAAAGACGTCCACCGGCATGATTGTAACACCACCTGCCACGCCGGCAATGCCCACCCCGTTATTGATGCGCGCCGCCGCAATGCCGGCCACGTGGGTGCCGTGGCCGTAATCATCGTCGGGCACGTTGTCATTGCCTGCGAAATCCCAACCGTTCACATCATCGATGAACCCGTTGCCGTCGTCGTCTGTGCCGTTGCCAGGCGTTTCTCCGGAATTGACCCAGATTGCACCCTGCAGATCAGCATGGTTCATGTCCACCCCGGTATCCAACACAGCCAGCACGATTTCCGGCCGGCCCGTGGTCAGATCCCACGCGGGTGGTAACTCCATGCGGTTGAGATAACTGGCCTGATAGGAGGCGTAATAAGGATCATTGGGGATCATCCCGGGGATGACCATCCCTGGGATGACCAGATCGAGGGCGAAAGTGTAGTTGGGCTCGGCCCATTCCACCCCGGCCAGCGCTTCCAGGTCGGCCGAAGCTGCACGCAAATCGCTATCCGGCGGCAACTCGACCACCGCCAGGCCCAACGCAGGGATGGTTCGCAGCAGGACGCCCCCGGCGCGCGTGATCTGTGCACCTAACGCAGCAGTGTTCGAGCCGGGCAGCTTGACGAGGAGCTGGTCGGCCACACGCGGCGCAATCCAATCCGGCTTCGGTCCCGCTGCCGCTCGAGCGGCAGCGGCTTGGGCTGGTGCTACGGCTGCCAGACACAGTGACCACATCAACAATGCTGATCGAATATTGCGCATCCAACCCATGGCTCTTGCCTCTCCTCAACCTGGGCCTGTGTTCAACGCCGTGGCACGGCGCCGCGGCCCACACCGCTCGCCGGTTGACCCAGCGCCAGCGACAAATCATCTCCGTTTTGTACCAGGTAGCCCGGCAGGCCGCTGGCTTGCAGCTCCGCTAACGTCGGAGTCCAGTCGGGCGCCGGCCCAAAGGTGCGCGCCGCCAATAGCACCGCCACGCCGTGCACCCCGCGCGACCGCAACCCGCGTAGCATGGTCACCCAGTTGCTGTCGGTGGAAGGTGTGATCACGATCAGGGTGGTGTGGCGAGCCAGGGTCGCGCCTTCGCTGGCCAATACCTGCGCCAACGGCAGCCGCCCGCGTGCCTGGATGACCGCCAGGATCTCCAGCAGCCGGCTCAGTTGCCGCTCGCCTCGATCAGGCTGTCCGACCTCGCGCGTTTCGGCGTAGCTGAGAAACCCCACCTCGCGATCGGCCTGTAAGAAGTGCTGCGCCAGCGAAGCGGCAATCGTCACGCCGTATTCTACGGTGCTGGGGGGAAGTTCCATGCGCTCGACCCGTCGCGTGAGCCAGGGCAAGGCCACGTCATCCTCCGGCTCGGCCCATGGCATCTCGACATGCGCATCACTGTACATGTCCAGGAAAATCCAAACGTCCGCCAACGGGTCCAGTTCAAACTCCTTGGAAATCAACCGGCCCGTGCGCGCCGTCGAAGGCCAGTGGATGCGATTGAAGCTGTCACCCGGCACATAGTCGCGTACGCCAGATACGCTGGTAGTGATGTACGGCGTTCGGCGGTGCATCGTCTCACCGCCGGGCAGGTAACCGGTCGGCGGGCTGAACTGGGGGATGTCCACGATCGCGGGAGTGACCACCAGAGAGGTGGTTTGGGGTATCGACCTGGCGAAGCTGAAGATCCCCAGGGGATCGCCGCTGGTCAGGGTCATAGGCCCCAGGATATAGCGGCCGCGGCGTCGACAGAAGGTGCGGACTTGCCAGCGGGCAGAGCTGTTGCGTCCTAACGAGTTGACCACCCGGCTGACATGGTGTCTGGGCAGATCGGAACGATCGCGCACCTCAACCCATAGCTTGGGCCAGGTGGAGTGGTTAATCAGTTCCAGTGTCTCTTCGAAGTATTTGCCAACCTGCGAGCGCTGAGAGCGCGTGGCGCGCTTCAACGTCAGGCCGCGCCGGTTCGTCCAGGCCCAAAATAGCGCCACCGCGATCACGCCGGTGATGAAATAGAGCAGGTTGAATGCCAGGTCACGGCCGTTGGTCAGCGCAAACACCAACGCCGCGATCCACAGCACAAAGACGCCCCAAGAGTGTCGCACGGCTTGCTCCACCAAACGCTCAGCGCGCGTATGCTAGCGCGCGCCCACTAACGAGCACGAATACGCGTGCCTGGCACAGGCACCGATGTGGCAATCTGCTGTACCACGGTGTGGGCCTCGACGTTCTTGATGCGTGCCGATGGGCTGATGATCAGGCGGTGCGCGAAAGTCGCTTCCAACAAGGCTTTGACATCGTCCGGAATCACATAAGTGCGACTGTGCAGCGCGGCATACGCGCGTGTGGCCTTGAAGAGTGCCAGGCTGCCGCGCGGACTGACCCCCAGGTAGATGTCCGGATGACGCCGGGAGGCATTGGCCAACTCGACGATGTATTCCTTGATCAGGTCATCCGCATAGACCTGCTTGACGGCCTCTTGCGCGATCCGTAACTCATCCCCTGAAACCACCTGGCCAAGATCTTGCAGGGGGTGGTGCTCGCGCTGCGACTCCAGCACGCGCATCTCATCGGCTGGCGAAGGATAGCCCAGGCTCAGTCGCATCATGAAGCGGTCGATCTGCGCTTCGGGCAGCGGGAAGGTGCCTTCATATTCGATGGGATTCTGGGTGGCCAGAACCATGAACGGCCGGTCCATCGGATAGGTCACGCCGTCTACGGTCACCTGGCGTTCCTCCATCGCCTCCAACAGCGCCGATTGCGTCTTAGGCGTGGCGCGATTGATTTCGTCTGCCAGTACGATCTGCGCCATGACGGGGCCGGGGCGAAACTCGAACTCGCGTGTCTTTTGGTTGAAGACCGAGACGCCTGTCACGTCGCTGGGCAGCATATCCGGGGTGAACTGCAAGCGGCGAAACGAGCAGCCAATAGATTTGGCGATGGCGCGCGCCAGCATCGTCTTGCCTACGCCAGGCACATCCTCGATCAGGAGGTGTCCCTCACACAGCAGCGCGATGAGAGTCATCTCGACCTCATGACGCTTGCCGATGATCACCTGCTCGACGTTCTCCACGACCTTTTGCGCCATGGTAATGATTATCTGGGTATCTTCCATGTGATCTATCACTCCCGGTGAGCTTGTAGCTCAGGCCCACATGCCGCGGTCGCTCTTTAAGCGAGCCACAGCATCTTCTGCATTGATGCCCCCAAAGAGGCTCAAACTGCGGCGTATTATAGCCGCGATTGCTGTTCATTACAATCCTGGGGACCGATGTCCGAGCTCACGCCCTATCTCCTTGCACAGACTTGCCACCAGGAGTACAATTCATTCATGCCTGAACACATCCTTGTCATCGAAGATGACCCGCAAATATCGGATCTCTTGCGCCGAGGGTTGATCTACGAAGGCTACTCGGTGGCTGTGGCTGGCGATGGGCCGGCTGGTTTGGTCGCGGCTCGCGATCGGCCCCCTGATCTGGTGCTGCTGGACCTGATGCTGCCTGGCATAGATGGCCTGACCGTATGCCAGCGGCTGCGTGTCGCCAGCGACGTGCCGATTCTCATCCTCACCGCCCGAGACGCCGTGCCGGATCGGGTTAAAGGATTGGATGCCGGTGCAGATGACTACGTCGTCAAACCATTCAACTTCGACGAGTTATTGGCGCGCATTCGGGCGCTGCTGCGTCGCCGTCAGCCTCAGGCCGAGCAGGATGTGCTGCGCTTTGCCGATCTGACTCTGAATCCCGATACGCATGAAGTGCATCGCGGCGGCCGGCGCATCGATTTGACCGCGCGCGAGTTTGAGATGCTTCAGCTGTTCATGGAGCATCCGCGCCAGGTGCTCACTCGCGACACGCTCTACGACCGCATCTGGGGCTACGACTTCGGCGGCGAATCCAACATCATCGAGGTTTACGTTCGCTACTTGCGCAGCAAGTTGGAGGATGGCGGCGCTCCCAGACTGCTCCAAACAGTGCGCGGGGTAGGTTACGCACTGCGGGAAGAGTGATATGTCGATCCGCCTCCGCCTGACCCTGTGGTACACGGGCCTCCTCGCCTTCACGCTGATCGTTTTTGGCGCGTTAGTCTACTCGGGCGTGCGTGGCATCTTGCAAGCCAACCTGGATGACCGCCTGGCTGCGCAGACGCAGGATGTGATTGGCCTGATACAGGCCGAAAATGACCCTTTCAGCGTGATGGCCTCGGGACGCGCCCGGTTGCCTTCCATCGACGTCTTCGCTTCGCAGTATTACATCCAGATTCTGCAGCTCGATGGCCGCGCAGTTCAACTTTCCGAGAATTTGCGCGGTCAGCGTCTGCCCCTGCCGGTCGATCCGATCATCAGCCTGGCGCCGGACCAGCCGCGCTACGCAACGGTCGTCATTGAGCCGGCTGTGCGCCTGCGTGCGATCACTGCGCCGATTGTGCTGGCCGATCGAACCATCGGCATCGTACAGGTGGCCAGCAGTCTGGCCAGTGTCGACGACGCTCTGGGCGTCGTGCGCCGCGCCCTGCTGCTTGGCAGCCTGCTTTCACTGCTGTTAGCTGCGCTGGTGGGCAGCGTTCTGGCCCGCGCTGCGCTTCATCCAATCAAAACCATCACCGCGACCGCGCATCAGATCACCGAAACACAGGATCTCAGTCAACGGATCCCGGTCAGCGTGCCCAACGATGAATTGGGCCGCCTGACCGCCACGATCAATGACATGTTGAGCCGGCTGGAAGAGGCGTTCGATGGCCAGCAGCGCCTGGTCGCCGATGTGAGCCACGAGTTGCGCACCCCGCTCACCACCATCCAGGGGAACCTGGACCTGCTGCGCCGTGGTGCGGTAGACGATCCTGGGATGCGCTCGGACGCGCTGCGCGCCATTAGCGATGAGACGGCGCGTATGCGTCGGTTGGTCAACGATCTGTTGCTGTTAGCTCAAGCCGACTCCGGCCTGCAAATTCAACGACAGCCGGTGGAACTGGATACGCTGTTGCTGGAGATCTATCGTCAGGCTCAGGTGATGGCCGGAGATGTAACCGTGCGCTTGGGCGCGGAAGATCAGGCCATCGTCGAGGGGGATGCTGACCGGCTGAAGCAACTGCTGCTGAACCTGGTGGTCAATGCACTGAAGTACACCTTGGCCGGCGGCACAGTCACCTTGACACTGCGCCGCAGCCTGGGCTGGGTGCAGGTTGTTGTCGCAGATAGCGGTGTCGGTATCTCAGCCGAGGATCTGCCTCACATCTTCGACCGTTTTTACCGCGCCGACCGCAGCCGGACGCGGTCGGGCGGGTCGGGCCTGGGCCTGTCTATCGCCCAATGGATCGCGCAAGTGCACGGCGGCCGGATCGAGGTGGAGAGTGAGGTGGGAGTAGGTAGCACGTTCACCGTCTGGCTGCCGGAGGCAGGCAGTGAAAGCGTCGAGGAAGAAGCAGGGTGATCGAAGACATGAAAAAATCAGTCCACCCACAACCCCATCCACTCGCCGTGGAACTCGGTGCGTTGCTCCGCGTCCGCGGGCTAACGCTGGCTCTGGCCGAATCGTGCACCGGCGGGCTGGTCGGCAACTTGATCACCGATGTGCCCGGCAGTTCGGACTACTTCTTGGGCAGCGCGGTGACTTACGCTAACAGTGCCAAGGAAGGCATTCTGGGCGTGCAGCACGAGACGTTGCTGGCTTACGGCGCGGTCAGCGCTGAGACGGCTGCGGAGATGGCACAAGGGGCCCGGCGTATCTACCGCGTGGATATCGCCGCGGCGGTCACTGGCATCGCCGGGCCTGGGGGTGACACTCCCGACAAACCCACCGGGCTCACCTACATTCACTTGTCAGCGCCAAACGCGGAGATTGGCCAGCGACATGTTTGGACCGCGGACCGCATGGGAAATAAGCTGCTTTCGGCGGAGGCCGTATTGCGGTTAGTGGTGGCGTATTTGGGCTCTGCA
This sequence comes from uncultured Anaerolineales bacterium, assembly GCA_964513075.1. Lineage (GTDB taxonomy): Bacteria > Chloroflexota > Anaerolineae > CG2-30-64-16 > CG2-30-64-16 > DAOUBP01. The sequence continues at coordinate 155,085 of CAZELR010000001.1, forward strand.
ACTGGCTAGAGCAGCGCCAAGACTTCGTGCAGATCGCGTACTGCCGGATAGCCATCCGGCTGGGCTGTGCCGTGACGGTCGAGCAGGACGCCGGTGATGCCGAGGGCTTGTGCGCCGCGTACATCGGCCGCCAGGTTATCGCCCACGTGGAGCATCCTGGCTGGCTCGGCGTTTCCTGCTGCGAGTGCGGCATGAAAGATGCGCGCGTTAGGCTTGTTAGCGCCGACACGGGCCGAGGTCACGATGAAGTCGAAGTAGCGCGCCAGGCCCAGGCGCTGGCATAGCTCCGGCAAGTTCCAGTCCCAATTCGAGAGGATGCCCAACCGAGGCACGGCGCGGCGCAGCGCCTCCAGCGTCTCGAAGACATCAGGATAGATGGTGTACGTCTGCAGATCGTTGAATAATTCCTGGGCGCGGCGATTGGCCGCGGCTACAACAGCCGGATCGGTGACACCCAGCCGCGCACAGATGCGCCGGTCGATTTCCAGCGAAAACGCTTGATCATCCTCCGGAGTGGGTGACCAACTGCGCGTGGCGTCGGCCTGATCCGACTCCGCCCAGAACGCACGCATCGCCGCGTGGACATCATCGAGGGTGAGGGTCGTGTAGCCGGCCTGATGCACGATGGCGAGCAGTTCCCGGTCAAAGCCGCTGTGCAGCTCGACCAATGTGAACCCCATGTCCAGGGTCACCAGGTCATACTTGTTGTTACGCAGCGAGCCTTCGAGGCCTCTGGACCCTCGAAATTCCGGTGCTTGAGGTGAAACTGGCATGTCTCTTCCTGAATTCATCAACGAACCGATCCTCGTTCAGGCCCGCTTCCTGCCGGATGGCCGGGTGCAGCCCACGGCATTTATCTGGCGGGATCGCACCCGCTATATCGCAGACTGGGGGCGCCAGTGGGACGAGACGTCTGACGCTGCCATCTGGCGTTGCTACCTCGTCCGAACACCCACACAAGAAACGTTCGAATTGCGTTATGCACGCGCGGAAGGACGCTGGCTGCTCGCACGAGCGTGGCTGAAAACAGTAGAAAGTTGAAGGTGGAAGGTTATAGGTTGCAGATTTCAGGCTGGCGGGCAATAGATCGGCTGGCCATTTAGCTAACCTGCGCACTTCCTAACCTTCAACCTTGAACCTTTCAACCTGTAACCTTCCTGAGCTTTGCGAACCCGGCCAACAGTGTCTTCGTTCCTTTGCCTGGAAAGGCGACGGTCACTTCCTCGTCGTCCGCGGTGACTTCCGACTTCAGCACGATGCCCTGGCCGAAGAGGCCGTGATCGACCCGATCGCCGGGTTTGAATTGGTTCTGGCGGTCGTTTTTCGCCGGCGGCTTATCGGCTTTGGCCTGTGCGTGGCTGCCGGGCGACCATGCAGCCCCGCTTGCGGGTCGCCCTGTCCCAGCCCGGCGCAGCGCTTCGTTGGCGCCTGCGCCCCTTTGGGCCCCGGCGGCTGATCCCCAGCCTGCGGTCCCAAAGGCTCCCCTCTGTCCCTCCGCATCCCTGCTCTCCCGCGCCGCAAAGCCCCCATTTCCACTCTGCAACCCCTTGATATCCCGCAAAAACCGTGAAGGCTCGTACACCTCGGTGCGGCCGTAGATCATGCGGCGAAACGCATGGATCAGATAGAGCCGATCCTTAGCCCGGGTCACCGCCACATACATCAATCGGCGTTCCTCCTCCAGTTGGTCGGGGTCGTCCTTGCTGCGGCTGTGCGGGAAAATGTTCTCTTCCAGCCCCACGATGAACACCGTCGGGAACTCCAATCCTTTGGCGGTGTGTACTGTGAGCAGCGTCACCCGATCTTCGGGCTCGGCCAGCTCATCCTGGTCCGATACCAGCGCGACCTCTTCAAGGAAGGCAGTCAATCGCAGATCTGGCGGGAAATCCTCGTAGTGCGCGGCCACACTGCGCAACTCTTGTAGGTTGGCCCAGCGATCCTCGCCCTCTTCGGTGCCATCTCGCAGCCAGGCAGCGTAGCCTGACTCCTCCGCGACCCGGTCAAGCAGCGCCGCTACCGTCAGTCCATCCTTCGCGGCGATCCATTTTGCCAGCACCCGATAGAACGCGGCCAGCGAACGTTGCGCGGCCGCAGCAAAGGGGTGCTGCGGCGGTTTGGCCGCGCGCAGCCGGAATTCCTCGGTCAGGGCCGGGCTGGCCATATCACCGGCCACCAGCGCCAGCCCGCCGACCATGGATACGTTCAGCTCCGTGCTCCACGCTGCCAGCGCCGCGACGCTCTTGTCGCCGATGCCGCGCGGGGGCACATTGATGATGCGACTCAGGCTAACGTTGTCCGCTGGATTATGCACCAACCGGAGGTATGCCAGCGCATCCTTGATCTCTTTGCGTTGGTAGAAACGGGTGCCGCCCACCAGCCGGTAAGGCATGCCGCGGGCGATAAAGGCATCTTCCAGCGCGCGGGACTGTGCATTGGTGCGGTACATCACCGCACAATCGCCCAGCTGCGCCTCGCGTGTTGAGATCAATCGTTGAATCGTGCCGGCCACGAAAGCAGCCTCATCGTTTTCGTCGTAGGCCTCATGGTTGACAATTTGCAGGCCCTGGCCGCGATCTGTGCGCAGCTTTTTCGGCGTACGGTGCCGGTTCTTGGCGATGACCGCGTTGGCCGCGTCCAGGATCGACTGGGTCGAGCGATAATTCTGTTCCAGCAGGACCACTTTGGCACTCGGGAAATCCTCCCGAAAGCGCAGTACGTTGCGATAGTCGGCGCCGCGAAAGCCGTAGATCGATTGATCTTCGTCGCCCACGGCAAACAAGTTATGCGATTTTCCGGCCAGCAGGCGCACCAGTTCATACTGCGCGGTATTGGTGTCCTGGAACTCGTCCACCAGCAGATATTCGTAACGCTCCTGGTAGCGGCGTACCACCTCCGGCTGCTCCTGGAACAGCCAGGTGGCGCGGGTGAGCAGATCGTCGAAGTCCAGGGCACCGTTGGCGGCCATGATCTCCTGGTAGCGCGTGTAGACCCGCCGCGCAATCTCCTCGTAGTAGGTGCTTGCCGCGTATTGCTCCGGCTTAATCAGCTCGTTCTTGGCCTTGGAGATCGCCGCACGTAGCGCCTCAGGACGATACATTTTTTCGTCCAGTTTCAGGTCTCGCAGCGCCTGCTTGATTGCGCTGAGCTGCTCGCCGTCGTCGTAAATGACGTAGTTCGGGTTTAGCCCTGCCGGGCCGGCCTCGGCGCGCAGGATGCGGGCGCAAATGCTGTGGAAGGTTCCGATGGTCAGGCCTTTCCAACCGGTGCTCACCGCCACCGACTCGCCTAGTAGCTTGTTGACCCTTTCCTTCATCTCACCCGCGGCCTTGTTGGTGAAGGTAACCGCCATCACCGCCCGCGGGTGCACACCCGCAACGCGCAACAGATATGCCACCCGGTGCGCCAGCACGCGCGTCTTGCCCGAGCCCGGCCCGGCCAGAACGAGCACCGGCCCCTTGACCGTTGTTACCGCCTCTCGTTGCGCCGGGTTGAGGCCGGCGAGGATATCATCTTGCATTTACTGAGAACCCTTCCAAAACAGTTTCCTGCCCTATCCACGAGGCTTGTAAGGCAATCGCTCCATGTCAACCACGCTATCCAGCACGTCGTACTCGGGATCTTTGTGAACCAGCGTTGCACCCGTACGCAGGGCAAAGGCTGCGATCAGCGCATCAGCCAGTGAGATCCGGTGTTCAGCCTTCAGGCGCCCGGCCGTGAGCAAGATCGGCTCTTCCATGTTCCAGAGCACCTGTACGTTGAGCTTGCTTGTCATCGCATACCGCCGATCCGCCTCGGCTTGTCCGTGCTCCCGACTGGTGACGTAGAAGATCTCGAGGAGCACCGGCCAGGGCAGGATGGCACGACCTTGGGTAATGATCTGCGCTACCCGCTCAGCCCCCGCTTCATCTTCGATTAGCGCCATCAGAGCCGAGGTGTCTAGTAGATAGCGTTCAGGATTCACGCTTGCGATCCTTTTGACGCTCAGCAAGTAGCTTCTCTGCCAGCCCCTCCCCACGCCCGCGGCCGCGCAGCGCGCGCAGCGAATCCGCCGGCACGGGAACGACTCGAATAGTCTCGCCGTCATCCAGCCAGACGAGTTGTGTGCCCTCGTTGATCTTATAGCGTTTGCGCAGCAGTGCGGGAATAACTGTCTGACCGCGTTTGGTTACTGCTGTTTGCATAGTGCACCTCCGAGAACATTATAAATGCAGGTGCGCAAAAAGACAAGTCGTTTTCGAGAAGTGACTTGTGATTTTAACATTGCTCTTCACCCTTACGCTTCGATTTCACAGCACCTTCCGCCGTTCAATCCCCGACAGACCGCGGTCACATCACCGGGCGCCTTCACCCCGGCCTCGGCCAGCATCGCCTTGACCAGCCGCAGCGGCAGCCCCATGATGCCGGCGTAGCACCCTTCCCACGCCGCCACAGGCGCGAAGAGCGGATGCTGGATCGCATAGGCCCCGGCCTTGTCCAGCGGATCGCCGGTGGCCACGTATGCTGCGATCTCGGCATCGCTGTAGGGCCGCATGATCACATCGCTGCGCGAAAAACGGGACATGAGCGTGCCGTCCGCCGCCACACAGACAGCGGTGAAAACCTGATGCGTCCGGCCGCGCAAGGCACGCAGCATGGTCACCGCTTCGGCTGAGTTGGCGGGCTTGCCCAGCAGTGCGCCGTCTAGCACAACAGTCGTATCAGCGGCAAGCACCACACGGCCCGGACAGCGCTCGGCTACGGCCTGTGCTTTCACCCGGCATAGCCGGCAGACCATCGCATCAGGCTCCTCGCCCGGCAGCGGCGTTTCGTCCACATCGGCCGCGTCGACGATGAAGGTCAAGCCCAGCGCGGCCAGCAGTTGCTGGCGGCGGGGAGATTGGGATGCCAGGATCAGATCGGGCACGTGCGCCTCCACAACAAAGTTGTGCCGAACGACGGTGGAAAGCCGATCGTTCGGCACAAGTGAGAATCGCATGCAAGCTCGGCGATTGCAGTCTCAGGCCACTGCCTGAGTTTCAGCCAGTCACCTGCGGCACAGTCTCCAGCGACTTCAGCATTTCTTCTTCCGAGAAGCCGTTGTTAGTCAACTTGCCGGCCAGGTAGGCATCGTAGGCAGACATATCGAAGTGGCCGTGACCCGACAGGTTGAACAGGATCACCTTCTTCTCGCCCGTCTCCTTCGCGGCCAGCGCCTCGTCGATCGCTGCGCGGATCGCGTGGCTGGATTCGGGCGCCGGGATGATGCCTTCGTTGCGGGCGAACATGATCGCTGCCTCGAAGCATTGGTTTTGGCCGTAGGCGCGCGGTTCGATGTATCCTGCATGTGCCAGCGTTGAGATCGTCGGTGACATGCCGTGGAAACGCAGGCCGCCGGCGTGGATCGATGCCGGCACGAAATCGTGGCCCAGGGTATACATCTTAATCAACGGCGTCAGGCCCGCAGTGTCGGCGAAGTCGTAGGCGTAAGTGCCCTTGGTGAGAGTAGGGCAGGAAGACGGTTCGATAGCCAGGAACCGGGTCTTCACCCCTTCGGTCAGCGTCCGGTGCAGGAAGGGATAGGCGATTCCGCCGAAGTTCGAGCCGCCGCCCACGCAACCGATCACCACATCGGGATATTCACCGATTTCGCTCATGGCGTCCAGCGCCTCCTGGCCGATGACGGTCTGATGCAGCAACACATGGTTGAGCACCGAACCGAGCGAGTACTTCGTTTTTCCGCCGCTAGTGGCTGCCACTTCCACCGCCTCGGCGATGGCCATCGCGAGGCTGCCGCTGCTATTCGGATCCCGGTCCAGGATCATGCGGCCGGCCGCGGTGTGGTCCGACGGGCTGGGGGTGACGGTGGCGCCGTACGCCTGCATGATCGAGCGCCGATACGGCTTCTGCTCATAGCTGACCTTGACCATGTAGATATCTATGGCCATCTTGAACATGTCGCCTGCGATCGCCAGCGCGCAGCCCCATTGGCCTGCGCCCGTCTCGGTGGAGATGCTCTGAATCCCTTCCTGCTTGTTGTAGTAGGCCTGGGGCACCGCCGTGTTGAGCTTATGGCTGCCGGCGGGGCTGGTGCTCTCGTTCTTGTAGTAGATGTGCGCCGGGGTGTCCAGCGCCTTCTCCAGCCGCACGGCGCGCATCAAGGGCGTGGGCCTCCACAGCCGGTAGATGTCGCGCACCTCGTCTGGGATCGGAATGTAGCGCTCGCTGCTGACCTCTTGCTTGATCAACTCCATCGGAAAGAGCGCTGCCAGATCGGCCGGACCGACGGGTTGGCGTGTGCCGGGGTGCAGCACAGCCGGCATCTGCACGGGCATATCGGCCAGGATGTTGTACCAGGCCTTAGGGATACGCGACTGCGGCAGGACGATGCGGTAGTCTTCGTTGGTGTTGGTGGGCAAGTTTCCGTTAAGCATTTTTTCCTCCCAGGATGCTATGGGCCATCAGGACCCGGATTTGGCGGGCGCTGCACTGGAGGAAGAGGGTGTCGCCCGCCAGGGAAACAAAAAACCCTCGTCCCAACAGGGGACGAGGGTTCGGATTGCGATCCGCTAGAAACCGCCCGTGGTGCCACCCCGATTAGGTCGACGGGCTTTCGCGCGCCGGCCTCGCTCGTTGCAGGGACAGGAACGACAGAGGTCCGATCCCCTCGACCTTGATAACGGTGGCGTTTCCGGCACAGCTTACTGGGCTTAACAGCCGTTCGGCCTGCAGCTCCCCGGTCCATTCAGCACTTGCGCTGGCGCTGATCTCACAGCAGATCGATCAGCTCTCTGAAGCCCCGCTTCGATGCGTACTAGTCCGGTTCACAGCTTTTATTTGGCATGTATTAAATTGTAGATATGACTATAACACGGTTTGCGCCATGCTGTCAAATGCCATTTAGGAGCGGGAGCAGCTTATCTAGGACCCTTTCCTTTGGCATGAAGCCGACCAGCGATTCTACGAGCTGCCCATTTTTGAACACCAACAGGGTCGGAATGCCGGACACGCTGAACATTTCCGGCGTCGCAGGGTTGGCATCGACATCGAGCTTGACGATCTTGATCTTGCCGTCGTACTCCACCGCAATCTCATCCAGGATGGGCGCAATGCGCTTGCAAGGCATGCACCACTCGGCCCATAAGTCGAGAACGGTCAGGACCGGTGAGCGGAGAACCTCCGCGTCAAACGTCGCGTCAGTGATATGGCTGGTAGCACCCATGGCTGATGTCGGCTCCATTTATAATAGGATTCGATCATCTTACCCGACAGCAAGTCACTTTGTCAAAATGCCGGGAATTCCAAACCCAGTCATTTGACACGAAAAGTGCCGCGCCGTTATAATCCGCTCCGGCAACCTTTGCAACAGAAAGACATTATCATGCCCCAGACGTTTCGTCGTGATCGTTTCACGTGGTTGGCCTATCTTTTTCTGGCTTTCTACGGTTATTTTCTCAATGCCTTTGGCCCCATCACCCCCTTTCTGAAGGCAGATCTCGGGCTATCCTATACGGTGAGCAGTCTGCACTTTACCGCGTTCGCAGTCGGCATCCTGCTGGTTGGTCTGATCGGCCATCTGCTGATCCGGCGGATTGGCCGGTGGTGGTCCTTGTGGATCGGTGCGTTTGGCATGAGCCTGGGCGCACTGCTTCTGGTGACCGGCAAGACCCCGGTGATTACCATCGGAGCCGCGTTTCTCATGGGGGTGGTCGGTTCTCTGATTCTGGCAATCATCCCTTCCGCGCTTGCTGATCGCCACGGTGAGCTGCGTGCCGTTGCCCTATCGGAAGCCAACGTGCTTGCCTCTGCCATCGCGACGATCGCACCCCTCCTGGTGGGGTGGTGTGCCGGTCTTCTTGGTCAGTGGCGATGGGCATTGGTGCTGGCTGCTTTTGCGTCGATTGTGATGTATCTCTTTTTCAGACAGGCTGCAGCCATGGCGCCTGCTTCAGGCCCGACAGCTTCGGTTGGGGGCAAACGACCACTCCCCTACCTGTATTGGGTCTACTGGGTGGCGCTCGTTTTGGGGGTGGCCGTCGAATTTTGTATGATTTTCTGGAGTGCCAACTACGTTGAAACCGCGTTTGGAGCGACAAAAGCGGCTGCTGCCCAGGCAGTCAGCCTGTTTCTGGGCGCCATGATCGTTGGCCGCTTGCTCGCCAGCCGGCTGGTTCTGCGCTTTGCAGCGCGCCGGCTGGTTATCCTGTCACTCATGGTTGCCGGTGCCGGCTTCTTGCTCTACTGGAGAACCTCCGGCATCCTATTCGGGCTGATCGGCCTGTTTGTCACCGGGGTGGGTGTTGCACCCCTGTATCCCCTGATCCTATCGTTGGCCATCGGAGCTGCCGGCGAGGACTCCGTCCAGGGCGGTGCCCGCGCAACCTTGGCCTCTGGCGTCGCTATTCTGACGCTGCCGCTGGTACTGGGACGCCTGGCCGATGCGTTCGGCATCCGGCCGGCCTATGGCGTGGTCCTTCTTCTGCTGGTGGGAGTTTTATTGATTATCCTCACCCAATCCCGGACCGAGAAGCAAACTGGAAGGCGTTGATGGACGTAGATTATCTGGTAGTTCTTGTTACGATCGCCGATGTCGAAGCTGGCCTTGCGCTGGGTCGGATGTTGGTGGAAGAGGGCTTGGCTGCCTGCGTGCAGGTGATCCCTGGCGGCACGGCCATCTATCGATGGCAGGGCGCGATTCAGGCTGACCAGCAGGCTCAACTCCTGATCAAGACGCGCCGCAGTCTATGGCCGGCGCTGCAAGCACGCATTACGGCGCTGCACAGCGACGAAGTTGCCGAAATCCTGGCACTGCCCGTGGCCGATGGTCTGCCGGCCTATTTGGGCTGGCTCGATGAGATGACCGGCAGTGCGCTTTCGGAAACGGCTGCACCCGAACCGTTGCCCGAGGTCCAGTGGCTGGATTATGCCGATGCCTACCCGTCTGGAAAGCACACTGTCAACGGTACGATCAAGGTTCTGGCTGACTTCTACAGTCCGCAGCTCGACAACCGTCGTGAGATCCTGGTCTATCTGCCCAAATCGTACGCCATCAGTGAGCGGCGCTATCCCGTGCTCTACATGCACGACGGGCAAAACTTGTTCGACAGCGCCACCAGTTACGCCGGCGAGTGGTCCGTAGACGAGACTTTGGAGGGGCTGGCGGGCCAGGGAATCGAGGCCATTGTGGTCGGCATCCCCAACATCGGCAGCCGGCGCTACCAGGAATACATCCCATTTCCGTCGGCCGACATGACGGATGCGCAGGGTGATCTCTACGTCAACTTCATCGCCGACACGCTGAAGCCGCTCATCGACCACGCGTTTCGCACACAGCCGGGCCGCGCCACCACCGGCATCATGGGATCATCGCTGGGCGGCCTCATCAGTCTCTATGCCTTTTTTGGCCGTGCCGACGTTTTTGGCCTGGCTGGCGTCGTCAGTCCGGCGCTGCGTTGGGGTAAGCAGGGCATTTTCCCGTACGTTCAGGATGCGCCCTTCACACCGGGTAAAATCTATATGGATGTGGGCACCGCTGAGGGCTCAGGTCTCGGAGCAGATCCGCAGTCGCAGCGCTCGTTTGCGGATAACTACGTTCAGCAGGTGCGCCGGATGAATGTTCTGCTCAAGCGCAAAGGCTATCAGCCTGGCGAGACACTGCTTTATATCGAAGAGGAGGCGGGGGTGCACCACGAGTCGGCTTGGGCGCGCCGGCTGCCGGCCGCGTTGCGCTTCTTGCTTAAGTAATCCTCCGTTCGTCCATCCAGCACTGGATCACACCGCGGCGGCCATTGACCAGCCAGGCCGGATCTTCGGCCGCCAGCCGTTCCGCATCGCCCGGCTTCAAGCCCACGATCAACTCACCCTTCAGCGTGCGCAGCGCTGCCACCGGCGCAGGGAAATAACGCACCACCTCGGCGAACGGTGTCGTGTAGGGCCAATGCGCATCCCCCAACAACCGGCGGTAGTTGACGTCACCCTTGACGATCACCAGGTCCATGCCGGCTAAACTCGCCGCAAGGTCGGCGGGCATCTGAAAGTAGAACAGGTCGGTCGGGAAGAATGGGTGCACCTTAGGCAGTAGTTCCCCGGCGGCGATGTGCCCGTCTACGCGATAGGCAAGCCTGCGCCCCAGCTCATCCCCGGCCACCAGCGCATCCAACCCGGCCACCAGGTCAGCAGGCATCGCGTCGGATACAAAGAACGGCTGCGGTTTCAGATACAGTAACACCTCTGACGCGCAGCCCGAGGCGATCAGAAAATCGATCAGGGCGATATCCATCAGCAGCTCGGTGCCCGCGTTGTCTGCAATCAGGGCCACGCGGCCGCCATCGAAATTCTGTAAGAAATTCCATAACACGTGGCTGTCGTCGGCCACCAGGTTGTCCCGCTCGTGGCTGGGCGCAGTCGTGGCTCCCAGGTGCGCGGCGACTGTGTAGCTCAAGTCGGTCCGGTTGCCCCACAGGCTGGCATGCAACAGATGTTGGAAGCGCGTTTCAGGATCGTCGGGCAAGTCCGCCAACAGCGCGTTGACCGCGGCGGGCGCGGCCGCGGCCGCCCACTCTTTGCGCTTGATGGCTGCGTACGGATCGGCTCCCAGCCCGGGCCCCGGCTGAAAGTAGCCGGTTGCCTCCAGGATGCGCCGGTAGAAGTAAGCCTCTGCCCAGTACCACGGCACATCCAGCCACGAGCGGCCTGCGTAAGGCGCGGCCGAAGCGGCCCAGTACGTCGTATCCGGCGCAGCCTCGTGTAATGGGCGGATCGTCCCGGCCGCGATCTCCTGGCCCAACGCTGCCAGCGCAGCGACCGTCTCCGGCGGGAAGTCATTGGCCGCGCGGACATCCTGGAGAATACCGTGTACGCGTGTCTTCAGGGTGTTATAGGCGAACGATCCCGCTTCGGAGGTTAAGATGGGGGCCGGCCAGCTCGCGGGATCGATCAGATGAGATGGAAGATTCATAGTGAGCCCCCACACGTTTAGGCCGCCGCCGCTTCCAGCAATGCACTGATTTCCAGTGGAATCCCTTTGCGTGGATCACGCACGAGCGAGAGCGCGCCCTGTGCACAGCTATCCACGCACACGCTGCAGCCCATACATTTTTCGAAATCCACCTGCGAAGACCCCCCAGCGAGCGACAGCGCGTGAAACTGGCACCTGTCCACGCAATCGCCGCAGCCGATACAGCGGTCCGCGTCGACCTGGCTGACGTAACCGGAAGCAGTCAGCATGGGCACGCCGTTGCGCTGCGCCTGCATCGCGCCGCAGCAGCAGTCGCAGCAATTACAGATGGCGTAGAACCGGCCCAGCATCGCGTCCTTGAAGAACGCGTGGTGCACGTGCCCGCGTGCATGTTCGGCGGCCAGGATCTCAGCCGCTTCGCCGGAGGTGATCCAGCGGGAGCGCTTCGGCTGGTGCTCGGCGATGAAGCCTGCAAAAGGCTCGCCGACGATGAGACAAACGTCCAGCGGCAGGCATGGATGCGCGCGGGCCGTTCGGCAGGGACACTCCAGCGCCACGATGTGATCCGGGTTCTTCAGCACGATGTCACGGGCCAGGGTGTAGGGGATCACATGTTCCAGGTCGCCCAGGTTCACGTCTTTCTGCACGCTAACCAATTGTTTCGCTGCCTCCAGCGTCACCACTTTGCCGTGGTAAGTGTCGGCAAAGGTAGTCTCACCCCCGGCATTTGGGGCTGCTTCGCCCGACCGTTTCGCCCGGCTGCTGATCAACCGATCGATCCGGGCGATCACGGGCTGGGCTTTGCGTGCCAGCGGATGCTCGCCCGTGCCGATCCCGATGTAGAGGTAAGGCCAACGCGCGTATACGTAGCCGTGGAGCCAATCGAACAGGGAGTAGCCGGACAAGCGCCGGGCCTCGCGGATGAAGGCGCGCGTAGAACGACTGGGTGGGATGCTAAGCTTCATCGGTCCGCTTCCTTTCGTGGGTGGTGGGGCTAGAGCCTGTCGGCAGCGCAATTTATTCTACACTGATTGCAGGCGAGCGCCAAGCCGCGCCAGTGTAGTAGGGGCGAGGCATTCCTTGGCGGATTCGCCGCGACGAAAGGCTGTGTCTCGCACGAGACATCTGCCGCAACGGCGCGTCGTGGAGGGAATGCCTCGCCCCTACTCGCTTCTTGCATATAAGCGCCTCTTGCCGTTATAGTCAGACGAAGAGGAAAAAATG
>CAZELR010000002.1:0-164581 GCA_964513075.1 uncultured Anaerolineales bacterium
ATTTCATCACCCGCAAATTACTTGGTGGCCGGGGGGATGTGGATCTGACCTTGGGAGCGTAAGCTATGTATCTAGTCTTAGACAACCTGGTGAAGACGTTCGCTTCCCGCGGCGGCGTAGGTGAAGTCAACGCGGTCAACGGCGTGTCGCTGAACATCCAGCAGGGCGACCTGGTGACGCTGCTCGGCCCGTCGGGGTGCGGCAAGACCACCACCCTGCGCCTCATTGCAGGCTTCGAGTTCCCCACCAGTGGCCAGATTCTGCTGGACGGCAAGCAGATCAACGATCTGCCGCCGCACAAACGCGACATGTCGATGGTCTTCCAGAGCTATGCCATTTTCCCGCACCTCAACGTCTTCGAGAACATCGCGTACGGCTTGAATGTGCAGCGGCTGCCCCGGGACGATATCAAGCGGCGGGTGGCGCGCGTCCTGGAACTGGTCGAGCTGACCGGCCTCGAAAACCGTGCGCCTAATCAGCTCTCTGGCGGCCAGCAGCAGCGCGTGGCGTTGGCCCGTGCGCTGGTGATGGAGCCCAAAGTGCTCCTCATGGATGAGCCGCTCTCCAACCTCGACGCCAAGCTGCGCGAGCAGATGCGCACCGAGATCCGACGCATCCAGAAACGCCTGGGCATCACCAGCGTCTACGTCACCCACGACCAGATCGAGGCGATGACCCTCTCCGACCAGGTGGTGGTGATGAACAAGGGCGAGATCGAGCAGATCGGCCCGCCCGACGAGATCTACCGCCGGCCGCGCACCCGCTTCGTCGCTGATTTCATCGGCCAGGCCAATTTCGTGGAGGCGATCGTGCGGGATCGCGAGGACGGCCACCTGATCGTGGACGTGCTGGGTACGACCCTGACCGCCGCGGCCCCGATGGCCGGCTTCGACATCGGGCAGACGGCTACGTTGGTGGTCCGCCCGGAGATGGTCGAGATTAACCCCAGCCAGCCCGCCGTGACCGGCGTGGTGCGCCGCGCGGCGTACCTGGGCAACGTGATCGAGTACGACATCGAGGCTGGCGGACAACTGCTCTCTGTGGTGGAGCGCGACCCGCGGCGCATGACCCTGACCCCCGAAGGGCAGGAGGTTGGCTTGCGGTTCTTGGAAGATTGCTTGTACGTGCTGCCGAAGTGATGCGCGGTGCGTACTGCGTATTGCGTGGGGCGTGGTGCGTGGGGCGTGGTGTGTGGTGTGTGGTGCGCAGTGTCATTGCGAAGCGACCCGGCAAGGAAGTCCAGATAGTCATCCTGAGTGGGTCAACCATCCAAAGTCAGTTGCGGCGAGGCCCCAGCGAAGGATCTTGTCGACAGCCGGTGTTTTAAGGGAATGAGCCAGTGAGAACTGATTTTGACCTGTTGATGTTCGGTCACTTCGCTGTCGACCATATCATCGTCGATGGTGTGGCCGAGACCGTATCCGGCGGCGGCGTGTATTATGGCAGCGTCGCAGCCCGGCGGCTGGGTGCGCGGGTGGGCGTGGTGACCCGGCTGCGCGAAGCCGACTTCCCCCGCCTGGAGGAGCTGCGCGCCGAGGGCGTGAGGGTCTTTGCCGCGCCCGCTGCCGAGACGTCGGGCATCGCCAACTATTACAACTCGGCCGACATGGAGCGCCGCGTCTGCGTGCCGCTGGGCTTTGCCGGGCCGATTCAGCCAGCCGATGTGCCGGATGCCCGCGCGCGTATCTACGCGATAACGCCTATCATCGCTGGCGAAGTGGATCTGGCACTCCTGAAGACGCTGGCTGGGCGCGGATCGGTGGCGCTGGATGTACAGGGCTTCGTGCGCGTCCGTGTGGGCGATGAACTGCTCTTCCGCCCCTGGCCGGAGATGGCCGAAGGGCTGCGCCACGTGACCTACCTCAAGGTGGACCGCGCCGAGGCCGAGTCGCTGACCGGCGAGACCGATCTCGCCATCGCGGCGCGCAAGCTGGCGGCGTACGGCCCCAAAGAGATCGTTCTCACCCAGTCGGCCGGTGTCACCGTCTACGCGGATGGCGGGCTGCACTTCGCGCCCTTCACCCCGCGCTCCCTGGCCGGCCGCACCGGCCGCGGGGACACCTGCTTCGCCACCTACCTGACCAAACGCCTCTCGCTCTCCCCGGCCGAGGCGTGCCGCTGGGCGGGCATCGTGACCACCCTCAAGCAGGAGCAGCCCGGCCCCTGGCGAGGAACGGTTGCGGAGGTGGAGCGGCTTTGGGGCTAGGGTTGTCAACTTTCCAATAGCTGGCAACCCTGGCTTTTCCTATCGGATGTGCCCAAGCGCATCCGATACTAGTGCTTCCGGTACTCCATCTACCATCTCGACCCGTCCGATATCGCGTATTACCACGAAGCGCAGGCTGCGGCCGCGGCGTTTCTTGTCCGTGCCCATCGCGGCCAGCGCTGCGTTCGGGTCGAAGGAGTAGCGGACCGGCAGGCCGTGGCGTTCGACCGCGCTGCGGATCTTTTCGGGCAGGTCAATCGCACACAGCCCCAGGCTCGCGCTGAGCTCGGCCGCGGCCACCAGCCCCAGGCCCACCCCCTCGCCATGGCGCAGCGTGAACCCCGAGATGAGCTCCAGCGCGTGGCCGAAGGTGTGCCCCAGGTTCAGCCACGCCCGGTCGCCGGCCTCGAACGGGTCGCGTTCCACGATGTCAGCCTTGACCCGGACCGCGGCGGCGATCATGCTGACCATGTCGGGTGGCTTTGCGTGGTGCGTATTGTGGCGACCTGCGGGTCGTGATGCGTATTGCGTGTTGCGTGTTGCGTGTTGCGTCTCTTTTTCCGGACTCGGGGCTTCAGCCGGTTTCTCGGGGCAGCGGGAACAACCGGCTAAAGCCTCGATTCCGGTGTCCAGGCGGTCGAAGAGCTCCGGATCGCCGATGATGGCGGTCTTGATGATCTCGGCCATGCCGGAGCGCAATTCGACGCCTGGCAGGGTGGCCAGCAGGTCGGGATCGATCAGCACCAACGCCGGCTGTTTGAACGCGCCGACCAGGTTCTTCCCCTCGGGCAGGTCCACGCCCGTCTTGCCGCCCACACTGGAGTCCACCATCGCCAGCAGGCTGGTTGGGATCTGCACGAACGGCACGCCGCGCAGCCACGTGGCGGCCGTGAACCCTGCCATGTCACCGACCACGCCGCCGCCCAGCGCGATCACCGGCTCGTTGCGCGCCAACTTGGCGGCTGTCAGTTGGGCATACAGGCCGGCCATCGTGGCCAACGTCTTGTGCTGCTCGCCGTCCGGAACCTCGCAGACCAGCGGCTCGAAGCCGGCCACGACAAGCGATGTGCGCAGCGTCTCCAGGTGATATTGTCCGACCGTCGGGTTGGTGATCACCGCGCAGCGGCCCGGGGGCAGGCCGGCCTCGACGATGTGGCGTCCTGCTTGTCTTAGGACCCCGCCCGCGATGAGGACCGCGTAGCCAGACGAAGGACGAACGACGGACGACGAACGATGGATGACGGACGACGAATCGGCTCCTTCGTTCTTCGTCTTTCGTCTTTCGTCTCGTATGACGAGGCAGTGCCCGCCCTCGGGCAACCCCGCGACAATACCCAGCACCCGCTCGGCGGCCGCGGCGATGGTCAGGTTGCCGGTGTCCAGGTGATGCGGTATGGCGGCGTAGGCATCGGCGCGCTGCGCGAGGAGGGCCCGGATGCGCGCCAGGCGGTCGCCTCCGGCGAGCATGGGACGGCCGGCGTCATCTCCGACGCGGCGTAGGATCACCTCGGGCGCGGCGTCGAGGCAGATCACCGTGCCTCCAGCCGCCAGCGCCTCCCGGTTGGCCGGATCGATGGCCGCGCCCCCGCCCGTTGCCACCACCAGCCCCTGCGGCGCGGCCAGCTCCCGGCAGACGGCGGCCTCCAGCGCCCGAAACGCATCTTCGCCGTCTTCGGCGAAGATGGCCGGGATCGGTTTGGCGGCGCGTTCTGCGATGACGTCATCGAGGCTCACAAACCGACGTCCCAGCCGCGCGGCCACGACAGGGCCGACGCTGGTCTTGCCGGTGCCCATGAAGCCGGTGAGGATGATATTTTGTGTCATGATCGAGGACTTTCTGATGTGCTGCGTGTTACGTGGTGCGTATTGCGTATTGCGTGAGATCATGTGTCGTAGCCGAAGTGCCACGGCGCGTTGTCCATGGGGAGATCCTCTAATCGGCTTTGGCGGAGCGCGGCAAAGCGCGGCAATTGCTCGGCCAGCGAATCGCCGCCGAGCTTGCGCATCAGCTCATCCGCCAGGACCCAGGCGACCATCGCCTCGCCGATGACGACGGCGCGCGGGACCGCGCAGAAGTCGGAGCGCTCGTAGCGGGTGGCCGCGGCCTCACCCGTGGCCAGGTCCACGGACCGCAGCGGCGTGAGGGTGGTGGCGATGGGCTTCATGGCCGCGCGGAGCACGATCGGCTCGCCGGTGGTGATGCCGCCCTCCAACCCGCCGGCGCGGTTGGAAGCGCGCCCTATCTCCCCCGTTCTCCCCTCTCCTCCGGAGAGGATAGGGGCCGGGGCTGGGGACCCTATCTCGTCATGCACCTGCGTGCCGCGCAGCCGCGCGTTGGCGAACGCGGGCCCGATCTCCGCGCCCTTGACGGCCTGAATCGACACAATCGCCGCGACCAGTTTCGCGTCCAGTCTGCGGTCGAAGTGCACGTGGCTGCCCAGTCCCGGCGGTGCGCCCAGCGCTACCACCTCGAACACCCCGCCCAGCGTATCCTTGGCCTGCATCGTATCGGAAATGGCGCGGTGCATAGCGTCTGCGGCGGCAGGGTCGGGGCAGCGCACGTCGTTAGTCTCGGCCAGCGTGAAGCGGTCCTCGTAAGGCAGATCGTCCGGAATCTTCGCGTCCACTTCGCCGATGCTGGTGATGTAGCCGCCCACGGTGATGCCGAACTGGGCCAGGTATGTCTTGCAGATCGCGCCGACCGCCACGCGCATGGCCGTCTCTCTGGCGCTGGCGCGCTCCAACCCCGGCCGCAGGTCGCGGTAGCCGTACTTGATCGCCGCGGCCAGGTCTGCGTGGCCCGGCCGCGGGATCGTCATGGGCGGGATGTCTTTTTCGGCCCATGCCCTGTAGTCCAGGTTGGCTACTTCCAGGCCGATGGGCCCGCCGGTGGTGCGGCCGGCAGTTACGCCCGCGGTGATGCGAACTGCGTCTCGCTCGATCTTCATGCGGCCACCTGCGCCATAAGCGATCTGCCGTCGCGCCAGCTCCCGGTCGATGTCTTCGGCCGCGAGCGGCAGCCCGGCGATTATCCCTTCCAGGATCGCGGTCAGCTTTGGGCCGTGGCTTTCACCGGCGGTAAGGAAACGCAATATAGCCATCCTACCCCAGCACCCGCACCAGGTGATACTGCTTCTTGCCCGTCCTCAAGACCACGTAGGCGCCTTCGATGACCTGCGCGATGGTGATAGCTCCCGACGCGTCATCGACGCGCACGTTGTTGACGTAGGCGCCGCCCGAGGCGAGCAGCCGGCGCGCCTCGCCTTTGGACTTCACCGCGCCGGTCTCGACTAACAGGTCTACGAGCGGCTTGCCTTCTCCCTCGAACGCCGTCTTCGGCTGCTCGCTGGCCGGCACGTCGGCAAAGATGTCGGCGATGTCCGACGCAGCCAGGCCTTCGATGGCGCCGCCGAAGAGCACTTGCGATGCCTTTTCAGCGTCGGCTAAGGCTTGGTCGCCGTGCACCAGCCGCGTCACCTCGCGCGCCAAGGTTCGCTGCGCGTCCCGGCGTTCGGGATGTTCCCGCGTCGCGGCCTCTTGGGCGGCGATCTCATCCGCGGTCAGCCAGGTGAAGTAGCGCAGGAAGTTGACCGCATCGGTGTCAGGCTGGTTCAGCCAGAACTGGTAGAAGCGGTACGGCGAGGTGCGCTGGGGATCCAACCAGATGGCGCCCTGTACGGTCTTGCCCAGCTTAACCCCCTCGGCGCCGGTGACCAGGGGGTAAACCATGCCGTAAGCCCGGGCGCCTTTGACGCGGCGGATCAGCTCGACGCCCGCGGTGATGTTGCCCCACTGATCGCTGCCGCCGGCCTGCAGGGTGCAGCCGAAGCGCTCGTGCAACTGCAGGAAATCGTAGGCTTGCAGCAGCATGTAGCTGAACTCGGCGTACGAGATGCCGTCCTGCCGGTCGAGCCTTGATTTGACCGAGTCCTTGGCCATCATGTAGTTCACCGTGAAGTGCTTGCCCACGTCGCGCAGGAAGTGCATCATCGGGATGGTGGTCAGCCAGTCGGCGTTGTTCACGATGCGGGCAGGGTTAGTGCGGACTTCGAAATCGAGGAAGCGCGCCAACTGGCCGCGAATCGCCTCCACATTGACTGCAATCGTCTCCAGGCTTTGCAATTGGCGCTCCTGGCTTTTGCCGCTAGGGTCGCCGATCATGCCAGTGCCGCCGCCCGCGAGTGCGATGGGGGTGTGTCCCGCGCGCTGCATGCGCGCCAGTCCCATCAGCGCCAGTAGATTCCCCACCTGGAGGCTGGTCGAGGTCGGGTCGAATCCGATGTAGGCGGTCACCTTTTCCTGGGCCAAGGTATCAGGCAAGCCTTCGGTGAAGTCATACACCAGGCCGCGCCAGTGGAACTCATCGAAAACGTTGGTCATTTGCTTCTAGCTCCTTTCTCATCAGTCGGGCAAGACTGCCCGCATCGATTCCTGTCCACAATGCTGCCGCTTGCGCGCCCTGGTGCACCAGCATCCCCAGCCCATCGATGGCTGTGGCGCCTTGCGACCGGGCCAGCGCCAGCAGCGCGGTGGGCCGGTGATAGATCAGATCGTACACCACCTGGTCCGACCGGAACGCCGCATCCGGCTCCCACGGCAGCGCATCCCCTGCGTGTAACCCTAAACTGGTCGCGTTGACGATCAGGTCGGCCCAAGGCGCCAGCTTCGGCAAGGCGCCGGGAAACGCATGTGCGCTCAGCCGGTCAGTCGCATCGGGCAGGGCCGCGCACATTGCTCGACATAATCTATCAGCATGCTCCGGCGTCCGGTTGGCGACGGCCACCTCCGCACCGGCCTCCAGCAGCGCATAGGCCACCGAGCGTGCCGCGCCGCCAGCGCCGAGGACGATGGCTCGGCGACTTCGCACCCCATGCGCCTGTAAATCCGCCATGAATCCCGCGCCGTCGGTGTTGTCGCCCAACAGTGAGCCATCGGCCCGCACGATAAGGGTGTTCACAGCCCCCGCCGCCTGCGCCATCGGCGTCAGTTCGTCTAGGAAGGGCATGACCGCCTGCTTGTGCGGCACGGTAACATTGGCTCCTGCGAAGCCAAGCGCAGCCAGCCCGGCCACAGCCTCGCCCACGCGTTCCGGCGCCACCGGCAGCGGCACATAGACCCAATCCAGTCCTAGCGCCGCATACGCCGCGTTGTGCATCGCCGGGCTCAGGCTGTGGTCCACCGGCCAGCCGAGCAGGCCGACCAGGCGGGTTGCGCCCGTGATGCGTGATGCGTGATGCGTGGTGCGTGGTGCGTATTGCGTATTGCGTACTGCTTTAGTCATTCGTCCATCGCTGATTCGTCACTCGCCCACTCGATTTCCGCCCCCAGGGACCTCATCGTCTCCACGAAGCTCGGGAACGAGTCACCGATTGCTTCGGCCCCCCGGACGGTGGTCTGACCGCCTGCAACCAGGCCGGCCACCGCGAGGGCCATGGCCAGGCGATGGTCATGGTGGCATTTTACCACAGCACCTCTCAGTTGGGTGGGTCCGGTCACAATCATGCCGTCCGGTCGTTCCTCGATAGTCGCGCCCATCTTCCGTAGCTCTGTCGCGACCGAAGCAATGCGGTCCGACTCCTTAACTCGCAGCTCACCGGCCTCGCGCACGACTGTTACGCCCTCCGCCTGCGTCGCGGCTACGGCGAAGATCGGGAACTCGTCGATCGCACGCACGATCAGGTCGCCGGCGGCTTCTGTGGCGCGCAGGGCGGCGCCCTGAACGGTGATGTCGGCGATCGGTTCGCCTGTCGCGGATGAAGGACGAAGGACGGACGACGAAGGACGAAGGACGGATGACAAGGTGCTTTCCTGCGGGTCGGCGCTTTCGTCTTTCGTCTTTTGTCTTTCGTCAGTCACGCACATCTTTGCTCCCATCGCCGCCAGCAGATCATACAGCCCCGTGCGAGTGGGATTGACGCCGACGCCGGGCAGCCGGATCTCTGAGCCCGGCACGATCGCGGCCGCGACCAGTGGAAACGCGGCGGAGGAGAAATCGGCGGGGATAGTGATGCCGTCGAGAGGCGCGCGCAATGCTTGCCCGCCGCGCAAGCGAACGGTCAGCTCTTGGGACTCGACGGCCACACCGAAGTCGCGTAGCATGCGTTCGGTGTGATCGCGCGATGGTCCCGGCTCGTGAAGGATCGTCTCACCTTCAGCGAACAAGCCCGCCAGCAGGATGGCCGACTTGACCTGAGCACTGGCGACCGGCAGGCGGTAATCGATGCCCCGCAGGTTGCCGCCCTGGATAGTGAGCGGCGGCAGCCGGCCGCCGTCGCGGCCCAGCACCGTCGCGCCCATCAGCCGCAGCGGCTCGGCGACCCGGCCCATGGGGCGGCGGCGCAGCGGCTCGGTTCCGGTCAGCACGCTGGTGAACGGCTGCCCTGCCAGGAGCCCGGCCAGCAGCCGGATGGTAGTGCCCGAGCCGGCGCAGTGCAAAACGTCCTCCGGTTCGGTCAAGCCGTGCAGGCCGCGGCCGCGGATGAGCAGATCGGAGCCGAAACCTGTCTTCTGGTCGTCAATGCTCACTCCGAGGGCCTGCATACAGCGCAGCGTCGCCATGCACACCTCCGCCGGCACCCAGCCGCGGATGCGCGTCTCGCCGTCGGCCAACGCGGCCAGGATGATTGCCCGGTGGGTGATCGATTTGTCGCCCGGCACGGTGGCTTGTCCGCGTAACGGGCCGGAAGGGTGGATGATCAGGTCTCGCATGGTGAGTACCGTATGTTCAATGTTGAATGTTGAGTGTCGAACGTTGAATGCGGTGATCATGGGCGCGCGTCAGGGTTGTCCGCAGTGTGGGCTCGTCCTCTGCTGCCAGTGATTCACGCAAGCCTGCGAGCTGCGCCGCATAGGCGTCCAGCCAGTCCAGCACGGCCGAACGATTGGTCAGCAGGATGTCCAGCATCATGTCCACGTCGCTGGCGGCCAGGCGGGTGGTGTCGCGGTAGCCGGATGCTGCCAGCGACCGGGCTAACGGATCATCGGCGGTCGAGACGGTGTTGACCAGCGCGGCCGCGACCGCGTACGGCAGATGACTGATGGCTGCCACGGCCCGATCGTGCGCGGCCGGGTGCAGGATGACCGGCCGTGCACCGACCGCCTCTACTAACGCGCGGGCCTGGGCCAGCGCAGCGCCCGATGTCCGCGACAGGGGACAGAGAACAAAGGTCTTGTTGCGGTAGAGCCCCGCCTCAGCCGCCGCGAACCCGGCTAGCTCCTTGCCGCACATGGGATGTCCGCCCACAGGCTGCAATTCTGGGGGCAGGTTTGCTAGCGCCGCACAAATCTCGACTTTGGTGCTGCCCAGGTCGAGCACCAGCGCGCCGGGCCTGGCGGCGCGGCCCACCTCCGGCAGTTGGCGCAGGATCGTGCGGGCCGGCGTGGCGAGCACGATCACATCAGCGTCTGCCGCGCCCTCAGCCAGGTCGGTCGTGCCAAAATCAATTGCGCCGGCCTCAAGCGCCGCGCCGAGCGTCTCTTGCCTGCGCGCGACGCCGACGATGCGTTGAACGCCGTCCCCGGAACCTTCAGCCTCCCGCAGCGCCAGCGCCAGCGATCCCCCCATCAGTCCAAGCCCCACGATGCACACAGTCGGCAAGTTCATTATTTCCGCCTCACAAGGTTTCCCCCTGGCTCGGTCAGAGACCGGCCAGAGCGAACTGCTCCCCTGCTCCCTTTCTCCCCTGCTCCCCCGCTCCCCCTCACAACGTCCTTCCCACCGCCGGCGCCAGCATGCGCAGCTCGCGCACCAGCTCGGCGAAGCGTTCCGGCTTCAGCGATTGAGCGCCGTCTGAGAGCGCCTGCGCCGGATGCGGGTGCACCTCGATGATCAAACCGTCGGCACCGGCCGCAATGCAGGCCTTGGACGTGGGTGGGATCAGTTCCCATTTGCCTGTGGCGTGACTCGGATCCGCAAAGACCGGCAGGTGCGTCCACTGCTTGAACAGCGCGATGGCGTTGATGTCCAGCGTGTTGCGCGTGGCGGTCTCGAAGGTGCGGACGCCGCGTTCGCACAGCATGACGTTGCGGTTGCCTCCGCTGAGGATGTACTCTGCCGACATCAACGTCTCCTGGATGGTGCCCATCATGCTGCGCTTCAGGAACGCCGGCGTGCGTGTCTTGCCGATAGCTGCCAACAGCGGAAAGTTCTGCGCGTTGCGGGCGCCGATCTGAAAGATATCGGTGTATTTCCCGACCAGCGGCACGGCCTCAGGAGACATCACCTCGGTGATGATGGGCAACCCGGTGGCTTCGCGCGCTTCGGCCAGGATCTCCAGGCCCTCTTCACCCAGCCCTTGAAACGCGTAGGGCGATGAACGGGGCTTGAACGCACCGCCGCGCAAGATGTCGGCGCCGGCCTCCTTCACCGCATACGCGGTCTCCAGAAGTTGGCTTTTGCTTTCCACCGAACAGGGCCCCGCCATGATGACCAATCGAGGGCCGCCGATCGTGACCCCGCGCACGTCGAAGACGGTGTCATCCGGGTGAAAGTCGCGGCTTGCCAGCTTGAACGGCTGCAGGATGCGTACAACCTGCTCGACGCCGGCGAGCATCTCGAAGTTGTGTGATTGGATGGGCCGGTCGTCGCCGACCACGCCGATGATCGTGCGCTCGGTGCCCTGGGACAGATGCGCGTGGTAGCCAAATGCCTCTACCTGTGTTACTACGGCATCGATGTCGCTCGCCGTAGCGCCGTGTCTCATAACGATAATCATACGGAACCTCCCCTACTCCGCCGCCGGATAGCTTCCCAGCAACTTCAGAAACGCTGTGCGGGTCAACAGGCCCAGCAGTGCCCGATTAACGGTGGCATCCTGCCAGTGGCCTTCCATATCGACATAAAATACATAGTGCCACGGCCGGTTGCGCCGCGGCCGGCTTTCGATCTTAGTCAGATTGATCCCCCGGTTGGCGAATTCGCCCATGACGTTGTACAACGCGCCAGGCGTGTGCATGGTGGCGAATACGATGGAGGTCTTGTTGTGTTTAGCAGGCGGCGGCTCCTCACGTCCCAGCAGGAAGAAGCGGGTCGTGTTGTCGGGTGAGTCTTCGATGCCTGCGTCCAGGATCGTCAGCCCATAAGTCTGACCGGCCAGCGCGCTGGCGATGGCAGCCGTGCCGGGCGCCGGGTTCCGGGCCAGCTCAGCCGCGGCGCCGGCCGTGTCATAGGCCGGCACCGCCTCCCAGCCGCGCAGGCGCAGATAGCGGCTGCACTGCGCCAGCGCCTGGGGGTGTGAGTGGACGCGGCGGATATCTGTCTGCTGGGTGCCCTCGGGCGCCAGCAGGCAGTGGCGCACCCGCAGCTTCACCTCGCCCACCACGCGCAGGTCGTGATCCAGCAGCAGATCGTAAGCTTGGTTGATGGAGCCTGCCTGTGAGTTTTCAACTGGGAGCAGCCCCAGGGCCGCCCGGCCCTCCTCCACTGCAGTGAAGATGTCGCCAAAGCCGGGACAGGCCAGGGTTGCGGTCTGTGCGCCCAGGTGTTGAAAGATCGCTTCTTGCGAGTAAGCGCCCGGCTCGCCCTGGAAGGCGACCACCTGGCGACCCTGACCGAGTGCTGAGCCGTTCTTGTGCGATTCCGGGGGTTCTGCCGGTGGGGGTGCAGCGAACTCGCCTTGCAGGTCCGGCCGCAGCACAACGGCGTCACGCAGGTAGATGTGACGGACATCGTAGATTGGGCGCTCGGTATTCCAGTGCAGCAGGATCCGGATGGTGCGGGGCAGTCCGCCGGGCGTCGCGATCTCCACGGCGTCGAGCAACGGCACGTGGTGCCAGCCCAGCTCGCGTGCAGCCCGTGCCGGGAACGCGGCGTCCAGATCCGGCGTCATTGTGAAGGTGGCGCTGGCCAGGTCTTCCACCTGGATACTGTTTGCCGCGACCAGCGCGGTCAGTAGTTCCCGGGTGACGTCCAGGATGGCTTGGGACGTGTTTTCGGTTGCAGTTGTGGCGCCGCGGACACCTCTAACGGGCATGAGTCCTCCTTCAGGAAATAAAAAGAGCGTGGGGGCTGGTGCCTCCACGCTCGGCTTGACTGATCAGGCTGGACTGCGCTTCATTGCTTCAGCGGCGCCAAGGTTCCAGCCGGCGCGGGGGCTAGCCGGGGCGGGCTGGAATAATAAAAGAAGAAGCTGGCGCTAACTGAAACAATGCGCATAGGTGCATTTCTCATTGCGTTACTGGATTTTTCAAGAACGACGGGATCATAGCACGGCAACTAAAAACTGTCAAACGCCAAGATGTTGGCGGGGTGTGGCTACCCATCTGTCAGTTAGCAGCCTCGATCTCGTGCAGGATGGTCTCCAGGTCGTCCCGGTTGAACTCGTAGCGCGCATAACAGAAGTGGCAGTCCACGGTGGCCTCGCCCTCGATCAGCAGCGCCAGGATGTCATCGTAGTCCAGCATCTTCAGCGCCTGGCGCGAGCGTTCCCGACTGCACGAACAGCGGAACGCCAGCGGCTCGGATTCCAATACCTCATACTCGATCCCAGTGAAGGACCTCGCCAGGATATCTTCCGGAGTCAGACCGCCGGTCAGCAGCGTCTCCAGGGATGGCAGCCCTTCTATGTTGGCTGCCAGGCGTGCGAACTCTGCGGGGCTGTGGCCGGGCATGGCCTGGATAAGCAAGCCGCCGGCCGCGGCTATGCTCCCGCCGTCCATTTGAACGCCGATCTGAGCGAGCGAGGGTACCTGCTCGGAGGTGTTGAAGTAGTGCGTCAGCTCTTTATCCAGCTCGCCGTTCTCCAGCTCCACCACGCTGCTGTAGAGGCTCTTGATGCGCAGGTCCTTCACCACGGTCAACTGGCCCGTGCTGCCGATTGCTGCGGCCACCGCCGCGCGGTCTATGGTTTGTGGCGCCGCGATATCGGGGACAGCCACATAACCCCGCACGCGGCCGTACGCGTCGGCCTCGATCACCACCTTGCCCAGCGGGCCGTTTCCCTCGACCTTCAGGGCGACGCGCTCCTGAACCTTCAGAAGCCCGCCCAACAGCGCGCCGGCGGTCAGGCCATAGCCCAGCGCGGCTGCCGCGACCGGGTAAGCCGCGTGGCGCTGGGCCGCTTCCTGGGCCAGGCCGGTGGTGATGCAGGCGAGCCCGCGCACGCCCGCCTGTTTGGCAATGGCTCGTACCATCGTATCGCTCATGTTACTCCCAACACCCCCTATTTCGGTTTAGGCGTCGTAATACAACGTAAACTCGTACGGATGCGGCCGCATGCGGACCGGATCCACCTCGGTCTCGCGCTTGTACGCGATGTAGACATCCAACATCTCGGTAGTGAAGACGTCGCCCTTCAGCAGAAACTCGTGATCTGCTTCCAGCGCCTTGAGCACTGCATCCAGCGAGCCCGGCACCTGCTTGACACGCCTGGCTTCTTCCGGCGGCAGGCCGTAGAGATCCTTGTCCATCGGCTCTCCGGGGTCGATGCGGTTCTGGATGCCATCCAGCCCAGCCATCAACAGCGCGGCAAAGCAAAGGTATGGATTGCACGAGGGGTCGGGCGCCCGAAACTCGACGCGCTTGGCAGCGGCGCTTTTGGAGCCAACCGGAATGCGGCAGACTGCGGAGCGGTTGCGCTGCGAGTAGGCCAGGTTGACCGGCGCCTCGAAACCGGGGACCAGGCGGCGATACGAATTGGTGCCGGGGGCAGCCAGGGCCAGCAGCGCCGGCGCGTGCTTCAGCAGCCCGCCGATGTAGTACTTGGCCGTATCCGAAAGCTGCGCGTAACCGGCCTCGTCGTAGAATGCGTTCTTGCCGTTTTTCCAGATGCTCTGGTGGCAGTGCATGCCGCTGCCGTTGTCGCCGAACAACGGTTTCGGCATGAAGGTGGCGGTCAGGCCGTTCTGCCTGGCCACGTTCTTCACCATGTATTTGTAGATCTGAACGTTGTCGGCCATGTTCATCAACGTGTTGAAGCGCATGCCGATCTCGCACTGGCCGGCTGAAGCAACTTCGTGGTGATGGATTTCGACCGGGATGCCGGCGCCCTCGATAGCCAGCACCATCTTACTGCGCACATCCTGCAGCGTGTCCGTGGGCGGGGTGGGGAAGTAACCTCGCTTGGCCGCGATCTGGCCGCCGAAGTTCGGCCCCAGCTCCTTGCCGCTGTTCCACCACCCCTCGCGGCTGTCCAGGTGATAGAACGCTTCGTTGGTGTTGCTGCCGTAACGTACGTCACTAAAGATGAAAAATTCAGGTTCGGGACCGATGTAGATCGTGTCGCCGATGCCGGTCTGCTTCAGATAGGTCTCAGCCCGGTGGGCGATGAAGCGCGGGTCGCGCTCGTACGGCTCGCGGGTGATCGGATCGTAGACGTTCCCGATCATTACCAGGGTAGGCACTTCGAAGATCGGGTCAATGAACGCGGTGGTGGGGTCCAGCATCAGCAGCATGTCCGACTCGTGGATTTCTTTGAATCCGCGGATCGATGAGCCATCGAACGGCACGCCATTCTCGAACGTCTCTTCCGTCAGGATATGCGCGGGGATGGTGAAATGCTGCCAGACGCCGGGCAGGTCGGTGAAGCGGAGGTCCACCATCTGGACCTTTGCCGCCATGGTCAGTACGTCAGCGATGGTCTTAGGCATGGCAATGAATGCTCCTTCCAAGAAAAATAAAGGTGGCATCTCGCCGAGATGCCACCTTTGCACCGCACACAGGATAGTATAACGGAAGATTGGGAAGGTGTCCAGTCCCCAAATGGGTAGTATTTGGAGCTTAATCGCACTGGTTCGTGCCGGCGGCAGCCTGCACCTTGAGCACGGTGGCCCAGTTGCGCGTGGTGGCTGCATCGGCGGTGACGCGCGAAAACGCTTGGGCGAGCCTGGACTCGATGACCCCATTGGCGCACCAGAGGTAGGCTGCCTTTGCGCCCACGGCCAGCGCATCCGGCGCCCAGGCCTCCGCCAGCAACGGCCTGGTCTTTTCCAGCGTGGCTGCGCTGGCCACAAACGCGACAAGGAACTTCGACGGATCGGCAGTCGCTTGGGGCAGCGGATTCTCTGCAATGATGGCGTTCAACTCCCGCACCGTGACGACAACGACCGGCACGGAGAATCCGAACTTGCTTTGGATGGCCGCCTCGATTGCTGACGCAACCTCGGCTACGTCCGGCTGTGATGCCTGGAACACGGCGTTTCCGCTGTTGAGCAAGGTGCGGACTTCCCCAAAGCCGACCTCTTCAATGAGCGCGCGCAACTCGGCCATCGCGACGCGCTTTGCGCGGCCTACGTTGACGCCACGGAGGAGTGCAACACACTGGGTCATGTGTCCTGATTGAAATTGAATTTGCCGTAGACGGACACGCAGTTGCTGCTGGTAGCTGTGAACGGTTCTCGGTCCCAGCCGGCCCAGCGCTCCTTCAGGCGCAGCCCTGCAATGCGCGCCATCAGATCGAGCTCGGCTGGCCAGGCGTAGCGCGTGACGATTGGGTTGAGACGGATGCCCGTGCTCGACAGGAACACGTGAGTTTCTTCGAGCCGTTGGCTCACCGGATCGTAGCGAGCCACGTCAAGTCGTACGCTGTCGACTTCGATGGCTTCTGCATCGACGTATTGGTTATTGCGTAAGAGGTGCCACTCGGTCGGCACCCCGCCCTCCACGACGAACAAGCCGTCGTCAGTGAGATGTGCGGCGACGTTCTCGAAGCAACGAACCTGCTCGTCTTGGGTCAGCAGGTTGAACAGGGTGTTGAAGACCACGTAAATCAAGCGATAGGCGCCGGGGACCGCAACATCGGCGAAGTTGCCCAGGGTGACCGCGATCCCGGCGCCCCCCGGCTTCGCGCGCAACCTGGCGACCATCGCAGATGAAAAGTCAATGCCGTCGACGCGGATGCCCCGAGCGGCCAGGGGCAATGCGATCCGGCCGGTGCCGATCGCAAGTTCCAGCGCGGGACCGCCCCGTGCCAACTGCTCCAGGAATGCGACGGTTGCCATCTCATCCCCGCGTTGGGCGAGGCGGTCGTAGGCCTCGGCGACGTCGTCGTCGAAGCTCATGGCTGGCTCGTATTTTTCCATATGACAGTCTCCTACTGGTCGGGTCATTATCGCACTGCGCGCCGGGTAGGTCAAGCCAGATGCGTAACCGGCGTTGATGAGGTATAATGCTGCGCGTTTAGATCCACTGCACGCCAGCGAAGGGATCGAATGCATCCCCACTACACCTATCCCTGGCGAACCATGCTTGTCCTGTGCCGGCAGGTCCTGACCGGCGGACGGCGCTCGTTTCGAGCGGACGCCCGCGCGTGTCTTGACCGGTTGGCGCCGCCGTTGCAGGTCTATGGGGCAGAGCATATCCCTGTCTGCGGCCCTGCGTTGATCACCGTCAACCACTATTGCCGGCCAGGTTTCAACGCCTGGTGGATCGCTCTTGCCATTGCCTCGGTCGCACCCGAAGAGATGCACTGGACCATGACCGGCGAACTGACCTTCCCCGGTAAGTGGTATGCCGGGCTGGGCGGCGCCGGCTCATGCTGGCTGTTGGGGCGGCTGGCACGCGTCTATGGCTTCACGGCCATGCCGCCCATGCCACCGCGGCCGGGCGATGCGGCAGCGCGCGGGCTGGCCGTGCGCCGCGTGCTGAGCTACGCCCGCGAGCATCCCGCCGCGCTCATCGGGCTGGCGCCGGAAGGCATGGACATGCCCGGCGGCGTGCTGGGCTGGCCGCCGGAGGGGGCCGGCCGCTTCATCGCGCTGCTGGCTGGCATGGGGTTTTGCGTGACGCCTGTGGGGGCCTACGAGCAGGATGGCGCGTTCCGCCTTCATTTCGGCCCTCCCTACACGCTGCGCCTGCCCACAGGACTCTCTGCTGAAGAAAAGGACCGCTCTGCGGCGCAGGTCGTCATGGCGGCCATCGCCCGCCTGCTCCCACTGCCAATGAGAGGAGAATTCGCATGAAACAGGATCTTTCGTTGGGCCGGCTGTTGGCCCCGAACGCCTACTGGGTGGGGCTGTCCTTCATGTGGAACGTGCTGCACCCCATCGTGCTGCCCGCGGTGATGCTCAACTTTGTGCCGGACGCGCAGAAGAACACCTACCTCGGCCTGCTGACCTTCGCCGGGTTGGTGATCGCGATGGTTGTCCAGCCGATCTCCGGCGCGCTGAGCGACGGCTGGGTCTCGCGCTTCGGCCGCCGCCGGCCGCTGATCGTGTTCGGCACGTTGTTCGACTTTGTCTTCCTTGCGCTGCTGGCCTGGGCAGGAGGCCTGGTGTGGCTGTTCGTCGGCTACATCGGCCTGCAGTTCAGCTCCAACATCGCCCACGGTCCCGCGCAAGGGTTGCTGCCCGACGTGGTGCCTGCGCAACAGATCGGCACGGCGAGCGGACTGAAGATCTTCCTGGATATGTTCATGACCGCGGTGGCCACGCTTGCGGCGGGCTTCCTGCTTGACCCGGACACCCGCGACCCATCCCTGGTGATGGGGTTGGTGATGGGCTTGCTGTTTGTGTCGACCCTGGTCACGGTGTTGGGCACGCGCGAAGCGCCGGCCGGCGACCCGGCGGCTCGACGCCTGGCCTGGGCGAACCTGCGCAACCAGTTCCACATCGATTTTCGCCGTCACTCGGCCTACTGGTGGCTGATCGCCCAGCGCTTCGTGTGCCTGCTCGGCATCTATGGCATCCAGCAGTTTGCCCAGTATTACATCCAGGACGTGCTGCGGCCGGCGAACCCCGTCCGCGACACCGGCGTGCTCATGGCAGCGATCATTTTTGCGCTGCTGATCCTGGCGGTGATCGGCGGCAGACTGACCGAC
The DNA here is from genome assembly GCA_964513075.1 of uncultured Anaerolineales bacterium. GTDB lineage: Bacteria > Chloroflexota > Anaerolineae > CG2-30-64-16 > CG2-30-64-16 > DAOUBP01. Next base: position 17,959 of record CAZELR010000002.1, read on the forward strand.
CGCTTTGGTGCGCGGCGCGTTACCACCGCGGCGGTGTTGGTTATTGCAGTGGGTTGTCCGCTGCTTCTGTTGGGGCGTAACTTGCTGAGCCTGGGGCTGTACGGCGGCGTGCTGGGCGCGGGGATGGGGTTGTTCCTGACGGCCAACTGGGCGCAGGCCAACAGGCTGGCTCCGGTTGCCGAGGCGGGCAAGTACCTGGGCCTGACCAACATAGCCACGGCCGGCGCGGGCGCGCTCGCGCGGCTGGAAGGGCCCGTCATCGACGCGCTGAACAATGCCCGGCCCGGCGCGTGGCTCGGCTATACCGCCCTGTTCTTCTTCGGTGCCGTCTGTGCCCTGGCCAGCCTGCCGCTGCTGAAGAAGGCGGAACAGGGTTGAGGTTAATTTGATGGAATCGAGGCTTCAGCCGGTCTGACCGCCTAAAGGCTCGATTCCTTCATAAGGAGGCATGAAACGATGTGCGACACCATGGTTGTGCTGGGCAGCGCCTCAGCCGACGGCGTAACTCTGTTTGCTAAGAACTCCGACCGGGATCCCCGGGAGGCCCACGAGATCGTGCGCATCCCAAGCGCGCGCCATCCGGCGGGGGCTACGATCCGGTGCACCTACATCGAGGTGCCCCAGGTGGAGCAGACCTTCGAAGTACTCCTGTGCAAGCCGTTTTGGATCTGGGGCGCGGAGATGGGCGCCAACGAGCATGGCGTCACCATCGGCAATGAGGCTGTGTTTACCAAAGTACCCTACGACAAACATCCCGGGCTGATCGGCATGGATTTTCTGCGCCTGGCGCTGGAGCGCGGCCGTACGGCGCGCGAGGCGCTGGATGTGATCATCGGGCTGTTGGCGGCGCACGGGCAGGGAGGCAACTGCGGCTATCCCGGTAAGTTGTTCTACCACAACAGCTTCCTGATTGCCGACCCACGGGAAGCGTGGGTGTTGGAGACCGCCGGCCGCGAGTGGGCCGCGGAGCGCGTGCAGGATGTGCGGAGCATTTCCAACAGCATCACCATCGGGGACCGCTGGGACCTGGCGTCGCCGGACCTGGTCAACTACGCCGTCGATCGCAGGTGGTGTCGCGGCCGCGAGGACTTCCATTTCGGCCGCTGCTACTCAGACTTTCTCTACACTCGCTTCTCGGATGCGCGGCACAGGCAGTGCCGGACGACCGAGCTGCTCGCGGCCAGGAAGGGCCATCTTTCCGTCGAAGATCTGATGCGCGCCCTGCGCGACCACGGGCCGGAAGCAGGTCCCGGCTGGACGCCGGCCCGCGGGCTTGCGGGCGCCACGGTCTGCGACCATGCAGGCTTCGGCCCCATCCGCGTCTCGCAGACGACCGGCTCCCTGGTCTCGCACCTGGCCGCCGACGTGCAGACACACTTCGTCACCGGCACGGCTGCGCCCTGCACATCGCTCTTCAAGCCGGTCTGGCTCGGGATGGAGCTGCCCCAGGCCGGGCCCGCGCCGACCGGAGCCTACGACGAGGCCAGCCTGTTCTGGCGCCACGAGGCGCTGCACCAGGCAACACTGCAAAACTACGCGGCGAGCATGCCGCTATATGTGGAAGAACGCGAAGTTTTGGAGCGTCAGTTCATCGCGGGAGCGAGAGATTGCCAGGATCAGAGCCCTGAGCGGCGGACAATCTATTCAGCGCGTTGCTTCGCGGCCGCGGACGAAGCAGAGGCAGGGTGGCGTAAGCGACTGGCCGGCGCCCGACCGCCTGACCGGCGTCCCTTTCTCTATGCTTCAGCCTGGCGCGCGTTCGAACGCGGGAAGTAGGGGCGAGGCACTCTCCGGCAGGTCTGCGCCGCCGGAGAGTCTTGCATTAGGCGCTGAGGAGCGGGTCGCGATGGATTTTGGACGGAGTGCCTCGCCCCCTATTCCGCAAACGGCTGGAAGACCGGCGCCAAGTCGCGCTTGCCCGCATACTCCAACTGCGGCTTCTGCGTGTAGCTACCTTTCAGCTTTTTGGTTACCTTCTGAGCCAACTGGCGATAGGTGAGCTGCCCGCGTGCTTCCTGGATGGTTTCGGCCAGGTAGTATGTGAACGCGCCGTGGTAATCTCCTGCGATGTGGGCGTCCGCCGAGGTCTGGTCAGGACGGCAGCCGGCCAACAACACGTTTGACTCGTGGGTGCGCACGGCGCCAAAACGTTCCTTCTTGAAAGCGATTGTCAGGCCAAGGATCTTGTTGCGCAGTTCCTCATCCGTTAGGTCCTGGCCGCGCAGAGCCTTCACCCCTTGAAACACGAATTCCTGCTGGTCGTGGGCGAATTTGGCTGCGGCCGCTTCGATCTTTTCTTCCTCTTCCCAGGATACAGGCAGGAACCGGTACACGACATCTCCGAAGGGGGCCCGGTTGTTGGTGCCCGAGTGGCAGCTGTCCATCATCAGGGTCAGGTTGCCGCCTTCGGGAAAACGATCGTAGAGAATCTTGAGGGTATCGTCGGTGAGGAAGCCGACGGATTCGTAATCGAACGGCACCAGGCATTCGTCGCGGCCATCCGGCTCATCGCCGTTTGTATCGGCCACGTAGGAGCCGTGACCTGAATAGTGGAAGATGCGCACGGCATCGGAATCTGCGCCCCCCTCTGCCAGCCAGCCGAGCCCAGCCTGGATTCCGGCAGCGGTAGCGTCGCCATCTATCAGTAGCTTGATATCATTATCCTTGAAGCCGTAGTATTGCTTCAGCAGGCCTCGCACCTGTTGAACGTCGTTGATACAACCGCGCAGGGGCGCGTTAGGGTATGCATTGATGCCGACCAACAGTGCTTTACGGACTGACATAGAAGCCTCCCATGTATGAGTGACTAGCCAACATTGTTATTATACTCTCTTGTGAGGCTTTGTCAAGAGGATTAATCTATGTTTGTGGCTTATTTGTGCATCATCCCAATAATCGTCCCTCCAGCCGTTGCACCCACGCCGCCTGATCGCTGAGCGTGGCGGCCAGGTGGCCGGGGTCGTGGCCGTAGCCCAGGCGGCGGGCCAGGAACGCAAACTCCTCACTCCCTTCGGGTGGCACGGTGAGGTCCTTGCTGTTGCCGCGCACGACCCGCAGCGCGTTGATAAGTTGCTGGAGGAAGATGTGCGCCTGGTGGAGGCGATGGGCGTTTTCCTGTGACAGGAAGCCGTGAGCCGCCAGTGCGGCGATGGCCGCGCGGGTGTTAGTGAGGCGCAGGTCGGGGTGGACCGCGCCGTGCCGCATCTGCAATCCCTGTACGACGTACTCCACATCCACCAGCCCGCCCAGGCTGTACTTGGCGTTGAATGCGCCTGGGGTGACGATGTGGCGGAGTTGCCGTTCGCGCATCGCGCGCATGGCGGCCACGTCGAAGCTGCCGGCATCATACACGTAGGCATCGCGCAATGCCTCCACCTGCCGGCCCAGGTCGGCGTCTCCAGCGATGGCACGCAGCTTAATGAGGGCCTGCCGCTCATAGGCCCAGGCGGGACCCTCAGGCGCGAAGTAGCGGCGGAACGCGTCTAGCGGCACGGCAAGACTGCCGGCCTTGCCGTAAGGACGCAGCTCCAGGTCGATCTCAAAGATGCCCTCGCGGCGGGCCCAGATCGCGCGGCCGAACTCCGTCACAAGTTTGTCGAAGAATTCAGCGGCGCTGGTGGCACGTGGGCCGCTTGTCTGTCCCGATCCGGCGTAGATGAACATCACCTCGATGTCGGACGCGTAACCCAACTCGAAGCCGCCGCATTTGCCCAGCACGCAGACTGCCAACGGGATAGGCGCGCCGTCTGCCCCGCGCGGCGTGCCGTACTGCGCGGCCAGCTCCTCCTGCACCATGCGTGCGGCCGCTGCGACCACCGTTTCCACCAGGTCGGTCAGCTCGCCGGAGAACGCGTCGAAGTCCCGCGTATGACCCAGGATATGGCGCATGTCGATGCGGAACATCTCCCGATCCTTGAATGCGTTTAGCGCCGCACGTCGCGCCCCAAGATCAGGCGCAGTGGCAATTAACGTGCTCAGTTCTGCAGCCAGCTCGACCTTGCGCCGCGGCGCAGCCAGCGCGTCGACATCGGCCACCACCGGGAAGAGGTTCGCATACTGCATGCGCAGGAAGTCGTCCCAGAGAAACTCGCTGACCCCCAACAGCCGGGCGAGCGCATCCAATACCTCGGGTCGCTCCAGCGAGGCCAAGTCATCGGGCCATGAGGGTCGGCTGAACAGCTCGCCCAGATACTCGTGGAAGTGCAACAGCGCGGATTCCGGGTTGGGCGAACGCGGCAGCAGGTGGGTGAAGTGCTTGATGAGCACTGTGGCTGCGCGCAGCTCCCGCTGCCTGTCAGGTGCGGTGATCTTGCCGCCGCGGCTGTCTGTAACAAGGAGCGTGTCCTGCACCCGGTTGCCTGTCGAGATCACGGACACCTGGCTGATGTGGATGCCGCGCAAGGCCAGGGCGTTGGTGAACTCGTAGAGAAAACCGGGCGTGTCGGCCGCGCTGATGCGGAGGACGGTGTAGGCTGGCGATGCATCATTGTCGATCTCGATATCTACTGGGGGCAGTGCAGGCGCGGTTGCGATGCTGACCTGCAGCGCCTCGGCCACGCGTTTGGCCAGTACGCCCTGGGCCATGCGCTGTTCGCGCGCTTGCAGCAGTTCCACCAATGCCAGCAGGTCTGCGCTGTAACGCGGCCAGATCTTCTTATCAGGCTGCACCGTCGCCACCGGCCGCACCTGGAATACGTCGACAATCTTCCGCCGCGCGTCTGCTGCCTGTCCTCTCTCCCCTGCTCCCTTGCTCCCCCGCTCCCCAGCTTCCACTCCGGGCTCATACGTATACACATGCCCGTCCACGATGCTGAAGCCGTATGCGAACAACAGCCCGCAGATCACCGACAGCTCGCCCAGATAGTCGTAGCCAACGATGGTGACGCGCCAGAGATCATCGGCCAGCGGCCGCGCCTCCACCGTAACCGGTGTGGACGCATCCAGCCGGGCGGCCATGCTCGCGTGTCGCTCGACCTCTGCCGGATCGAAGGTGGCCGCGTAGGAGGGCGCCAGCCGCGCCAGGTGCAAGCGGACCGTGTCCGCCCGGACCGTGTCCGCCCGGGCTGTGTGCACCTGCAGCGTGTCTTCGTGCGTGGGTGTTGTTTTGGTTGGCTGTTCCGGGATCATGGTCAGGCCTCCGGATGGGGAGTGGTGTAGGGTCGCGGCTGTGGGCGCCGTCAGATGACGCAGATAGATCGCACGCACTGCCTGGCTGTGCTGCTGGTAGCGCGCAGTGAAATGGACGCGGGCGTCAGGGCCCTGGAAGCCCAGTCGGCGGGCCAGGTAACGCAGGTCGGCCGGGTTGGCCGGCAGCGTGTGCGTCTGGCGGTAGTCGAGGATCTGCAGGTAGTGCTCGACCGTGCGCAAGAAAGTGTAGCCCTCCGCCAGGATGCGATGGTCTTCGGCCGGCAAGTAGCCGGCCTCGGCCAGCCGTGCCAGCGCCTCACGCGTGTTGCCGGTGCGCAGGCCCGGATGCTCGCGGCCGTGGGCCAGTTGCAGGTATTGGGCCACGAATTCGGCGTCGCGGATGGAACCCTCTCCCAATTTGACCTCGCCCCAGGTGCGGCCCGCCTCGCGCAGGTGGGCCTCGGTGGCCTGTTTCATGCCGTGCACCTCGACGCGCACCTCCTCCGGGCTTGCGCTGAAAAGCCGGGGTTCGGCACGGCGCAGGAAGTCCGCCCCGATCTGCTCATCGCCCGCCATAACCCGCGCCTTCAGCAGCGCCTGACGCTCCCAGAGCCGCGCATACCGCTCGAGGTAGGCCAGGTAGCCATCGACTGTCGAGACTAGCGGACCGACGCGACCCCAGGGCCGCAGCCGCATGTCGACGCGGTACAAGAATCCTTCCGCCGTAGCCTGTGACAGCGCGAAGATCAGCCGCTCGCCCAGCTTTTGAAGATCTCGCATCCGGGCTTCATCATCACCTGTTCCTGCGGCAAGGAAGAGCAGGTCGATGTCGGAGCTGTAGTTTAGCTCGCCGCCGCCCAGCTTGCCCATGCCCAAGACGGTGAACCCCTCAGGCTCGACGCCGAGCTGTGCGGCAACGATCTCCAGCGCGGCCCGAATGATGCTCTCGGCCAGATGCGAAAGCTGCGCGGTCACGGATGCTAACTCAAGCAGCCCGCCCAGGTCTGCGATGCCGATGCGCAGCAGCTCGCGTTGCTGGTAGCGCCGGAGCGCGTCCAGGGCGGCCGCGGGATCATCTCCTGAATTTAGGCATAGCCAGGGAACGACGGCCGCACGAGCCTCGGCCAGCAGGCGATCGGGGCTTTTGAGCTGCGCCAGCCCGTTGCGCTCGGCCAACAGCACAAAATAGCCGGGGTTGCGCAGGAGGATATCGGTGAGGTATTGGCTGCCGGCCAGCAGCGTGACCAGCCTCTCTAGGGTGTGTGGTTCGTCCGCCAGCCGCGCCAGCAGTACGTCCGGATCCGGCTGGCTCTGTAGGAAGCGTTCTAGGTTGATGAGTGCGCGGTCGGGGCTGGCAGCCTCCGTGAGACCGCGCAGTAGGGGCGGCAGGAGGCGCTCGAGAGCTGCGCTTTCTTCTGTGGATCTGCCCAACGTCCGCAGCCGCCGCGCCGCTCCATGCCAGTCCTCCAGGCCCAGGGGTGCCAACAGCTCCTGGGCCTGGGTGTCAGACGCCAGGCGGGCGAGGATAACGTTCACTCTATGATGGTAACGTCTGCCCGCAACCCGCGCAGAAGCGGTCACCGGGTTGATAGGGCTGGCCGCAGGCGGAGCAGGCGAGCGTGGCCGCTACATCGTTAGCCGGCGCGCGTTGGGAGGGCAGGGCCGCGCCGCATGCCGCGCAGAACTTGTCTTCAGGTGCGGCAGGTTTGCCACACGCCGGACAGGAGCGGCCGCTGGCGACGAGGCCCGCGTGGCGCTGGCGGATTGAGCGCTCAATGACAGAATCCAGCTCTTCGTCGATCTCGGTCTCCAAGCCGTCCAGCGCGCGTAAGGAATTGGCTGCGGCCTGTTTGAGGCGTGCTTCGAAGGCGACAAAGTCCTCGTCGGTGATCTTGCCCACTCGATGGTCGAAGTTCAGCTCGCGCAGCGCCTGAAATGCAGCGTCACGCTGCGCTAACAATTCGTCCAGCTTCTCTTGCACAGAAACGGTTGCGGGCTGGATCGAGCCTGAACGGCGGATGATGGGATAGGCCACCCCAAACAAGGCGATGGCTGCGAGTAGGATGGCTGAGACGATGAGCATGCTTTAATTCCAGTCACAAACCCTCGTTTTCCAAACCAGGTTTCGCCGAGAAACCTGGTTTGGAAAACGAGATTCAGGCAGTCGGCTGTGCGCCGGCAGGGACGCGGTGGGCCATCTCGGCGGCCGCAGGGCTGCGTCGTGGCCAGGCCGCTAGCAGCACGCCCAGAATGAGCACGACGCTGCCGATCCACATCCACGACATCAGCGGGTTGATATACACCTTGAATGAGGCGGTCTCGCCCATGTCCTCGAATCCGGCCAGCACCACGTATACATCCTCGATCAGACCGGGCCGCAGGCCGACTTCGGTCATCGGCTGTTCCTGGTTCTTGTTGTAGAGATTCTTAGTGGGGAGTATCTGGCCGATGAAGCGCCCATTGCGGGCCAGGTCCAGTTTCGCCGTGTATTCGGTGTAGTTCGGGCCCCGGTCCGCGGTCAGGTCTTTGAAAGTCAGCGTGTAGTTGGCGACAGTGATCGATTCCCCGCGCTTGAGGTTGGCCTGGCCTTCGCTCTGATAGAATTCGTTGCCGATGATGCCCAGTGCGATCAGCAGCACGCCGATGTGCACCACGTAGCCGCCGTAGCGCCGGCCGTTGCGCTGCACGAGGTTGGCCAACGCTACAGGCAGCGCCTCACCTGTGGCCTGCTGCCGCGTACGCACCCCGCGTACGTACTCCTGGACGATCCCGGCAAACACAAAGATCAAAGCGGCAAACCCGATGAAACCGGCTATGTTGCGGTTGCCCAGCAAGTAAATCAGCGGGACGCTGAGCAGGGCAGCGATGATGGGGATGCTGAAGTTGCGGCGCAGCGTTTCGGGCGCTGAGCGCCGCCAGGCTAGCAGCGGCGCCACCCCCATCAGGATCAGCAGCACCAGGAAGATGGGCCCATTGACGCGGTTGAAGTAGGGCGCGTTGAGCGAAATCTTGTCCCCCATTACCAGCTCGGAGATGCTGGGAAAGATGGTGCCCAGGAACGTAGCCGCCATGATCACCACGAAGATGACGTTCTGCGTGAGGAAGCTCGTCTCGCGCGAGAGCACGGCGTCGAGTTGATTTTCGCTCTTCAGCAGCGGCATGCGCCGAATCAGCAACACCGAGAACCCCAGCATGGTCAGAACGATGAAGACCGCAAACATCGGGCCGACCGCGGAGAGCGCGAAGGAATGCACCGACTGCACCACGCCGCTGCGGGTCAGGAAGGTGCCGATGAGCGTCAGCTCCCAGGTCAGCCAGATCAGCACCATGTTCCAGACCTTGAGCATCCCGCGGCGTTCCTGGATCATAATGCTATGCACGAACGCGGTCGCCGTGAGCCAGGGCAGGAAGGAGGCATTTTCCACCGGATCCCAGGCCCAGTAGCCGCCCCATCCCAGCTCGATGTAGGCCCACTGCGACCCCAGCAGGATGCCCACCGACAGGAACAGCCACGGCACCAGCATCCACTTGCGGATCATCTTGATCCACGTGTTGCCAAGCTGCCCGGTGATCAGCGCGGCCACCGCAAAGGCGAACGGCACTGTCATCCCCACGAAGCCCAGGTAGAGCGCTACCGGGTGGATCACCATCCAATAGTTCTGGAGCTGCGGGTTGAGGCCCTGGCCATCCGATGGGATAATAGACGAAGCGCCCACCGGCGCAAAGACTGCGGTGACGATGTCGCCGGCTGTCGTGCGCCAGATACGGGCGAACGGGTTTTCGGCGAAGATCACCAGCGACAGGAAGAAAGCGGTGTTCAGCAGCAGCACCGCGTTGACGTAGGGCTTCAGGCTGGGCTGTTGTTTGCGGAAGAACCAGGTGGCCGCAACGGCGAAAACGCAGGTGATGAACGTCCAGAACAGGAGGGATCCGCCCTGTCCGCCCCACAGCGCCGAGAATTTGTAGAGAGTCGGCAGGCTGCGCTCGGTGTGCGAGTAGACGTATTCCAGGTTGAATTCACTGCGCAGCAGGGCGCGCCACATTAAAACCGTTGCGAGCAGCACCAGCGCACCCACGACATAGATCGCGTTGCGGCCGCTGGTCACCAATTCCGGCAGGTTGCGCCGGGCGCCCACGATTGACACGATGATCCCGTAAACGGCCAGCACAAGTGCCAGCGCGAGAGCGATAAATCCCAGATCGGTCATGGTGTTGTCTCCAAGCTACGACTGCGTGTTGCGTACTACGTACTGCGCGTATCGTACTACGAATTGGTCCAGGCTGACGGTGGGATCCAATACGAAGCGCGCAGCATGCCGTATGATTTTACTTCGGCATGATTTGTGCGATGCGCTCTTCCAATTCCTCAGCCGTCAGTGGGCCGATTTTGCGGCAGCCGACGATTTTGCCTTCGGGATCGACAAAGAAGGTCTCCGGCACGCCGCGGATGGTGTAGCGCTTGGAGATCTTGCTGGCGAGATCCGCTCCGTTGGGGTAGGTGATATCGAATTTTGCCAGGTAGCGCTTGGCCGCAGGGTCCTGGTCCAGGTAATCCACGCCTATGAAGACGATGCCCTGATCCTTATACTTGCGCCAGGCGGCCTCTATTTCGGCAGCCTCCTGTTCACACGGGCCGCACCAGCTCGCCCAGAAGTTGAGTACAACCCCCTTGCCGCGTAAATCGGCCAGGCTGACGGTCTCGCTCGGCCAGCCGCCGTTGTATTCGGGGAAGAGAGTCAGGGTGAGATCGGGCGCGGCCTCATCGCACAGGCTCTTCTGCGGCGGTTTGATCAGCATCATGATGAGCAGTCCACCGATAAACAGGACGCCGATGCCCAGGACGATGGCCCAGCCGGGCAGTTTGCGCTTCGATTGAGGGGTAGCTGAATCTGTGTTTTCAGTCATAGCGTATTCCTGGTCAGTGTGCCTCAAGTTTGGCATCCCTCGCAGGGATGCCAAACTTGAGTTGCTCATTCGTCAAGCTGCTTCAGCTCTTGCTCCACGCGTGCAAGATACTCGTCGCCCGCAGGCTTTTTTGTGCTCGGCTCAAGCAAGGTCGCTTCGGGCGAAGCCGCCTGCGTGATCGGCTTGCGCCGCCGCCAGGTGAAGATCAGATAGGCCACCCACCCCAGGCCCACCACTGCGGCCAGGACGGGGAAGATCCAGGCGATCAGGTTGAAACCCTCCTTTGACGGCTGGCCCAGCACCACGTCACCGTATTGTTGGACAAAGTAGGCCTTGATCTGCTCCTTACTTTCGCCTGCTATCAGCTTTTCAGCGATGACCTCGCGCATCTGGATGCACGCCTGCAGCTCGCAGTTGTCGAGCCGCACGCCGTTGCACAACGGGCACCATAGATCGCGGGCGATCGCATTGATTTCGTTAGGGGTGGGCGTCTGCGCCAGGGCCGGTGATGCCAGCAATGCCAGAACTACGGCCACAACTATGGCCATGACACAGAGCGCTGCAGCTCGTTTCATCAAACTATCTGCCTCCACTGATAAACTAGCCTCGCCGCGGCGCGCCGCATTGCGCGCAAAAGCGGTCGTCGGGCCGATGCCGGTGTCCGCATTGCGTGCAAAAGTCGGCAGCATCAGCGGCTGGCTCGGGGGTGCGTTGTACTCGCGCTGAGGGGACATGCGGGCGTTTGGCTGTCTCGAGGGCTGGCCGCCGGCGGCGGGATAACAGCCAGTGGACAAAAAAGGCCATGAGCATTATGGCGCCCGCGCCGATGAACACCCACGGCAGCCAGCCGCCGATGTCGGGCCTGCTCGATGATGCGCTCGAGGTGGCCGGCGTTGGGGATGAGTTTGTTACGGCTAGTTGCGGGCTGGATACACCGGAGTCGGCCTTTGTATAGCGCAGAACGATCTTCAGCATTTCGCCGGCCGCCAGATTGGCGCGTCTAAATACATAATATGTCAGGCCATCTGTGCGGGTTTCGCTGCTCTCAGCCGCGGGGTCCACGCTGAAATCAGTGGCGCGGGCCGGTTGCTGCACCGTGACCGCAAGCGTCTCAATGGCGTAGGGCGCCTGAAAAGAGTAAACGATCTCGCGTTGGTTGCCTGAGGGCTGCCGGTCGACGTAATATTCGAGGTGGAACGACGCGGCAGGCAGTTGCCTGTAGATCAATTTACTTTCACTGATCTCAGAGGCCGCTGTGAGCAGGCCGCCCGCAGCATCAGGATAAGCTGCCTGGACGTTGCGCGCGCCGGCGGGTAACGGGATGCTGATATCGCGCGGGAAGCTGGTCGGCTCCGTAAAGTCCCCCGCAAAGATCACCAGCAGGCCCGGATCGTCGTACTCGGGCCAGAGGAGTAATGAAGCAGTTTTGATCGTCGGAGGCGCGTCTTGAGCCATCACCGGCAGCGCGCTCAGGATAAGGATCAGCGCGCCGGCCAGGATGCCTGCCATAAGCCCCAGAGACCGATAGCGATTCATACGGTTGCAACTCCAGCATAATAGGAATAGAATAAATATTATAGCACACAGCAGCCTGGAGGCAAAGGCGCAACAAAACTTCTTTGAGGGTTGTCGCTGCAGTTCACATTCGTGCCAGTCCCGTCATCTAATATATAGCATATTGTGCTATTGAGAGTTGACAAATTGTGCGCAACTAGTGTATCATCTGAGAGCAACGATTCAGAAGAATCGCTTGATATAAGTGAGGTGACAAATATGCGTTGGCCTTCGTTTTTCTCCCGTGGCCTGAGCCGAAGTCGGCCGTTTTCGAGGCATCATCCAGTCTTGCTGACGGCATTGCTGCTGTTCACGTTTGTCGCCGTGAACGTAGTCTCTGTATCTCCTGCGGCTGCTGCACCTGCTGCCGATCAGACCGTCTACGTGGTGCGTGCTGGCGACACGCTGGCGCGTATTTCGGCCCGCTACGGCGTTTCGATAGCTGCCTTGGTGAGCGCCAACGGCATCACAAATCCCAACCGGATCTTCGTCGGTCAGACGCTGATCATTCCTGGGGTTAACGGCGGTGGCACATTGCCTGCTCCTAGCCCGGCTCCCGGCACAGGCAGTATCTACATCGTCCAGCCTGGCGATACCCTCAGCAGAATAGCGGTTCGTTACGGCACGACTGTTGCGGCTTTGTTGGCTGCGAACGGCTTGACGAATCCCGACCGAATCTGGGTTGGCCAGCGGCTGCGCATCGGCAGCGGGGGCGGCGCACCGCCTGCGCCTGTGACAGGGTCTTCGGGGGAGCGTTGGATCGATGTGAACCTGAGCGCTCAGACCTTGACAGCCTACCAAGGCAACACGCCGGTCTTCTCAGCCCTCATCAGCGGCGGCTTGGCTGGCACTCCCACGGTTGTAGGACGGTTCAAAATCTATACGAAGCTGACCTCCACGCGTATGACCGGGCCGGGGTACGATTTGCCCAATGTTCCCTACACGATGTATTTCTATCGGGGCTATGCGATCCATGGCACCTATTGGCACAACAACTTCGGCACCCCGATGAGCCACGGCTGCGTTAACATGCGAACACAGGACGCGGCGTGGGTGTTCAACTGGGCTAGCATCGGCACCACGGTGGTAACACATTGGTGATCACCTATCAGAAACCCGGATTCAGGGAGAATCCGGGTTTCTGATATGCATGGTTTCGGTTGGCGTCTTGTCACCGCGGCGACGACTGTGCACCGGCGCCGTTGCGGGCAAAGCGAGGATCCTCCGCCAGCAGTCGCTCCAGTCCCTCTGTCAGAGACACCTTCGGCCGATAGCCTAGCAGGCGTTGGGCCACATTCAGATCAGCTACCAGGCGAGAGATGCCGCCGCCCTCTTGGGGGTTATAGATCACCTCCGGCTGGCGTTGTGTGACTTGCCCAAGCGTGGCGATGAGCGTGTGGATGCTAGTCTCTTGGCCTGAACCGATATTGATCACCTTGCGGTCAACATCTGCAGCCGTGGCGGCTGCGATCAGCGCATCTACGACATCGTCGATATAAACGAAATCGCGGGTCTGCTGGCCGTTGCCATGCACTACTACCGATGTGCGGTTTAGTACGCTCCTCGCGAAGTGGGGCACGACTGGCGCGTGCACCGGCGGGATGCGTTGACCCGGACCGTAGGCATTGAAGATGCGTAGTGCCACCGTTTCGATGCTGTTCAACGCGCCTAAAGCAAATACGTAATGCTCGGCCGCCAGTTTGCTGACCGCATAGGGTGCTTGAGGGTGCGGCCAAGCTGTCTCAGGTACAGGTTGCTGCGGCTGGGGCCCATATACTGTGGCCGAGGAGCCGAGCACGATGCGCTTGACGCCCGCATCCCGCGTGGCTTCAGCCAGGCTTACCGTGCCGCCGACGTTGACATCATTGTACTCACGCGGATAGAGGACCGATTCTTGGACCGACACGCGGGCGGCCAGGTGGAAGACGCAATCGACGTGCTGCAGCAGCGTCCATAGCTTCGGCCGGTCGCGCACGTCACCCCGCGTGAATAGAACATCGGAATGCAGCCGGGAGGGATCCCCTGCGCTCAGGTCGTCCAGTACGCGCACATGATGGCCGGCTTTACTCAGACGGTTAGCCAGTGCTGTACCGATGAACCCGGCGCCGCCGGTGATCAAAAAACGCATTTGACAGACTCCTCACAAGGTGTTGCCATTTGAGTATAGCATGGCCGCGGGTGCACGCCAAAGGGTGGACCCCTTGTTTGCGCCTTCATGCCGTGGGGCGGTATAATCGCGGTTGAATCTGAACTGGGAGAGCTATTATGTTGAAGTCCATCAACTGTGGAGAATTGCGCTCGGAGCACACCGGGCAGACTGTGACCTTGGCCGGGTGGGTGCATCGTCGGCGTGACCATGGCGCGTTGTTGTTTCTTGATCTGCGTGATCGTTCAGGCATCGTTCAGGTGACCTGCGATGCGCAGGCGGCGTCGGTGGCCCACGCTGTGCTCAATGCTGCACGAAGCGAGTACGTCATCCAGGTGACCGGAATCGTGCAGGTGCGGCCCGCCGGGTTGACTAACCCCAATCTGCCCACGGGCGAGATCGAGGTTGTAGCTGCCGCCGCTCAGATCCTCAATGAGGCGCGCACGACGCCGTTCTATATCAACGAGGATTCAGATGTGGACGAAGCATTGCGATTGAAATATCGTTATCTCGATCTGCGCCGTCCAGCCATGCAGCGCAACATCCTGTTACGCCATCACACCGTGAAATTGATCCGCGACTTCATGACCGATCAGGGGTTCATCGAAATTGAGACCCCGATGCTCATTAAGACGACCCCGGAGGGTGCGCGCGATTACGTCGTGCCCAGCCGTGTTCATCCAGGCCAGTTTTACGCGCTGCCACAGTCGCCCCAGCAGCTCAAGCAGTTGTTGATGGTGGCTGGGTACGAACGCTACTTTCAGATCGCGCGCTGTTTTCGCGATGAAGACCTGCGCGCCGATCGACAGCCTGAATTCACGCAATTGGATGTGGAGATGTCATTTGTCGAGCGCGAGGATGTGATGGGCATCATCGAGCCGCTCTATACAAGGATCATCGAAACTTTAGGCAGCAAACCGATCCTGCAGAAGCCATTCCCGGTCTTGACTTATGCCGAGGCGATGGACAAGTACGGCTCAGATAAGCCGGATCTGCGCTTCGGTATGCAGTTTGTGGATCTCAGCGATCTGCTGGCCGAGAGTGCGTTTCAGGTCTGCGCCGGTGCGGTAGCCGCGGGCGGGCAGGTCAAGGCGATTGTGGCGCCGGGCGCCGCCGCCTTCAGCCGGAAGCAGCTCGATGACTTGGCCGAGGTCGCCAGACGTCTTGGCGCCAAGGGCCTTATCTCGATCGTCTGCCGCGATGGTGGCGTGAAGACCTCTGCCAAAGCACTGACCGAGTCCGAGTTGGCTGCCATCATCGCGCGCACCGGCGCCGGAGATGGCGACCTGATCTTGATCGTTGCCGATAGCCAGCGCAGCGTGGTGGCCAAGAGCTTGGGTGAACTGCGACTGTTGCTTGGGCAGCAACTAGGCTTAGTGCGAACTGGCAGCCATGCGTTGTGTTGGGTAGTTGAGTTTCCCTTGTTGGAGTGGAGCGCGGACGAGCAGCGCTGGTCAGCCATGCATCACCCCTTCACCTCGGCCATGGATGAAGATTGGGATTTGCTGGAGAGCGATCCCGGCCGCGTGCGAGCCAAGGCGTACGACTTGGTGATGGACGGGTGGGAGGTGGGTGGCGGCAGTATTCGTATCCACCGTCGTGACCGGCAGCAAGCCATGTTCCGCGCGCTGGGCATCGGCCAGGAAGAGGCCGAAGAGAAGTTTGGCCATCTGTTGGAGGCGTTCGAGTACGGCGCGCCGCCTCACGGCGGCCTTGCCACCGGCATCGATCGCACCGTCGCCATCCTGGCGGGTACGCCCAGCATCCGAGACGTGATTGCCTTCCCGAAGACCGCGTCGGCCACCGACTTGATGTTTCGTTCGCCGTCAGAGATCAACGCGGCCCAGTTGCGCGAGCTGCACCTGGCGGTTGTTGATTAGGGAGCGAGGCGCCCGGGGTGTCTTGCCTCTTCTCTGAGGTTTGCGCCCTGAAAAAAGTTGTGCTAGGATAACCCAGCAGAACCCTGCCGTGCTCGTGATGTTCCAACAGCGTTTTGAGCCAACATGAATACAAAGGGAGCTGGACATCCCGGCCGGAGATGCAATAGCTGCGCACGCCGCTTCGTGTGACGTGCGTCTTAGCAAAGCAGAACTGACCGGCAAGGCACCCACCTGCGAAAGCAGGTTCAAAACAGTCGAGCACACGGCACAGCGGGGGACTCAGAATATAAACGGCCATTTGGGAATGCCCAGATGGCCGTTTTGAGTTTTGTAAAACCCTTGACATAGCCTCTCGGATTGTGCTATTCTTGATCCAACAGCCGTCCGTGCTGGTGCCGACCGGCCGATTCCTAGTCTTAATCGAGGAACCCTTTGAAGCGCGATCGCATCTCTGATGGCGTCTACGTATTTACCAGCGGTGTTTATGCCGAGGTCACGGCGACGATCATTTTTACCGATGAGGGCGCCGTGTTGGTGGACACGCTGCCGTTTCCGCAAGAAACCCGGCACATTCGCGAGTTTGTGAATCAGCGTCGGTCGAAAGTGGCCTACGTTATTAACACGCACTCGCACGCCGACCATATCTATGGGACCTATCTGTTCCCTGAGGCGTTGGTCGTTGCGCACTATCGCTGTCGCCGCATCATGGAACGTTACGCTGAAGCTGCGTTGGTTCAGGCCAAAGACCATACGCCACAGCTCAGCGACGTGAAGATCCGCTACCCTGAATTGCTCTTCAACGACGCGATGACACTGCGAATTGGCGGCAAGACGATTGAGCTTAACTACTCGCCCGGTCACAGTCGTGACGTTATCACCGTGCATGTGGTCGAGGACCGACTGATGATCGCCAGTGACAGCGTGATGCCTGTTCCTTACATCGTCGGTGGCGATCTTGATGACATGATCCTTTCGCTGCAGGCGATACGGGCTAAGAGCCTGGAAAACCTGGTGCAGGGGCACGGCGAGGTGCTGTTGCGGGGCGAGATCGAAGAGACGCTGGACGCCAATATCAACTACCTGCGAATGATCGATCGGCTGGTGCGTGAGCGTATCGCGCGCGGCGTGCCGCGCGCCGGCATTGTCGACATTACCATCGAAGAATGTGGGCTCTCTCGGATTCCCTTGGGCGGTCTGGTGCAGAAACTACATCAGGCCAATCTGTTGACCCTCTATGATGCCTACCGTTCTGAGATGCGCGCTCGGCGCACGGGCTAGGGGCCGTTTCGGCCGCAATACGCGTCTCTCATGGCTTCGTGGGGCGGTGGTCAGGGAAGCAGCACGATCTGCCTAACGACCACGCGCGTTTGCGGTGCTGCTGCAGCCAGTTCGACTTCTTGGACGCCTGCGCTCAGCGATAATCGTGCCACATAAGCGCCTTCCTCATGGGGCAGAGCAAGCGGCGCACTGTCCGGCGCCAGCCTGACCTGCACCACAGCCTGCCCAGCCGCGCGAGCATGCACTACTAGCCTTGCACTGCCGACAAACGAGCGCGTCTGATCGATTGCATCGAACGGTTCCCACCCAAGGCCAAGCGATAGATACGGGGTTGCCTCAGGTGGCGGCAGGACCTCGTAGACTGTGAGTCGGTCATCTGCGTAGACCGGCGCTTGCTCACCGAAGACTTCGGCTGCGTATGCTTTCGTAGCCTCTCGCTCGTGGCCTCCCGGCATCTTATAGTGATCCAGCACCACCCAGCGCACTTCCAAATCAGCCAAAGCTTGCTGCCCCTGGCTTGCCAGGTCGAACGCGATCACATCTGGCCCCAGGTGCCGGAAAATCTGGAGGATCGGCGTCCGGTCGACCAGGGTGCGCGGGTCATCGCGGCTGATGTAAGCGGCCGTCAATGGCTTGCCATGCTCGGTCTGATAGAGCAGATAGCCGGGGCGGTCCCAGTTCATTGGGAGATTGAGCACCGCACCGGGCCGAGGATCAGACGCCAGAGTTCGATACCAGGCCGGGGTGTCGGGTGGGCTCATGGGATAGGGTATGGGCAAGTACTCGAACAGGATCAGCGCGCCGGCGATGACCACGGCCACACGCCCCAGCGGCCATCGGGCCAGCCAGTTAGCGCCTGCCGCCGCCAAGACCCCCAAAGCCAGCATCACCATGCTGTCGAAGCGGCTGACCGACCTTGTAATCTCAATGAATGGCACGAGCTGAGTCAGCAGCCCGTAGGGCAAAGGCACTTCGCGGCCGCCGGGCAGCAGCTCGGTACGACCGCCGATGTGCAGAACCGGTCCCAGCGCCAGGATGAAAAACAGCAGCAGAATCACCAGCCAGAAACCCGGCCGTCTGGCTGCAAGAGACCTGATCTGGCCCGTTTGTCTCTCAACCGCGGTGTGCGCTGGCCGACGACGGCGCGTCGTTCCCCATAGCCCTGCCCCTGCTAACCCTAACGCCGTAAACCCGGCGAAGACGGTATACTCCGACACAGTGGACGTGAATACCTGGCTGCGCTCCTGCGCCCACGCGCCCCACAGCGGGTGAAATGCTTGCGGAGTGACGAATGCCAGCAGGTCAGCCGAAAGGGTGCGACTCTGCGTTGGGTCGGGAATCATGAAATCGAACTGACGCGCTTCGCGCACCATCGGCGCCAGCCACGGGGCTACGGCGATGGCCCAGGCTAACCCCAGGCCAATCATGGCGCCGATGCTGCGCGTGGCTGCTCTTTCCAACCGCTGGCCTTTGACCCTTTCCGCGATGGTCGCGCCCGCGATCCAGGCTGCCACTGCCGCGGTGAAGATCAAACAATACATCAGATAATACCAATCGCACAGAGTCACCAGCACCAGGAAGAGCGCGGCCAGTAATGCGTTGTGAATGATAGCGCGTCTGGGTTTGTTGTTGTAGGCTGCTGCCATTGTCCGCAGCAGATACAGCACATAAAAGGGGATCCACTCCAGGCTGATAAGCTGCATATGGCCCAGCAGGTGGGCGATGTGATAGGGAGAGAAGGTGAAGATGAGTCCGGCGATGAAGGCCGCCCAGCGGTTTGCGCCGGGGCCCAGCACGTAGCGCGCCAGCAGATAGGCGCCCAGCCCCCCAAGGACAAAGCTGAATGTTACCGCGGTGTTATAGGCTGGTAGCAGTCCCCAGGCGATTTGGACCGGTAGGAAGGTAAAGCCGTTGAAGCCGTTAAGCGTGTGAAACAGTAGCTCTACGCCAGTGGGATAGTAGAGGACGTTAGTGAACCAAGGCTGCGTGTGCTGCTCGAGCAGTGCGACCTTCACCCACCACAAGTTCCAATAGTTCTGCCAGCCGTCGAAACCATCACCGGGGATGGCTGCTGCGAATTGGGTGACCAGGGGATAGGTCATGCCCAAGGTGAGCAGAACGTAGCCGGCCAGTGCCCGACCACCGAAGTCGAACGGTTGGGCCTGGTGATTGCGACGCGTCTCCTGGGATCTGTCTGGGTAGCTTGATGCTGTAGGTTTCATGCGTTAGGCCCCGCTGCACCGGCCGCGACCAGGGCGCGGGTCAACACCCCTTCACCAACCGTCGCGATTTCATCGACGCGAGCGCCGATCCCCTCGCAGTAGTCGGCATCGCGGATCAATGCCAGATTGGTATGCACGTTCCGGGTCGCACCCTGCAGGCCGGCATGCGCCAACAACGCGCCGACCGCCGCATCACTGGCCGCATTGCGGTTGCCGTGTGCGGCGGCTGCCGCGGCCAACTTCAGAGCCTGCAAGCAGAGGTCGGCAACTTCCAGTTGCGCCTCTGTCGCATGACGCAACTCAACCCTGATGGCCTCGGCGCGGCGCATCTGTGATCCGGGCTCCTTGGGTATCTGATACGCGGTCATGACTTTGCAATAGGTGCGCGCATCGATATCTACCAGCGCCAACAGCCTCGCCCGCACCGCGTCGGCGGCATCCTGGATTGTGACCATCGCTGTTTCGTGCTCAGCGTAGCGCGGTCGCCCGACGGTAAGCCGGGCGACCATGGCTGCCAGTGCAGCGCCTTGTGCACCTGCCAGCGCTGCGGCCGATCCGCCGCCCGGCAGGGGGCTCTCGCGGGCCAGTCGATCGATGAACTCAGCAACGGTCAAGTCAACCAGGCTTGGTGTCGTCATTTAGTAATCTGGCCTTGTTCTTGTTTGTCTGGCGTGAAGACGCCATATCATGGCGCCATTATAAGCGTCGAGTATTGGAAGCGCAAAGGCGCACGCGTTATCTGCCAGGGTGCGAGAAAGAAAGAGAGGTTCGCGTTCGGGTGCCAAAGGCTGCTCAACGCAAATGATTCGTTAACATGCAAGAAGCGTAATGCTAACAAAACTTTGATAATCTTATCTTGGCGTCATCGTTGGCTCAATGTCCGTTCTGTGATAGAATCGATTTCAGTCCGTACTGGCCGAATGTGGATTCTCAGCACGGAAGGCGCCCCGGAACATGGGCAGGAGGATAGGTCAGTGTATCGCGATAACTACAACGACGTTCGGTGGGGATTGTCGCACGAAGCGGTCTGGCATCCGCCCACGGATGTCTATGAGACTGACGACTGCGTTGTCGTACTGGTGGAAATTGCCGGGCTGAGCTTTGGCGATTACGAGGTTCTCTTGGATGGCCGCACGCTCGTTATCAGCGGTGAGCGCCGCGATCCTGCCGAGAAGCTGGTTTATCAGCAAATGGAGATTCGCCACGGCAAATTTCGCGCCCAGGTGCACCTGCCGTGGGCTTTGGAGAGTAGCGGGTACGAGGCAAGCTACGAGAACGGCTTCTTGAAAGTCGCGCTACCGAAGGCGCGGGCGCGCCGTGTGCCGGTGCATGTGACGCCCAGTGAATGACTTTTCGGATGTTATAAGGATGTGTGTTGATGGCAGAGCAAAACGAATTTCATATTCCCGCTGAGTTACCCATCCTCCCGTTGCGAGGGGTGGTGGTGTATCCCATGATGTGGTTGCCTTTGACGATTGGCCAGGAGCGCTCTATCCGGCTGGTCGACGACACGCTTATTGAAGCGTCTGATCAGCGCATCATCGGCTTGGCCGCTTCGCTTGATGCGGAATTGGAAGAACCGAGCTCGGATCAGGTGCATCAGATAGGTACGGCCGCGGTTGTACACCGCATGTTGCGCGCTCCGGATGGCTCTATCCGTCTCATTGTCCAGGGGCTCGAACGTATCCGCATCCTCAATTACCTGCAGGAGCAGCCTTATCTGCGCGCCCAGGTCGAAGTGATCCCGGATGAGGAGGACGAAGAGACGTCATTGGAACAGGAGGCCGTGGCCCGCAACACGTTGGAGTTGTTCCGCCGATTGGTTTCTCTGGTGCCGCACATGCCCGAGGAACTTGAGACCGCTGCGATCAATGCATCCGGGCCGCGCCAACTTGCCTATCTGGTCGCGGCTAGCACGCGGATGGAGTCTACTCAGGCGCAGGAGATCCTGGAGATCAATCCGGTCACCGAGAAACTGGTTAAGCTCAATGCAATTCTCGGCAAGGAACTGGAGGTGTTGGAATTGGGTCGCAAGATCCAGTCGCAGGCCCAGGATGAGATGAGCAAGATGCAGCGGGAGTACTTCCTGCACGAGCAGCTCAAGGCTATTCAGAAGGAATTGGGCGAAGGCGACGAACAGGAGGCGGAGCTTCAGGAATTTGAGCGCCGAATCACCGCGTCGGGGATGCCCGGAGAGGCCGAGAAGGAAGCCCGCCGCGAGCTGGATCGCATGCGCAAGATGCCAACGCAGGCGGCGGAATACTCTGTCATCAAGACCTACCTGGACTGGATGGTGAGCTTGCCGTGGCAGGTGGCAACCGAGGATAATCTGGATATCGCGCACGCCCGGCAGGTATTGGAAGAAGACCACTACGGCCTGGACGAAATCAAGGATCGCATCCTGGAATTTTTGGCGGTGCGCAAGCTCCGGCTCGACCGCCGCGCGTCGGGCGCCGGCGAGCCTGATGCCGACGCGCCTGTCGACCACATCCGCCGCGAGCGCGAGGGCGTGATCCTGTGCTTTGTGGGCCCGCCCGGAACCGGCAAGACCTCGCTGGGGCAGTCTATCGCGCGCGCCATGGGCCGCAAGTTCATTCGCCTATCGCTGGGCGGTATCCGCGACGAGGCCGAAATTCGCGGCTTCCGGCGCACCTATATTGGCTCCATGCCGGGTCGCGTCATCCAGTCTGTGCGCCGCGCAGAGAGCCGCAATCCGGTCTTCATGCTGGACGAGGTCGACAAGCTGGGCCATGACTTCCGGGGAGATCCTTCTTCCGCGCTGCTGGAGGTGTTGGATCCCGAACAGAACACCGAGTTTCGCGATCACTACCTGGATGTCCCATTTGACCTGAGCCCGGTGTTCTTCATCACCACGGCCAATTGGCTGGATACGATCCCCCAGCCGCTGCTTGACCGCATGGAGGTGATCCAACTCAGCTCCTACACCGAAGAGGAGAAGGTCAAGATCGCCCAAGGCTACCTTGTGCCCCGGCAGGTCAAAGAAAACGGCTTGCGTACGGGTGAGATTGAGTTCACCGAAGAGGCGTTGCGCCGCATGGTGCGCGAGTACACTCGCGAGGCCGGTGTGCGCAACATCGAGCGCCAGATCGGTACGGTGTGCCGTAAGGTGGCCACCAAGGTGGCCGAAAAGGGCGTTGGCCCGGAGCCGACGGTCATCACGGCTGAAAGCGTTGCCGAATACTTGGGGCGGCCGAAGTTCTTGTCTGAGGTGGCCGAGCGCGTCGTGATGCCCGGCGTGGCAACCGGCCTGGCGTGGACCCCTACGGGGGGCGATGTGTTGTTTCTGGAGGCTACACGCATGCCGGGTAGCAAAGGCTTCACCCTCACCGGCCAACTTGGTGATGTAATGAAGGAATCGGCGCAGGCGGCGTTGAGCTGGGTGCGCAATCAGGCGAAGGACTACGGCATCTCGGAAGATTTCTTCGCCAAGAGCGACATCCACCTGCATATCCCGTCAGGTGCGACCCCGAAGGATGGCCCCAGCGCGGGCGTTACGATGGCTACGGCGCTGGTCAGCCTGTTGACGGGCCGTCCGGTGCGTAAAGACGTGGGCATGACCGGCGAGATCACGCTGCGCGGCCAGGTGCTGCCGATCGGCGGCCTCAAGGAGAAGGTGCTGGCGGCCAATCGTTTCGGCCTGACTACCGTGATTTTGCCCAAGCGCAACGAGGGGGATCTGGAAGATGTGCCGGAGGCCGTGCGGTCGAAGATGACCTTTGTGCTTGCTGAGCGGGTGGAGGATGTGATTCAGGCCGCACTGACGCCGATGTCAATGCCTGTTTCCGACGCCGATGTCGAATCGCAACCGGCCGGGTAAGCTCAGTCCGTAACGGGTTGAAGTCGATGTTGAAGCACGCTATGCCTGTGCCAGCCGAATCAGGCTTGCCGCAGAGACTGCATGCGGACGACGTCAGCTTGACAAAAAAGCAAATGTAAACATAATAGGTATTGAAGTACGTTTGTACCGGTTGGGCACCATATAGGCTCGGTCGAAAGGCCGAGCCATACTTTAACAAGCCCAACCTTCAAGAAAGGAGTGAGTGTACTTTACTGTGTCAAATCAAAAAAGAATAAGAAGGGGCTTTCGGGCAATCGAGGGCGATTGGCGGCGGGTGGATCTTCATTTGCACACCCCCGCGTCGGCGGACTGGCAAGAGCCAAGCGTCACTTACCTCGAATGGTTGCAGAAGGCGGAGTCGAAGGGCCTCGACATTGTGGCGATCACCGATCACAACACCGTTGAGGGGATTGCCAAGTTGCGAGCCGAGATTGAACGGCTTGCGTGGTTGGAGGCCAACGACCGGTTACGTCCCCAGGAGCGACGGGAATTAGATGAGTACCGCCGTATTGGCGACAAGATCCTGGTGCTGCCCGGTTTCGAGTTTACCGCTATGTTCGGCTTCCACATTCTCGCCATCTTCCCGCCCGAAACATCGCTCCGCAAGCTGGAATTGCTCCTGCTGCGTCTCAACGTGCCGGATAACCGGCTCATTGAGGGCAGCACGGAAGTCGGCGCGAGCACTGATGTGCTTGCAGCGTACCGCCAGATCAACGAGGCCGGCGGCATTGTCATTGCCGCGCACGCGAACAGCACGCACGGTGTGGCGCTGCAGGGCCTTAGCTTCGGCGGCCAGACCAAAATTGCCTTCACACAAGATCCCCACCTGCACGCGCTGGAAGTCACCGACCTGGAAAGCGTTTCCCGGCGCGCCACCGCGCGTTTCTTCGACGGCTCCAAGCCCGAGTATCCGCGACGCATGCATTGCATCCAGGGCTCCGATGCGCATCGGCTGAACCGCGATCCCAAGGACAAGAATCGCCTGGGAGTGGGAGAGCGGGTGACTGAGGTGCTGCTGCCGGATGTTAGCTTCGATGCGTTGAAAGCGGTCTTCGACGGCGACGATTTCGCGCGCACGCGGCCTTATCGGCTGCCGGCCGAGGTGCCTTTCGACCACATCGAGGCCGCTCGCGAGCAAGGCAACACCATTATTCAGGTATTCCACGAGAGTCTGTCTCGTGAGGGTGGCCGGCTCCACAAAGTCTTGTGCGATGTGGTAGCATTCGCGAATACCAATGGCGGCACCGTGTATATCGGCGCCAGCGCCACGCGCAAGACGCCCCCCAAGGGCGTGGAGAATGCAGATCAAGCCGCCATCTTGCTGCGCCGCGAGATCGAGCGCAATGTGAATCCCCCGTTGGACGTACGGGTCGATCTTGCCCAAAGCCTGGGCGTACCGATTGTGCGTGCCGTGGTGCCCAGCGGCCCTAATAAGCCCTATGCGTTGAGCCAAACGCGCATCTATGTTCGGCAAGAGGGCGAGACGAACGAGGCGATGCGTGACGAGCTGGTCCAGCTTGTCCTCAGTGGGCAACCGGTTGCGACCGAGGCAGTGGTCCTGGCTGCGCCGGTAGCTGCGCCTCCGCCGCCGGAGCATAAGCCGACTGTGGTCAAGAAGCTTCAGAAAGAGCCGGCAGCCGAGCCGGTTGTGGCGCCCCAGGTTGCCACCGTCACTGTACCGCCCGTGGTCGACGAGGGGCCATCCTTGCCTTCCATCGGTGTTGAGATCGTGGACATGGAAGAGCGTAAGGGTGCGCGTTACTTCACTATTCGCGACCTGCGCAATGGCAATACCGTGCAGAACGTGACCATGCAGTCGGCGCGCAAGCTGTGGAGCTATGCGATCAGCCAATACCTGACGAACCCGGTGGATGCGGCCCGTGTCGAGTGGCGTGGTGACTTGGGACTCTGGCAGTCGGCGCGACGCGCCAAGGCGCTGCGCTATGACTTGGCGCTGCGTCAGACGGATGGCACGGTGCGTGTTTTTTATGGCGTTACGGGGGATGGCATGACTGGGCCCTGGGCGCAGTTCCTGAAGGCCGAAGATCGTGGTGAACCGGGGCAAGAAGACGACTATGACAGCGGCTCTGCTCCGGAGTTGGAGGCCGAGTGGGAAGCGGCACTGCAGGCGGACTTTGATCTGGAGCCGGTTGCGCTTGCGCCATCCCGGTCAGGTGAGAAAGCATCGAACCGCGCGGCCGTCGAGTCGAAACCACAACCTGAGGCCAAGCCGGCGGGACGAAGCAGCCGCCAGCCGCGCACCAAGAAAGCCGCTGTCGCGCCTCAAATCGAGGAACAGGGCGCAGAAAACGCTGCCGAGGTAGTTGCACCGGCCTCAGCGTCGGCGCCTTTATCTGATGTGAAGCCGGTGGTAGATGCCGCTGCGCCCCAACCGGAGGCGAAGCCCAAGCCCTCCCGCCGTTCTCGCGCCAAGGTACAGCCTGAGGCTGCGCCAAGTGACGCAGGTTTGGCCCCCGTCCCGGCAGCTCAGATCGTCCCAGTGCTCCCCGAGGCCAAACCAGCCCCGCGCAGCCGATCGCGCAGTCGCAAGCCCAAGGCTGAGACTGTAGCCCACGAAGATGCCTGATAGACGCCTAAAGCGCCCGTAAACAAAAAGTCCTCGCATTCATCACGAATGCGGGGGCTTTTTGTAACGCTTCTAATCCAACTATATTAGTCTGCGCAGAATTGGCTCTCCATAGAAGATCAGGAACACCACCAGGCCGAAAAGCAGCACGTCAATCTGCAGCGGCCGATCCTTCAGCACGACCACATCGGGTGGGTCGGTCTCGCCTTTGACGTGGATCAAGTACAGGTAGCGGAAGAGCCCGTAGAGAACAAAGGGTACAGTGAGCATTGTCGTGTGGTTGGCGGGCAGGTTGGACGCGGAAAAGGTGTAAAGCGCGTATGCCATGACCGTGGTCGCACTCACCAGGGAGAGCATTTCATCTATGAAGCGCAGGTTATACTGGGCCAGGATCGAGCGTACGTGACTGGAGCTTTCGTCCATCAGCACAATCTCCTGGCGCCGTTTGCCCAGCGCCAGGAACAACGCCAACAGCACCATGCAGAAATAGATCCACGGCGAGAAGCGCTCCGCGTTGATCACTGCCACGCCTGCGGCCACGCGGAGCACAAACCCAGCGGCAATGGTCAGCACATCGACGATGACGATGTTCTTGAGCCAGAAGGAATAGGCGATCATCAGGAAAAGATAGCCGTAGAGGATCAACGTTAGCCCTCTATCGATCCAGAGCGCCAGAGGCAGTGTCGCGACGATGATGAAGAGCGCCGCCCCGGCGGCCAGGCGCGCGTTGAGCGCGCCAGAGGCGAGGGGACGATTGCGCTTGTTAGGGTGTATGCGATCTTTTTCAACGTCGACAAGATCATTGATGATGTAGACAGCGCTCGAGATGAGGCAAAAGAGCACGAAGGTGAGCAGCGTGCGCAGGAATGGCTGCAAGTGAAATAGCTTGACATCAAACACCAAGGCTGCCCAAACAAAGACGTTTTTGGTCCACTGTTTAGGCCGCATGGTCTTCAGCAATAGTGCGGCCTGGCTAGGCTTCCGCTGGTTGGTCTCGCTCATGATCCCTGTAAGCTCCCGAAGGCGGATGATACCGTACCGCAGGAGGGAAGTCAACTTACTATCCCACCCAATGCGAACAGCCGCTTTGTCACCGCCCGTGACGTGTTCTCTAGGATGTCAGTGTTGTCGCTGATCTGGTCAATGCCGCCGGTAGGTGCATGTTCAGCGAGACGTCTGACGTCCGGGTCGCTGATTCGCGTCAGAATCATCTGGCTGAAGCGCTCTCCGTGGATGACTGAGAAAGGTCGGCCCCAGAAAGGCGAGCAAGCCGCCGGCAGTGGGTCAGTAATCCCGAGCGCGTTGTGCTGGGCAGCTACATATTCGTAGGCCGCTGCCAGATGCCTGTCGCGTGTCTGCCAAGTCTCTGCATGTAACGCAGCCTGTAACAGCGGGGTTAGTGCGGGACCCACCTTCAACTGCGAGAAGGCAGTGCCGAACCACTTTGGATACGGTGCGTATTGCCGTTCCATCAAGAAGCACAGCATCATCACGTCGTGCACCAGCCGCGCGGCGATGAGCGCTGAGCCGAGCTCGTCGCCTACATATCCGGCGCGGCCCATCAGGTGTTCCTCCTGCCCGATGCGCTGCCAGCTGCTCGCCAGCATGTACAACCACACGTCGTCTGGGTAATACGCAAAGCGCGCCAGCACCTCGGCCAGCCCGATCCCATCGTGAAAAAGCGTTCCGCCTGCGAAGGTGCGCAGCCGCTGTTGCGGGAATGACAGCCAGTCCGCGGGCGTGAGGGGGCAGGCCGGATCATATCCCAGATAATCGTGCATGAAACCGGCGACCGTGAAGATTTCGACGCGGTGATCTATCGGTCCGTCTTCAGTTGCCTTGAGGTGGCGCGTGCCTGGGTCTTCGGGGACAGGTTGGCTGAAGTTGGTGGGGTAGCCCAGGAAGCGGTGGGGCAGGCGCCACCGGAACAGCTCGTGGAGCGTTTTGTGGTAGCGCTCATAGTCCGCCGGAGCGAGAAAGATCAGCGCGCGCGGCCCCCAGTGGTGGTCTGCCGACATCGGTGTGTCGAAGCCCAGCACCTCTGAGCCGTAGCCGATCAATGCCGCGCTGTGCGGCAGGTCGGGGTGTGCGTCGTCCAGGACCGGCCTGACCGCTTGCCAATAAAAGCGCCGCGCCAGTTCAAGCCCAGGAATGAAAGGGGGTTCGCTCATGCATCACGCACCACGAGATTCTTCGCCCTGCGGCCATCTGCGGATGGTCGGCGCTCAGAATGACATGCACTACGCACCGCGCACCACGCAATACGCAGTACGCAATACGCAGTACGCAATACGCAGTACGCAATACGCTACATCATCAATGCCAGCACGATGCCACCCGCCAGCACCGAGGCGATTTGGCCGGCGGTGTTGGCGCCCATGGCGTGCATCAGCAGGAAGTTTTCGTAATCTTCTTCCAGACCGACGCGGTTGACCACCCGGGCTGCCATGGGAAAGGCACTGATGCCCGCGGCGCCGATCAGGGGGTTGAACCGGCCGTGCGTAAGCATGTTCAGCAGCTTACCGAACAGCACGCCTGCAGCTGTGTCTAGCGCAAACGCCAGGATGCCCAGCACCAGGATCATCAGGGTCTGCAAGTTGGCGAATGCCGTGCCGACCATGGTCGCGCCGATCGTGATGCCCAGAAAGATGGTGGTGATATTGGCTAACTCGTTGCCGGCCGTTTTAACCAACCGGTCTACCACGCCGGATTCGCGCATCAGGTTGCCGAACATCAGGGTGCCGATGAGCGGGCTGGCCTGGGGGGCCAGGAAGCCGGTCAGCAGGGTGACGACGATGGGGAAGATGACGCGCGTGCGCTTGCTCACCGGTCGCTCGATGTAGGGCATGCGGATGCGCCGCTCTTCCTTGGTTGTGAGCAGGCGCATGATGGGCGGCTGGATGATGGGCACCAAACTCATGTACGTGTAGGCAGCCACCGCAATGGGAGCCAGCAGGTGTGGGGCTAGCTTGGACGCCACGAAGATGCTGGTGGGTCCGTCGATGGCGCCGATGATGCCGATAGATGCGGCCTCGTTCAGGGTAAACCATCCGCTGGCCAGCGCCAGCAGCAGCACGCCGAAGATCCCGAACTGGCCGGCCGCACCCACGAGCACCATGCGCGGGTTTGACAACAGCGGTCCAAAGTCGGTCATGGCGCCGATGCCGATGAACAGCAGCAGCGGAAACAACTCGGTCTCGATCCCGGCCTTGTAGAGCGCATAGAAGACGCCTTCCTGCTGCTGCCCGGCCATGATGGCGCGCAGGTCCAGCCCCATGCCGGCGCCGGGGATGTTGGCCAGGATCGCCCCGGTGCCGATGGGGATCAACAGCACCGGCTCGTACTCCTTGGCGATGGCCAGGTAGATGAGCAAGCAGCCCACCGCGATCATCAGCACGTTGGCCCAGCTTAGCTGGGTAAAGCCGGCCACGATGGACAACAGATTGTCCCAACCGATCTGCATGGCGCCCCCTATCCCAGATTGACCAGCAGGTCACCATAAGCGACGGATTGACCCGGCTGGACTGCAATCTCGGTCACGGTGCCGGTCGAGGCGGCGCGGATCGGGTTCTTCATCTTCATGGCTTCCAGCACGCATACCACTTGACCGGGTTCCACTGCCTGCCCAACCTTGACGTCCACTGAGAGAATGGTGCCGGGCATCGGAGCCGTGATGTGTGACCCGCCGTTGGCGCCGGCCGGTATGGCCGGCCGGGCAATCGAAATAGCCGGGGGTGGGGGCAACGTCGATGGTTGGGGCGCCAGCCGTGGCGGCTCTGTTAGTTGGGCAGATGCCTGGGACGGCAGAGATCCGGCGATGGCGACGTCAAATGTTTCGCCGTCAACGATGACTTGCAGCGGCGAAGCACCGGGATCTGGAACTTCGACATGATAGGTTTTACCGCTAATGGTGATGTCAAACTTAGGCACTGAGACACCCTTTCTGTTAAGCCTGAGTCCGGGCTCTACGGAGCGATTAGTACTGGTTGGACGGTGGGTAGTTTTCGGGCTTGCGCTGCGGTTGCCAGCGCTGCAGCGCGTGAGAGCGGTTGCCGGCCACCCACGCAGGCGCAGTGCGGCCGTGCTCAAAGGTCGGGCCGACCGGAGGCTCAAACTCAAGCCACAGGGCGTTGGACAAGAGCGCGCCGGCGACGATGGCGGCCACGTGAGCCCGCTCTGCGGTCAACTGTTCGCCTTGCGTCGTATCCGACAGGGCCGCTGCGACGGGTTGGGTCACTGCCTCGCCCACAACAACCTCACCTTTGTCGCGAAAGACAGTGGTCAGCAGCCGCATCAAGCCCCACAGCAACGCCAACGCGGCAAAGACGAGCCCCATGCCGAGTGCGGTCATGATGAGTCCCTGGTTGAGCAGGGCGCCGACAGTTTCATTCATATCGTCCTCAAACCGGCATGATGCCGTGCTTCTTCGGCGGGTTGCTGGCCACCTTGGAGCGCAGGATCTCGAGTGCATTGATCAGGCGCAGTCGCGTGTAGCTGGGTTCAATAACCTCATCGACCTGTCCCATGTCGGCCGCAGCGTAAGGGTTGTGGAACTTGTCGACGTACTCCTGTAACAATTGTTTGCGCATTGCTTCGGGATCGGCGGCCTTCTTGATCTGATCGCGGTACAGGATGTTGACCGCCCCATCCGGCCCCATCACGGCGATCTCAGCGCTGGGCCAGGCATAGGCTAAGTCAGTGCGCATTTGCTTGCTGCTCATGGCGATGTATGCGCCGCCCATGGCTTTACGAATCACCACGCTGATTTTTGGCACGGTGGCTTCGCAGTAGGCGTAGATTACCTTGGCGCCGTGCCGGATGATGCCGCCATGCTCCTGGGCCACGCCGGGCATATAGCCGGGGGTGTCCACCAGGGTGATGATCGGCAGGTTGAACGCATCGCAGAAGCGTACGAAGCGCGCGATCTTGTCGCTGGAATCGATATCCAGCACGCCAGCCAAGCACATGGGCTGATTGGCCACCAGGCCGACGGGGAAGCCGTCCAGCCGGGCCAACCCAATCAGTGCATTCTTAGCGTAATGTGCATGCACTTCCAGGAAGCTGCCGCGGTCGAACACACTACTGATGACCTGCCGCATGTCGTACGGCTGACTGCTGTCTTCGGGCACCAGGTGGTCCAGCAGATCGTCGCGGCGGCCGGGGTCATCGTAGGGTGGCACGCGCGGCGGATCCTCGCTGTTGTTCTGGGGCAGATAGCTGAGGATCTCCTTGACCAGGCGAAACGCGGCTCGTTCATCGTCGGCCGCGAAGTGCGCCACGCCGCTGTGAACGTTATGCGCCTCGGCGCCACCCAGCGTCGTGAAGTCGACCTCTTCACCCGTCACCGCCTTGATGACGTCAGGGCCGGTGATGAACATGAAGCTGGTCTTGCGCACCATGACGATGAAGTCGGTGAGCGCGGGAGAATAGACCGAGCCGCCGGCACACGGACCCAATTGCACCGATATCTGGGGAATCACTCCGGAGGCCATCACGTTGCGGACGAACAACTCGCCATACGCAGCCAGAGAGCGCACCCCCTCCTGGATACGTGCGCCGCCCGAGTCCAGCAAGCCCACCACCGGGATGCCGCTCTCCTGGGCCAGCTCCATGATCTTGCAGACCTTGTGCGACTGCACTTCGGAGAAGGAGCCGCCGAGGATGGTGAAATCC
This sequence comes from uncultured Anaerolineales bacterium, assembly GCA_964513075.1. GTDB lineage: Bacteria > Chloroflexota > Anaerolineae > CG2-30-64-16 > CG2-30-64-16 > DAOUBP01. The sequence goes on from CAZELR010000002.1 coordinate 49,190, forward strand.
TGGGCGTATACCGCCACGCGTCGACCGTCGATCTTGCCGAAGCCGGTAACGACGCCATCGCCGGGATACTTTTTGTCGGCCATCCCGAAATCGCTGAAGTTGTGGGTGGCCAGGCGGCCGAGCTCCTGAAAGGTGCCGCTGTCCAGCAGCATGTCGATGCGTTCTCGGGCCGTCAGTTTTCCCCTGGCGTGCTGGTCGTCGATGCGGGCTTGTCCGCCGCCCAGTTTCGCCTTGGCGCGCATTTTGCGCAGTTCTTCGAGTTTATCTTTCATGCGTCCTTCCTGATTATTTTTGCTCGTTGCCTCGGTCTATGGTAAGATCAGGTTCGTTCGGAGAGGTCGCATAGTTGGCCTAGTGCGCGCGTCTCGAAAACGCGTATCCCGGAAGGGATCGTGGGTTCGAATCCCACCCTCTCCGCCTGTGCCGGCCAGTGCTGGAATGAAGAACCCCACATTTCGTGGGGTTCTGTATTGTTGCACTATCTTGCCAAGGCGGCTTACCTACCCCCATGAAGCTGCCGCCATTGCCCTATTCTAGCCGTCTCAGAACCGGTCGGCAATGACAAGGGTCATACTGATTTGGGGAAACCGGCTGCTCCGCTTATAATCACCGCCGGTATGGAGAGGTCGCATAGCTTGGCCTAGTGCGCACGACTGGAAATCGTGTATCCCGAAAGGGATCGAGGGTTCAAATCCCTCCCTCTCCGCCAAAAATCCAGACGCCCCGACTGCTGAAGGTGCCATGTGCAGCGCCTTGCAGGGTCGGGGCGTCTGTTTGTCAGGCAAGCATCAGCCAGACGACAAGCACCCCAACGATTTTGCGGTTATAATAGCAGCATCGTAGGAGTCCAAGGAGGACGTATGATTCGCTTTCGCGCGGTGTTCACGGGCTGTCTCCTGCTGGGCCTGACCCTGGTGGGGGCGGCGCCTGTGCTGGCTGCCAGCGCCCCGCAGGCATTGACTCCGCTGCAGGCGCCCATTGAGGGCTTCGATCGTTTTTTGGCGTTCCTCGCCAATCCCAACGTCGCCTATCTGTTGTTGGTGATCGGCCTATTGGGTGTGGTTGCTGAGGTGGTCACTGCCGGGGCGGTGTTCCCGGGCATTGCTGGCGCCATTTGTCTGCTGCTGTCAGCTTATGGCCTGCTGCGTTTACCGACCAACTGGATTGGGCTGGCGCTGATCGCCGCGGGCATCGTGATGTTCGTGCTGGATCTCAAGATCTCCGGCATCGCCCTGAGCATCGGCGCGGTGATCGCGTTTGCCCTGGGATCGCTGTTGATCTTCACACCGTTTTGGGTGAGCGTCGATCTGGCGGTCCCGGTGGCCCGCTTGAATCCGTGGTTGATCGCCGGCGCGACCGGGGGTGTGGCGGCGTTTTTCTTGCTGGGTCTCGCGGCCGCGGTGAAGGCGCAACTCAGGCCGGCCGCCATGGGGTCGAAGACATTGCTGGGTAAGACAGGTAGTGTGAAGACGGCGCTGGCGCCCCAGGGGATCGTGCACGTGGAGGGCGAGGAGTGGAGTGCGGTCAGCGCCACCGGCGCCCACTTGCCGGCCGGTGCGTCGGTGCGGGTGATCGGCCTGGATGGACTGACGTTGCGGGTCACCCCGTTGTCAGAGCCGGAATCGAGCCTTTAGGCGGTCTCAGGCCCGGTAACGCCGAACCGGGCGAAGTCTCGAATCCAATAACAATAACCATCTCAAGGAGGTTCCCTATGTTCAATGTAGCTAATGCGATTGCACTTCTGCTGCTGGTGCTGGTTCTGCTGTTCCTGTTTATCCTGGTGGCGTTTCGGCCATTGCGCATCGTGCGCGATTACGAGCGGTTGGTGCTGTTCCGGCTGGGCCGGTTCGCGGGCGAGCGTGGCCCAGGCCTGGTATGGCTGTGGCCCATCATCGACCAGGCGGTGAAGGCCAACCTGCGGGAGGACTTCCTGGAGATCCCTAGCCAGACCTGCATCACCCAGGACAACGCACCCATCGACATCGACTTCCTGATCTATTGGAAGGTGGTCGATCCGGGCCTGAGCGTGCTGAAGGTGCGCGACTTTGCTGGCGCGTCTCAGGGCATCGCCACCACCACGCTGCGCGCAGTGATCGGCGATATCCCGTTGGACGACGTGCTGGCGAAGCGCGAGCAGATCAACCAGATTCTGCGCACAAAGCTCGACGAGGTGACCGAGCGTTGGGGCGTCAAGGTAACCGGCGTCGAAATCCGGGAGATCGTGCCTCCGCGCGAGATCCAGCAGGCGATGAACCGCCAGATGGCAGCCGAGCGTGAGCGCCGCGCGGTCGTCCTTGAGGCCGACGGCAAGCGTGAGGCCTCGATCAAGGTGGCCGAGGGCGCCAAGCAGGCCTCCATCCTCCAGGCAGAAGGCTCACGCCAGTCTTCCATCCTGAACGCCGAGGGCACGCGGCAGGCCGCGATCCTGAACGCCGAAGGCTATTCGCTGGCCCTGACGAAGATCTACGAGGCCGCGCAGAACATCGACAGCAAGACCATGAGCTTGCAGTACCTCGAGGCATTGAAGGCGCTGGGTGCAGGCTCGGCCACCAAGTTCATCTTCCCGATGGAATTCGCCAGCCTGGTGAAGCCGCTGGCGGGGCAGGTGGCTGAGGCGATGAAGTAAAATCTTTGACAAAACCGCCTCGCTCGGTTACCATATGTGCGGTCGTGCTAAACGGGGAGCTAGCGGTGCCTTGTAACCCGCAATCCGCTATAGCGGGGTCGAAGTCCCTTCTTGAGGGCCTGCGGTCAGCGGGACTGCTTGGCAGGTAAGCGTGGATGGTTGGGTCCTGTGCGGCGGGGGCCTGTGAAACTGGTCAGGACCGGAAGGTAGCAGCCATAAGCGGTCACCCTCGGGTGCCACGGGGTTGCCTGGCCTGAGCAAGCCTGTCCGGCAAGCCAAGTGACGAGGATCGAAAAAGGGTGCACGACCAGCACTCATGAAGACGGACAAGCCATTTATGGCCTGTCCGTCTTTTTCGTTCGTAAGTTGGCAACCAGGAGAATGAGCAGGATCCCATTACGGCAATACCCCTAGTTCATCCAGTGACCGGAACAGCTCCGCGGCATCGCGGTAGACCCGGTACGCGCCGGCCCGGTTGAGCTCATCCTCGCCGTACCCTCCGGTCAGCACTCCGATGCTCAGCATGCCGGCCCGCCGCGCGGCCAGCAGGTCCCATACCGCATCCCCGATCACATAGCAGTCTTCGGGACGCACCCCCAGCCGCTCCTGGCAGGCCAGAAAGAGATCAGGTTCCGGCTTGGCTCGCGAGACGTCACCCCGTTCCACCACCACAGTCTCCTCACCGATCCCCAGCACCGCCAGCGACGCGTCGATGTCGGGGCGATGCCCCGAGGTGGCGATGCCGTGCGTGATGTTGTTGGCCCGCAAGTAGGCCAGGAGCTCCACCGCGCCGGGCAGGGGCCGGCGCACGGGCATGGCCTGCTCGAAAAGCTCGCTGTGCCGGCGCTGCAGCGCAGTCACCTCCTCCGCGCTGAGCTCACGGCCCAGCTCGCGGCCCGCTGCGCGCGCAAACAGGCCGCCGCTCATGCCGATGCGTCGGTGGATGCGCCAACCATCGATCGGCAGGCCGGCCTCCCAGAACGCGGTCTGCCACGTGAAGACATGCGCGTAAACCGTGTCGATCAGGGTGCCGTCGAGGTCGAAGATCAGTGCTCGCATGGATGATCTGCCTTTCTCAATCGGAGCGCGGCATCCTCAGAGGCTGCCGTTCGCATCTGAGGATGCTCACTACGCTGTGCAGGGCGCCTGTTGGCGTCACTTCTCGGCCGGCAGTCGCCGGAGCAGCGTTAGATGGGCGCCGAAGAGCGTCATCAGGAACTGCAGAAACGGCGAGATGCCGATCATCAGCACCAGCCAGCCGACGAAGCTTGCGGTGGGTTCGTAAAGGATCATGGGGATGCCGAAGTTTGCCAGGTCGGCCGCGGGATCCAACAGCATCTCGACCATGCGGCTCCAGATGATCGCCATGAGGAGGCCGGTAAAGGCTGCAGTCAGCGCCGCCCACCGCAGCACCTGGCCGAGCAGTTGCCGGGCTGGACGCGGCTTCTCCGTGACCCGCATCGCGATCACCCATCCGACCGGCAGGCCGAACACGATGCAGACGATGGGGATGCCCATGCCGAGCCCGACGCAGATCACGTCGAGCGCGGCGTAGATGAGCAGCAGCCAGCGGGGTTGGAGCGAAAGAAGAGCTGGTCTTTGAGTCATGGCAACCCTACTCTGTCACTATGAACACGCCCCCGGCCCCGCGGCCCCACACTTCAGGGAAGTACATCTGCGACGCGGTCGGCGGCAGGGTCAGGAACGTGCCGGGCAGGCTGGCGCGCGCCTGGTAGGTGAACTGGTAGGTGCCGGGTGCCAGCTCAGTGGCGAAGAGCACCGCCTTCTCATCCCGCAGCTCGACGTGGGTGGGGGTCCACCACCAGTCCCACCACGGCGCTGTCTTCGCGGATGTACTGCCCTTCTCCACGTCCGGCCCTTCGGCCGTCCGGCTGGTGGTGAGCAGGCTGGCGTCCACGCCCTCCAGGCCCGCGGGCAGCGGGTCTTCCACGATCACGTAGTGGCTGGTGTTCGGCACGACTACGGTTAGCTTGATTTGCAGCACGTCACCGACGCGCGCTTTGTTCACGGGTGCGCACGCAGCGGTTGGGTTCTTGGCGCCGGCCTGCGCCTGCGTGTTGAGGCAATCGGCCAAGCGCACCTCGCGACTGACGGTCAGGCCCCGGCTCAGCGGCTGGATCTGCTCGGCTGGTTGGTAGGTCCGCAGGTGCGCGGTGTAGTAGAGCTGGCCGTCGCCGGTCTGACCTGCAGCCGCTGTGCGGCTGAGGACGAGGTCGTTGGTTCTGTCCAGCAGCAGTCGGGCGATATCGGCGCGCATGGTTGCGACCTGATCGACGGTGTCGGGCGTCACCGCACCCTCGCCCAGCGTCTGGCCGTTGAGCGCCACCTGCCAGGAATAATCCCCCTTCAGTTCGCCGGTCGCAGCCATCCACTCGGTCAGCGCGATGATGGACCAGGCGGTTTCCTGGGTGGTCTCCCAGTGATCAGCCTTGCGTGCGGTCATCAGCCAGCGGACGGTGTTCGGTCCCAGTGCGTTCTCCGGGTCCAGCTTGGCCAGCGCGGCCAGCACGATGGCGGTGCTGCGCGTGTCGGTGTTCATGTTCCAGTAGTCCGGCAGTCCCTCTTCCCAGTGCGTCGAGGTCGCCGTGACCCGCGCCTCGTGGCCCAGGTCCACCAGCAGGGTCTTGATGCGATCCGGCGCGGCCTCGTCGTTGATCAGATTTAGCGTCATCGCCAGGTAGGCCTTGCCGAACGCGGCCAGCTTGGCATTTTCGGCGAAGAGCGCGCCCGCCCGGTTCGGTTCCAGTTGGCCGGCCTCGGCCAGCGCGTAGAGGATGAACGCCTGGCGGTCGAGCTGCCACTCGCGCAGCTCCTTGGGCGCCTTCAGGCTGCCCCGCAGGAACTTGATTCCGCGCTCCAGCACCCCTTGATCTACGGTGAAGCCGGCCTGCCTGGCTTTCGCCAGGCCGAACACCACGTAGGAGCTGATCGTGACGTTGCTGTCGTCGTTGCTCCACCAGCCCCAGCCGCCATCGACGTGCTGCTGGCTGTAGATGCGCTGCAAGCCCACCCCCACCTGCTGCGGCAGCTTGGCTTCCAGATCCGGGTTCGAGCGTCCCAGTTTCTTCAGCGCGGCGTAGCTCACCACGTTGGGCAGGAAGCGGCTCAGGGTCTGCTCGACGCATTCGTAGGGGTAGTGCTCCAGGTATGTCAGCCCGCCCAACATGCCGGCGGCTAGACTCGGCTCCAGCGTCACGTCCAGCTCGGCGCGGGTCGGGTCGATGCCGCTGGGCAGGCGCACCAGCTCCAGCACATCGGCGCCCAACGCCACCTGGCCGCTGGTGCCCACCACTTCGGGCGTGCTGTAGCGATAGACCGGCAGCACGACTTTCACCGCGTCGGCCAGCGGCTCCGCGCGGCCCGAGGTGGTCGCGCTCATGGTGACGGTCACCTCTTCGACGTTCGCCTGCACGGTGACCGGCCAGACGGCCTTGTAGGTGCCGCCCGCTGGCACGCTGACGGTTGCAGTTGTCGTCTGCGGGGTTTCAAGCCCGGTCGCTGCAAGGCGCACCGTCACTTCCAGTGGGTCGGCGGTGGTGTTGTGGATCACGCCCGCGATCTCGGCCTTGTCGCCGGCCACGAAGAAGCGCGGCAGCACCGGCCGCACCAGCAGCGCCTTGGTGGCGATGATGTCGGTCTTGGACTGGCCCACCAGCGTGTCGGCGGTGATCGCGCGGGCGTCCATGGTCCAGGTGGTCAGGTTGTCGGGCAGCGTCACCTCGACGGATGCCTTGCCGTCCTTGTCGGTGGTCACGGCCGAGCGCCAGAACGCGATATCGGGAAACTCGCTGCGCACTGCCAGCAGGCCCATCTCGCCGCCGCCGCCGCCGCCGCCCTTGCCTTCCTCGGCAAGCTGGGCCACCAGCCGGTCGATGTTCAGGGCCAGGGTCGCACCGGTCTGCACACCCAGGCTGCGCTGGCTGTAGAAGCGGTCGAGCAGGGCCCCCGCGTTGTCCGCGGCCAGCGACAGTACTGCCTTATCCACCAGCGCCAGCGACACCTCGGCCGCCACCGGTTTGCCCGCGGCGTCCAGGGTCCGAATGTCCCACGTCACCGTGTCGCGCGGCGCGAATTGAGCTGGAACTGAATCCTGACCCCTGACTTCTGTCTCCTGTCCCCTGGGGGTCAATACCACCTGCAACTCCTTGTCGGCCACCGACACCTTGAGCTGAATCAGGCCGACCTTGAAGGACGGCGAGGGGCTGGTGGCGTCGATGCCTTTCATGATGATCAGCGACACGAACGCGTTGGGCGCCATCTCGGCGGTGATGGGCAGTTCCAGCACCTCGCTGTTACCGGCTAGCTCGATCACTCGGTGGCTGAGCACTCGGCCGCGTTCGATCGTCAGCAGCGCCTTCACCTTGCCCTGGTAGGGGCTGGGGGCCAGGATCTCGGCCGTGTCACCTACTTTGTACTCGTCTTTGTCGGCGACCAGTTTGATGCGGTCGTTGTTCTCTTGTCGCCACGGCACGAAGTCACGGCCGCTGACCCAGACGTAGGCTGCGCTGCGCAGTGCATGGCCCTGCTCGTCCCGTGCGCTGGCCTCGATCTTGTACTCGCCGGACTTTTTCGGGGTCCAGGCTAGCACGGCCGCGCCTTGGGCATCGGTTGTAAGGGTCTCAGTCAGCACCGCAGTCTTTATGGGTCGCGTGACCCAGTAGAAGCGGCCGTCTTCGGCTTTCTCCTGCACGCTCTTCCATTCGATCTGGCTGACCACAGCGGTCACTTCGACCCCGGGCACGGGTGCGCTCTGCGCGTCCACGGTGATGATGTCGACCTGATTCTCCTGATCGGTGGTCCCCACGTAGCCGCGCGGGCTCACGCCGATGTAGAACTGGCCCTTGTGCACCACCGCAGTGGCCTGGGTCGAGACCGCCTGGTTGTTCAGGTCCTCGACGGTGAGGTCAAAGGTGAAGCGCTGGCTGCCCGGGAACTTCGCAATGTCGGCCGGCGCGCTGAAGGTGAAGCGGCCTTGGGCGTCGGTGCGGCCCTCGCCCTGGCTGAGCTGCCCGCCCGATGGACCGGTGCGCGTCACGTTCCACCACTCCCAATCACTGAAGCTCCAATATCCCTCGCCTTGATAGTCGAAGGACGCGTCATTGCTCAACAGCGTCCAGCGCACCTTGCCGTTCTTCACCGGCCCGCCGAAGAAGTAATTGGCCTGCAACGTCACACTGATCTGTTCGCCCTGGGTGTATTCGGGCTTGTCGGTCACCGCGCTCAGCTCGTATTCGGGCTTGCGGTACTCGGCCACCTGGAAGCCGACGCCCGGCGACACCGACTCGGTCAGTTGCACCGATAGGTAGTAGTAGCCCAGGGATGCATCCGGACCCAGCTCGAGCTTGCCGTCGGTCGCGCCCAGCGCATCCAGGAGCTGGCTCGTCTGGACCAGCGCATTGCCCTGGTCGTCATTGATGGTGACGGTGACGGGCTGACCCGGCGCAGGCAGGGAATACAGTGCGTCGTTGTCACGGCGGATGATGGCCTTCCAGTACACGGTTTGGCCAGGGCGGTAGATGGGACGATCGGTGTAGACATAACCGACATAGGGTTGAGCCTGTGCGCCGCCAGATATGCTGAAGTCCCACGGGCCGATGCCGTCCGACCAGTTGGTGGACGCCACACCAAACCCGCCGGCTTCGGTTGTCGCCAGCGCCAGCAGCGGCTCCCACGGGTTGCGCACGGCGGCCAGCTTGATGGTGGCGACGCCATCTTCGTCCGTCGTCGCCGTGAGATCGGTATCTGCGTTATCGGTGAAGTGCACCTGTGCGCCGGACACCGGCTGGCCTGTCTTTAGGTCGGTGACCCACGCCAGCGCTGCATCGCTGCTGGCCTTGAGGGTGACGTTGAGATCGGTGCGAATGATCAGTTGGCGCGGGGGCCTCTGGTTGTTCGACAGGGAGCCGCCCAACTCCAGCCAGTAGATGCCGGGCGCCAGCGCTGCGCCCTGATCATCCAGCAGTGACTCGCGCAGGAAGCCCGTCTCGTTAGCCTTCACGGTGCTGGTTACCGCCCACTGGCGCACGCGCGCCGCGGCCGACGGCCGATACTTGTCCCACGCCTCCCAGTACTCGCCGCCGGTCACCGCGATGAGCTCATTGGGCGTCAGCCGGTAGAGGTCGAAGCGCACCTCCGGCGTGTTGCGGTAGACCACCACGGCCTGGGTCTCGGTGTACGCGCTGTAAGTGCCTACCTGGCCCTGGTTGTTGAGCTGCAGAATCGGATCCAGGTTGCCCGTGCGGAAGCGCAGCACGTTGTCCTCACCCAGGGTGTTGCCGTAGGGATCGGCCACCTTGCCCGAAAGGGTCACGATGTAATCGGTCGCCGGCAGCTTGGTGAAGTCGAGATAAAGATAGTTCTCGTACTCGTTGTAATAGGTGTAGACCTGGGTCGGCTTGGGCAGGATCGTGATCGTACCGCTGATGAAGGTCGCAGGATTCATCGGGCCCGCGAACTCGAAGCGGACGCCGCCGGCAGGCTCGAACGATTTGGCGCCGTTTGCAGGCTGGGTCTTGGTCACCTTGGGCAGCGGCACGGTGCTGAACACGAAACGGCGGCCCGGCGTGTCCTGCAACTGGCCCACTTTGCTGATGGCCAATGCGGTCGGTGCGACGGCCGCCGTATACCCGGTGCCGAATTTCAGCACCTGCGCCGGCTTGAATCCCAGCTCGGTGGCATCGGCGTTCCAGGTGAAGGTCCCGGCTACTGCATCGCCCTTGACTTCGGTCAGCGTAAACGCGGCCTCGGTGCTCGGCTTGTCCATCGGCATCGAGAACGTGACCGTGATCGGCTTTTCGATGCGCACGTTGGTGGGCGATTCGGGCGTCCAACGCAGCACGGTCGGCTCCGTGGTGCGGAAGCCAAAGGTATAAGGGGCGCCCAGCACGCCGCCCGTGGTGTCTTCCAGGCCTGCTGTGACCGTCACGCTGTACTGCATGGAGGCGGCCAATCCGGCCAGCGGCGTGAAGCGATAGATGCTGGTGCTGATCCATTCCCCCTTGCCTTCCAGCGTCGGGGTGATGATCAGCGGTGCGGGCAGCCCGGCCTGCTCACCTCCACCGGTCAACGGCACCACGGGCCGGTTGAATGCGATGGTGATTGGGATGTCCACCGGCACGCCTTCGGTCTTATCGGCCGGTTGGGTGCTGGTCACTTCCAGGAAGCCCACCGTCTTGAACTTGGTTGCGACCGGCTGCAGGAGCTGCAAGCCGCTGGCGCTCTTCGCACTGGCCGCCACCGCGATGCGGTATTCCAGGCCGCGCTCCATTCGTTCTGTGGGGGTGAAGGTCAACCGGTCACCCTTCACCTCGACGTCGCCCGCCACCTTTGGCTCAATGCTGAACGCAGCGCTGGTGCTGGCCGGGTCCATGGGCTGGTCGAAGGTGACGATCACCGGCGCGGCGATGATTTGTTCCTCCCCGCGATCGGGCTTGACGCTGATCACGGTGGGCGGCAGCGGCGGCCGCGTGGGGGTAGGAGCCGGTACATCGGTGGGCGCAGCCGTGGGCGCGTCAGCTATCGGAGAAAGCGCCTGGCTGGTCTGCGGCGCGGCAGGAGCCGACGTTGCGGCCGGCGCGGCCGGCTGGACCGCCGGCGAACACGCAGCAAGGAATACCATCATGAGAGTGGCGATGATGGAGATTGTGCGTTGGTGCTGATGCATGTGAGCCTCCCAGTCCTTTTCATTCAAAGCGCGAGTGATACTACAACTGTTCCGTCATTGTACCGCGCTAGACGCCTCGTGCTTCTGCAAAGTTCCATCCAATTCCCCTGATTTCCTGTTGTTTTGTTGACACACCCTAAGGGTCTCGAAGACCCTTAGGGTGTAGGCGTTACTCTACAAACACAATCACTTCCGCGCTCCGCACCTCCTGCCCATCCGCCAGGCGCGCGATAGCCTGGAAGGTGTGTTGGCCCTTGACTAACGTCCACCAGGCGGTGTGCTCCGGACCCGGCGCAGGGGCCAGGGGTGCGCCGTCGGCCCAGAGAACGATCGTGCCATCCAGGCCCGGCGCCGCCAACGCAGTGATCGGGATCGCCTGCGCGCTGAGCGGCAGCCCCGGGTTGATGCGATAGGTGCGGTTGGGATCAGGGCTGGTCAGTCGAAGGTTAAAGGTTGAAGGTTGAAGGTCGGATGCTCGGTTTTGGATTTTGGATGGCACAGTTTCCAGTCCGCCATCCGCCATCTGCCATCTGCCGTCTGCCAGTTGCGGGATGTTGTTGGCTCGGGCCCAAGCCTGGTATGTGGGCGGAAGCTGCCAGATCGTCTGCGGTGCGACGTGTTGGGGTGGGGTCGTCTCGTCAGCGGGCTGGCCGGTGCGGGTGTCGATCAGTACGCGCAGGTGCGAGCGGTCGACCTCGGTGGGTTCCGTCCCCGCGATGAACCATTCCAGGCGGCGTTGGGGGCAGGGGATGGTGGATGGTTGACGTCGGGGGTTGGATGTTGGATCTTGTAGGCTGCCGCTGCCCTGCACCCCTGCACCCTTGCTCCCCTGCTCCCCTGCTTGCATCGGCAGCAGCCCCGAGTCCGCGCACACCTCCACCTGCACCAGGCCGTCGGGGATCTCGAAATCGCTGGCGGGGATATCGCGCAGCACTGCGAGCATGAAGTCGCGCCAGATGGGGCCGGCGCCGCTGATGCCGCTGACATCCTTCATGGGTGTGTTGTCCGCGTTGCCCACCCAGACGCCGGCGACCACTGCCGGTGTGTAGCCCACGGTCCAGTTATCGCGCCAGTCGGTGGAGGTGCCGGTCTTGGCCGCGGCCGGCCGGCCCAGCTCTAGCACGTTGCCCCGCCCGAACGCCGGCAGCCGCGCGTTGTTGTCGCTGAGGATGTCGGTAATCAGGTAGGCGACGCGGGGATCCAGGGCCATGGTTGAAGGTTGAAGGTTGAAGGTTGAAAGATCTGAACCTTTAACCTTCAACCTTTCAACGTGTGACCCGCTCTCGTAGATCGTCTCGCCATCCAAACTCTCCACCCGCTCAATAGCGTAGGGCCTGACGCGCTGGCCGCCGTTGGCGAATGCGGCGTAGGCCGCGGTCAAATCGAGCAGCCGCACCTCGCCGCCGCCGAGGGTCAACGATAGACCGTAATGGGTTGAAGGTTCAAGGTTCAAGGTTGAAGGTTGACTCGCGGATGTGGACTGCGAAGCATCAGCCTGTGCCCCCTTGCCCACTGCCCCCTGATCACTGTCCCCTGACCCCTGACGACTGACCACTGACCGCCGTCCACTGCCCTCTGCTTCCCACGGAATCCCCAGCCGCGCGGCCTGCTCGACCAGTGCGTCGATGCCGATGTGGTCCAGGGTGATCACGGCGGGAATATTGTAGGAATTGGCCAGCGCGGCGCGCACCGAGACGGGGCCGTGGTAGATCCGGTCGTAATTGTTGGGGACATACGGCTCGCCTTCAGCGGTCAGAAAGGCGGTTCGCAAGTCGGCGATCACTGTGGCCGCGGTCCAGGGCGCCTGGCCAACTGCCCGGCTGCGTTCGGGGTCCAGCGCGGCCGCGTAGGTGAGCGGTTTGATGGCGGAGCCGGGCTGGCGGAGGCTGAGGCTGGCATTGACCGCGCCGCTGATCGCCGGGGCGAAATAATCCGGGCTGCCCACCATGGCCAGCACCGCGCCGGTAGCGGGATCGACCGCCACTAATGCGGCGTTCTCGGCGCGGCGCGCGGGATCGGCGGCCGCGTCACACGTCACGCCGGGGACCGCGTTGGGAAGCGACGCGCAGGGGCGGAGCTGTGCCAGCCGGCGCTGTACGGCATCTTCGGCCGCCTGCTGCCAGTCGAGGTCAAGAGTGGTGGTTACCCGCAGGCCGCCGAGGCTCAGTTGCTCTGCAGATAGCAGCGATTCAAGTTGGCCCTGCGCCCACATCACGAAGTGCGGGGCGGCGATCGGAAAGGGGGTGCCGGCATAGGCCAGGCGTTCCCTTTTTGCGTCCTGAGCTTGGCCTGGAGTAAGGTACCCTTGCTCGATCATCAGCCTCAGCACCGTGGCCTGCCGCTCCTGCGCGATCTCCGAGTTTTCGATGGGATTGTAGCCGGCCGGGTATTGCGGCAGCCCGGCCAGCAGCGCGCACTGGGCCAGGTCCAGCTCAGACGCATGCATGCCGAAATAGGCCTGGGCCGCGGCCTCGATCCCCACGGCAAAGTGGCCGTAGTAAGTGTCGTTCAGGTACAGCGCAAGGATCTCGTCTTTGGAGTACCGCGTCTCCAGCCGCAGCGCCAGCCATGCCTCGCGCAGCTTGCGCCGCAGCGTCTGTTCGTTTCGCTCTTCGGCAGATAGGTACAACGTGCGCGCAACCTGCTGGGTAAGCGTGCTGGCTCCCGACATGGCGCCGCCGCGCCAATTTTGCCAGGCAGCGCGGCCGATCGCGATGAGGTCCACGCCCGGATGCTCGTAGAAGCGGCTGTCTTCGGTGGCGACCGTAGCCTGCTGGCAGGCCAGGGGAATCTGATTTAGCGCCAGCGGTATGTGCTTGCTGCCAGCCGGGTCGATCACTTCGTAGAGCAAGCGATCGTGGCGGTCGGTGATCAGGATGCTGGACCTGGCCGCGGGCGCGTCAATGTTGCCCGTTGCCCGGCCCGGGTCGGGCAGGTCGGCCAGCAGGACAAAGTAGCCCAGGAGCGCGCCAGCCAGCAACGCTCCCAGGGGGGCCAGGTGCCACCAGCGAACGCGATGCATTGTATTCTATAAACGTTATTCGGCGGCATAAGTTCCGGGCTATCCTGTAGGGGCGAGGTCACCTTGTCCCTACATCACCACTCGAAATTTCCCGCGTGTGTGTCCCAATTGACGCCTTGCAGATGGGCGGCCACGTGGGTTAAGACGTCGGTCGGGAACTCGTCCGCATACCAGCAAACGGTCAGCTCGGAAGCCTCGCCTTGCGTGCCTCGCAGGGGTTTGTCTGAAGAAAGCTGCGCGATAAAGGTCAACGCCGGCAGGTCACCGGCCGGCGGTTCAAGCAGCAGGAAGGGCGTGTCCTCACCGCTGACAGCCGTAACGCGCTCGAAGGGGATGTCAAGCAGCATCAGGCGGCGGTCTTCGGGCGTGCCGCCCTCGACTTCAAGATAGGTGTCTTCGATGATCAGCCGGTCCAGGCGGACGATACGATCCGTGGCCAGGGTGATGATGGGTGCGTTGCTCATGGTTATCCTTTTTGTACGGTTGTTTTTATCATCGTTTCAGATGGCATCGGGCTGAACCTCCTGGAAAAGGAAGATCGGACCATCAGTTTAGCACCGATGGCCCGATCTGTCACACTGAGAGCCGGTTATTTCTTCAGTCGGCTCAGATACTTCTGGCGGAACTTCGCCACCTTGGGTGCAATGATGATCTGGCAGTAGCCTTGTTCGGGGTGGCGTGCAAAGTATTCCTGGTGATATGCTTCGGCCGGGTAGAAAGCGGTAAACGGCGTCACCTCGGTGACGATCTTGCGCGGCCAGATGCCTTCGGCCTCCAGATCGCGTATCACCTGCTCGGCGATTGTCTGCTGCACCAAGCTGTGGACAAAGATAGCAGAGCGGTACTGGGTGCCCACGTCGGCGCCTTGCCGGTTCAGCGTCGTCGGATCGTGGATGGTGAAGAACACCTCCAGCAGCTCACGGTAGCTGACGACCTGGGGATCGAACGTGATCTGCACCACCTCGGCGTGCCCGGTCGCGCCCGTACAAACCTCCTCGTAGCTCGGATTCGGCCTGAGGCCGCCGGCATAGCCCGAGACCACGTCCTTCACCCCGCGGAGATCGTCATAGATCGCTTCCAGGCACCAGAAGCAGCCGCCGGCCAGGGTGGCGACTTCTTCACCCTGTGCCGGATTGGTCGTCGATTCAGTTTTGTCGATCATAACACCTCACATTCTGACATGATGGATTTGTGTGGGCAGTATACCATCCGGCAGCCGCTCTGTCAGTGGACAAGCTTACCGGATTCCGGCTCGGCCGCAACCAAATCGGCGCCACTGGCGTCTGTCCAAAGCCGGCGCATCCCCTCCGACGTTGCCAGCAGTTCATCCAGCGTGCCTTCGGCTTCCACGCGGCCATCCAGCAGCACGATGATGCGATCGGCCCGGCGCAGCACCGCGCGGCGGTGGGAGACGGCAAGAACGGTCGCGGGGGTTGAAGGTTGGAAAGTTGAAGGCGCAAGGTCGTCATCACCCCCCGAGCCTTCATTTCCGTCTTTAAACCCTGAACCTTCGACCTTAAACTTTGAACCTTGAACCTTCAACCCCACGCGCTCCCACAGGATCTCCTCCGTCTGCACGTCCAGCGCGCTGGAGAGGTCATCGAAGACCAACAGCTCAGGCGCGCGCGCGAACATGCGCGCCGCGGCTGCGCGCTGCACCTGGCCGCCGCTCAGCCGCACCCCGCGCGGTCCGACGAGGGTGTCCAGGCCATGCTCCAACGTGGCGATGTCGGGTTCCAGCACCGCGCGCCAGATGGCATACTGTATCTCACCCTCTATCCCCATCAGTACATTCTCTCGCAGCGTCGCGCTGAACAGGCGCGGCACCTGGGCGGTGTAGGCGGCGCACGGCCGGCCCCGCGGCGGCGAAGCCAACAGCGCGGCCGGATCGACCACAGGCTCGCCGTCCCACACGATCTCGCCCGCGTCGCGGGCCAGCAGGCCCAGCACGGCGCGCAGCAGCGTCGTCTTGCCCGAGCCGATCTGCCCGGTGATGACCACGAAGCTGCCGCGGGGCACGCTGAAGGTGACGTCCCGCACGCCGCGATCGGCACCTGGATGGAAACAGGTGAGGTGGCGCACTTCCAGGAGGGGCGGCAGAGGCCCAGTTCCGGGAGAAGACGGCGTCACCCTGAGCGAGTCTGCGGCGCAAGGTTGGCTGCGGCTCAAGCTCAGCGAAGGGTCTTGTTGGCCGGGTTGAGATCCTTCGCTGGGGTCTCGGCGTGACTGCTTTTGGGCCGACAACCCGCTCAGGGTGACTTTCTGGTGGGTCATGGGGTGATGTTCCACCAGTACCTCCGGCGGCTCATCCGGGATCAGTTCGACCAGGCGGCTGATGGCCACCTCCTGCTGCTTGATGTCGCCGACGAAGCTGCCCAGGTACGACGGTAGGTCGGTGGTGAACCACAGGTAGTAGGTGAACAGCGCAAAGTCACCCACGGTGAACGCACCCTGTGTCATCGCCTGCCCCGCCAGCAGCAGCATCACCCCAACACCGACCACGACTGCGATGCTGTTCATAGAGAAGGCGAGCTCTTCCAGCACCGCGGCCCGGATCGTGGCCCGGCTGCGCGTCTCGGCCAGCCGGCTGAAATGGGCGACGGTGTGCGTCTCGGCGCCGGCCACTTTCACCGCCTGGACCGCGCCGAACAGCTCGGCTAGGAAGCCGATCACCGCGTCCCCGGCCAGCCCTTGCTCGCGGCGGTAGCGCAGCATTCGTCCCCAAATCGAGCGGCCCACGCCATAAGCGACGACCAGCGGCACGAACACGAACAACGTCACGCGCCAGTTAATGGACGCCATGATCGCGACGGCGATCACGAAGGAAACCAGGGTGCCGGCCACATCCGGCAGCCAGGTGGGGAAGTCGCACACCTCGGCCACGTCGTCGTGATAGCGGTTGACCGCCTCGCCGGGTGTCACCGGCTGCGGCGCGGCGCCGGGCCGGCGCAGATGGGCCGCGAACAGGTTGCGGCGCAGCAGCGCGGCCGCGGTGAATCGGAAGGTCCAGCCGAACCACGTCTCCGCGTAGGAGGTGATCACACGCGCCAGACCGATGCCTGCATAGAGCGCGAGCAGCGCCCACAGGTTGAGCGACACCGCCGCCGCGCCGGTGATCTTATCGAAGACCGCCTTTTCCACCAGGCCGGGCAGCACGCGCGAGCCCAGGAAGAAGATTTGTAGCGCCGCGTGCGCGCTAAACGGCCCGCGCGCATAGGCGATCAGCCGCGCCATGAAGGGCCAGGTGGGCATGGGTTTCATGCCAGCGCCTCCTCCAGGCCGGTTCGCAGCAGGCTGCTGAAGCGCGAGCCAGGATCGGCTGCCAGCTGTGCGCGTGGGCCGTACTCGATCACGCGGCCGCCTTCCAGGATCAGGATGTCATCGGCGCGCTGCACCGTGCTGAGGCGGTGCGCAATGATGATGGCGGTCCTCCTCACCCCCTTAATCCCCCTCTCCTGAGCCGCAAGCTCAGGAGAGGGGGGCAGGGGGGTGAGGACCCGCGCAATCGCCCTCTCCAGCCGCGCCTCCGTCACCGGATCCAGCCGCGACGCAGCTTCATCCAGAATCACCAACCCCGGCTCGCGCAGCAGCAGGCGGGCAAACGCCAATAGCTGCGCTTCGCCGGCCGACATGCCGCCGCCCCCCGCGGCCAGAAGTGCATCCAGCCCGCCGGGCTTTGCCAGCACCCAGTCGAGCAGTTCCAGCTCGGCCAGGGCGCCGCGGATCGCATCGTCGCTCACGGCCGGATCGAACAGGCTGATGTTATCGCGCACGCTCGCGCCGAAGAGCTGCACGTCCTGCGTCACCATCCCCACGCGGTCGCGCAGCTCGGCCAACTTCACCTGCCGCAGATCGACCCCGCCCACGCGGATTGCGCCCGCCTGAGGATCGTACAGGCGAAACAGCAGCCGGGTCAGGGTCGTCTTGCCGCTGCCTGTCCGTCCCAGCACGCCGAGCACGCGGCCGGGCGCGAGGATGAAGGAGAGGTCGGAGAGCGTGTTGCGTGCTGCGTATTGCGTATTGCGTGCTGCATGCCGCGTGATTCGCTGATTCGTTGATTCGTCATTCGCTGATTCGCTATTCCCTGCCTCATCATCGTAGGCAAACGAGACATCCTCGAACGCGACTTCCAGCGGACCGGCCGGCAGGGGGGCGCCGGGACCGTCGGCCACCTGCGGCCTGAGATCGAACAGCTCGTTGATCCTGCCGACGCTGGCGCTGGCCTCCTGGAGGTTTTCGGCTTGGTGGCGGATTTCGTCCAGCGGCGCGGCCAACATGCCGATGTAGTACACCAGCAGGAAAGCGGTGCCGATGGTCACCTCGCCGCGCGTATAGAGGAGCGCACCGATGGCCAGCCCCAGGCCGTAGCCGATGACGTACAGGAAGTTGGTGATGGCGCCGCTCAGCGCATGGGCCATCCATCCGCCGCGCGCCTTTTCCAGCAGCGCGTCCAGCAGCCCCTGGAGCTTGCTCGTCACATAGGCTTCTGCGCCGACCCCGCGGATATCTTCCACCCCCGCGATGTGCTCTTCCAGGAAGCCGGTTTGATCGGCCCAGGCCTGCCGCGCGGCGGCCCAGCGCCGCGCGCCCAGGTTCTGCAGCGCCAGCAGCGCGGCCACGGTGAGCGCGGTATAGGCGGTTAGTGCCAGCCCGGCGCGCACATCCTCGCGGAAGAGCACTGCCAGGATCGCGAGCACCAGGAGCGCATTGCCGGCTACTTTGACGATCATCTGCGAGAGGAACTCGCCCAGGGCAGCCGCATCGCCGTCGATTCGCTCGATCAGCTCGCCTGGGGTGTGGGTCTTATGGAACGGCATATCCAGCCGCAGCACGTGGCCGGCCAGATCGGCCCGCAGGCTGTTGGTCGCGGCCCACGCCACCTGCTGGCCAGTGTAGAAGCTGCCGAGCGCCAGGCCGCGGCCCAGCAGGCCGATGCCCAGGTACGCCAGGCTGGCCAAGACCAGGGCGCGCACCGGCCCGCCTGCCTGCGCCGTGTCGATGAAACGGCGGATGATCTGCGGGTTCAGCAGTTGCAGGCCGATGCCGGTCAGCAGCAGCGCGGCGAGCGCGGCCACACGTTGCCCTTGGGGTCTCAGATACGCGCCGAGCAGCCTGCGGTGCCCGGCACCGGGTAGGATCATCAGGTGCTCCGAGGTCAGTTTGCGCTTTCAGTGTAGCATCGATGGCCCGACCTGTCACGCGCCAGGCAAGGGGGGGCATTTCACGTTTGGGGCGAAAACTAGCGGAGCACCCTGAGCGGAGGGCCGCAGCCCGAAGTCGTCCTTCGACTGCGCTCAGGAGGTGCGGAGCGGCCATTGTGCAAGGCCGCATCTTCGGCAGACCGCATCCTTCGACTGGTCGCTATTCGTCAAGCACGTTGGCCGGCAGACCCGCTCAGGATGCTCGCGCCCCAGAACCGAAATGCACCCGCAAGGGGGAACCTTAATGCCTCCAAACTAGAGGGTCTAGGGCGAAGTTTCCGCCAGCGCGTGGAGGCGGGACGCCGTGTCTACCACGGTGTCGTCCGTTGTGTCGAGCACGACCCATCCTTGCTGCGGCAGGCCGTCTACGACACCCTCCAGGGCTCCGTAGACGAGCCTGATCCCTTCATCCAGGTAATCCCGCAGCAGCCCGGGGACGGAGCGCCTGTGATTTGCGATTCATTGGCGTGCTGCCGATTTGAGCAATCTATCCAAAAACGATACAATGACTTAGATGGCCACTGTTCGGCCGTGACTTTCTGAGGAGTTCATTATCATGAAGTTATCGCCTCGAGTTCGTATCCTGGCGCTTGTGGTTTTGTTGATCCTGCTGGCGGCTGTGGTCTGGTGGCTGACCGGCCGCGGCCAGCCTGCGGCGAATCCCTCCCGCAGCCAACCTACGGAGACCGCGTCCCGGGGTCTGGAGTCTGCTGGCGAGCAGGTGAAGGGCGAGCTGAACAACTGGGGCGCCTGGCCGATGGCAGAGAGCCTGGGGGGAACCTTCAGCTATACTACCGAGCCGATCACCGCAGCCAGCGACTCGGCCAGCGAGTTCAAGTTCTTCAAGGGTGCAGACCAGTGGTACGGCAACGGCGCGGCCTTGTCGTTCGGCCAGATCTATGCCGACTTCTCCGCGACGGGCGGTAACAGCAGCTTCGATCACGCCCAGGGCAGCATCTACGTCTTCAAATGGGACGGGGGCAGCCGGGGCGTGGTATTTCGGCTTGCGGCCGCACCCGTGCGCATCAAAGAGGTCGGCGCGGCGCAGGCCAGCCGGACAAGCCCTGGTGGAATGAGTGTGACTGCCGCCACGGATGCGGCCCTGCCGGCCGGGCAGGCGCTCTGGCTGCGCTACGCAGTCGATGGCAACTGGGATGCGTCGACGGTGATCAAGATGACCGGCCGCGGCATGAGCTACAGCGCCACCATCCCGGCCCAGGCCGAGGGCGCGACAATCAGCTACTACGTCTTCAGCTCCGGGGACGTGGACGCCATCGCCGCGGCTGATGCGGACCTGATGACCATCACATACAACACGAATAACGGCAGCAACTACAGCTTCACCGCCGCCGCGGCCGCCGGCCCGATCTCGGTGAACGCTGCGAAGGCGTTTTGGCTGGATGCGGGGACCATCGCCTGGAGCGGTGCGGCCGACTCGACTTACAAGCTGCTCTATGATCCCGATGGCGGTGTGGAGTCCGAGGCTGAGGCCACGGCATGCGCCTTCCCTGATCCGGCGGACCCGTGCTACGTGCCTCTGACCGCCGATGGTATGGTGAGCGGATATCCGAAGAACCCCAACGCATCCGGCTTGACGCGCCTCGTCACCGGCCTGTCCGCTGCGGACGCCAGGTTATTACTGCGGGGCCAGGTGGCTGTGGCGAAGTACCAGGGGAGCGGCCGGCGGCTGGACGTAACCGGCATCCAGATCCAGAGCGTGCTGGACGACCTGTACACGGCGGCCGCGGTGACACAGACGCTAGGCCCGGCCTACAGCGGCGGCGTGCCCACGGTTAAGGTGTGGGCGCCCACGGCGAAAAGCGTGACGCTGCGCCGCTACGCTGCATCGGCCGGAGCGGAGGCCGGCAGCCATCCCATGGCGCTGGACCCGGCCTCCGGCGTGTGGAGCGTGACGGGCGATGCGAGCTGGAACCGCCAGTATTACCTGTTCGACGTCGAGGTCTATGTGCCATCCCTCGACCAGGTGGTCCATAACCTGGTGTCCGATCCGTATTCGGTCAGCCTCTCCGCCGATGGCGCGGCTGCGGGCGACGTGCGCAGCCAGTTCGTCAACCTGGAGGATGCCGATCTCAAGCCCGCGGGCTGGGATAAGCTGGCCAAGCCCGCGTTGGCTGCACCCGAGGACATCGTCATCTACGAGATGCACGTGCGCGACTTCAGCGCCAACGATGCGACGGTGGCCGCGGCCGACCGCGGCATGTACGTGGCGTTCACCTATGACGGGACCGGCCCACACCCCAACAAGACGCTGTCCGACGGCATGGATCACCTGCTGAAGCTCAAGGCTGCCGGCCTGACCCACGTCCATCTGCTGCCCGCGTTCGACATCGCTTCGGTGATCGAGCCTGCGGCCCAGCGGACAGAGCCGGCGATCCCGGCTGCGGGTCGCGATTCCGACCAGCAGCAGGCGGCCATGGCCGCGACCCGGGGCGGCGACAGCTTCAACTGGGGCTACGACCCGTATCACTACGGCGTGCCCGAGGGCTCCTACAGCACGAACCCGGACGGCGTGACGCGGTTAATCGAGTTCCGCGATATGGTGTCGGCGCTCAACCGTAACGGTCTGCGCGTCGTCATGGACGTAGTCTATAACCATACGTCGGCCAGCGGCCAGGATGACCATTCGGTGCTTGACCAAGTGGTGCCTGGCTACTACTATCGCTACGACGCATCCGGGACGCTTTACAACTCCTCGTGCTGCTCGGACACCGCAACCGAGTATGCGATGATGGAAAAGCTGATGGTCGACACGGTCGTCCGTTTCGCCAGCCAGTACAAGGTGGACGGCTTCCGCTTCGACTTGATGAACCTGCACACCCGGCAGAACATGGAGAACGTTAAGGCCGCGCTGCAGGCGGTGGATCCGGCGATCTACCTCTACGGCGAGGGCTGGGACTTCGGCTCGGCCCAGGCCAAGGGGCTGACGACGTGCCCCGACTGCTACGCCAAACAGTTCAACATGACCGGCGCGGGCATCGGCACCTTCAACGACAAGCTGCGCGACGCTGCGCACGGCGGCTACAGCACCGATCCGACGCAGATTCGCAAGCAGGGCTTCATCAACGGCCTGAGCTACGACTGGAACGGCTACGAGTACAGCAACCGTGACCAGACCGACCTGTGGGGCGTCACCGCCGACCTGCGCACCGCGCTCGCGGGCAGCGGCGACTTCTACACCGACGACCCGCAAGAGACGATCAACTACGTCGAGAAGCACGACAACGAGACTCTGTTCGACCAGAACGTCTTCAAGCTGCCCAACGGCGACGGCAAGGGCACTCCCGGCTGGATCGGCATGCGGATTGCCGTGACGAACATGGAAGACCGGGTGCGCAGCCAGAACATGGGCGCCAGCCTCGTCGGTCTGGCGCAGGGCATCCCCTTTATCCAGATGGGCCAGGACGTCCTGCGCTCGAAGTCATTGGACCGCAACTCTTATGACTCCGGCGACTGGTTCAACCGCGTTTACTGGGATGGCAGCAGCAACAACTTCGGGGTGGGCCTGCCGCCGAGCTGGGACAACAACAGCCGGTGGGCGATCATGGGTCCGCTGTTGGCGGATGAAAAGCTTGATCCGGCCGCGGCGGACATCGAAGCCGCGTCAGCACACCTGCGCGAGATCCTGCGCATCCGCAAGAGCAGCAAGCTGTTCCGGCTGACCAGCGAGGCCGATGCCAGGGCGCGCATCTGGTTCTATAACACCGATAACACGCACGACGGCCTCATCGTGATGGCGCTGTCGGACGCGCCCGCCCCCGACCTGGATGCCAGCTACGAGACGATCCTGGTCTTCTTCAACGCCAACAAGCGGGATCAGACCTACACCGTTCCCGGCGCGGCCGGCTTCACCTTGCATCCGCTCCAGGTCGACGCGACCGACGCCGACCCGGTGGTGCAGACTGCGCGCTTCGACGCCGAATCCGGCGCCTTCGCCATCCCGGCCCGCACAACGGCGATCTTCGTCTCGACGGAGCCGCTTGCGAAGCCGCAGCCGGCCAGCACGATCGACTGGGTGGGGGAGATGTCCCCGGCCGGCGGCGTTGCCAACGAGGTGACGCAGGGCGCAGTGACCGGTGACTTTGAGGTTTACGTGCAGGTTTACGAGAAGGATGCGACCGAGGCCGCGGGCGAGAACGCGGCGGGCATCACCTGCACGCTTCATTGGGGCAAATACGGCGGCAAGTTCACCGACACGGCCATGACCTTCAACAAGCAGATCGGCAATAACGACGAGTATCGCGGTGTCATCCCGGCCGCGGCGCTGAACGCACTTGCACCGGGCGCTTACGGCTTCACGACCTACTGCCAGAAGCCCGACGAGGTCGTGAAGTGGCAGCAGGGTGAGGGCGGTGACGGCCTGCTGACGGTGCTTCCGGCCGCGGCCTCGGCCGCGCTGCCGGAGGGCGGGGTGTTCGTTCACCTCTTCGAGTGGCGCTGGCCCGATATCGAAAAGGA
Source organism: uncultured Anaerolineales bacterium (assembly GCA_964513075.1). Classification (GTDB taxonomy): domain Bacteria; phylum Chloroflexota; class Anaerolineae; order CG2-30-64-16; family CG2-30-64-16; genus DAOUBP01. Next base: position 72,199 of record CAZELR010000002.1, read on the forward strand.
GTGCACCTACCTGGCCGCGAAGGGCTACACTGCGGTGCAGGTCTCTCCGCCCCAGGAGCACATCGTGCCCACGGCGGACATGGGCGGCGTTTCGACCAACGACTTCCCCTGGTGGGTGCGTTATCAGCCGGTCTCCCATGACGTCACGAAGTTCACCTCGCGCAGCGGCACGTGGGCCGAGTTCCAGCGCATGGTGAAGACGTGCAGCAGCAAAGGCGTGGGTATTTACGTCGATGCCGTGATCAACCATATGGCTGCGATGGAGGTAGGAGTGCCGCCGCGCGGCACTGCGGGCACCGAGTATAATGCTACGCCTCCGACCGAGCGTTTCTACGGCACTCAGTACCAGGCCGACGATTTTCATCCCGATTGTGCGATCCAAAACTACGGTGATCGGACCCAGGTGCAGAGCTGTCAGCTATCAAGCCTGCCAGACTTGAACACCAGCAAGCCTGACGTGCAGGCCGAAATCCGCGGCTACTTGCAGGATCTGCTCGATGCAGGTGTTGCGGGGTTCCGGGTGGATGGCGCCAAGCACATGGCCGCGGGGGATGTGGGCGCTATCTTCAGCGGCTTGAAGGGTGACTTCTACGTGTTCAGGGAGGTCATCGATCCCGGCGGCTCGGAGCCGGTGCGCGATTGGGAATATGCCGGCGACAGTGATGTCACCGAATTCTCCTACTCCAATGCGCTGGGAGTCGCGTTTGACGACGCGTGCCGTGGCAGTCTGAGCGACCTGGAGACGCGGTTCTCACAAGCCGATATGTTGCCCTCCTACCTGGCCCAGGTGTTCACCGATAATCACGACAACCAGCGCGGGCACGGCTCGGGTGCGAACTGCCTGGTGGACCACCGCGATGGCCAGGTGCACGTGTTGGCGAACATCTTCGTCCTGGCCTATCCCTATGGCCATCCTTCGGTGATGTCCAGCTACTACTGGCAGCCGAACCCGAACGACAACAGCGGCGATAGCAAGGGGCCGCCGAGCAGCAGCGACGGCGGCGCCACCTGGGGCGCGGGCTTGGGGGCAGAGACGCGGCCGGTCTACGGCGTGGGGCAGGCTGCCGGTGACTCGCCGACCAATTGTTCCGCAACCTTCGAGGACGGCAAGTGGGCCTGCGAGCATCGCCGCACAGCCACTGCCAACATGGTCGCCTTCCGTCGGGCAACCGCGGGTGAAAGCGTCACCGACTGGCAGAACATCGGCGGTGCACCCTCCGACCACATCGCCTTCGGGCTGGGGAGCAAGGGTTTCGTCGCCATCAACCGCACCGGCAGCCAGGCCGCCAACACGACCTACACCACCGCCATGCCGGATGGAGTCTACTGCGATGTCATCCACTACGACTTCAGCGCCGCGACGAAGAAGTGCACCGTCCCCGGCACGACGCAAGATGCGCTGGCTGCAGCCCTGATCACCGTACGCAGCGGCCAGATCGTCAAGACGCTGCCTGCCATGGACGCGTTCGCCATCTACACGGATGCGGCCCTCGTGCGGTAATGGTCCTTGCTGGGTTGCCAACTTTGTCGGGAAAGTTGGCAACCCTACTTCGCGATCGAAGGTCCCGGCTTCGCCAGGGTGTCGGCCAACCCCCGCCAGCTCATGAACGGCTGCTCCTTGGGGCGTTCATGCTCTAGATCAAAGTCTTCCATTACCTCGTCGTAGGGCGCGGCCACCACCCCTCGGCGCTGGATGCCGGTCACCAAGACGCTATCGCGACCTGCGGCGATTTCCTCGATGATTTTCCGCGCGGCAAACGCGCCCAGCCGGCTGCCCTGGATGCGGTCGAACGCGGTGGGGACGCCGCCCCGCTGCAGGTGGCCCAGGATCGTGGTTTGCACCTGGAAGAAGCCTTTCGCCTCAGCCTCCATGATGCGGCGCACGAAGTCACTGTCGTAGTAGGGCGAGGCGTCTTCGGCCATGACGACAATGCCCATTTTTTTGCCCGCGGCAAAACCGCTGTGCAAGACCGCAATATCCTGCTGCAGCAAGTCCAGGTTGATGCCATCCTCCGCCAGGATCTCCATCTCCGCGCCGCTGGCCATCGCCGCCGCCATCGCCAGGTAGCCGCAGCGCCGGCCAAATACCTCGACGATGAATGCGCGATGCGCCGCGCCCGCGGTGTATTTGATCTTATCGATGGCGTCCACGATGTTGTTCAGCGCGGTGTCCGCTCCGATGGTGGTTTCGGTGCCCGGCAGGTTATTGTCGACGGTCGCTGGCACGCAGATGATGGGGATGCGCAGGTCGGGGTATTGCTCGCGCGCTGCGATCAGCTTACTCACCTGCTTGTAGGTTTCCATGCCGCCGACCGCGATGAACCCGCGCAGATCCCACTTTTTGACTTGTTCTGCGATCTGACCGATTTCTTCTGCCGTCAACTCGTGACGGATGGCACCCAGCTCGCTGCCGCCCAGGTTGATCCAGCTCTGGACGTCCATCCAGTTGATTTCCTGGACATCGCCCTGCGCCAGGCCACCGAAACCGTATTGCGCACCGACCACGTCCTGGCCTTCGTTGCGGGCGATGCGCAGCGCGGTGCGGACGATGGCATTCATGCCAGGCGCATCCGGGCCGCCGGTCATCACGGCGATGCGACCGCGGCCCGTCACATCGTGCTTCGGCTCGGCGCGGGCCAGCGTCTTCAACAACTCCAGCGAGTCGGCGAAGCTGCGCCCGCGCAGCGCCAGCGCCTGCTCGAAGTTGCCGCTGTCGATTTCGGCGTTGATCGCCTGGCTCTTGGCCACCACCTCTTCCAGTGGCGTCGCCTTGGTTTCGTTGTGGATCAGGCCGATCATCACCGGGGTGGGATCTCCGCTCGCCAGGTGCTCTACCGCAGCCGCGCCCAGGCGCGAGGCCAGGTTGCGCTCGAAGGCACTGGCCGTGCCCCCGCGCTGTACGTGACCCAGCACGGTGACGCGCGCGTCGACGCCCATGCGCTGCTTCAGGATTTCGATGATTGTGTCGGCTTTGATGGGCAGCCCATCGCTGTGGCGCGCACCCTCGGCGAAGATGATGACGTCGTGGCGGCGGCCCGCGGCGCGTCCGCGCTTCAAGGCATCGACCATCTTGTAGTGCCAGCGAGAGTCCATCTCCTCTTCGGGAATCAGCACCCAGTCCGCACCGGTGGCTACCGCGCTCATCAGCGCCAGATAGCCGCAGCGCCGGCCCATCACCTCGACGACGAAGGTGCGCTGGTGCGAGTCGGCCGTGCTGTTCAGCCTGTCCACCGCTTCGACGATGGTGTTCAGCGCCGTGTCTGCGCCGATACTCATGTCGGTGCCGAACTGGTCATTGTCGATGGAGCCGGGCAGGCCAACGATGCGCAACGGGGGAGGGTTTTGGGCTTGCTTCGTGGTAATCGCGCCTTCGGCAGCCAGCGCGGTCAAATGATCGGGCCACTCCTTGTAGAGGGAGAGAGCCCCGGTTAACGAGCCGTCGCCGCCGATGACGACCAGGCCATCGATGCCGGCGTTGACCAGGTTGCGGACGGCCTTTCGCCGGCCTTCCGGCTTGCGAAAATCATCCGACCTGGCTGTGCCGAGGATGGTGCCGCCCAACTGTAGGATGCCGCCCACGCTGCGCCAGTTGAAGGGCTGGAATTTGTCGCCGCCATCCACAACCCCCTGCCAGCCATCGTGAATGCCGACAATCTCGATGCCGCGATCCAGCGCGCAGCGGGTGACCGCGCGGATGGCCGCATTCATGCCCGGCGAGTCGCCGCCGCTTGTGATAATGCCGATGCGCATGAGAACCTCCCTGGGCAGGCCTGCAAGCCCGCTTGCTGTATCTAATCCTCGCGTTTGCCGAAACTGAAGATTGAGCGCAATGACCCGAGGATGCCGCCCGATTCTTCGGGCGCGTCGTGGTCTATGGGGTCGCCATCGCCGATGCGTTGGCTCATCATTGCCTGGGTGAGCGCCAGCTCATCTATTTCGATCCGGGGCCAACTACCGTTGATATGGCCGTCCCTCAGCACGGTCACGCGGTCTGCGATCAGCACAGCCTCGGCCGGCCGGCGTGCCAGGTAGAGGCACCCGATGCCCTGCTCCGCCAGCAGCCGCACCCCGTGGATAAGCTGTGCCTGTTCGCCGGTTGATGTTAGAAACGCGGCCGGTTCATCCAGTGCGATCACTTTGGGCTCTGTGGCGAGCGCGCGGGCGATCATCACCAGCCGTTGTTGGCCGGGAGTTAGCCGGCTGGCCGGCGCCGTGATATCCAGCTTCAGATCGAGCTGTGCCAGGACAGAGCGCGCCCGCTCTTCCATCGCTCGGCGGCTCAGGACGAAGCCGTGGCCGCTTTGCTGCCACCAACCCAGGGTGATGTTTTCGGTAATGCTCATCTTGCCGAAAATGCCAGAGCGCCGCGCGACGACGCCGATGCCGTGGCGGAGCGCATCCTGGGGGGAATGCAGGCTGATCGGCTGGTCCGCGATCCGGATTTCGCCGGTGTAGGAGCCGGCCGGATGCATGCCGGCCAGGATTTTGAAGAGGGTTGTCTTGCCCGCGCCGTTTTCGCCCAGCAGAACATGGATCTCGCCCGGCAGCACCGCTAACGTGACGTCATCCAGTGCGATGGTTTCACTGCCGGCCCGGCGGTCGCTATACCGCATCGAGATGTGGGCCAGCTCCAGGGCATTTGTAGAGGTCATTTCAACTCCTTCGGAGAGTTGTTCAGCAGAGTTGGCATCCTTCGCAAGAATGCCAACTCTGTCCTTCGCAAGAATGCCAACTCAGTCTTTCGTAAGGGCGCCAACGCTGTTTCGGCGCAGCAGGCTGCGCAGCACGCCGAACTCTTCGCCGCGGAATGCGCCCGACGCCAGCAGCGTCCCGGCGTACACCGCAAAGCCTATCACCGTGGCAGCCAGCAGCGGAACGCCGGCTTTCAGCAAGCCCCAGGTCGCGCCTGCATTGAGCGCTGCGGCCAGTATTGGCCGCGCCAGCAACCGGGCCCAGGGGATGGCCGCTACGTGCCGGTGGACGGCAAAGGCAAACGGGATGAACAGCGACAGCTCGGCCGGGATCTGGATGATCGCGGCCGCCACGTATCCGAAGCGCGGAACGAAGATCAGGTTCGCCAGGGCCGTGAACACGACGCCGATGATGAACGCCTTGGTCAGGAAGCGTTGTTGGTTGACTGCGATCAGCACGTACTGGGTCACCGAGTTAACGAACCCGATGGGGATTGACCAGATCATGATGCGCAGCGCAGTGGCCGAGTCGGGCAGGTAGGCCGCGCCGCCCAGGATCTGGATCAGCGGCGTAGCCGCGAAAGTGAAGAAGACCGCAACCGGCAGAGCTACCATGAACAGCAATTGCAGCGCCAGCCGGTAGCTTTTGACCAGCGATTCTCTTCCTGCTTGCGCGTAGCGGCTCATCAGCGGGAAGATGGCCAGGGTGAAATAGGCCGGGATCACGTTCAGCCCGTCCAGCCACTTCACGCCGGCCGAGAAGATGCCCAGCGCTGCAGGCGTTGTGGCGCCGCGCAGCACGAACTGGCTGATGCGCCAGAACACTGTTGCCAGCAGGTTGTTGATCATCAGCGGCCCTGACTCGCGCAGCATGTGCCGCTGCAGGCCCAGGTCAAGGCCCAGGCTGACACCTCTCTGTTTCTTCGCATCCTGAGCGGAGCGGAGCGGAGTCGAAGGACTGCGCCCCTGCGCCCCTGCGCCCCTGCTCCCTTGCCCGTCTGCGGTCAGAACCTTGCTGCGCAAAGCGACCCACAGCCAGACCACCTGCACAACGTTCATCACCAACGAGACGCCGGCCAGCCCCACGAAGCCTAAATCAAGCGGCGGCAGCAGCACCAGCGCCCCGAGCGCCACCTTGGCGGTGGCGGTAGCAGTGGCAATGCTTGCCGGGTATTCCATCTTCTCAAAAGCGTTGAAGACCGAGCTGATGGCATCTGCGATGTTGGCGAACAGCAGCGCGGCCGCAAACAGCACAATTGCCTGCGCTTCGGCGGCGGTAAGCTGATTCAGGGCGACGCGATAGAAGATCGCCACCAATATCATCAGCGGCAGGCTGACCAGCCACAACAATGTCCGCAAAGCGACCACGTTGTAGAGATAGCTGCGCGCCCGACTCCGGTCGAGCGCGACATCCCGTGTTAGCAGGGTGCCCAGTCCGAAACGCGTGACGATTTCGAAGATGCCGTAGAATGCAATGGTGAACGCGTAGCTGCCTTCGCCGGCCGGGCTCAGCACGCGCAGACGCAGCATGGCGAACGCGAAGTCGATGCCCTTGTTCATCAGCGACATCAGGACTTGCACCGCGCTGTTCTTGGCGACCGTGCCCACTTCGCTGCGTTCCCCGCGATAGAAGCGGCGCCACGCCCACCAGCCCCCCAGCAGCAGCAGCGTCACGCCTGCAAGGAAGGAGAGATAGAGCCCCAGCAGCAGGCTGCGCGGCGAGTAGACAAAGCGTACGGTCCATTGTCCTGCCTGCGGCAGATAGACCGCCCGGAACGTGCCATCCGCGCGGTAGATCGGCAGTTGCTGCTCGATGGCGTTGCCTTCGGAATCCACCCCCTCGCCTTTAACGCCGAAAGGCCGCAAATATGCCTTCCAGCCCTCGAAGGCGTTGTCGGTGAGCACCAGCCAGCCCCGGTCGCTGATATTGACATCGACGAACAGCTCGCGGTTGCCGCGTTGGCTGATGCGCGCCTCACGCAGTTCTGGCGAAGCTGAGGAGGGGAGTGCTTCCGGGGCCATACCCTCGAGGACCACGATTTGCGCAGGGTCGATCGTTTGCAGCAGGTCCAGCGCCGCGGTCTGATCGGCCGCGGCCACCGCCTCCGACACGATGAAGGCGCGCGGGAACGCGCCCGTATTCTCGTAGACCTTCACTTCCCGATCGTAGACCAGCTCGTAGCCGGCGTTGGGGATGGTGTGGGTCGTAACGACATAACGGACGCCCAGTAGATCGAGCAGCGGGTTGTCCAGCGCGTCGTAATTGGACTGGCCGTCGATCTGCGTGTAGATCGGCGCGATCCGGTTGTACAGCAGGTCGTCCTGCGGCTGGATGCGGCGCATGTACGCGACGTACTGCTTGGGGATGATCGAGTCGTAACCGCGCACATCTTCCAGGCCATAGCGCATGGCGGAGTTAGCATTCAGAACCTTTTCGCCAGGGGCGTCGAAGCTGGTCAGCCGCCAGGGTTGGGCGTCGTCCTGCCGGCCTTGCAGAAATTCAATGACGGGCGGCGTGTAGTTCAGCAGCTTGGGATCGGTCGCGGGGTTGAAGCTGTGGCCGAAGAGCCAAAGGTCGAGAATGACGAGCGCGATGAAGGAGAGAGAGAGAGGGAGAGTGGGAGAGTGGGACAGTGGGAGAGCGGAAGATGGCGGAGCGATTGTCTCCTCCTCTCCTTGTCTCTTTGTTTCTTTGTCCCCTCGTCTCCGTGTTCCCCACACCAACAGACCGCCCGCCAGCACCGCCATCGCCCCAAAGCGTGCCAGCCCCAGCGCCTGGTGGCTCCAGGCCACCGCGCCGTTGGCATAGCCGAACTGTCGCGCCAGGTCGGACCCGGCCAGCAGTCGCTCGCCCAGCGCAACAAATGGCCCAGGCGCGATGATGCTGATCAGCACCACCACCAGCGCGCCCGCGCCGGCCAAGCCAGCCAGCCAACCGAGGATCTGGTTGAAGGTTGAGGGTTGACGGTTGACGGTTGAGGGTCGCGGATCGTTGCTGCCACCTTCAACCTTGAACCTTGAACCTTGAACCCAATCCAGCCCATACCCTGCCAGCACCGCCATGCTCAGCGTGTAGGGGAACACCCAACGGAATGCCGAGTGCAACTGACTGTAGCCGGGCAGCCCATAGTAGAGGATGGCGTACAACGGCGTGCCGAACGCGAAAAGCAGCGAGAGCACGGCCAGGACGACGAAGGGCCAGACGTTGAAGGTTGAAGTTTGGAAGGTTGAAGGTGACTCACCAACCGATGGTTTTCCCACCCTCGACTCGGAACCTGCAACCTTGAACCTTGAACCTTGAACCCGCAAGCCGGCTACCACCCCCACCACTGCCAGCAGCAGCGTCCCGATTCCCAGGTAGTTCCCGCCCTCGACGTAGTTCTTCACGCCCCAGTCGATGGTGCGCAGCGGCTCGCCCAGCGCATTTTGGGTGACTGGAGTCCAGGTGCGCTGCCAGATATCGAAGTAGGCGTGGTGAGTTGGGTTGCCAAACGCATCGGGCAGCAGGAAGGTGACAATCTGGCGGCTGGGCCAGGCCCAATCGCGCACCTGCTGCAGGCTGGCGGAGCCCTCGCGGAAGCTTTGCGTCACCAGCTCGTACAGCGGCAGGAGCTGGACTCCGCCCAAGGCCAGGCCCAGCGCGATCATCAGCACCAGCCAGCCGGCCAGGCGCAGGGGGGAGCGCCAATTGTGCTGGCTGCGCCATAGGCCGATCAGCCGCCAGGCTGCGTAAAACGCGCTGACCATCAGGGTGTAATAGGTGATTTCGACGTGGCCGGCCAGCACGGAGATGCCGAGAAAAAGCGCACCCGCCGCGACGTAAGGCGCCGGCGAATAGACGCTGCGGTCACTCTGTGCTGCATGCCGCACCATCACTTCGATCATGGCCAGAATGAGCGGCAGCCAGGCAGCCGCGGCGATGATCATGGTGAAGTTAACGCTGACGATGAAGAAGCCGGAGAACGTGAATGCTACGGCTGCTAAGGTGGCCCCTGTCCGGCGCAAGCCCAGGACGCGGCCAAAGATGAACATGCCGATGGCGGCCAGGCCCAACTGGAGCCACGTGAAGATGCCGTAGGCGCGCCACAGCGGCAGGAGGTAGAACAGGATGGAGAGCGGGTAGAGGCTCGAGTGCTGGCCGGCAGCCAGGAACGGCGCGCCGGCGAACAGGCGCGGGCTCCACAGCACCCCGGCCAGGTCGCCGTTGTGCAGCGCTTCTCGGATGAACGATTTCCAGGCGTAGTTTTCCAGGATCAGATCGCTGATCAGGGCGTTGTGCGGCGTCTCGACGCCCAGTTCTGCCGCGGCCGTTTGCCACGGCTCGAAAGCGTACAGGTTGTCGGCCGGCAGCAGCGTCCGATTTCCAAGTGCCTGTGGTGCGAACCACAGGAGCGGCAGCAGCAGTAAAAAGAGGACGATAGCGGCATCGCGCAGGACGCCCGCATCGACTTTGCGCGTGGTTTTCAAGGAGTTGCTCCGGGCCGCAGACAGCGCCGCAGACAGCGCCGCATCAAGCTGGCATGTCTTGCGGAACTCGCCGGCGCACCTGCCGATGTCGATACCAGATATGGAAGACATCCAGCGCGCCTTGGATTTTTACGGGAATGCTCATTTTTGATTTGCCAATGCGCCGGTCCTCAAAATAGATTGGGATCTCTTTGACCCGATACCCCAGCCGTTCGGTCAGGTAGGCCATCTCGACCTGGAATGCATAGCCATTTGAGGTAACGTTTTCCAGGCCGATCCCTTCGAGAGTCGCCCGGCGCCAACACTTGAAGCCGGCAGTGATGTCCTTGGTCTTCAATCGGAGAATGCCTCTTGACCATACTTCGTTGGCCCACCAACTCAAGAATCTGCGCCACCAACTCCAGCGTTCATCCAGTTGTCCGCCGGACACGTAGCGCGATCCCACTACGACGTCGTAATCACCCAGTAGGTCCAACATAGTTCTGATTGTCGGAGGCGGGTGAGAGAAATCGGCGTCCATCTGGACGATGGCGCCGGCGCCCGCTGCCAGGGCCTGGGTGAAGCCTGCGATATAGGCCCGGCCCAGCCCCTCCTTGCCTGGTCGATGGCAGACCTGAATCACACCTGGCAGGCGTTCGGCTAACATGTCGGCGACGCGGCCTGTGCCATCGGGTGAATTGTCGTCAACGATCAGTGCTGATAAATTGGGGATCGCAAGCGCGTGCAACTCAGCTACCAAGCCGGGCAAGTTGTCGGCCTCGTTGTAGGTGGGGATGACGACGACAACCTTCGGGGTCACCGAGGCATCGCTGGCAGGTCGGGAAGGCATGTTAATGACTATTCTACCACGAGCATGTTCAACGGTCAACCCTGTTGCTTTTTCGCTGCGTCTGCGCTATAATGGGTGTGCATGTCATCTTGGTGAAACAGAGGGGGAGCGATGGTTCGCAGCGCCGGTAGCAGTCCAACCCAGGTGCTCTATATTGGGCGACTGGACAGCCACTATGAGAAGGTGTGGCAAGACCTTCAGGCAGACGGCGCCGTCATTGCTTTCGCACGCACCCAGACCGTCGGCCTTCAGATGGCTCGCGAGCTGCGGCCCAATATCGTTGTAATCAACACCTTCAACAGCCATTTCTCGGGCGACCGTCTCTGTCGTCTGTTAGGCAGCCGCTTACCGCAGGCCAAACGGCTTCTCATCGTCGATCACGGGGAGGGCGCGCAGATTGAGTGCGAAGAGCGCCTGAGCCGGCCGTTTACGGCGCGCAAATTGCGCGATACGATGCGTAAGCTGCTGGACCGGGTGGCCCCTCACGTGCTGCTGGCTGGCGGCGTTGAGTTGGACCTGATCTCGCGTGTTGTCGTCGGTTCCCAGGGCCGGATTCATCTGACGCCCAAGCAGTGCCAGCTCCTGGCTCTGTTCATTCAGCGTCCCAACCAAGTTGTCTCGCGCGAGGACTTGATGAAGGAGATCTGGGAGACGCGTTATTTGGGTGACACTCGCACCCTCGACGTCCATATCCGTTGGCTGCGCGAGAAGATCGAAGCCGATCCGACCCATCCAGTGTTGCTGCTGACCCACCGCGGAGTTGGGTACAAGCTGGTTGTTTCTTCAGAGACTTGAACCTTACTCCTCCCCGATTCAATCCGATTCTGCCAGAAACCAAAATCGGCACTTAGGAGTGCCGATTGGTATCCGTAGCAGGTAAAGAACCAGGCTCAGACAGCTTTCCTGGCCTTATTCGCCGCGCTCATCAGCCGGGACTTACGGCGTGCAACGTTGTTCTTATGGAACACGCCTTTTTCGGCGGCTTTATCCAACGCGCGGACAGCGGTCTGCAGTGCCTGGCCGGCCTCGGTCATTTTGCCAGCGGTCAGCAGCGCATGAAACCTCTTGATATGGGTGCGGGCGCTGGCGCGGACGGCGCCGCGGTAAACGGTCTTGCGCGCATCACGACGCACGCACTTGAGCGCAGATGGGTTCTTCTTCAGGTTTGGCACTAATAGCCTCCGTACTCTCCAAGGTCACCAAGAATGATAGTTGCAACGGCCGGGGCCGCCGCAGGGCGAATATGACAGCAAGTTGGCCGCGCCAGACGTGCTGGCCGGCCAACATTTCATTTATACCGCAGATGGCGGTTTTTGTCCAGTTTGGGTGCCATCGTTAAACAGGATATCTTCCATTGCTTCCTGCACATACGGGTAGGCCAGCCATACCACTGCTGACCCGAACAGCCCTCCCGTCACCAGCCGCAACATCCAGGAGCTTTCCCGCCAGCCCACCAGCTGCGTCGCACCATCAAGGAACATGGGGACCAGAAGCAGGCAGAAGAGCCAGATCGGCAGCTTGGGCAGCTTGCCTCTGCTGCGAGCCAATCTGCTTCGCAGCAGGCCGAACAGCATGCCGCTGAGCAGGAGGCCGCCGTAGATGGCAATATCGCGCTGGCAGATGGCTACTTTGTAGCCGATCGCCGGCAGACCATCGAAACGCAGGGCCTGGCGCTGCAGAATGTTGAGTCCGGCGAGCGGAGCACCGTCGGATTCCAGCTCCGGCACCGTGTACACGGCTCTTGGTCCGAACAGCCAGAACGAGCGCTCAGGCAGTTGGTGGCACGTCGGAGCGTAGATCGCGTAGATCAATCGGGCGGGGCCGGCCGCGCCAACGTGTGCCAGTACAGGCGCCAGGAAGGGCAGACCGATGAAGATGGCTACGAAGATGTTGAACGTGGCCAGCCAGTGGCGCGCCAGCCAGCGAGCCAGCCGGTCGATCGCCCCTGCCACCCGCGCGGGCCTGCCTCCCTCGGGCAAACGTACATCTACACCCATCAAATCTCCAATCAGTCAGTCATTGCGTCGGGCTGCAGCCCCGAAGCAATCTCATACGTCGGCCTTTGCCGGACCCGCGACAGCCGTGCCGCTCAAATACCCGATGTAGGCCGGGATCAGCGGCAGCACACAGGGCGAAAGAAATGACAACAAGCCAGCCAGGAATGCAATGGGGATGCTGACTGCAGATGACAGGTCTGTGGCGCCCAACTTCACGGTCGCCAGCCCTGTGCCGAACCAGCTTTGGAATAAGATGGTGATCCACGCCAACTTGTCCATGAAGAGCAGGATACCCACCCCGATCAGAAACAGGCCGGTGATTTTGGAGACCACCCCCAGGTAGCGGTTGACCCGGCGCAGCCAACCCGTCATCGTACTGAACGCTGCACCGGTGAGCAAGAAGGGGATGCCCAGGCCCAGTGAATAGATCAGGAGCAGCAGCGCGCCCTGACCGGCCGTCTGCGTGTTGCTCGCCAGCAGGTAGATCGCCGACAGCACCGGCCCCACGCACGGGATCCACCCTGCGGAAAAGAAGACACCCATCAGCGCGGATGACAGATAGCCCCAGCGCCGGTCGACCCGGGCTTGCACGCGACCTTCGGTGTACATCACGCGGCCCAGCACATCGGTGAAGGCGATGTAGGCCGCAGCCAGCGGGTTGTCATCGCGGCCCGTCTTGCGCAGCCGTTCTGCGATCCAGCCCAGGACGCCCGCTACCTGGAGGCCGAATACGATCAGGATGGCTCCGCCGATCTTCACGAACGTGGGCAGGAACGCGTTGATGCTGTTGCCGATAAACGCCACGGACGCGCCCAGCAGCGCAAAGACCAGGCTGAAGCCGATCACGAAGGCCAACGCGTGCGAAAAGGTCTGCCAGCGCCCCGCAGTGGTCATAGCACTTCTCTCCACCTTATTGGTTGTTCAATTCGGCGCTTGCTTGTTCTCCAGCAGTTCCTTCAGCGTCGCAATATCGCGCTGGAGTGCGGCCTGCTGGCGCACCATATTGAAGATTAACACGAACGAAGCCAGCCAAATGACCAAGTATGCAGCAATCATGAAGTTCATGCGACTCTACTCCTGTAGCGAATGGCGAACCACGCACCCCTGTCCTCCGCTCAATACCCCGCCAGTTCCTTCAGCGTCTCCACCTGTTCCCTGAGTTGTTCCACCCGATAGCGGTTCATCAGCAGCGCGACATAGAGCAGGGTGAACGCAGCAAGGGAGAAGAAGAAGGCGAGCATCATATTGGGCGACAGGCCGAAGCCCTGGTTTGCATCGATCAGCACGGGGTGGATTGTGCGCCACCATCGAATTGACATAAAAGTAATAGGCACGCTGAGAAACGCGAAGATGCCATAGACCGCGGCAAATCGTCCTCGCCGGGCTGGGTCGTCCATCGCGCTGCGCAGCATGAAGTAGGCCACGAACAGCAGGAAGACGATGGTATAGGTGGTCAGCCGCGGGTCCCAGGTCCACCAGACGTTCCACGCCGGCTTGGCCCAGATGGAGCCGCTGGCGGTCGCGGCCAGGGTGAACGCCAGCCCGATCTCTGCCGACGACAGGGCCAGGCTATCCCAATTGCGTTTACTGGTGATGAGGTAGCCGACGCTACTGACCATGGTGACGCCGAATGCCAGCATGCTGACCCACGCGCTGGGCACGTGGAAGTAGATGATCCGTTGCGCGAACGTCTCGTTGCGGGTCAACCCTGCGGCGTCGGGCGCTACAACCAGCGCCATGATCGCGGCGGCCAGGATGGCGACTGCCGCCAGGGCGGTGAAGAAGATCAATCCTCGACTAGATCGAGCCATAGACAGCTCCTCCATAAATCCGAATTCTTCGATCTGGAATCGAGGCTTCAGCCGGTCTCCCGCATGGAGCGTATCCCTCGCTTCGCCGGCTACAGCCTCGATGCTCGGACATTATCCGCGCGTATATATCACTCTTCGACCACGAACCCGAAGGTCAAGTAAGCCAGCACCGTAAAACCGATGTCGTACAGCGCAATGAGTCGCAGCCAGTTGCTCAGCGATGCCAACGTCTCACCGTCGAGCAAGCCGCCGGTGAGTTTGACGCCGGCGATCAGCACGGGCAGCAGGACCGGGAAGAGCAGGATCGGCAGCATCACCTCGCGCGCGCGAGTATTGACCGCAATGGCCGAAAAGATGGTGCCGACGGCCGCGAACCCGAAGGTGCCCAGGAAGATCGCCAGCAGGTGCGGCCCCGTAAACAGCGACAGGTTGAAGAAAACCATCACCAACGGCAGTAGGATGATCTCTACGATCAGGATGAAGACCAGGTTTCCCAGCATCTTCCCGAAATAGATGGCCGAGCGGTCGACCGGCGCCAGCAGCAGGCCGGCGAAACTGCCCTTGTCCTGCTCGATGACGAAAGCCCGGTTCAGTCCCAGGATGCCCGCAAAAGTTATCGCCACCCACACGATTCCTGGCGCCACCATCTTCATGGACGGCACACGCAGCTCGAACGCGAAGTTGAAGACGATCACGGCCAGCAGCGCAAAGACGAACATGCTGCTGAAGATGTCCTTGGTGCGCAGCTCGGCCCGGATATCCTTCCAGACGATGGCGGCTACCGCTCTCCAGAACCTCATCGGCCGCCTCCCACGTGGAGGTCATACAGTGGTCGGAAAGCCGCAGGCGAGAGACCTGCGGCCGACTCGTTGTACACCACGCGTCCCGCAGCCAAAATGACGACGCGATCGGCGAGTGCCAGCCCGCGCTCCAGGCTGTGCGTCACCGTCACGATCGTGCGCCTATGTCGCTCCCCGGCTCCCTCGCTCCCCTGCTCCCCTGCTCCCCCGCCCCCTTGCTCCCCAGCATCTTGAGCGGAGCGGAGCGCAGTCGAAGGACGCCCGCTCAATTCCGCCAGCAGCCCGTGCAGCATTTCGGCCGCCTGCGGGTCCAGGCCGGTATCGGGCTCGTCCAGGAGCAGCAGCTCCGGATCGTGCAGCAGCGCGCGGGCGATCGCCAGCCGTTGCACCATGCCGCGCGAGTAGGTGCGCACCAGGTCGTTGCGACGTGCGGCCAGGCCCACCCTCTCTAACATCTCAGCGATGCGCGCCTCCGGCTTGGACATTCCATACAGCCCGGCGAAAAAGCGCAAGTTTTCGGCAGCCGACAGGCTGTCATAGAGCAGCGGCGCGTGGGAAACGACGCCCAGGTAGCGCCGGATGCCGTCGGCGTGCGTAGCCAGATCCAGCCCGCCGATGCGGACAGTGCCGCTCGACGGCCGGCTGAGGCTGGAAAGGATGCGCACGAGGGTCGTTTTGCCCGCGCCGTTGGGCCCAAACAGCACCAGCGACTCGCCCGGCATCACGCGCAGGTTGATCCCGCGCAGCGCGTATTTGCTGCCAAACGCCTTGGTGAGGTTGTGCACCTCGATCATGGCGATCTCGGCCGGCGCCGGTTGTGCCGCGCGGGTCTGGTCGCTCACCCCTGACCTTCCTTGTTCAGCAGGTCGCGCAGTCGCGCCTTAAGACGCAGCCGTTGGTCGCGATAGGCCGCGTCCGTCAATTTGCCGGCCTCATGCACCTGGTCCAGCCGCGCTAGCGCATCGACGAGCGCATCGCTGTCGGCGGGAATGGCTGGAGCGGCACCCGGTGCGTTGCTGCTGCGTTGCATCGTCAGCACGACAAGTGTGGCCGCAGCGGCGGCCGCCAGGCCGAGCAGACCGAAGAGCAGGCCCCGGTTGATCGGTGCGCTGTTGGCTGCCGTCCCCGCGGCTGCGGTCGCGCCGGCCGTGCCAATCCCAGCGAGCCCTGCGATGTTGATAGCGACCTCCTGCCCCGCGGGCAGGTTCTGGCCCAACAGGCTATAGTAACTGCGGCCCATGGCGTCGCGCACGCCCTGGTCGATCAGCTGCGGGCTGGTCACCTGCTGGCCGATATTGGTGACCAGCGCGTTGATATTGGCGGTGGCGTAGGGAAGCGTGCGTTTGAAATCCAACCGGTTACCGGTGTAGGGCAGGGTGTAGCGGTAGAGGAGCTGGCGCACATTTTGGCCGGGTGTCAGGGCCAGTCGGTCCACGAAGCCGTTGGCGGTGGCCTCGAAGCGGCCGCCGAGTGCTTCATCGTTGATGGTGAGATCGGCGGCGCCGGCAGGCAGCTCGAAGCTCAGCACGCCGCTGCTGTTCCCCGCATACGCCCGGTTCCCATCCAGGCTGAAGACCATCAGCTCGGCGACTTGCGCCTGCCCCGGCACGGCGGCGTCAAATTCGATGATGAAATGCACGCGCTCGATGCGCACGCCGCTGGGATCATCCGTGGTTTCGTAGACGCTGATCGGCAGATCCATGGCGGTTTGGCCTGCCTCGAAGCTGACGTTGTCCGTGCCATAGGCCGTCCCGACGGGATACTCGACGCGCGCTGCGAAGGAGAGTTCTGGATCGGTGGGTAGCTCGGTGAAACGATACAGGCCGGCGGCATCGGTCGTGGCCGTCCGCTGCTCCAGCAGCGACGCCTGGTCGAAGATGCCCAGCTCCACCACCGCGTTGGGCAGCGGTTGGCCGCTGGTGCCGTTGATGACCGTGCCGCTGATGACGCCGCTGCCAGGGGCCAGCGCTGCGCGGAACAACGGCCCGCCCAGCGACAGGGTGCGCACGTACGCCACTGCCGCGCGGCGGTCGGCCTCGGCCAGCTTGCCCTCGAAACCGGGCATGGCGCCCTTGCCCTTGGCCACCGACGCAACCCAGGTGGCCTGGCTCACCCCTGAGGTGGCGTCAAAGTCCGTCAGGTCGGGGCGGGCCTGTGTGCCTTTGCCGTCGACGCCGTGACAGGTTGCGCAGTTGGCCGCATAGACCGCAGCGCCCGCGGCGATCTCTTGCGCCGAGGTATGCAGGCTCCACGCATACGCCACCGTGTTCCAGATTTCTTGGTCGCTCAACTGGTTCTTCCACGGCGGCATCATCTGCTGCATCCGGCCGTTCTTGGTGATGTCGAACAGCTCCAGCAGCGACCGCTCTGCGATGACGTCGTATTGGCCCAGGGCGGCAGGCTTCACGCTGAGCCCGCTGGCCGACGCCCCGTCACCCTGGCCGGATACACCGTGGCATGACGCGCAGTTCGTCAGGTAGCTGGTCTTGCCCTCCAGCGGTTGCGGCGGGCTGGTCGACTCGTCCTGGCCCAGGGGCGCCGCCGAAGCGGCCAGGACGCCGGCCAGGAGGAGGAGTAGCAGCAGCCCGGCGGTGATGAGGAGGCGTGCAGGGTGAGCCGTTCTCGGTTGAGCTTGCATAGGGTGTTCTTTCCATTCCGACATAAAGACGGTCACCCGCCCGGCAGGCGACCGTCTTTAGGAGGTTGACTTGTGTTGCAGGAACTCTTCTACCATGTCATTGCGAGGGCGATGGCCCGAAGCAATCCCCTCCATGCGCGAGATTGCTTCGCTCCGTCCGGCGAACAGCAGGCCGGACGCCGCTCGCAATGACTATAATCACTTTACCGCTTCGACCTTGACCTCTTCGTAATCCTTCGGCACCCCTTCTTCATAGCGAGACGGGCACTTGAGCAGGAGGTTGTTGGCCTCCATGGAGCCATTGGGGCCCATGGTGCCTTCCACGATGGCTTCGGTGTTCTCCCGGGTGATCTGGTCGGGTTGAACGCCGTGGAAGTGGATGGGCAACTGTTTGGTGGCATCAGCCGGGTCAGAGATCTTGAACCGCAGGTCGAGATTCGCTGCGTCGTACTGGATGCTCTCGGTGACGATCTTGCCGCTCACGCGCAGGCTCTTGCCGGTCAGCGCTGTCTGCTGATTAAGCACCTCGCCCACTTCGCGGAAATAGGCGCCCTGGGTAGAGATCGACGAGCCGATCAACCAGCCGATCAACAGGACGATGACGGCTCCGCCCACGATGAATTTGATCTTGCTGTTGGCTCTACTGGTCGATACGGCGCCCTTCAGAATTGTATAGTCTTCGGCCATTCATCCTCCGGCCCACGAGTTTCGCTGCTGGCTTGCGGACGAGAGTATAACATCGAAACGCGGTTTGTGTCAACGACAAAGGTTACACAAGGTGAACCTCTGGAAGCGCGCTTATGCCGCGGGGTATCCGATCTCGACCAAGGTCTCTTTGACCCCGGACAGGGCGGCTTCGTTTTCCAGCGTGAATGTGGCGGTCTTGGCTTGCGGGTCGCCTTCGACGGCCAGCACGCCGGGCAGCTCCTTGGTCTCCCGCTTGATGGTCATGACGCAGTGGCCGCACGAGATGGCGGGGATGCTAAGGGTCACGGTAGTGGACATAGGTTGCCTCCGGATGAAGATACTGGATACTGCATATATGTATCGATTGTCACGTTTTTGAGGTTGGTTTTCCGTAGCTTGGCTTCCCAATCCTCCTGGGGGTAGCCTGGGGAGCGAAGTTGGGTCTAGATATCCGTGGGGCCGGCTCTGTGCATCTTGACACGCTCTCCCATCTCATCGATACTATCTCTCACGGTCCGCTTTTCAGCTTCCATGTTTGTGAAGGAGATCCTGTCATGCCTGCTCTCGACTCCTACCGTCCGATCCCACCCGTCCGGCTTAAGCACCCGGAGTGGAGCAAGAATGCCGCTATCTACCAGATCAACACCCGCCAATTCACCCCGGAGGGCACCTTCAAGGCCGCGGAAGCGCACCTTTCCCGGCTGAAGGAGTTGGGCGTGACGATCCTGTGGCTGATGCCGGTGCAGGAGATCGGCCGGGTGAATCGCAAAGGGACGCTGGGCAGCCCTTACTCGGTGCGCGATTACTATAGCGTCAACCAGGAGTTCGGTGCGCTGGAGGACCTCAAGCACTTTGTCAAGGCCGCGCACGCGCTGGGATTGTATGTCATCCTCGATTGGGTCGCGAATCATACCGCCTGGGATAATCTCCTGGTCGAGGAGCATCCGGAGTGGTACGCGCGCGACTGGAAGGGAGATTTTCGCCCGACGCCGTGGTGGGATTGGCCCGACATCATTGACCTTGACTATGATCAGCCCGCCGTGCGGCAATACATGACCGAGGCGCTGAAGTATTGGGTGGCTGAGGTCGACTGCGATGGCTTCCGCTGCGACGTGGCCGGCTTCGTGCCCACCGATTTTTGGGAGAACGTGCGCAAGGAGCTGGACGCCATTAAGCCGGTCTTCATGCTGGCGGAATGGGAATCGCGCGATCTCCACGAGGAAGCGTTTGACATGACTTACGCCTGGAGTTGGTGGGATGCGGTGCACCAGCTCTGCATGGGCCGGGCCGACGTGAACAACCTCTACATCTTTTATTCCTGGAATGAGAAGGCGTTCCCGCACGACATCATGCGCATGATGTTCGTCAGCAACCACGACAAGAACGCGTGGGAGGGGACCGAATTCGAGAATTTTGGCGACGGTCTGGAGGCGGCCATCGTGCTCTCGGTGGTGGGCGAGGGGCTGCCCATGATCTACAGCGGGCAGGAGGCCGGCAATCCGCGGGCGCTCGCGTTCTTCGAGCGGGACCCGATCGAATGGCGGCCCCATCCGTTGGGCGATCTTTATAAGAAGCTGTTCGCGTTAAAGCGGACGAACACCGCGCTGTGGAACGCGGCCTGGGGCGCGCGCATGATCAACGTCTTTAACAGCGCGCCAGCCAAGGTGTTCAGCTTTGTGCGCCGCAATGATCGCGACAAAGTCTTTGTCGTGATCAATTTCTCGGCCGAGGCACAGGCGGTGACTTTTGTGGAAAACCTCCATCACGGGACGTATACCGACTTCTTCAGCGGGGAGACAGTGGCATTGGACGCCGCGACCGAGATGACGTTGGCGCCGTGGGGGTATCGGGTGTTTGTGAAATAGTAGGGGCGAAGCATTCCTCGGTGGATGTGCCTTAACGGGAGGTTGCGCATTGCACGAGGGATTTGCCGTAACGGCGTGTCGTGGGAGGAATGCCTCGCCCCTACATCATTATTCGTAAGGAGCAATGTATGACCATCGTTCGCGTTACTGTTTGGAATGAGGGGCGGCATGAGAAAAAGAGCCCCGAAATCGCCGCGGTCTATCCGCAGGGGATCCATGGCGCCATCGCCGAGCATCTGGCGGCGCAGTCAGACATGATTGTCCGCACGGCCACGCTGGATGAGCCGGAGCACGGCCTCACGGATGAGGTGCTGGCGCACACCGATGTGCTCCTCTGGTGGGGGCACATGGCGCATGGCGATGTCAGCGACGCCATCGTCGACAAGGTCCAGGCGCGCGTGCTGGAGGGGATGGGCCTGATCGCCCTCCACTCTGCACACTACTCCAAGATCTTCAAGCGCCTGATGGGCACCCATTGCTCGCTCAT
Source organism: uncultured Anaerolineales bacterium (assembly GCA_964513075.1). Classification (GTDB taxonomy): domain Bacteria; phylum Chloroflexota; class Anaerolineae; order CG2-30-64-16; family CG2-30-64-16; genus DAOUBP01. The sequence continues at coordinate 92,471 of CAZELR010000002.1, forward strand.
CTGGCGCGAAGCGGGCGAGAAAGAGCGGGTGTGGACCGTCGCGCCCGGCCATCCGATCGCCGAGGGGTTGGGGCCCTATTTTGAGGTTCCGCACACCGAGATGTACGGCGAGTATTTCGACATCCCGCAGCCCGACGAACTGGTCTTCATCTCCTGGTATCCGGGCGGCGAGGTGTTTCGCAGCGGCTGCGCGTATTATCGCGGCCGCGGCAAACTCTTCTATTTTTCACCCGGCCACGAGACCTTTCCGATCTACTACCAGCAAGAGGTGCGCCAGGTGCTTGCTAACGCCGTGCGCTGGGCTGCGCCGGTCAACGTGGTTGGGTTTCGCGATCTGAAGCAGGCCCCCAACGCCAAGACGCCGCTGGAGTAGGGGCATGGACAAACTGCGTATCGGCATTATCGGCCTGGGCATGGGCGCGTTCCATATCGCGGGCTATCAGGCGCACCCTCAGGCAGAGGTGGTGGCAGTTGCCGAGCCTGACGCTGCGCGGCGCACCGCGATCGGCGATAAGTACGGCGTGCCTGCGCGCTATGCATCGGCCGAGGAGATGTTGGCCCGCGAACAGCTTGACGTGGTTAGCGTTGTCACGCCCAACAAGTATCATCGCGATCTGACGCTGGCCGCGCTGCAGGCCGGCTGTCATGTGTTGTGCGAGAAGCCGATGGCCATGAACGCCGCGGAGGCGCGAGAGATGCAGGCGGCCGCCGAGGCGGCAGGCAAGCGGCTGATGATCAACTTCTCGTGGCGCTTCACCGAGCAGAGTTTCGCCATGAAGGCCGAGGTGGAGTCCGGGCTGCTGGGCGACATCTACTTTGGCCGGACGGTCTGGCATCGGCGCCGCGGGCTCCCCGGCTTCGGCGGTTGGTTCGGCCAGCAGGCGCTTGCCGGCGGCGGACCGCTGATCGACCTGGGCGTTCATCGTCTCGATCTGGCGCTCTGGCTGATGGGCTATCCCCGGCCGGTCTGGGTGCTGGGCCGAACGTACAATCATATTGCGAAGGAGCTGGCTGCGCGGCAGGGTGCGCTTTACGACGTGGAGGATCTCGCCGCCGGCATGATCGCTTTTGACAACGGCGCATCGCTGGTAGTCGAAGCGTCATGGGCGGCGAACATCAGCGAGCGCGAGCTGATGGAGACGCGGCTCTACGGCACGAAGGCCGGGCTGGTCCAGCGCAACGTCGAGGAAGGCTACACGTTCGAGGCAGAGATCTACCTGGAGCGTAACGACTCGCACTACAACATGGCCTTGCACGGCCCGACAAAGGCCGTGCCCAAGTCCATGGTCCACTTCGTGGATTGCATCCTGAGCGACAAGCCGCACATCGCCACGGCCGCAGAGGGGGTGCGGGTGATGGAAATCCTGGATGCGCTCTATCGCAGTGCTGCCGAGGGCGCGCCGGTAAGGGTGTGAGAGTAGGGGCGAGGCATTCCTCGGTAGATCTGCCGTGACGGCAAATGCCGGTTCAAAGTATAAGGTTCAAGGTTGAAGGAGGTCTGCATTCAACCTTGAACCTTATACCTTCAACCACGAAGGAATGCCTGCCCCTACACGCTTATGCCGCCGCGCTCTGCCGCGGTCGCAGGTGGTTGATCGCAATCCCGATGATCCCAACCACGACCATCCCCACCCCGATCCACTGCGCAGTGGCCAGCACGCCCATGCGCCACGCGTCGGGCCGGAACATCTCCACCCAGAAGCGGCCCGCGCCGTACCAGATCAGGTACGACAGGATGATATCGCCATCGCGCAGCCAGCCTGCGAACTTGCGTCCACCCAACCACAACAACAGGAAACCGACCACGTTCCACAGCGCCTCATAGAAGAAGGTCGGGTGGAAGCCGGTTTTCGCATACCATTGCTGTGCCTCTACCGTCAGCCGCTCGGGCAGGCCGCACGCCATGGGTGAGCCGGCCGGCTCCTGGCACGGGTAGTTCGGGTTGATGTAGAACGCCCAGGGCTGGCTGGTCGTCGGGCCGTACAGCTCCTGGTTGATGAAGTTGCCCATGCGGCCGATTGCCTGCGCCAGCAGCAGGCCGGGGGTGAGGATATCCAGCCAGCGGGGCAGCACGAGCTTTGACAGGCCCAGGGCATCGATGACCTTGCCGAGCGCGGCCATCGCCTCAGCCGGCAGGTTCGTCATTTGCTTCTTGATGAGCTCGATGCGTCCCTGCTGGTCTGCGATGCCGGCCAGCGTCCCCAGATCGGCTGCAAGGGTCTTTTGCACCAGCTCGCTGCCAAGCGTTTCCCGGTGGGCGGTCAAGATCCGGGCGGCGGCGGTCTGCTTGCCGGCAAGCGTGCGGTTGTTTATGAAACAATAGAGAACGACGGCCAGCACGCCGCCGGCCACTGCGCCATAGATGCCCAACCCGCGGAAGCCGCCGTGCCAGAACGCAATGATCTCGATGGGATTCTCGCGGTAGTACGACCAGCCCGCGAAGTTGCCCGTGGGGGTCGAGAAGACGTGGTAGAGCCGTGCGCCGATGATGCCGAAGATCAGACACCACGTCAGCATGTTCCACACGTGTTCAGGGTCCTCGCCGCGGCGTTTGGCCTCCTTGGTGGCCAGCCATGCCGCGATGACGGCGCCAAGAACGATGAGCAGGCCGTACCAGTGCACCTGGAATGGGCCGAGCTTGAGTAAGACTGGATTCATAGGACTCCTCGCTCAATATGATAACAGATTCTCATCCCCCGCGTGCCGCACGCCGCGCGGCGCGTTCATCGGCGGGCGTGGCTCCGCCCGCAGCGGGGGCGGTGGTTCCTGCTGCCGCGGCCGCAGCTTCGCGCGCCAGTTGGCGCTGGTAGCGCAGCCAACGCAGGCAGTCGGGATCGTGGCCCATCAACATGTCCGCGGCCAGCCACGCCTTCTTCAGCTCCGGCTTCAACGGGTTGGTGATCGCGCTCGACATGCCGGCCCCGATCAGCATCGCCAGGAAGTTGACGTTGACCGCCTCGCGATCAGGCAGGCCGAAGGAGACGTTGCTGGCGCCGCAGGTGGTGTTGCAGCCCAGCTCCGCGCTGATGCGGCGGGATAGATCGAGCACGGCCTTGCCCGCGCCGTGGACCGCACCCACAGGCATCACCAGCGGATCGACCAGGATATCCTCGGGCGGAATGCCGTAGGTCGCGGCGCGTTGCACGATCTTCCTGGCCGCCGCGAAGCGCACGTCGGGGTCGTTGCTGATGCCGCTCTCGTCGTGGGAAATCGCGATCACGGCGCACTTATATTCGGCAACCAGCGGCAAAACCTTCTCCAGGCGCTCGTCTTCGCCGGTCACCGAATTGATCAGCGGCTTGCCGCCCGCGGCCCGCAGCCCCGCCACCAGTGCGCCGACCACGGATGAATCGATCGAGAGCGGGACGTCGACCACCGACTGCACCGCCGCGATCGCTTGCACCATCACCTCGGGCTCCAGCTCATGCGCATTGGCCACGCCGAGACCCGCATTGATATCCAACACCTGCGCGCCGGCCTGCACCTGCGCCAGGGCATCGGCCTTGACGCGGTCAAAGTTGCCGGCCAGCAGTTCCGCGGCCAACATCTTGCGGCCGGTCGGGTTGATGCGCTCGCCGATGACGACGAAGGGCAGCCCGGAACCCAGGACGGCCTCCACGCCGGTTTTGGAACGAAGAATTGTCTGCATTGAGTCTCCTAAACGATGTTGGACCTGTCAGGCTGAGTGCTTCACATAGTCATCCTGAGCAGGTTACCACCCAAAGTCAGTTGCGGCGAGACCCCAGTGAAGGATCCCGGCGGGTCCGATTATAGTCCATGACCAAGTGCGAGACAAGTTGTGCGACCGGTCCGGGTTCGTTTGCCCAAACGGCCCGCTCCCGGATTCGAGGCCTCAGCCGGTCTTTCAGCCTGCACATAGAGACCGCCTGAAGGCTTGATTGCGGCAACGCGCCCCATGTTCGGCGTCCGTTTGCCTAACCTCTGCGATTAGCGTACAATCATTATATTATAGCAGCTAACTCCATCGTTGAGTAAACGGGTGAACATACCATTTGAGCTGAATCGCGTCCACCGCATCGTGTTCCAGCCTTCCGGTCGCCAGGGCGACGTGCCCGACGGCATGAACCTGTTGGACGCGGCCCGCGGCTTGGGGGTGGAGATCGAGTCGATCTGCAACGGCCGGCAGACATGCGGCAAGTGCCAGGTGATGGTGGAGGCGGGGCATTTCCCCAAGCACGGCATCACCTCCGCGGCCGAGCACCTCGTCGCGATCGACAGCCGCGAGGCGCGCTATTTCGAGAAGCACCCAACTCTCCCTGGCCGCCGCCTGGCCTGCGCGTGCCGGGTGACCGGCGACCTGGTGATCTTCGTGCCCGAGGAGAGCCAGGCGCACAAGCAGGTGGTGCGCAAGGCCGCGGTCGAACGGGCCATCGAGGTCGATCCCGCGATTCGACTGGTCTACGTCGAAGTAGCTGCGCAGCCCACCCTGGAGCAGCAGCTCGGCGACTGGGATCGCATCGCGGCGGAGCTGGACGCCGGCTTCGGGCTCAAGGACGTGCGGTTAGATCCCTTCCTGTTGGGCGAGCTGCAGGCAGCCGTGCGCCAGGGCGACTGGAAGGTGACCGTCACGATCTGGCAGGGGCGGGAGGCGGTGCGCATCCGGCCCGGCTATTCCGAAGAGGCCTTCGGTCTGGCGGTGGACATCGGCACCACCAGCATCGCGCTGCACCTGTGCGATCTGCGCACGGGCGCAGTGCTGGCCACAGTCAGCCGGATGAACCCGCAGGTGGCGTACGGCGAAGACCTGATGAGCCGGGTCAGCTACTGCGATGACAACGGGGCTGCCGGGTTAGCGACATTGCACGGCGCTTTGGTCGATGCACTCAATGCGCTGGCCGCCCAAGCAGCTGCAGAGGCCGGCATCGGCACCTCGGCCATCACCGATATCGTGCTGGTGGGCAACAGCGTGATGCACCACATCCTGCTGAACATCCCGCCGCACGAGCTGGGGCAGTCGCCCTTCGCGCCGGCCATCAGCGACGCGGTGGACATCAAGGCGCGGGACCTCGGGCTGATGCTGGCGCTCGGCGCACAGGCGCACATCCTGCCGCTGGAGGCCGGCCACGTGGGCGCGGATAACGTGGCCGTGATCCTGGCCGAGGAGCCGGACCAGGCGCCAGAGGATGAGATCTGGCTTATCATCGACGTGGGGACCAACGGCGAGATCCTGTTGGGCAACCGCCGCCAGCTCTACTCCGCATCCAGTCCCACCGGCCCGGCCTTCGAGGGTGCACAGATTCGGCACGGCATGCGCGCGGCCCCGGGCGCCATCGAGCGTGTGCGCATCGACCCCGAGACGCTGGACGTGCGGTTCAAGGTGATCGGGCGGGAGGCGTGGAGCGACGCGTGGGTGGGGGAGCGGGGGAGCGAGGGAGCGGGGGTGCAGGGGAGCGGAGGAGACGCACTACGCACCACGCACCACGCACTACGCTCTCAATCGAAAATCGCAAATCAAAAATCGCCAATCACCGCCTCCGGCATCTGCGGCTCCGGCATCATCGAGGCGGTGGCTGAGCTGTTCATGGCGGGGGTGCTGGCGCCGGATGGGCGGTTCGCACCGGAGATTCGCAGCCCGCGCTTGAGCTGGGAGGGCGCCAAGGCGGCTTTCGTGCTGGCCTGGCCCCACAAGAGCAGCACCGGCCGGCCCATCGTCATCACCAGCGACGATGTGCGCAACATCCAGCTCGGCAAGGCCGCGCTGTATGCGGGCGCACGGCTGTTGATGGAGCGCATAGGGGTGGCGCAAGTGGATCGGGTGCTGCTGGCTGGCGCGTTCGGCAGTTATATCGATCCGCGACACGCCATGGTCATCGGCATGATCCCGGATTGCGACCTGGCCCGCGTGGCCGCGGTGGGCAACTCAGCCGGCGACGGCGCGCGCATCGCGCTGCTGAACCGGGGCGAGCGCGAGGAGGCCCGGCGGCTGGCGCGCTGGACCACCTACGTGGGCATCGCGCTGGAGCCGCGCTTTCAGGACGCATTCGTGGAAGCGATGCCGCTGCCGCACGCAGTTGAGAGTTTCCCGCACCTGGCGGAAGCGATGGAGGCCGCGGCCGGCTGGCGCCGAGCACGTGGCGTGTCCGATGTCGCGGTCGCTCGTAACCGCCGGCGCAGCGCGGCATCCTGAATTGGAGAAGAAAATCAAGCATCCGTGTGCATCTGTGTTTATCCGTGTCCTATTAAGGTAAATCTGCGCCCCATGTGCGGGTCAGGAGCAAGGCATCATGACAGACAACTTCGAAACGTTATCACCAGAACTGCGTGAGCACTATCAGAACATGCAGGACGACCTCTACGACGGGTTGACCGCGAACGTCGTGGAAGCCACCCGGCAGGTCATCGGGTGGGAGCGCCCCCCGGCCGAGATCCTGGCCTACGGCCTGGTGGCCGGCATGGACATCGTCGGCAAGGATTTCGGCGAAGGGATCCTCTTCGTGCCCGAGGTGCTGCGCGCGGCCAACGCGATGAAGGCGGCCATGGAGATCCTGCGGCCGCTGCTCACCGAGACCGGCGTGCCCAAGCTTGGCACCGCGGTGATCGGCACGGTCAAGGGGGATATCCACGACATCGGCAAGAACCTGGTGGGCATGATGTGGGAAGGCGCAGGTTTCGAGGTGCACAACCTGGGCATCAACGTGGACGCGGATAAGTTTATCGCGGCCATCAAGGAGCACAACGCCAACCTGCTCGGCATGTCAGCGCTGCTGACCACCACCATGCCCTACATGCTCACTGTCATCAAGCGGTTGAAGGAAGAGGGCTTGCGGGACCAGGTCAAGGTGCTGGTGGGCGGCGCGCCCCTCAACGCCGCGTTTGCCGAAGACATCGAGGCCGACGCCTACTGCAAGGACGCGGCTGAAGCGGTCGCAGTGGCGAAGGCGATGGTTAAGTAGTGCGGTAGTGCGATAGTGCGGTAGTGTGGCGACCTGCGGGTCGTTGCGTAGTGCGTGGTGCGTGGTGCGTGATATAACGACGAATCTTGAAGATTTATCGAATGTACGGAACGGATTCGTTTAATCCCGGTGATTCGTTGTACTATTCTTCGCACCTCTGCCTCCTGACCACTTACCACTGACGACTGAGAGTATTTGGGGAGGAACTCATGGACAAGCTGATTGAATTTTTGAGCGAGCGGCCGTTCGTTCTGGGCGACGGGGCGATGGGGACGATGCTGCACGCCGCGGGGATGGGTGCTGGGGGCGCGCCGGAGGAATGGAACATCTCCCGGCCGTGGGTGATCCGGGGCATCTACCAGGCTTATGTGGATGCGGGCAGCCAGGTGATTACCACGAATACTTTCGGCGGTACGAGCTGCCGCTTGAGCCGCGAGAACCTGACGGAGCGCATGCATGAGCTGAACGTCGCGGGGGCCAGGCTGGCGCGCGAGGTAGCTGACGCGGCCGGCCGGCCGGTGCTGGTGGCCGGCGACATGGGTCCCACCGGCGAGATCCTCGCGCCACTGGGAACGCTCCAGCCGGCCGACGCGCAGATCGCGTTTGCCGAGCAGGCCGCCGCGCTGGCCGAGGGCGGCGCGGACTTCATCCTGATCGAGACCATGAGTGCGCTGGAAGAGGTGGAGGCCGCGGTGCTGGGCGCACGCGCCACCGGCCTGCCCGTGGCGGCTACCATGACCTTCGACACCCACTTCCGCACCATGATGGGCGTGAAGCCGGTCCAGGCGGTGAAGGCGCTCTATGACATGGGCGTGCGCGTCCTCGGCGCCAACTGCGGCAACGGCCCCGCTGAGGTCGAGCGAATCATCTCCGAGATGGTCGCGGTCAAGCCTGCCGACCTGTTTCTGATCGCCCAATCCAACGCGGGCTTGCCCAAGTATGACACCGCCACCAAAGCCATCCATTACGACGGCACGCCCGAGGTAATGGCCGAGTACGCGCTGAAGATGAAGGCGCTTGGGATCAGCTACATCGGTGCGTGCTGCGGCTCGACGCCGGCACATATCGCGGCGATGAAGCTTGCGCTGGAGCAAGGGTGAAAGGGAGCAGGGGAGCAGGGGAGCACTCTATGCCTGCTCCTTGCTCGTGTTACGCTTGACCCGATCTCTGATGCGACCCTCTTCGCTGACCTCCCGAACCGTGCAGTAGCCAGGGCGCCGGGTCATTGATCATGTTGACCAGTTTGCCCAGGATGTTGTCGTAGGTGCGATAGAGCTCGCGGCCTGTGTCCGCTCCAGGTACTTGCAGGCGACGGCAAACTCAATCCATGTTTGGGTCTCGGCGGCCTCGCCCTCAGCGTCGTTCAGCTTAGCAACAAACGCACCTTCATAGCGGCGCTTCCGCCCCCCTCCGCGATGTTCGCGCAGACCGAACGCGAGGCGCGTCGGATCTGGTCGGTCAACGAGTACGTCTCTTCTTTGGGAAAGTGCTTGGTCAACTCGAAAATCCGCATCGCCGCGTCGAACGCCAGCTTGTATACCTCCAGATCATGATGACTCACAATTGCCTTGTGCTCCATCTTTCCCCATCCCCCTTTCTCCCCTGCACCCCTGCACCCTTTCACCCCCGCTCCCCCGCTCCCTTGCTCCCTTGCTCCCCTGCTCCCTTTCACCCCCGCCCCACCCGCGCCACCTCATTCTCCAAAATCCGCCGCATGATCGCCACGCTGCACGCGTACGTCGCGTCCACTCCGAAATAGCTCAGGCTCTTGCTCAGCAGGCTCTGCCGGCGGCTGTACGGGGTGTCTGACGCGTAGTGCAGCAGGCCGATGTCGTAGGGCGCGTTGATGAACAGGTTGACGATTTCGTTCACCGGGTAGCGCTGCGGGTAGATGTCCTCGTAGATCGCGCTCAAGTAGGGGCCCGACTCCATCTCCAGGTCAGTGTACCCCTCTTTGTAGAAGACGCTCATGAAGTCGCGGTTCTGCAGGAAGGTGCCGCGCACGGTGACGGCCTTCTGGTTGTCGAAGACGGTGCCGTGCAGCAGGTGGGGGGCCACGTGCTGGGCCAGGAAGCAGTTCTTGAACAGGAAGGTGTTGCGCGAGTGTTCGTCGTAGACCACGTTAGGGATCATCACGTCGCCCACGCGGCCGTTGAGGGTGGCGGCCTTGCCCATGATGTAGACCCCCAGCAGTTTCGTCGCGCTGGTGGCGATCTGCGACAGCAGGTGGTATGCGGCGAAGCCCAGCGGATAGTCCACGTTGACGATCAGCGCGCGGCTCTCGGCCAGCGCCTCCAGGCCGGGCATGGCCAGCCGCGGATCGAAGCGGGCCGGGTCCAGCTCGCGCACCTCGATCACTTGCGCCCTGATGTCCAGCGCGTGCGGCTCGTCGAAGCGGTGGATGCCCGCGGCGGCCTCGGCTGCGGCCCAGGCGCGCAGGTTCGCCTCATCCTGCTTGAGATAGGCGCGTTGGACATAGTACAGGAAGTTGGCCTGCGCGCCCAAGTCGCCACTTGTAGCCAGCGTTTGCCACTCCTGCGCCAGTCCTTCCGGGTTCTTCTCCAGGGCGAACGCCGCCAACGCCTCCTGATGGTTGACCGCGTAGCCGGAAAGCAGGTTGGCCAGGCTGTGCGGGTTGCTGGAGACGAAATAGAGCGGCCGGAACTCCAGGTAGCTGGCGTCGGCCGCGCGCTCCAGGTCATCCCACCAGTCCTCCGCTGCCTTGCGGTAATCGTTGAACCCCTGGGCCAGCGACGTGATGCGGATATCGATCTCGCGGGCAGCCACCGCGGCCAGCTTGCCGTCCCAGTCAGCCCGCCACACCCCCAGCAGGCGTTCCAGGTCTTCCGGGCTGACCCCTAGCACTTCGCCCAGCGCCTGCGGGACCTCGCTCGCGCGCACGATGCCGGCCGCCAGGTCATGGCCCAACTGCGTGTTGGCCAGCCGCCGGTGCAGCTTGTTCCACTCGATTTGGTACGCGACGAGGCAGGGCAGCAGGTCGTCGATGTCGGAGACGCTGGAGACGAACGCAGCGATGGTGTCTGCGCCGTCGAACAACATGGGCCGGCGCCGCGCCGCCGCATCCACCCGCAGCCAGTGCGCCACATCGCCCAGCCCGCCGCGCATGAACACCTCCTCCGACTGGCCCAACACCACGCGCCGCGCCCGGTCGATGCAGTCCGGCAGGCGGAGCGCGGCGTACAGGAACGCGGACGCGTCGAAGTCCAGCGACTCCGCGCCCAGGTGCAGGCTGGAGCGCATCCCCTCGTGGGTCTCCTCCAGCGAGCGGACGCGGATGTCGCCCGAGCTGCGCAGCAGCGAGTAGTAGGTGCGAATGTAGAGCTCGATCCCTTCGCTGGTAGTGGCGGGGACGGTGCGAATCATGGGGCCTCCCATCGGATTGTTCTTATGGGGTATTATACTGCCGAGTGGCGCGATGTGCGATTTTTGGCCCAGGGTTGCCAACTTTAGCCCAGGGTTGCCAACTTTCCGAAAGTTGGCAACCCTACCCTCTAAGCTATCGCAGCACCAGCGGCAGATACAGTTCCTTTCCCGGCAGATAGCGCAGGATGCCGTGCTCAGAATGTTGTGACAGCCATCGGGGCTGCCCGCGTCCCAGCAAAACCAGCGATTCGGGCCCGGTCCCGCGCCCCCTCTGGCCCCGCGCCGCGCGCCGGCGCGCAGGGTCCCCCCAGCACCGCGGCGGCCAGCAGCAGGACAACTCCGCGACGCAGAGGACTGAAATGACGCTGCATGGTGTCCTCCTGGACGATGGGTATACCGGTCAGTGGTCTGGGGAATTGCCGGATAACAGCGGGTGGCAAGATAGGCAAGGTAGAGATACTTAAGTATAAAGTAACCTTATCTTGCCTACCTTGCCTATCTTGCTTTCCATGTGGGCAAGATAGGCAAGATAGGCAAGGTGGGGTTAGGCAAGATGGGGCAGGCTACAACCTCCGACTTTTGGGTTTCCTGGCCTACCAAACGCCCGGCACGAGCCGGTAGCGGACGTCTCTGGTGTACTCCCGATAGCCGGGCAGCTCAGCCTGCAGCATGCGGTCTTCAAGCGCAGTCCGGGTCACCAGAGCGAAGAGGGCTGCAAGCGCGGGCAGAAGGGCCCAGAATGCACCCAGCAAAAAGGGGGTGCCCAACGTCTGGAGCGCGTACCCCACGTATCCTGGGTGACGCACTACGCGATACGGGCCGCTGATGCAAACCGTGTGCCCGCGCTCCCCTTGGATGCGTACCGCCGTGGAGAAGTACGCGTTGGCGCGCATGGCCCCTACTGTCAGTCCGAATCCCGCGGCTAACACCGCTGCGCCGGCCAAGTGCCAGATAACGCCGAGGGCGTGAGTCCAGCCGAAGCGCGTATCCAGGCCTGCTACCAGCGGAAGTGTCAGATAGCCGGCTACAACAAGGACGCTGCTCACCGCCTTGTCCCAGCCCCGCATCTCCCGCGGGCGTCCGCGTTCCGCGATTGTCTCAGGGCTGGCGCGGAGCATGATCGTGCCGCCAACCAAAACGGTGGCCAGCGAGATCCCGAGGTAGACCCAGGCCCAACGCCAGTCCAGGCGGCCTGCGCCGCCGAACAGCAGCCCTGCCTGGAGCAGGAGGATGGCTCCGATCGTGCCGGCCCGCATGGCGATACCCGCGGCGGTGCGGGGACGTTTCTGATTGTTTTGTGTCATCTGCCCCTCCCTCTGCCTCGGGTTCAATCATCGGGAAGGCTGAGGTCTTCGGTTTAGCACTTCAACTCGCCGAATGACGCGTAGCTCGGCACGTTGCAGTGCAGAAACCAGGGCTCAGATATACAGGTCGCGCTTGTTGTAAACCCAGTAGGCCGCGGCCACGCAGGCGACGATGATTGCCGCCGAGAGCGCCAGGTAGGCGCCGTTTAGCGCGCCGGTGCGAAACAACTCGCTCGCTTCGAAATACTTGAACGGCGTGAAGTACTTGAGAAAACCCAGCTTCTCCTGCATGCCGGCGATGACGGACATGAAGTAGGTGACCAGGATGATAGCGACCGCGACCGAGCCGGAGCGCTTGTACTGCTTCATGGCGCAGCCCAGCAGCAGCCCGACGGCCAGGAAGATCAGCTCGATCGCGAACATCGCCTGCATTTCGAGCGCCAGGAAGTTGTAGAACGCCTGATCCGGCTTGTACGCCTGCGCCCCCGCGATCGACGCCGCCCAGGTGATCAGCACAAAGGCGATGCACATGACCAGCGCGGCCAGCGCCTTGGCCGTGACGACTCGGCTGCGGGACACCGGCAGCACGAGCGAAAACTCGACCGTCTTGTCGCGCTCTTCCTTGGAGATAATCTCGCTGCCCCACATGGCCGCGGCGATCGCTCCCATCAGCCCGAAGTAGATAAACATGATGCCGTAAAAGCCGATCAGTGTGGTCAGGTTGAAACCGCGCATGCTGAGGGCGTCCAGCATCCCTTGCGGCATGGCATCCAGCACCTTCAACATGTCGGGATTGCCGGCAAAGGCGGAGAACTTGGCCGACGCGATCATGACCAGCAGCGCGATGATGACACTCCAGATCACCAGCGACTTGACTTGGGCTCTCAGTTCACGAAAAAAGATGTTCATCGTTCGCCTCTTGTAAGGGACGCATCCTTCGACTGTGCCGCCAGAAAGCGGCGGCTCCGCTCAGGATGCTGCAAGCAATGGCAGGAATGCTCCTATGACACCGCCGGGATGTCGCGGCGGATGTAGAGCCAATAACTCACTGCCAGCGCCACCACGGTGACCGCGACGTTGAGCAGCACGAGCGGCGCGTCATACGCGCCCGCCTTGACGATGGCGGCCCCGTCGAAGTGCTTGAACGGCGTGAGCAGCTCCAGCTTGACGTCCCCGATCATGCCGCTGAACGCAGCGAGCACGTACGCGCCGAAGCCCAGGCCGAGGCCATAGGGCGTCACGCTGCGCACGCGCTTGACCAGCAGCGAAATGACCAGCCCTACGCTCAGGAAGAAGAGCTGAAAAATGACGATGCTGAGCAGCAGCAGGAGCAGCGTGCGCGGCTCGTACGCATGCCCGCCGCGGAAGAGCAGGATGGCCGCGATGCTGCTCACCCACACGACCAGGTTGGTGAGCGTCAGGCTGGCCAGTGCGGCGAGCAGCTTGCTGGTCAGCACCTGGACGCGGCTGACCGGTTTGGTCAGCAGGAAGTCCGCCGTCAATTCGCTCTCTTCCACCGAAACCAACCCGAAGCCGTAGTTGGCGGCCTGGATCGCCAGGCAGAGCTGGGCGAACATGAAGATGAGACCGTAAAAACCCATCACGGTGGTCATGTTCATCTTGTCCAGGCCGAAGGCGGACTTCAGCTCCTGGGGGAACCGTTCCATCATCTGGTTCAGGAGCGCGGCCTGGTCGGCAAAGCCCGGGTAGATGGAAAAGAAGAACATGACGAGGAACACCAGGCCCAGCGACCAGATGAGCACCGACTTCAGCCGGCTGCGAAACTCGTATCTGAAGATGTTTGTGTTCATGGTCTCAGCCTACTCGTAATAGTGCATGAAGATTTCTTCCAGGGTCGGCTCTTCGATCGTGATGTCGCTGACCTGGACGCCGCTGATTTTCTGGAGCACCGCGTTGATGTCGCCCTTGAAGAAGAAGCGCACCGTGCCGTTCTCCGTCTGCACGTTGGTCACGCCCGGCAGATCGAAGGTCGCCGGGGTCAGCCCGCCGGCCGTCACGCTCACCTTCTTGTAGTTGTTCTGCTGCAGGGTGCGGATGTCGGAGATCTCGGCGATGCGGCCCTCGCGGATGATGCCCACGCGCGAGCACAGGCGCTGCACTTCGCCCAAGATGTGCGACGAGAAGAAGACGGTGACCCCGCGGGCGTTCTCTTCGCGGATCAGGTCGAAGAACTTGCGCTGCATCAGCGGGTCTAGGCCGGCGGTCGGCTCGTCCAGGAAGAGCAGCTTGGGGCTGTGCAGTAAGCCCTGCACGATGCCCACCTTTTTCTTGTTGCCGTACGACAGGTCGCTGATGCGGCGGTTCAGCTCCAGTTCCATGGTCTTGGAGAGATCCTGCAGGCGCTGGGTGCAATCGCCCTCGAAGAAGCTGGCGGAGTACTTGAGCAGGTCAATGACCTTCATGCCCTCATAGTAAAAGACCTCGGAGGGCAGGTAGCCGATGTTGCGGCGGATTTCGGGGCCGTGCGTGGCCACGTCCTTGCCGAAGATCTTGGCGCTGCCGCTGGTCGGGTGGATCAGCGACAGTAGCAGGCGGATGGTGGTGGATTTCCCGGCGCCGTTCGGCCCAATGAAGCCAAAGATCTCGCCTTCTTCCTCGTTGAATGAGACGTCCACGATGCCGCGTGCTTTGCCATAATACTTGGTCAGATGATTGACCTCGATAATACTCATCGAGTTGCTCCTTTCGCGCACGCAATGCGTGCATTTATGAACACAGACTCATATAGTAAGGCCGCAGCGGCGCGTTGTCAAGCAGGAAAAAGTGATTAGGGAGTTTTCGTTAAGGATGGCGTCCAGCGCCTGCGCGCAGCGGCAACCTGTCGCAGCGCGTCCCTACAGCGCGATATACCACCGCCGTTTATCGAGCCACCACGCGATCCAGGTCAGGCTGAGCACCAGCGCCGCCGTTTGCAGCGCCGTCAGCCAGAGCGGCGCATCCACGTACCAACCGGGGATCGGCGGCAGCGCAAAGAAACCCAATAGGACGCCATGCAGCACATATAACAGGAGGGGATTGCGGCCCCACGCGGACAGGAGCGGCAGGCGCAGCCCGGCTCCGTTCAGAATGTGGAACCCCAGGAAGATCAGGGCGCTGAGGCCCAGGCTGATCAGGATGTAGCTGGCAGACGCGCGATTCTTGCTGACCGGGATCACCAGGCTGACCGCCAGGCCGGCCGCGAGCGTCAACAGCGCCGCCCCCGGCATCCATCGCCGACGCAGAGCAGGAGCGTGATACCAATCCGCGATAACTGTCGCCAGGATCAGCAGGCCGGCCCAGCTCAGTGCACCCCACGGTCCGTTGTGCGGCGCGCTCCGCACCGCGTTCAGCCAGCAGCAGTTCAGAAGTTCCTGGTAGATAGCCAACAACCCCAGACCCACCGCCGCGCGCCAGGGAGTTGGCAGGCGAATGACAAACAGTGTCAACAGCCCCGCGACGCCAAGGGCCTGCAGCAGCCCCCAATTGACCGTGCTGGGGTAGACCCCGGACAGGTTCCCTCCGAGCGTCATCAGGAAACCCAGCCCGATGAGCGCCAGGTTGCGGACGACGGCGTGCTCGTAGGCTTTCCGCGCGCCATCGCGCGCCAGCCGCCGCCGGAACGAGAGGCCATAGGTCAGGCCGATGGCGAACACGAACAGCGGCGCGATCAGGTCGATGACGGTGTAACCCACGTCGGGCGCGTGCTTCAGCCAGGCCGGCACGCGGCTCACCTCTGCCAGGTAGTCTGCCAGCGCCATCAGCAGAATGGCGAAGCCCCGGAACTGATCGATGGCGTCGAGTCGTGAAGATGTGGTCATCGTCCATCCGCCTTCAGGTTCAGCACCCGCCAGGCCGCCGAGTCGAGCGGCAGATCCCCCAGGGTAGTGCGCGCAGTGACAAGCGCCCGGTCCGGGTCGCCCAAAAGCGCCAGCGGCACGCGCAGCACGATATCGCGGGCGTCACGACTCACCTGCACCGCAGCATTCTTCAACTCGCGACTCTGGTCGTAGACGGCCTGGGATAACTCGCCCACTTTGATGTGGATCTTGGGCATGCTTGCGAACGGTTGATCCGGCCGATAGCCGAAGAGATAGGCGGAGAACGCCACGCCCTCGGCCAGCGGCTTCGACAGTGTCACCGACAGGACCAGGCCGGTGTCTGTGCGGCGTATCGTGCGCCATTCCAAGCCGACGAACTTCGCCCGCTCTGCATCGGTCAGCTCGTCCGGCGCCTGGGTGCTGGGCTCCGCCGTCTCCAGGCCCAGCTCGGTGTCTGGCGCGGTCAGGGTCGCGTCCGGGGTGTTGCCGAACAGCTCGTTGGCGCGGATGAAGGACGACAGATAGCGCGCGTTGGAGTCGTATTGTGTGTGGTGGGCCTCCAGGGCCATCTGCTTGCGGCTGACCTCGTCCTGGCTCAACGGTAAGGTCCACCAGGCCTCCTGTCCGGCGAGGTCGGCCGGAGGCGCCAACGTGTCCGTGGGCGCCAGACCGCGCGGCTCGGGCCAACGGGGGGTGTGCACCAGGTAGGGGTAGAGTTCCGGCGTCAGCCCCAGGTCCCACAGCGCGACGCGGGTGAAGGTGTAGAGTGCCAGATGGTCCACGTTGTGGTCGGCCGGGTGCGAGAGGAACACCTTGGTGGGTTGAACTTCCTTGATGAGCGCCTCCAGGTCGGCCAGGATGGTTTCACCCTTGTACGCCGCGCCGGGATGGTAGGCGTTGGCGTAGGGCACCTGCGTGACGCGCGTGAAGATGCTGCGCAGCGGGGGCTCGGCGCCCCAATGTTCGGTCCAGATCCCCAGCGTGCCGAAGTCGGGATAGCCGAGGAAGGTGAGCTGTTCGGGTTGCAACCCCAGAATGTGATCCGCCGCCAACGCCTCATCGTGGCGGAACAGGCCCATCGCTTCCACCTGGCCGGGCAGCAGCTCCGGCTGTTTGCGGTAGAGCACGAAGGACCACTCGTTGGCGTCGCCATAGGTCAGGAAGACCACGCGCAGCGGCAGCCCCAGGGCGGTCGCCTTCTGGATCACGCCGCCGTTGCCGATGGTTTCGTCGTCGGGGTGCGGCGCGAGAACCAGGATGCGATCCGCCGCGCTGAAGGTCAGCTCAGATGCGTTGAATTCCGCCGCGGGCTGGGGGGTCACGGCCTGCGGCGGGGCCGCAGTGGACAGAGGCGTTGCGCCGGGCTGGGGCCACGCGTTGGGGGTGCATTGTGCCAGTCCGGCGAGCAGGATCAGCATAGCTATGGTTACAGTTGTGCTCTTGGCAGCCCGAAAAGGACGCCCGGACATGTGAAGTCTACTTTTCATAACGACCATGCTTTTCAGTCTGGTGGTAGAACCAGGCTTTGACCAATTCGGCCGCTGCCAGATACGCGGCCACGATGCCGGCGATGGCGGCCAGGATGGCAGCCGGCAGGGGATGGAAGTCGAGCAGCCCGGCCAGCGGCGAGTAGGGCAGCCAGACGACCAACGCCGCAACAAGGGCCGTCATGATTAGCATGGCGCGGCTGGGCCGGCTGCGCAGCAGCGATCCCCGCGTCCGCAGCACGAAGACGACCAGGCTGGCCGACAGGATCGACTCGACAAACCAGCCGGTGTGGAACAGCGCTTCGCGCGCCGGATTGTTACGCGTCAGCCACAGCAGGGCGCCGAAAGTAACGAAATCGAACAACGAGCTCAGCGGCCCGAAGGTGAGCATGAAGCGCCGGATGAAGCCGATATCCCACCGTCGCGGCCGGCGCACGAAGTCGGCGTCCACGTTGTCTCCGGCAATGGTCATCTCCGGCAGGTCGGTGAGGAAGTTGATCAGCAGGATCTGCTTGGGCAGCATGGCCAGGAAGGGCAGGAACAGCGACGCGCCCGCGACGCTGAACATGTTGCCGAAGTTGGCGCTGGTAGCCATGAAGACGTATTTGAGCGTGTTGCCGAACGTCCGCCGCCCCTGGAGGATGCCCTCGCGCAGCACCGAGAGATCATTGCGCAGCAGAACGAAATCCGCAGCCTCCTTGGCCACATCCACGGCGGTGTCCACCGAGATGCCCACGTCCGCGGTGTGCAGGGCCGGCGCGTCATTGATGCCGTCGCCCATGTAGCCCACGACGTGGCGCGTCTTTTTGAGGGCCAGGATGATGCGCTCTTTCTCGTTGGGGTCCACCTCGCAGAACAGGGTCGTGTGTTCGGCGGCCTGCCACAGCGCGTCATCGCGCATGTCGTTGATCTCGGCGCCCGTGAGCACCCCGGTCACCGGCAGGCCGATGGCCTCGGCGGTGTGCATCGCGACCAGGTGATTGTCCCCGGTGATGATCTTGAGCTGCACCCCGAGGTCAGCCAGGTCCACCACGGTTTGTTGGACGCCGGCCTTGGGTGGGTCGAAGAAAAGCAGGAACCCGGCAAAGGCCATGGCCTGCTCGTCATCTCGGGTATACGTGCACGGATGCTCCGGCGTCATGCAGCGGACCGTCGCGACCCCCAGCACGCGATAGCCTTGGCCGCTCCACTCGGCGTAGCGCGCCAGCAGCGCAGTGCGGTGTGTATCATCCAGGGGTGCGCTGGTCTCGCCCTCCTCGACCGCGGTGCAGGCGGCCAGCACGCCTTCCAGCGCCCCCTTGGTGATCATCAGGGGCGCGGCGCCGTTCCCTTCATCCACTACCACGCTGAGCCGTTTGCGCACGAAGTCGTAGGGGATCTCATCTACTTTGGCGACGCCTGCGATGTCACATGTCGCGGCCTGGATCGCATCATCGAGCGCGTTGGCTAGGCCGGTCTGAAAGTGGGCATTGAGGCTCGCGAGTCGCAGCACCCGCTCCGACTTCTGCCCGACCGCGTCCAGCGCACCGTCCAGCTGGACGACCCCGGCGGTGAGGGTGCCGGTCTTGTCGGTGCAGAGCACGTCCATGCTGCCGAAGTTCTCGATGGCGGCCAGGCGCCGCACGATGACGCCGGCCCCGGCCATCCGCTGCGCACCGCGCGAGAGGTTGATGTTGATGATGGCGGGCAGGAGCTGGGGCGTCAGGCCCACAGCCAGCGCCAGTGAGAAGAGCAGGGAGTCCACGACGGGTTTGTGGAAGAAGACGTTGACCGCGAATACCGCCAGCACCAACAGGAACGTCACCTCGCTGAGCAGGTAGCCCAGTTGGCGGATGCCGTGCTCAAACTCGGTCTCGGGCGGCCGCAGCTGAAGCCGCTGGCTGATCTGGCCGAAGGCGGTGGCCCGGCCGGTCTGCACGATGATGGCCCGTCCCGTGCCGCTGCGCACGCTGGTGCCCATGAAGACGGTGTTGGTGCGCTCGGCCAGGCTGGCGCGCTCAGGCACGACGCCGGGCTGCTTTTCGACGGGGAACGTCTCGCCGGTCAGCGCGGCCTGGCTGACGAAGAAGTCCTTCGCCTCCAACACGATGCCATCCGCCGGGATCAGGCTGCCGGCCGAGAGAAGCACGATGTCGCCCGGTGCGACCTCCTCCGCCGGCACGATTTGGGCTGCGCCGTCACGCAGCACGGTTGCCTTGGCACGGATCTGGCTGCGCAGCTTCTCGGCCGCGTTGCCCGCGCTGTACTCCTGGCTGAAGCTCAACGCCGCACTGCCCCCTACGATGGCGAGGATGATAGCGGCGTCGACCCAGTCCTGCAGGACCGCAGACACAATGGTAGCAAAGAGCAGGATGAGGACGATTGGGCTCTTGAACTGGCTCAGCAGCAGCACGGGCCAACGTGCGTGATGGCGGGTCTCCAGGCTGTTGGCGCCGCTGCGGGCCAGGCGACCGCGGGCCTCGTCGCCGGTCAGGCCGGCCGGGCTGCTCTGGAGGGCGGCCAACAGCGCTTCGACCGGCTGGCTCCAGGAGCGCTCGGCATCGAAAGCGCCAACGCCTGCCGCTTGCACCGGGGATGCCCTGTTGGCTTCGTTTTGCATGACAGATTCCTCCGCGCTCTTGAAGACGCTGGGTCCCAGCATCCACTCCCTTACTTCTGCGTAAGTGGCCAGAAGACGGGCAGTAGGACCAGCACCACTCCGAAGATTAGCAGCGTTAGTGGCCAGCCTACTTTGAGATAGTCCCTGAACCGGTAGCCGCCCGGTCCCATCACCAGTACGTTGACCGGGTGGCCCAGAGGGGTCAGGATGCCGGCGATGCCCAGAGCCACGACGACCAGCAGCGCCACCAGGTCGGCGCGCAGGCGTTCGCTCAGGAGCAGGACCACGGCTACGATCAGGATGACCAGGGTGAACACCAGTGGGCTTGTCATTTCATTCAGCGTTCTTAGCCGGCAAAGGTCTGGTAGAGCAGCACGGCATTCAGCCCGATGATCACGATCGTGGCGGCCCAGGCCAATGCCATGGTGACGCGGCCGTTGGCGAACGGCCCCATGATCGCCGGGTTGTTGGTGAAGAGCACCAGCGGGATCATCGCGAACGGCAGCTGGAACGAGAGGCTGACCTGGGACAGCACCAGGATGCGCAGCGGATCGATGCCCAGCCCGATGATGACCAGGGTCGGGAGCATGGTGATGAACCGGCGCAGCCAGACGTTCATCTTGTGGTGGATGAACCCTTCCATGATCACCTGGCCGGCCATGGTCGCTGTCGTCGAAGAGGCGATGCCGGAGGCCAGCAGCGCCAGGGCGAACGCGATGCCGGCCACAGGGCCGAGCAGCGGCGTCAAGGTGCGGTGCGCCGACTCCAGCGAGTATTCAGCCAGCTTGCCGCCTGAGAACGTGGTGGCTGCCATCACTAGGATGGCCGCGTTGACGAAAAAGGCGCCGTTGAGCGCAACCAATGAGTCCACCACTGCCAGCCGGTACACCGTCTTCTTGCGCTGCAGCGAATCGCTCGGCCGGACGCGCGTCTGGATCAGGGCGCTGTGCAGATACAGGTTGTGCGGCATCAGGGTGGCGCCGATGATACCGACCGCCACCAGCGTCGCGCCCACCGGCAGCGAAGGTGCGACCAGCCCGCGCACCACCGCGGCGAACGGCGGCTTGGCAAGCACGATCTCGGCCATGTAGCCGAAGCCGATCACCGCGATCAGCCCAATGATGGCCAGCTCGACCTTGCGCACCCCGTATCGTTCCAGTAGCAGGATCAGCGAGATGACGACCCCGGTGAGCAGCGCAGCAGGAAAGAGCGGAATGCCGAACAACAGGTTGAACCCTACCGCGCCGCCCAAAAACTCAGCCAGATCGGTGGCCATCGCAGCCAGCTCGGCGGTGATCCACAGGGCGACGCTGGCCCAGCGCGGGTAGCGGTCGCGGCAGACCTCGGGCAGCGATCGGCCGGTGGCGAGGCCGAGTTTGGCTGCCAGGATTTGCATCAGGATCGCCATCATGTTGGCCAGGAAGATCACCCACAGCAGGCGATAGCCGAACCGCGCGCCGCCCTCGATGTCGGTGCCCCAATTGCCGGGATCCATGTAGCCCACGCTGATGACGAAGGCCGGGCCGAAGAAGACAAGCGCACGCTTGACCACGGCCAGGCTGCCGTAGCGCAGGAACAGCTCTTGCAGCCGTGCCCACTCTTCTGCCAGCCAGGCGCGCCGCGGCAGGACGATCTCGGCGATGGTGTTGGCATCCAGCAGGATCTGGTTGGCATCAGCGCGGGACAGGGCGAGCTCTTGGCTGTTGATCCGATACGTGATCGGCTCGCCCAACGGATCGGCGCGCACTGCGGCGATCGCCGCGCCCGATCTCAGGCCCGCGGCCTCCAGGCGTGCACGCAGCGCCGGCCCCTCACCGAGATCCAGCACCTGCGCGGCCTGGCCGACCTCCATCTCGGAAAGCGGCACGCGCTCGGAGGTCGCCTCGACGACGGTGATGTTGGCCGCGGCCGCGGGGGTCAGGCTCAGGCGTTGGCGGCCGCTCCATACCAGGATGCGGCCGGGCGTGCGCTCGTCCACCTCCACCTGCGCACCCGGCGTCAGGCCAATCAGGGCCAATTGCGCGAACAGCGCGGGCGGCTCGTCCTCAACGTGGCTGATGCGGCCGAGACGCTGGAGCGGCCAGCGCGAGAGAGGCGTGCCCTGTTCTGCGGGCAGCTCGCCCTCGCGGGTCGGGATGGGGTCGCCGTGCGGATCGAAGCGCGGGTAGCCCAGCGCCTCCTCCAGCGCGTTAAGTTCATCCGCGGTCGACAGATGCTCGCGGCGCATGGCTTCGTCGTGCACAGCACTCAGCGCCAGCCCTTCTTTGTCGGCCAGGTAGCGCTCCCACAGCCGGTGGCTGCGGATTAGTTCCAGCGCCCGGCGTTCACCGGCGCGTGAGATTTGCAGTGCGCCGCCTTCGGCTTGCGCCCAGCCGCGGCGGTGCAGCTCGGATTCGATTAACGTGTAGCGCCCGGGTTGCAGGTCGGCCGCGCGGATCAGATCGCGCGCCCGCACAAGCGGCTGCTGGCGTGAGAGATGGTAGAGCGCCTTGAGGGTGTCCTCGGTGATCTCGTCCAGGCCCAGCGCAATGCGCCGGGTCCGGCGCCACAGCACGACGAGCGCGGCCGAAAGCACGATGACCGCGCTGGAAAGCGCAACGATCACCGCAATGAGCGCGGCAGTGGAGGTATGCATCTTTGGGTCCCGTGGCGTGGCGGACCGGATCCGGCAGCCGCCGGCGCCGGCCTACACGCCTCCGGTCTCCTTTGGCTCAACATGGATCGTGATGCGTGTTTTGGGCCACCTGCTGCGGATCTCATTCTCGATTGCGGTGCACCGCTCATGCGCGGCCCGCACGCTGAGGTCGCTGGGCATCAACAGGTGAAACTCCACGTAGCGCCGTGAGGCAGACTTGCGCGTGCGGAATTTGTGGTAAGTGACATCCGGGCCTTCCTTCTCTCGTAGGATGGCCTCGATTTCATCCATCTCCTCCGCCGGCAAGGCGATGTCCATCAGCCCGGCGAAGGACCGCTTGATCAGGCTCACGCCGGTGCGAATGATGTTCAGCCCCACGGCCACCGCAATGATCGGATCGAGGATCGACCACTTCGGCATGAACATCACCACCGCAAGGGCCGCGACCACGCCCACCGATGTCCAGACGTCGGTCATCAGGTGGTGGGCATCGGCCTCCAGGGTGATGCTGTCGTACTCCTCGGACTTGTGCAGCATGAAGCGCGACACGCCGAAGTTGATGGCAGAGGCTGCCACCGAGACAGCCAGGCCGGGACCGAGGTCCGACAGTGTGGAAGGATTGAGGAAGCGGTTGATCGCCGTGTAGATGATCGTCACCGCGGCGACCAGGATCAGGGCTCCTTCGATGCCGCTGGAGAAATACTCGGCTTTGTCGTAGCCATAACGATATGATTCGTCGGCCGGCCGCGCGACGGCGGAGAGCGCGCCGAAAGCCACCAGCGCGGCCACCAGGTTCACCGACGACTCGGCCGCATCCGAGAGCAGGCTGACCGAATGGGTGAGCATATAGGCGGCGAACTTGAGCAGCATGGTGACGATGGCTGCCGCTACCGAGACCAGGACGATGCGGGCGGCGCGAGATTGGGTGGCGGGGCTGGCCGCGACTTGGGCCATGATGACACCTCCTGAACGTACGTGAGATGTAATCGTCGAAGATGAGTCTTGGGCGATGGCGGATATTCTAGCAGACCCGCGTTGGATTGTCTAGTGCTCGTCAGGCTAGAGGGCGCACCATTGATCCCGTGACGTGAGGTGTTCGCGGGGCTCTAACCTGATTCTTAGGTAGTTCTTAGCACTCTTTAAAGCAAATGTCCTGATTTGCTCATATAATTCTCGTTGGAATAGGCGACAGAGGTCGATTTGAGTCGACCATCCTCGAGGCCTAGTGTCACTTTGGAGGATAAGGAAAATGAAGAGGGTGCGTGTTTTTTCTTTGACGGCTATGTTGGTGGTAGTGTTAGCTTTGTCGGCCTGCTCGACAGTGCTGCCCGGCGCGACGACCAGTCTGAGCAATCTGGGCAGCGCCGTGAGCAATCTGGCGCCGCGATCACAGGCTGCGGCAGCGCCTGCCGCTTCGGCCAACCCCGCAACGCAGACTGCGGCGTCGACCGCCACCGTGGGCGACCTGCAGGCCGCGCTCGAGCAAGTGTACTCGGCGGTCAATCCATCAGTAGTGAATATCCGGGTCGTCATGCCGGCCGAAACAGGGATGTTCCAGGGGCTGCCGAATATGCCAGGGCTGCCGGGCCAGCAGAACCCGTTCGGCCAGGGCACACCTGACCAGCAGACGGCTCCCCAGGCCACGGCCGAAGGCTCCGGCTTCGTGTGGGACAAGCAGGGCCACATCATCACGAATAACCACGTAGTTGACAGCGCGACCGACATCAAGGTGACCTTCTCTGACGGCACTTCGCTGCCGGCCGAGCTGGTGGGCCGTGACGCCGATAGCGATCTCGCAGTGATCAAGGTGGATCCGGCCAAGGTCACGCTTCAGCCTGTGACCGTCGCCGACTCGACGCAGGTCAAGCCGGGCCAGCTCGTGGTTGCCATCGGCAATCCGTTCGGCCTGGAGGGCAGCATGAGCTTCGGCATCGTCAGCGCGGTGGGCCGCAGCCTGCCAGCCAGCAGCCGGACAAGTGATGGAGCCGGCAGCGCGGCCAGCTACACGATCCCTGACGTCATTCAGACCGATGCGCCGGTGAATCCCGGCAACTCCGGCGGTGTGCTGCTGGACCTGGCGGGCAACCTGATCGGCGTGCCCACAGCCATCGAGTCGGCGGTGAATTCATCGGCAGGAGTTGGCTTTGCCATACCTTCGGTGATCGTGCAGAACATCGTGCCCGAGCTGATCGAGAAGGGCGTTGTCGAGCATCCGTATATCGGCATCAAGGGCGGCACCCTGACTTCTGAGGTGGCGAAGGCGATGGACCTGCCCGAGACGCAGCGCGGCGCCTTGGTGGTCAGCGTGACCGCGGGCAGCCCGGCCGAGAAGGCGGACCTCCGCGGCAGCGCCAAGCAGGCGGAGATCAACGGCGAGCAGGTGGCGGTCGGCGGGGATGTGATCACGGCCATCGCTGGGCAGCCGGTCAAGGACTTCGAGGATCTGACCGCTTACCTGGCTCGATTCGGCAAGGTTGGGCAGAAGGTTGAGCTGACCGTCCTGCGGGCTGGCAAGACTGAGATCGTGACGCTGACCCTGGCCGCGCGGCCGGGCGACAAGGCGGCGGCTGGCCGCGACCAGGGCGGCAGCTCCCCGGCGGCTGGCGGCGCCTGGCTGGGCATCAGCGGCGTCGACCTGACGCCCGAGCTGGCGGGGGCGATGGACCTGGGCCAGGACCAAAAGGGCGCGTTGATCGAGAACGTGACCAACGGCAGCCCGGCGGACAAGGCCGGCTTGCAAGGCAGCTTCAAGTCGTTCCAGACGCAGGACGGTAAGGAGGTGTTGGTCGGCGGCGACGTGGCCACCGCGGTGGATGGCAAGGCCGTCGAGACGATGCAGGACCTGGCGACGGCGATCAAGGGCTATCAGGCGGGGGACAAGGTGGAGTTGACCGTGCTGCGAGATGGCAAGCAGTCCAAGATCGCGGTAACCCTGGGCGCCCGAACGGCCACGCCCAACTAAGCGACATAGATAAGCGATCGACCTTTGACCCTAAGGGTTTTCGAAAACCCTTAGGGTCTTTTGCTTTCAGAACAGGAATGGAATGAACATGCGCGTGCGCTTCATATAGTCAGAGTACACCGCGCCGAAGAAACTGATATTCTCGCGTTCCTCGACCCTGGCGGTGGCTATTAGAAAACCGGTGGCGAGCACGGCCAGGGCCGCGGCCAGCCACGACGGCGCCTTGAAGAAGATGCCCCATGCCAACAGGAGCAGCGAGCTGTACATGGGATGGCGGATGTAGCGGAAGATCCCGAACGCCACCAGCTTCGACGTCTTCTCGAAGCCCATGAGCGCCGGGTCGTTTCGGGCCGCCTCGATGCGCCCGACCTTCCCCAGCAGCCGCAGGCCGAGCACAAGCGGGACCAGCGAGGCGATCAAAAGCAGCCATGAGATGAGCTGATACCAGGAGAACGGGTCACGGAACCAGACCGGCATGACCAGCACGAAGAGCATCAGGATCGCCGCCCAGGCCCAGAAGCGATAGAAGCCGTGCGAGCTCGGCTGGCGCAGCGATTTGCGCGAAACATAGATCAGTCCCGCCAGGCCCAGGATCAGAACAACGAGTCGAATAGTGGTCATGCTGCACCTCAGAGTTGCCAACTTTGCGAGAAAGTTGGCAACTCTCTCACGCCAGTCTCTTGCGCAGCGCCGCTTGCAGTGCGATCGAGACCACGATGATGAGGCCGTAGATGAACTGCGTCCAATAGGCGAGCCACCCGGAGGCGACGATGCCGGGGTTGATCAGCGCAATGATGAAGGAGGCGATGAAGGTCCCGAAGATCGTGCCGGTGCCGCCGAAAGCCGAGGTGCCGCCCAGGAAAACGGACGCCAACGTGTTGAGCAGATAACCTTCGCCCAACGTGGGCCAGAAAAAGAGGACTTCCTCGCTGACGATGAAGCCGGCGAAGGCTGCGACCAGGCCCACAAGCATGAATGTGATGATCTTCGTGCGTTCGACGTTGACGCCCATCAATCGTGCGCTGTCTATGTTATCGCCGATCAGGTAGACGTGCGCTCCGAACTTGTGCCGGTTCAGGAAGAACCACATGACGATGGCGAGAACCATGGTCCAGATGAACTGCGCCGGGATAAGGCCGCCGATGCGGCCGACCAACAATGGGTATAGAAGCGTATCTTTGACGGGTGTCATGCCCATCCCCTTGCCGTTGGTCACCAACATGACGACGCCCCGCCACAGGAATTGGGTGCCGATGGTTGCGACCAGCGATGGGATGCCAAGCCTGACGATAATCAGGCCGTTCAGGAGGCCCGCGAACAGCCCGGCTGCCAGGCACGCGGCGAAGCCCAAGTAGGCATTCTGTGTCGCCGTAAAAACGACGGTAAAGGCGGCCATGCCCCACGCCATGACGGACCCAAACGACAGGTCGATCTCTTTAGCGATGATGACAAGGGTCAGGGGAAGCGCCATCAAGGCAAAGAAGGGGGTGGTGGACATCAGTGAATAGTAGATGTCGTACGACAGAAAAGTCACGGGCGAGCGCCAAATGAAAAACGCCAGCAGAGCCAGCAGCACCAGGACGATCGCGATCTGGAGGGCGTACTTGCGCAGCAGCCTGAGGAATCCGCCCGTGGCCGCGGTGGGAGAGATCAGGCTGGGTTCAGCGTTGGTGCTCATTTCACTTCCCTCCATTGTCTTCAAGCGTGCCGGTCCGGGCGAGATGCTTGAGGCGTTCGATCAGGTCATCGAGTGAGACTTCGTGCTTCAGGTACTGGCCGGCGATCGTGCCCCGATCGACGATGACCAGGCGGTCCACCACCGGGTAGACGTGCAGGATGTTGTGATCAATGAAGATCGCCGACTTGCCCGCGGTCTTGATGCCGGTGACGAAGTCGAGGCACTTCTGGGTTTCCGTCAGCGACAGGCCCATGGTGGGTTCATCGAGGAGGATCAGCTCGGCCTGGAAGTGCAGCGCGCGGGTGATCGCGACCCCCTGGCGCTCACCACCGGAAAAGGTGGCGACCGTGGACTCGGGCGTGACCGCCGAGGAGGTGAAGTGCATTTCCGAGCGCATCAGGTTATCGGTGGCACGGCGCATCTCACCCACTTTAAGCACGCCCCAAGCGTTGCAGAGCTCGCGGCCCATGAAGATGTTGCGCCACAACGACTGTTGGTCGGCCAGGGCGCGTTCCTGGTAGACGACCTCGATGCCCAGCGCGCGCGCCTTGTTGACGGTCAGCTTAGGAATCTGCCGGCCCTTCCAGAGGATCTCGCCGCCCGGGTCGGGATGGTGGTAGCCGGTGATGAGCTTGACAAGGGTGGACTTGCCCGCGCCGTTATCTCCCAGCAGGCCGACGATTTCGTTCGTGCCGACCTCGAAATTCACGTCACGCAACGCGGCCACCTCACCGAACGTCTTGGAAACGTTTTTCATCTGGAGCAGGTAATCCATCTGTCACTCCTGGGCGGTTACAGGTTGAAGGTTCAAGGTCAAAGGTTGAAGGTTCAAGGTTGAAGGTCTGAGACCCGGGGGCCGCGAACGTTCAACCTTGAACCTTGAACTTTGAACCGCTAGCGGATGTTCTTCTCGGCCAGCGGCGCGACAAACTCGACATTGCTCTTGTCTACAAAGCCTGCGCCGGTATTGATGGCCAGGCCGGAGAAGCCGTAGACTTTGGTCAGGCAGATCTGCAGGATCGGCAGGTAGCCCTGTAGCCACTCCTGTTGGTCAATCACCAGGCCCGTCCAGCCGCCCCTGATCGCGGCGATCGTGGCGGGGGAAAGATCGAAGCCGGCGATGGCGATGTCGCCCGCATTCTTATTCGCAGCCTTCAGGTAGGTCTCGGCGGTCGCGGTCAAACCGCCGTGATCCGTGACGACCAGCTTCACGTCAGGATGCGAGGAGACGTAGGCGCTGAAGGTGGGCGCGCCCGCGACCGGGTCTGCATTGGTGGCCGAGTCGATCTCGATGTAGTCCACCGTCAGGCCCCCTTCTTCCAGGGCCTCTTTCACGCCCCGGGTCCGTTCGCCGCGGGTCGGCTGCGAGAGCAGGCCCCAGACCATCGCGCGATCGCCCGCCTTGAGACCGAAGCGTTTGATCGCTTCAACGCCCAGGGCATGGCCTGCCGGGTAGTTCGAGGCGCCGACATAGCCGAAGCCGTTGGCGCTGTACTTGGCCTGCATGTTTGGCAGCTCGGTGTTCTGGCTGGTGACGATGATGCCCTTGCTCTCGGCGTCTTCAATCAACGGATCGAACGCTTCGTCGCCGGGGTGGCCCATCACCGCGATGCCGTCCGGCTTGGTCGCGGCCGCTTCCGAGAACTGCTGGATCATCTTCTGCGGATCCCAGTCCGACCAAACATACTGAACCTTGGGGCCGAGGTCCTTTTCGGCCTGCAGGGCGCCGTTGTAAACATTGATCGCGAAGACGCCGCCCTGGGGGCCGCCGGGGAAGAAGACGATCTTGACGCCGGAGCACCATCCAGCAGTCGCCGCGGGTGCGGCCGCCGCCTCAGAGCACTCGGCGCACTTGGGGCACTCGGGACAGGTTGCCGAAGTGGTCGCGGCCGGAGCTACACACGCGGAGAGCACCAGCGGGACGAGTACGCACAGGACGATGAGTAAGTTACGAGCCTTCATGGGGTTTGCCTCCTTGCTGAGTTGCGATAACGGTTAGCTCCTTCATTGGAGCCAGTGAAATCGAACCAACTTTGGTTGACGGCCTGGGCTCACCTCCTTTCCGGGATCGGGCCAGCCGGCGGCTGCTGCCGGACGCGGCCGGTCGAGCTTTCGCGCACGACGAGCTCGGGCTGCAGCGTGATGTCGCTCGGCTCACCTGCCGGTGCGCCTGCCAAGCGGGCCACGATCAGGCGCTGCAGCTCGGTTACCGCCAGGCGGCCGGCAGCGGCCAGGTGCTGGTGCACCGTGGTCAGGGGCGGCCAGAAGAAGGCGGACTCGGGGATGTCGTCGAACCCGACGACCGCAAGGTCTTCTGGCACGCGGCAGCCGGCCAGGTGCGCCGCGCGCAGAACGCCCAGCGCCATCTGATCGTTGGCGGCAAAGACGGCGTCGATATTCGGTTGCCGTGCTCGCAGACAGCCAAAGCCCCGTTCGCCGCTGGCCGCCGACCAATCGCCGTCCTCCGCGAGTGTCCTCGCGCAGGGCAGTCCGGCCTGCCGCAGCACCTCTTCCCAGCCGGCGCGCCGCTCTCGGCTCTCCCACCAATCGGGCGGCCCGCCGACGAAGCCGATGGTGTGGCGGCCGAGGTCGATCAGGTGCTGCGTCGCCAGGCGCGCGCCTGCGCGATTATCCACTGCAATCAGGCTGACGCCGTTGGTGCGGGCCATGCTCAAGAAGATGATCGGCGGCAGCTTATGCAGGCGTTCCGGCAGCACCCAGGCGCGGTTGGCGCCGATCTCCGGCACGGCCCAGATGATGCCGTCCACCTGTCGCGCGACGATGTTGGCGAGGGTCAATTGCGCTTGTGCTTCGTCCGACGAGGGGATGAGTTCCAGAAGGAGCGAGTAGCCCAGCGCCCCGGCTTCCTGTTCGATCCCTGCGAGGGTGCGCGAGGGGCCAAAATACTCGATGCCTGAGGTTACAACCGCGATGGTTTCGCTGCGGCGATTCACGAGACTGCGGGCAAGAACGTTGGGGTGATAGCCCAGCTCCTCCACGGCCTGAAGGACGCGCGAGCGGGCAGCGGAGGAGACAGGTCGTTTGCCGGTGAGCGTGTTGGACACCGTCCCGGGGGAGACTTGGGCTTGCCTGGCGACGTCTTTGACGGTGATCATACCGCTGCAACCTCGCTGTTGCACGAGCCGGGGCCGGGGCGGGTTGTTGCGCCTCGGTCGTGTGGCCTGCAGACCGCACAATCATAGTATAGCAAAAACCTTTTAAGCTGTCAATACCCTATCGGCAATGAGCAGGACTATTAAATTGTCAGAGGTAGTCACCCTGAGCGGGTTAACGAAAAGACGTTCGACATGACTCGTATAGAGACTTGACTGACCCTGGAGAATGGAGGGGGCGGGGTCTTGGCGTCGGGGCGGGGGTAGGGTATACTCAGAAGCTGTTCGCAGCGCTGATGCAGGAGGGCCGGCCACATGTCATCTCTGAAGAAACTCAACGCAGGGTTTTCCGTTGTCCTGGAGCTTGCGATGTTGGTGGTTTTTGGCTACTGGGGATTCCGCACCGGGGGAAGCCTGTGGCTGAAATTGCTGTTGGGGATCGGTGTGCCGCTGGCGGCTTTCATCCTGTGGGGCCTGTTGCTCTCGCCCGCGGGGGGCGGCCAACGCATCAGCAGCACCGTGGGAGTCCTCGTGTCTGTGGGCCTGTTTTATCTTGCCGTGCTGGCGCTCTATCTAGTCAAACAGCCGGTCCTGGCAACGGCTATGCTCGTTGCCGTCTCGCTCAACCGGACCTTGGCCGTGGTATGGAAGCAGTAGCGAGCCGCACGGCCTGCTGCACCCGCCAACCTCCTCTTAAATAACCAGCCGGTGCACCAGGGCGCTGGACGCGGTCAGCCGCTCAGCCAGCGCGGCCGCGTCCAGCGCCTCGCAGCCCGGCCCCACCAACAGCACCGTAAATGTTCAGCCCCTCGTCGCGCCCAGCGTCAGGCCGGCGATAAAGTAGCGCTGCAGGAACAGGAAGATCAGCACGGTCGGCAGGGTAAGGGTATTGTCAAATAGCCGCGCTCGGAGTATGATAGTGGCACAGGAGGTTACCGTCGATGAAACGCATCTACTTGCCCATGATCTTGAGTTTCGTCTTGGCGTTCGCGGTGCTGGCCGCTGTGCCGGCGCCGGCAGCAGCAGCTCCTTCGGCAACCGCCGGTGGGCCTGGGTGTGCGGACTGGTATCGGGTGCAGTGCGGCGATACCCTTTCGGGGATCGCCGTGCGCTTCCATACGTCGGTCAACGCCCTGGCCAGGCTGAACGGGATCTGGAATCCAGATCGGATCTACGCGGGGCAGATTCTGTGCGTGGCGCCGGGTGGGGGTCCGGGCCCTGGTCCGGGGCCGGTGGCTGGATTCCATTACACCGTAAGGTGCGGGGACAACCTTTACCGTATCGCTGCGCGTTACGGTTGGAGTGTGAGTTACCTGGCGCAGGTCAACCACATCCACGACCCGAACCGCATCTACGTGGGGCAGGTGCTGCTGATCCCGCACCATTGATCTCGACCCGGAAGCAGGACGCAGATAACGCAGATTGACCTGATTCAGCGGTCCGTGGATCGCCTGAGCGCTGCATTTTGAGACGCAGCACGTGGGACAGGTCAGTGCCCCGTCCTATGGTTTTGCGCGTCTAGGAATCTGCCCTATTTCGTCTGTCAGGTGCGAGGCGGCGCCTGGAGCCGCTGCAGCAGCGCCGCGTTGGTGGGGAACTGCGCCAGCAGCCGGAGCAGGCGCGTCATCGCCTGGCGGGGAGGCTCGCCGGCCAGCCCGCGGCGCAGCCGGGCCAATCCCGCCATCTCGGCCGGGCTGTAGAGTCGCTCTTCCCTGCGGGTGCCGCTGCGATGCACGTCGATCGCCGGGAAGATCTGCTCCTGCGCCAGGCCGCTGTCGAGCACGATCTCGCTGTTGCCCGTGCTCTTGAACTCCTCATAGATGAGCTGATCCATGCGCGAGCCGGTGTCGATCAGGGCGGTCGCCAGCAGGGTCACCGAGCCGCCGTGCTCGATGTTGCGCGCCAGGCCGAAGAAGCGCCGGGGGATCACCAGCGCGCTGGCATCCATGCCGCCCGACAGGCTGCGCCCTGTGCCGCGGCTGCCCAGGTTGAACGCGCGAGCCAGCCGCGTCAGGCTGTCCAGCAGCAGCACGATATCGTTGCCGCACTCCAGCTCCACGCGGATGTGCGCCAGCAGCAGTTCGGCCA
This sequence comes from uncultured Anaerolineales bacterium, assembly GCA_964513075.1. Taxonomy (GTDB): domain Bacteria; phylum Chloroflexota; class Anaerolineae; order CG2-30-64-16; family CG2-30-64-16; genus DAOUBP01. The sequence continues at coordinate 124,453 of CAZELR010000002.1, forward strand.
GCGCGGTATGCTGGCTGGGCGCCTGATCGCTGGAGCTGGCAAAGACCTCGGCCGCCACGGTGCGCCGGAAGTAGGTCAGCTCCTCGGGCCGCTCGTCGATCAGCAGCACCACGATGCGCGCGGCCGGCCGCTCGGCGCGAATCGCGCGCGCGATCTGCTCCAGAAGCGTCGTCTTGCCCGCCTTGGGCGGCGCCACGATCAGGCCGCGCGTGCCCTTGCCGATGGGCGCCAACAGGTCCACCGCGCGCATGGCGACATCGCCGCCCGCGCCCAGGTCGAAGCGTTCGGCCGGGTCGATCGCGACGAGCCGCTCGAAGGGCATCCGCGCCCGGTACGCCTCCGGCGTCACGCCGCACACGGTCTCTACCCCCACCAGCTCGCGACCCTGCCGGCCTGCCTGGGCCGGCCCGGTCACGGTCGCGCCCTCCACCAGGGCGTGCGTCGCGATCAGCCCGGCCGGCACCGAGACTTCGCCCGCGGCCGGCTGCACGGCGTTGACCAGCACCGCGCGCCCGCGGCCGCGTTTCAGGATTCCTGTGACTTGTTCGTGCATCGGTTGTACCATTCATGCCCCTGTCATCTTGCGCGGAGCGAGGGATCGCTGCATTCAAATTGACACCCGGCCCAAGGAACATTAGAATAACACATCACGCCCCCATAGCTCAAAGGATAGAGCAGGTGCCTTCAACAACGGAGCCTCCAGCGGCAAATACGGAACCGCTGGAGTGGACGGCGCTGTATCGGTGAATACCTAAGCGCTTTACAGGCGTATGGCAACACCGAGGAAATGGCGGATCACCTGAAATACGACTGCAATATGGATGGCGAAGCATGCCACATCATACCAAGGACAAAGGTGATCTCGGGGTCGCTAAAGCACAGGTAGATCTCATACAGCGAGGCTACTTGGTGTTGACGCCTTTCAGCGAACATGCACCATTTGACCTTGTCGCGTATGGAGAACAGAAATTCCTGCGGGTACAAGTCAAGTATCGCTCAGCCGCTAATGGAGTTCTGGCCATCCCGTTCAGAACATCGTGGGCGGACAAGAACGGCAGCCATGAGAAGGCAATTGACAAAGACGAGATTGATCTGTTTTGCGTCTATTGCCCGGAAACAGATGAGTGTTACTACTTCAAACCGCAGGAGTTTCTGAAAGGGATCTACCTTCGCGTTGCTCCCCCGAAGAACAATCAAGCCAAGCATATCAGAATGGCTGAAGAGTTCCGTCAGATACCGTAGAGACTATACGCGCCGGGGCTGAGATGCCCAAGATATAGTCCAGACTACAACGCTCCAGGGCAGGTGCGGTCAGGGAAACCTGATGTGGTAGGCTAAGCACAAGGTTGCAGGTTCGAGTCCTGCTGGGGGTACTTCATCCTAGCCCATCAAACGTAGGCTTCAGCGCGCCGTAGAGCCCGCGATAAAGCGGATAGAGCTTGTCATAAGCGGCAACCGCTGCGGGCTCCGGCGTTGTGGTGCTGACCACCCGCACGCACGCATCCACCGCCTCGCGCACGTCCGCGTACACCCCCACGCCCGCACCGGCCAGCAGCGCGGCCCCGAACGCCGCGCCCTCGGTCACGTTGATCAGCACTAGCTCCGTGCCGAAGACGTCGGCCTGAATCTGCCGCCAGAGCGGACTGCGCGCACCGCCGCCCGAAGCGCGCACCTGCTCTATGGGCACGCCCAGCGTCTTGATCAGCTCCAGGCTGTCGCGCAGGCCGAACGACACTCCCTCCAATACCGCGCGGGTCAGGTGCGCCTTGCCGTGGCGCAGGGTCAGGCCCACGAACGCGCCGCGCGCGTTGGGATCGGGGTGCGGGCAGCGCTCGCCGGTCAGATAAGGCAGAAAGAGCAACCCTTCGGCGCCGGGTTGGATTTCCGCCGCGGTCGCGGTCAGCAGGTCGTAGGGATCGCGGCCGGCTGCTGCTGCGGCGATCTTCTCCTCATTCGCCAGTACATCGCGGAACCAGCGGAGCGCGCCGCCGGCCGAGAGCATCACGCCCATTGCATGCCAAGCGCCCTCGACCGCGTGGCAGAAGACGTGCAGCCGGCCCGCAGGCTCGGCCGCGTAGCGTTCCTGGTGGGCGAAGACGACGCCGCTGGTACCGCTGGTCACCGAGATGACGCCCGGCCGCACGATGCCGCTGCCCACTGCCTGGCTGGCCTGGTCGCCGCCGCCGCCGGCCACCGGCGTGCCCTCGGCCAGCCCCGTCGCGGCCGCCGCCAGCGCGCTGATCTTGCCCGTTACCACGTGTGACTCGGCGCAGGCGGGCAGCCAGCTCATCGGAACCTGCAGCAGCTCCGCCATCCTGGCCGACCAGCGCCGGTTCTCCACGTCGAACATCGCGGTGCCCGACGCGTCCGAAACCTCGGTTGCGAACTCGCCCGTCAGCCGGTAGCGGATGTAGTCCTTGGGCAGCAGGATGTGGCTGACCCGATTGTAGACCGCCGGCTCGTGCTCGCGCACCCAGGCAATCTTGGGCGCGGTGAAGCCGGGCAGCATCGCGTTGCCGGTCAGCGCCAGCAGCCGTTCCAGCCCGCCCGCGGCCGCGGTGATCTCGGCGCACTGCGGACCGGTGCGCTGGTCGTTCCAGAGGATCGCCGGCCGCAGCACCCGGCCGGCATGATCCAGCAGCACCAGGCCGTGCATCTGCCCGGTGAGGCCGATGCCCACGATTTCGCCGGCGGAGACCCCCGGCGCAGCCAGGGCGCGGCTGATCGCGGTCACGGCTCCCTGCCACCAGTCCTCCGGGTTCTGTTCGCTCCACAGCGGCTTGGGCGTGTAGAGTGGGTATTCTTCGGTCGCGCTGACGATGACGGCGCCCGCGGTGTCGATCACCAATGCCTTAGCGCCGGTGGTGCTGATGTCGATGCCTAGGAGGTATTTGGACATAGGACGACTCCTTATGACAGACTTACCGGTTTATTTTCCCGCGCCGATTTCAGCAGGGCAAGGATCGTTGCCACGTTGGCGCGGCTGTCGGCCAGGGTTACGCGCTGGGGTTTGCGCAGCAGGATCGCGTCTGCCAGATCCTCCACCTCGCCCAGGTACAGCTCCTGCTCCGGGAAGGTGAGCACTTCCATCTCATCTCCGCGCCAGAGGTACAGCCGGCTGTTGGCGTCCGGCTTGAACGCGTTGGTCAGGGTCATCCGGCCTGCATCCCCGACAAATTCCATCGTCATGCGCAGTGTCGAGCGAAAACCACAGTCGATCTGGGCGTGGACTTCGCCTGGAAAACGCAGCAGGCCCGAGAACGCCAGGTCCACGCCGGTCGACCCCGTCGCCTGCCAGCCGAAGGCCTCGACCGGCGCTGCGCCGGCAGCAGTGCGTGCAAAGCTGATCGGGTAGCAGCCTACGTCCCAGATGCTGCCGCCGCCCAGCGCCGGGTTGAGCCGGACGTCGTCGGAACGCGTTAGGTTGAAAGTGAAGCCGCCGCGCACCAGTTGCAGCCGGCCAAGCGCGCCGTTCGCGATCAGCTCCTGCACCTTCAGCGTCTGGGGGTGGTGGCGATACATGAACGCCTCGGCTACCACGACGCCGGCCTGCTCAGCGGCCGCGGTCACGGCATCCACGTCTTCCACCGTCACCGCCAGAGGCTTCTCGCACAATACGTGCTTGCCGGCCTGGCAGGCTTTGATGGTCCACTCGGGATGCAGGCTGTTCGGCAAGGAGTTATAAATTACGTCGATATCGGGATCGGCCAGCAGGGCCTCATAACTGGCGAACCAGCGGGGGATGTTCCACTCGGCCGCGTACGCCCGCGCTCGGTCGGCGTCGCGGCTCGCAACTGCGGCCAGCCGGTTGCGGGAGGAGATGCGCAGCGGCGCAATCAGCGCTCGGTTGATGCGCCCGGTGCCCAGGATACCCCAGCGTAAGATGCGATCGGTCATGGTTGCCTCCGATTCTGGGTGTTGATGTGCAAAGATGCTACCACAGCGGCGGCGTGTGCGCAACCTTCATCCCTGGCTCCCAGAAATTCCAAATGCATTCGAAATCGAGGCTTCAGCCGGTTTGGCACGCGGTCCGATTTTGGCAACGTGCCCGATATGGATATAATCTACATGGGATAAGATGGCGACGCGGGCCGTTCCGATGGGCACCGGTCGCCTGTTTCTTTAGCGTACGGTTTGGCTTGGAGGCAAGTTTTGGCTGTCGTGATCTACACGCTCATCCTGGTGTGGTTGAGCGTTTATGGGTTTCAGGCGCTGCTGTTGACGGCGCTTTACTTCCGGCATCGGCAGGAACGGCCGGTCGAGCCAGCGAACGATAACGATGTGTGGCCGCGGGTAGCGGTGCAGTTGCCCATTTTCAACGAACAACACGTGGTGGAGCGGCTGATCGACGCGGCCGCTGCGCTGGACTATCCGCGTGACCGGCTCGAGATCCAGGTGTTGGATGACTCCACCGACGGCACCACAGCGCTGGCCGAAGCGCGTGCTCTCTATCACCGCGGCCGGGGCATCGATGTGCGCGTGCTGCATCGGCCCGATCGCAGCGGTTTCAAGGCGGGCGCGTTGGCCTGGGGCCTGGCTTGTACGGAGGCCGAATTTCTGGCCGTGTTCGATGCCGACTTCCAACCGCGGCCTGACTTTCTGCGGCGCACTATCCCGGCTCTGCTGGCGCAGCCTGACGTGGGCATGGTCCAGACGCGCTGGTCGCATCTGAATGACGAGTACTCCCCGTTGACGCGCGCCCAGGCGTTGGCGCTTGACGGCCACTTTGTGATCGAGCAAGCCGCGCGCAATCGTTCGGGGCTGTTGATCAACTTCAATGGGTCGGGGGGGGTGTGGCGCCGGGTGTGCATCGAAGAGGCCGGCGGCTGGCAATCCGATACCATGACCGAGGATATGGATTTGAGTTACCGGGCGCAACTGGCCGGCTGGCACAGCTCTTACCTGCCCGAGGTGGATGCGCCGGCCGAACTGCCGGCCCAGATCGAGGCTTTCAAGCGCCAGCAGAGCCGTTGGGCGCAGGGCTCTATTCAGTGCCTGCGTAAGTTGGGACCGCCCATCCTGCGCAGCGGGCTCTCAGTTCCACAGAAGCTGATGGCATTGGTGCATATCAGCAGTTACCTCACCCAACCGCTTCTGGTGCTCTTGCTGCTGGTGATGCTGCCGATCCTGTGGACCGGCCAAAGCACGCCCCCCCTCTTGATGGTATTGGGCCTGGCGGGACTGGGGCCGCCGTTGCTGTACGTGATCAGCCAGGTCGCCCTCTACGCGAATTGGCGGCAGCGCGTGCTGAACTTTCCCACATTGCTCGTGATCGCTTCCGGGATGACCTGGAGCACAACTCGCGGCGTCTTTCAGGGGCTGACCCGCTGGGGCGGTACGTTCCGCCGGACGCCGAAATTCCGCCTGGAAGGACGCCGGGGACGGTGGGCTGACAGTGGCTATCGCCTGGCGCCTGACTGGTCGGTGGTGGGTGAGGTCGTCCTGATGCTGTACGCGGCGGCGGCTATCGCAGTGGCCGTCGTCCGCGGCCAATACGCGTGGATTCCGTTTTTGATGCTTTATCTGGTAGGCTATGCCCTGGTGGCCGGCAGCAGCCTGTGGCAAGGCGCTGTACGCCGTGCCTAACTAAGTCCCGCAACACAATCCGCTGGATGGCGGCAAAATGGAGTGGTAGCCAACATGATCAACATGATTCTTGCCGGATTAGCGAATCCGGCCAATCCGGCGGCTGAGCCGGCGTCTCAAGGATTCGGACTGGCCTGGGCGGTGATGGCGCTGCTGGTCCTGGCGCTGCTCTACGCGTTGGCCGCGGCCGTGCTGGCCGCGTTGGGCCGGGAGGTCCCGGCGTTACCTGACTGGGCCAAGCGCCTGATTCCGGTGCTGTCCATCATCGGCCTGGGTGTGGCGCTTTACCTCACCTATGTCGAAACCACCAATACGCAGGCGGTGTGTGGGCCGGTGGGCGACTGCAACGAGGTGCAGGCCAGCCCCTTCGCCAAGCTGTTCGGCGTACTGCCGGTCGGCTTGTTGGGTGCGCTGGGCTATGTCGGGATCCTCGGCGCCTGGGGCGTCAATCGGCTCGGCCGCGGGACGCTGGCGCGGCCGGCGCCGCTGGCCTTGTTCGGCATGGCGCTGTTCGGCGTGCTCTTCAGCATCTACCTGACGTACCTGGAGCTGTACATCATCAAAGCGGTCTGCATCTGGTGTCTGACGTCCGCGACCATTATGGCGTTGATGCTGGCCCTTTCGGTCGGACCAGCGGTCACTGCCTTATCGGGAGAATAGACGCAGGAGGTTTCAGATTAGAAGCCTGCTTCCTTGACTTCTGTCTGTATCCTTGTAGAATACACTATGCTTGTCCAATATGTTGTGACAGCTAACTATCAAAGGAGATTTGACACTATGTTGAGCAAAACCCTTCAAGACGCGATCAACGATCAGATCAAGCACGAGTTCTACTCTGCCTACTTCTACCTCTCTATGGCGGCCTATTGCGAGTCCGAAAACCTGTTCGGCTCAGCGAAGTGGCTCAAGATGCAGGCGAGTGAAGAGCAGGAGCACGCCCTCAAGTTCTTCGGCTATGTCATGGACCGGGGCGGCAAGGTGACGCTCCAGGCGATCCCGCAGCCGCCGGCCGAGTATGCGTCCCTCGCCGAGGTGTTCGGCAAGGTGCTGGAACACGAGCAAAAGGTCACCGCGCTGATCACCCATCTCTATGAGCTCGCGGTCAAGGAAAACGACTACCCGACCCAGTTCATGCTGCAGTGGTTCATCAACGAGCAGGTCGAGGAAGAGCAGAACGCCACGACCATTGTCGAGATGCTCCGCATGGTCGGGGCGCAGCCTCAAGGCTTGTTCATGATCGACAGCAAGCTGGGTGCGCGCGCCAAGGACTAACGACTCCACACTGGGCCGCTCAAGAAAGGCGGGACTGTCACAACGTGGCAGCCCCGCCTTTGCTTTGGTTAGTGTATCGCTTTCGGTTGAAAGATTGTAACTAATTTGCACTCCGAGGGCAGTGCGCAGGATTGGTCGACCTCCTGAGCCATCATCGCCAAGACGCCGGCATCCAAATGGCAGGCGTTGGCGCGGCGGATGCGGCGGCGCAGGCGCCGGTTGAAGCGTTCACTGAAGCGTTGACTCTGCACGGCGCCGCACTGCGGGCAGGCCCGCGGCTGTTCAACATAGTAGGGCACATGGCCGCGCCGCTCATACGGCGCCCGGCCCAGCACATAGGCGGCCGCAGCCAGCAGCCGCGCCCCGATCTCGCGGCCAAGCTGGTCCAACAGAGTCTGGTGCGCATCGGCGATGGCGTCTTGAAGTAGTGCCTGGCCGTTGACATGGCGGCGATCTGGTAGTAGGCTACGCATGGGGATGGGTCTCCTGTGATGGTTTGGTCTGGTAACCGCACCTTAGCAGATCCCCATCCCCACGCAAATTTCAACCGATAGGGATACGACTACCGCCTGGCTGAGGTGATTGCAGCGAAGTTAGGATATAATAAACCTGCTGCAAACGCATCGCGTGAATTTCTGGCGCGCGTGGCGGAAGCCTATCGCCGCCATACCTGATGCAGAGAAAGGAGCCTAAGCATGAAATCCCTGACCGATCTTTGGCCGCTGGCCCGAGAAGCATATGCTGCCCTCGGCGAGGTCTATGGCCCGGTGATGGCGCGTGCCGCCACGGCGCAAGGCGGCATCCCTCCCGGCAGTTGGTTCGGTTGGATGCTTGCTGCGCCCGGTTTCGCACCGGCCCCCATCTCGGCGGAGCGCCTGGCGGTGCGGGGACCCTATACCTCACCGTCGGTCATTGCCGGGCGGTTGGCTGAGAGCGCGCGGCTGGGCTTGCTCGCGGCGGCCGGGCCGGGCGAGTATTACTTGACCGAGACCGGCTGGGCCGCGGCCCGGCGCATTTTCCAGGCGGCATACAAGTCGATGGAGCTGCTGCATCCGCTGCCCCAGGCCGGCCTGCAGCGCCTGGCAAGTCTGTTACGCCGAATCGTCGAGGCAATCCAGGCTGCGCCGGAGCCGCCGGGGAAATGGAGCTTCCGTCTGTCACGCCGCATCGATCCTGGTGGAGAGGCGCCGGCGCTGGTCTGGATCGATCAGTATCTCAGCGATCTGAACGCGTATCGCACCGACGCGCATCTGGCAGTCTGGCGGCCCTACAATATCACCGGCGCCGGCTGGGAGGCGTTCACGGTCTTGTGGCGCGGTGCAGCCTGCACCTTGGACGAAGTATGCGAGCAGTTGGCTTTCCGCGGCCACGGCCGGGAAACCTATGCGGCTGCCTTGAGCGATCTGGTCATACGCGGGTGGCTCGCAAAAGACGGCGATTGCTACGCCATCACCGATGCGGGCCGGTCGCTCCGTCAAGAGGCTGAAGACACGACCGATCGCTACTTTTACGGGCCATGGAGCTGCCTGAACGAGCAGGAAGCCGATGAATTACGAAAGCTGCTGGCCGGCGTACGCGACGGGCTGGCAGAGACAGAGTGAGAGTGGGAGAAAGCAAACTATGTCCGATAAGTCGGTCATCATCATCGGCGCGGGGCTGGCGGGGCTGGCCGCGGGGGTCTATGCGCAGCGGAATGGCTATCGCGCGCACATCTTCGAGCATGCATCTCAGCCGGGTGGCGTCGCCGCGTGGTGGCGCCGCGGCGCGTATCACATCGACGGTGGCATCCACTTTTTGATGAGTCATCGCCCCGGCGGCGCAATCCATGACCTCTATCGCGAGCTGGGTACAGCCGCCCCTGATACCGTGACCGACATGATTGAGTATGGCTGTTGGGTGGACGAATCCAGCGGCAAGTCCGTCTTGCTTAGCGCTGACCTGGACCGCAGCGCAGCCGAGCTCAAGCGGCTCTCGCCGGCCGACGCGGCGACCATCGACGCATTCATGGCTGCCGCACGGGCGTTCCAGGCGGCCGGCGCGTTCGACATCGGCATGGGCAATCCGCCGGAGCTGTCCGGCCGCCTGGACAATTTGAAGATGTTTTGGGGCATGCGCAAGGTGCTCGCGTACTTTGTCGGCAAACACAGTCGCGCCGCGACCGAGTTCGCCCGCACCTTGCACGACCCTGTACTGGCCGACATCTTTGAGAACTTGTTTCTGCCGGAGGCGCCGCTCTGGTTCCTCTACATGCTGTTCGGCCTGCTGGCGGACGGCCAGATGGGGCTGTTGACGCGCGGCTGCGAGGGGTTTGTGCGGCCCATTGAGGCGCGTTACTGCGAGCTCGGCGGGCAGATCAGCTACAACGCGACCGTGACCAAGATCATTGTCGAGCACGACCGCGCCGTGGGCGTGCGCCTGGCCGATGGGACCGAACACCGCGCGGACGCGGTCATCTCGGCCGCGGACGGGCACGGCACCCTCTTCGAGCTGTTGGATGGCCGTTTTGTCGATAACGCGACCCAGGCGCGCTACCGCGATTGGCGGATGATCAAGCCGTGGGTTACGCTCAGTTTTGGCTGCGCACGCGAGTTTGTTGGCGAACCTCACTTTTCCACCTACCGCCTGGCCGAGCCGATCGTCGTGGGCGGGTCGCAGGTCGAGATGCTGACGGTGCGGGTCCTGAACTACAGCCCGCACTTCGCGCCGGCCGGCAAAACCATCATCCAGCCGTCGTTCGAAGCTGATTGGGACACCTGGGATGGCCTGCGGCGCACGGACCGCGCAGCGTATGACGCGGAGAAGGCGCGCGTCGCCGATGAGGTGCTGCGGCGGCTGGAAACGTATTATCCTGGCCTCCGCGGCCAGGTCGAGATGACCGACGTCGCCACCCCCTATACAACCTGGCGTTATACCCTCAACTGGCGCGGCGCGTACATGGGCTGGCTGCCCACCGCGGCGCAGATCATGACGACCCTGCCGCGCACCCTGCCCGGCCTGGGCCGCTTCGTCATGGCCGGCCAATGGGTCGTTCCCGGCGGCGGGGTGCCGGCATGCTTGTTGTCTGGACGCGACGCCGTGCGCATCTTGTGCAAAGAGGATGGAAGGAAGTTCGCGTGAAATCCCGCAAGGTGCGCATGGATGAGCTCTTGGTGGCGCGCGGCCTGGCCGAAACGTGTGCGCAGGCAGAGCGGCTGATCCTGGCCGGCGAGGTATGGTTGGGTGACCGTCTGGCGGATAAGGCCGGGCAACTGGTGGCCGAGGACGTCGCTGTGCGGCGGGAGATGGGCCTGCGCTACGTCAGCCGCGGCGGCTTGAAGTTGGAGGCCGCGTTGGATGCGTTCGGCATCCAGCCAACGGGTTGGACCTGTGCCGACATCGGTGCATCCACCGGCGGCTTCACTGACTGTATGCTGCAGCGGGGCGCGGCTCGCGTTTACGCCGTGGACGTGGGCTACGGGCAACTGGCCTGGTCTCTGCGCCAGGATACGCGTGTGGTGGTTCACGAACGCGTCAATATCCGTCTCCTGGAAGCGCTACCCGAGCCGGTGGCGTTGGCCACGATCGACGTATCGTTCATTGGGCTGAGGTTGGTGCTGCCCCGCGTAGCCGCGCTGTTGGCGCCGGCCGGACAGGTTGTGGCCCTTATCAAGCCCCAGTTCGAGGTGAGCAAAGGGCAGGTGGGCAAGGGCGGCGTCGTGCGTGAGCCGGCGCTGCATCGGGCGGTGATCGTCAAGGTGCTAGAAGAGGCGGCCGCGCTCGATCTGTCTCCCGGCGGTCTCATCCGTTCGCCGATCACTGGCCCGGCTGGCAATGTCGAGTTTTTGGCCTGGCTGCGCCTGGACGTCCTCCAGCCGTCAGCGGAAGTGGTGGCCGGCTGGTTGGCGAGTTGCACCGGAGAGGAGTGAGCGGCAAATGCACTTAACAACATCATCCATGTCTCCTGCGCGCCGCAATCGCCTGTTGTTGGTAGCGGCCCTGCTGTTGCTTGTCGTTGGCCTGTTGTGGGCCGCGCGCAGCGCATTAGCTCCCTACATCCTGGCACTCGTGCTGGCCTATCTGGTGCTGCCGATCGTCAATCGCCTTGATGCGCTGTTGCGCCGGCTACTGCCGCACGTGCGCTTCACGCGTGCCCTGGCGATCGCGGCCACGTACTTGCTGGTTATTGGGTTGGTGGCGCTCTTCTTTTCGCTGGTTCTGCCGGTGATCGGGCAGCAGTTCGTCGTGCTGTGGGATAGTCGCGCGGACCTGCTGGCGGGCGCGCAAAGCCTGGCCGAGGAGTTCCTGGGTTGGTATCGCGTCAGCGTGCCGCAGGAAATTCAGGCGCAGGTGGATAAATCGCTGAGCCAGGTAGGAGGCACCCTGACCGGCGCGCTGCAGAAGGGCATCACGCGCACCCTGACTGTGGTCACCGGTACGGTAAGCACACTGATTGGCTTCCTTGTCATCCCCTTCTGGTTATTCTACGTGCTGCACGATCAGACGCGGGCCACGCGAGGGATCATCGCCCTGATACCCGCGCGGATCCGGGCCGACGCTCTGAACTTGATGCGCATCACTGACGGCATCATGAGCAAATATCTGCGCGGCCAGCTTCTGCTGTGTGTGTTTATCGGGGTTCTCTCGACCGCTGGTTTGACGCTGTTGGGCGTGCCCTATCCGGCTGTGTTGGGTCTCATCGCCGGCATCTTTGAGATCTTGCCCTTCATCGGTCCGTTCATCGGCTTGGTTCCCGCCGCGATCGTGGCCGCCATCCAGGATCCACTGCTAGGGTTGTGGACAGTGTTGCTGTTCCTGAGCATTCAGCAGATCGAGAACCTGTTTCTGGTGCCGCGTATTTCGGGGAAAGCGGTCGAATTGCATCCGGCGCTCATCATGGTTGTCCTGGTGATCGGGGGCCAGGTCGCTGGGTTGTGGGGGATGATCCTGGCGGCGCCGCTGACCGCTATCATTCGTGACGTCTTCAAGTACCTCTATCTGCGCCTGCAGGATGAGCCGGTGTCGTCCAGGGAGGCGATGCGGAAACTGGGACGCACGCCGGTGCAGTTGGATGTGTGACGAGGATACGGATCGGCAGGATTCTACGGATTGGTTTTGTCCCCTAGACCGTCTGTACGCCCACTTCTGCCAGCGCCTCTCGCAGATCCGCCTCGGCTGCCGTGAGCAGGGCGCCGGCATCTGCAACGCTGGCCGCGCGCGCGGCCAGCGTCACGAAATTTGCCGCTCCATTTCCGTATACTTGCGCCCTTGACTTGACGTAAACATGTTGATGGCGCGCCGCAACTGCATCGACGGCCGGCGCCATGATCGTTTCATCCAGACAATCGGTTTGCACGGTGCGCTCGGCATAACTGGCGCCGCCGAAACGCGTCTCCAACCGGGGCCACAGTGCGTGTTCGAAGATGTCTTTCATCTCCGCGGGCACGCCCGGCAGGCTGGCGATCACAGTTGGGAGGTCTGCGATCAGCACTCCCGGGGCCCCGCCCACGGTGTTGGTGAGTGGTTCAGCGCCCGCAGGTAGACAGGCCATTTTGGCGCGTGCAGATGTCATCTCGGCTGAGGCGACGAGTCCGCGTTGGTGAAGCTCCGCGTACCGGTCGCGCACCATGCCATAGGCGGTCGGATCCTCGCCGAGCGGGCGTCCCAGCGCGGCCGCGACCGCGGCCGTCGTCAAGTCATCGACCGTGGGACCCAGGCCGCCGCACGTCACGATCAGGGCGGGCTGACGAGCCAGCGCGTCGCGCAGTGCCTCTGCAATAGTCTCGATCTCGTCTGGTAGCACGGTGATGCGCAGGACTCGCGCCCCGCGCGCGGCGATTTGTTGGCACAACCAGTGCGAGTTGGTATCCAGCACATTACCGGCCAGCACTTCGTAGCCGATGGTCAGAAGTTCGACGGTTGTCTCGTGCATGGTCCACCCCATATAAAAAGCCGGGCGGAATTCGTCCACCCGGCCCTCTTGCATCGTTGGCGTCTGCGGCTCAGTCCAGCCCGCCGAGCGGGCGCAGTCCCATGAATACCTGGCCGCTGGCCAGCATGCGCAGGATGGTGTCTGCACTGGTCCAGGGCAGATGCCTGCTCAGCTCCACGGGTGTTTGTGGCTGATTGCCGTTCATCAGGAAGATGCGGAAGATATTCGTCACCAGGCTATTGGTCCTGCTGATGAACTCCGGTTTCGTTGCGCAGTCGCCTCGCAGCGCCTGAAGCAGCGCATCGGCGCGGACTACTTCCGCGGTCTCAGGGTCAACCCAGTCGACCTCCTCCAGGTTGCGATGATCGGGAAAGCGCGTTTGGCAATCCGAGCACAGTTGGCCGTGCACGGCGACGCGCAAATCCTTACCGGAGGTCTGCCACCAGTCGTGATCGATGTGGAATTTAGTTTCCAGGGAAGGTCGTTTCCAAACAGCCATGTGTTTATGTCCTTCGATCTTCAGACCACCAGCTTGAAGGAGTGCTCTTCGGCAGCGCGTTCAAGCCGCTTGTCGGTCGCCAGCGCTGCGAAGATGGGCTCCGGTGGGCAGCGGCGCACAACGTTCACTGCGCTATAGACGGTCTTGGCATGCACTACACCCGCACCGCTCAGTCCTGCCACATCGCTGAACACCTCGAAGACGAGGTCAGCCAGCGGCATCCGGGCGTATTCGGTTCTCAGCTTCAAGATCGTTTCGCTTTTGTCGTCGCCGATGATCATCTGTTCGTCATATTCGCAGGCGACCTCCTGCTTACGGAGCTGGATGTCCACCCGGTCATCGGAATTGACCTGCGCCCAGCGCGTCCATTCCCGGCGCATGCGCTTGGGGCGAAAATCTACTACCACCGCGTCATCGCGACGTTCCAGCACGATGAGCGCACCTGCCGGCAGCTTGTGCTTCTCAAACCAGGGCTGCAAGCCCGCAATATAGCGCCCCTCGTGATTGACCCATGCCTGGAACGGATTGCTCCACCGGCCATCGATCAAGGCTACCATGGTGCGTTGACTCAGGCCCGCGGGGAAGAAGGCGCGGGTGCGGCGGTTCAGCGGTAACGTCCCGGAAATCAAGTGCGGATACGTCAGCAACAACGTCGCTGTGGGTGCGGCCGCCCGTTCCGCCACCAGGCCGGTCAGATCCTCTGACCACTCATCATCGAGATCCCAGGCCAGCCGCGCCAAATCGGGCGGCAGGTCTGCTGGATTGTAGGCGATCGCTTCGTACACCAGTGCCGGAGGCACGATCAGTGCGTTCGGCGGCTCCAGTCGTTGCAGGAACCACTTGCGTGTCGCGCCGACCCCTACCTGGTCGAAGCGGCCGTCTTTCAGCAGCGAGCTCTGCAAGGAGAACGCCAATATCTCCGGCTTGATTTCGGCGGGCAGGTCGAGCTCCGTCACCAAAGTTTCGGTGCTGAGCGCGTTGCCGCGCAGCTCGATGATCGCCTCGGCGATGTTAAGGAGCCCTACGTGGATATCGGCCAGTAACTCCTTCAGCATCCAACGGTCTTCGAAGCCGGCAAAATCGGGTTCATCAGCCAGCGCCGCAGCCAGCGCTGCAGGCAGGCCGGCCGCTTCGTTGGTGAGCAGCTTCTCAGGGCTGGCCAGGTTGCCGGCGACCAGCAGATCCGGAGCGTCGGCGTTAAGTTTGTGGGCTGCACTTAACCCCGCCGCGAAAGTCCTCTGGCGGCGATTGGGGCCGAAGTCGACGGTGATGACCTCGAAGTCGCCATACTCCGGGTTTTGGCCCGCGCGCACCTGGGTCACCTCGCCCAGCCGAAAACCGAAAGCCGGGAAGATCACGCTGTCTCCCACCGCAAAGCGTTTTTTGGGCTGATAGATCGTCCCGCGCGCCAACTCGGCGCGCAAGTCGGCTTCCTCTTGGCGGCAGCGTTCCGTCACCAGCGCCAGCGCCAGCTCGCGCGTGGTGAGGGGTTGTTCTGCATCTCGCAGCGCGTTGCGAAGGAACTCGACGTCGTCAGCAGAGAGGGAGAATGTTTGCCAGTACTCGCCGGCTTGAGTTTTGCGTTGAATCACGCGAGGGTTCTCCTCTTGATAATTAAACAGTCAAGAAGTAAGTATAACCTAAACACAACTGATGGCCAAATGATGCACCCGGTCTCTCAGCTATGGTTTATTGAAGGTCGTCCGGTCCGGCGTCGGTGAGCCAAGGTCCCTCGTCATCTGTGGCCGCAAACGCAGCCGTGTCGTCTTCCGGTTCTTCTGCGACCAACGCCTCCGCCTCAACTTGCCATTCTTCGGGCACCAGGACTTCCACCAGGCCAAGGCCATCGACCGTCAGACCAAACACCAGTCCGGCCGACTCATACTTGAGCATGCAGGGCACGCCGGCCGCGTCCAGCTTGGCCTTGACAACCTGGGCCGCCAGGATGCCCTGGGAACGATAGATCGCGACAAGTTTGGTTTCGGACATTGTGTTCGCCTCCTGGCCCGTAAATGAGAACATTCCTAATGAAGTATAGCACAGTCTTGCAAGACTGCCATATCCGCGCGACAATTGAGCAACTCCTAAACTGGGGCGGGTTTCTGGATTCGAGGTTTGGCCGGTCTCCTGCCAGGCCGTCTGCAGGCTCGATTCCGGGGAGAGATGGCGATGCCTTACCAAGAGGTCAACGGTATCCGTCTGCGGTATGAGACTTGGGGCGTCGGTCCGGCGCCGCTGCTTTTGCTCCACGGCCTGGGCTCGTCCGCCGACGACTGGTTTCTGCAGTTGCCTGCGTTCGCGCCGCACTATCGCTGCATCGCGGTTGACTTGCGCGGCCACGGTCTATCGGATAAGCCGGCCGGTGTGTACTCCATGCCGCTGTTCGCGTCCGACGTGGCTGCGCTGCTGGAGAGGATCGGCGCCGCGCCGGCGCACGTGTTGGGGCTCAGCCTGGGCGGCATGGTGGCGCAGCAGTTGGCCATTGCACAGCCGGCTCTCGTCCGCAGCCTGGTGCTGCTCAACACCTTCCCCGGCTTCTGGCCTCCCACGCGTGCGCTCATCCGGTTAGGCGTCAGGCGTCTGTCGGTCCCCTGGCGCCGCCGCCCCATGGCTCAGCAGGCCGCGCGCGTGGTCGCCGACCTCTTCCCTGCGCCGGAACATGCGGTGCTGAAAACGCAGGCCGAGGCGCGCCTGGCTGCCAACGATCCGGCCGCTTACCAGCAGGCCATGCGGGCGATTCTGCGCTTCCGGCCGGGTCGGGCGCTTGCAGCAATCTCCTGCCCGGTGCTGATCGTTGCCGGAACCGCCGATCGTGTGATACCGGCCGTCTACCAGGCGCGGCTGCGCGCCGCTTTGCCGGACGCCGAATTTGTGCCTATCCCGGGCGGAGGTCATGCGTGCAACGTCGAGCAGCCGGAGGCGGTGAACGAAGCGGTGCTGGGGTTCTTGCGCAGGCTCAGCCCATGACGTCGAGGATGCGCCTGGCGGTTCCCTCAAGGTCGGTCCAGTGGCCGGCGTACGCCTGGTACGCCAGGCCACCCAGCCCGATGTGGAGCTGGCAGCAGCGGAGTCGCTCCTCGAAGCAGGGCACGTCGAGGCCGGCCGCGGCATAGTGGCGCAGGGCCTCCTCACGAAAGTCGATGCGCTGCCAGGCCGGGTACCAGGGCTGCCAGAAGCAGAGCCAGGCGAGATCATAGAGAAAGTCGCCGTACATGCCGCAGCCCCAGTCCAGCACGCCGGTGACGCGGTCGGCATCGACCAGGACGTTGAAGTGGAGCAGGTCGCTGTGGATCAGGTGGCGCTCCTCGGAGGCGCCGGAGGTGCTGTCGGCCAGCGCCGCCAGCCGCTCATACGCCTGATCAAACGATCCGACGCCTACCGGCGAAGCTGCCAGCCGCGCACGCCAGCCGCTGACGCGGTCCGTGGGCCGGTCATTGGCGACGTCGAGCAGCACGGCTCGCCAGCTTGAGAAGGGCGCGGAGCCGTCCGCGCCCCAGCCGCCGTAGCCGGTCGTATCTGAAAGATCGACGAGCCGGGCCGCGTCGAGCGTCGCGAACAGCGCGGGCAGCAGGGAGCGCATCTGGGCCTCGTCGACGTCGTCGATGTAGCCGCCGAAGACGCGCGCGGCGATGGCGAAATAGCCGCCGAACGCCTCGCCGATCTCGGTGATCTGTGGGACGGGAAGGGCCGGTCCGGCATAGCGCGCTGCCAGGCGATCCTTGGCGAAATCCTCCACGTAAGCGCCGAAACGGATGACGTAGTCGCCCACGCAGTCTCTGTCTGCCCGACGAAACGCGAATGCCCGCGACCATTCCCCCACGCCGAGCGGCGCGACATCGCTGACGTCGCCGCCGAAGTGGGCCGTCAGGAACGATTCAGCTTGTGCTGCGTTGACGGTCACGGTGAGTATTCCTCTTTATGCTGCCTGGGCGGCTCGCACTAAGCAGCCCACGGCCATTCAAGTTTTTGCCAATTCCCTTGGCTCGCGGCCGGATAGCCTCCGAACGTGTACCAGATTTCGCCGGTATTCGGGCATGCCACGTTTGCGTAAGCTGTCACCAACTTGCTCTCGCGCTGTTCGACATGATCGTCTGCCAGAATGTGAATGAGATCAGCGGGCAAATTCACAGGAGCCTGCGAAATGGGTAATTCCCCAAGAAGCTCTTCCATCCTTCGGAACCGATCCAGGGTGCTGCCAGGCAACCCATCGTCAGTCAGGGTCTCGTCCTTGCAGGCGCAATGGTGATTCGTTCCAACAATCCAGCCGTTCGTCAGTTCACGCCGGTAGTGTTTCGAGCACATGCAATCGAAAAGAACCGCCTCGTTTGTCTTTCCATCGACGGCAAACAACAACATCCCGCCATCCCGATCGTTTTCGTTGAGAAATGCTTCGACATCGTTCAGATTGCAGCAAAGCTCTAGTGCTTCAGTCACGAACACGTAGCCAGGGACGTGCGGCTTGCCCGGAGCAGGGCTATCCCAGACGGGCAGAAAGTTATAGTGCAGCCAAAGTCTTTCCTGGTTGATACCGGTTGGCGCAAATACATCCCCTTGCATCGAGAAGCCGATCGTTGGAATGCGCCCGTCAACTGCCCGTATGGTTGCATAGCCCCATAGCTCAGGCACATAGGTGTCATTATTGCGCGCAACCCAGGCGCGGTTCCCCGCTAGGTACACCGCACCGCTACACTGTTTCGTCTCGCATTCTTCGATATACGACCATTCCGCAAGGCGCTGCAGCGACAGGTTAGCTCCTTCAGCCAGGCCCTCATATTCTTCTTGAAACCGCTGCGGCAAACGGTGCAGCCAGGGTAATGCTCCGGCATGTAGTTTCTCTATATCGGTTGAGTTTTCCAGGCTGGCGATATAGTGGTTGATCGTCTCTTCGATCTTGCCGCCCAGTGCGCGGCCAGCGGCAAATCCTATTTCGTAGGGAGTGCCCGTGAAACGGAGTATGCGGTCATGGATATTGTTCATCTTGCTGGGCCTAACGAACTTCGAGCCGTACAGTCACCTGGTCGCCTTCCTCAAGATGTTCTGCATTTCGGACGCTATCTTTAAGAGGTACGATGTAGCCGCCATCTTTGGGAAACAAGGAAGTCTTCCACTCAGTTTCACCGATCCGCGCGGTGACCGGGATCATGCCCCAGCCATATGTCACGAATCCCGATATGGCTTTCAGGTCGCGGCACTGCTCCGCCGGCACAGTCACGAAGAAGAAAGGGGCCGGGCCTTTCCAGAACCAAATCTTGCCGTTGAACTCGATGTTCATTGCTGAACCATATATTCACTCGAGATCAAGGGGTGTTTTACTGGCCTGACTAACTCGGACTTTTCGCGTTCACCATGACATTTGATGGGCGTGCTACAACCGCTTGTTCAAGCTTTTCGGGATTAGGGTTACCGTGCGCAAGCCAGTCTTTGGAGAAAACCTCAGCTTGCGCACGGGCAAAGTCAGTGGCAGAAGCACCCGAAAATCCAGCGCCGGGCAAACCTGACTCTTGCTGCACGACCAATATTGTTAACGGTGGCAAATCATTAACCAAGCAATATGACTGAATTGGTTCAAGAAGTTGACCCAATCCAGCGGTCGGTACGCCAACCAAGCGGCTCAATTGGCCATAGGTTAAGTTTTGGCGATTTTTGGCTGCCCAAGCGAGGATAGCCCAAATCTGACTTGCTCTTTGAAAACGATTCAAAATGGCCTCCCTGCTTCCATGAATTCATTCAGGTCTATTGAGCGATCCTGTTTCGACATGGAACATCTTCTTAAGGGACATAGTTGCGGTCGCGCTGGCTTGACAATGTCGCGCACCTAACTATGAAGCAAGTGGACAACTCCCGTCTACATCACCTCTGGTGCGAGTTTATACGGAAACTATCCGCCTAATCAGCGCCGAGATTTGCATTAGGCGGCTCTTGTCCGTATAGTACTGATATGATTGGTCTTCTGGTGTCTTGGCAGCGTGACTATTGTAAGCCAGCCTTCCGGGGATGTCAATGGGCGGATGACGAACATGGACGGATGACGAACACCAGGCGTGCTCCTGGTACGGCGCACGAGATGCTTCGCTGGCCAGTCGCCGCGATGGGCCTTGAGCTGCAGACCCGCTCAGCATGACAGGCTCCAAACTCAACACGCAATACGCAGTACGCAACACGCAACACGCAGCACGCAGTACGCAGTACGCAGTACGCAACACGCAACACGCAACACCATGCTCGAACCAACCGATCCCAACACCCTCTCCATCACCGACCGGCTCGCGATCCCGCTGGCCGAGTTCGACTTCCGCTACAGCCGGAGCAGCGGGCCGGGCGGGCAGCACGTGAATCGCACCGATACCCGCGTGGAGCTGCTGTTCGACGTGGCCAACTCGCCCAGCCTGACGGACGATCAGCGGGCGCACATCCGCGCGCGGCTGGCCGGCTACATCGACAACGACGGCGTGCTGCACCTGTTCTCGTCGGTCACGCGCAGCCAGTTGGAGAACCGGGCGGATGTGATCGCGCGCTTCCGGTTGCTGTTGGCCGCGGCGCTGCGGCCGCGCAAGCACCGGGTCGCCACGCGGCCGTCGGCCGGCGCGCGGGACCGCCGGCTGCGGGAGAAGCGCGCGCGCGGCCAGGCGAAACAGTGGCGCCGTCAGGTGGATGGCGACGATGAGTAGGCACCACATCACGGAGCGAAACTTTTGATCGACCAACTACGCATGCTGGAAGAGTTTCATCGCGTCTTCGGCGCGCACCTGGAACACGCGCCCACTGTTGATATCTCCGACGAGACGATCGCGCTGCGTGTCAGCCTGATCCAGGAGGAGCTGAACGAGTATCGCCAGGCGGCCGAGGCGCACGACCTGGTGGAGGTGGCGGATGCGCTCAGCGACCTGATGTACGTCGTCCTGGGCACCTACGTCTCCCACGGCTTGCAGGAGGTCGCGGAGCCGCTCTTCGCCGAGGTGCACCGCAGCAACATGAGCAAGCTGGATGAGAACGGCCAGGTGATCTACCGCGGGGACGGCAAGGTGCTGAAATCGGACCGCTGGAGCCCGCCGGACCTGCGCTCGGTGCTTCACCGGAAGGGGGACGCTGATACACCTGATTTGCCTGATTAGCGCCCACGCCTTTGTCGGAGCACAGCCGAAGGTGAAAACAGAAATCAGGTAAATAAGGCAAATCAGCGTCCCCTTTTGGTTATGGAGAATCTATGTTGCTGCAAGACATGAATTGGATGGACGTCGAGAGGTATCTGACCCATGATGACCGCATCGTGGTGATCACCGGCGCGTGCGAGCAGCACGGCTACGTCAGCCTGCTCTCCGACATCCTGGCGCCGGTGGAGATCGCAAAAGCTGCCTGCGCGCAGGAAGATGTGCTGATCGCGCCGCCGCTGCCGTTCGGCATCTCGCCCTATTTCATCACCTACCCCGGCACCATCAGCCTGCGGCCCGAGACCTTTGCGACAGTGGTGCGGGAAGTGCTCGCCGGCCTGGTGGCCCAGGGCTTTCGCCGCATCCTGGTGAGCAACGGCCATGGCGGCAACACCGGTGTTCTGATCCCAGTGCTGGTTGAGCTGGGCAACGCCCATCCTGAGGCGCGCTTCGAGCTGTTTCAGTGGTGGACTCACCCGGATGTGGTCAAGGCCGGCGACGAGTTGGGCCTGACGCAGCGGCACGCCAACTGGTCGGAGAATTTTCCCTTCACGCGCGTTGGCCCCGTGCCTGCGGGTGAGAAGCCGATGGTGAGCCTCTCGCGCACCGCCAGCGCTGCGACGGTCCGCGCCGGCCTGGGCGACGGCAACTACGGCGGCCCGTATCAGGCGCCGGACGCGGCCATGGCGCGCTTCTTTGCCGCGGCAGTGGATGCAATGGTGGCTGCACTGCGCGCGCTATAACTAAAAACGGAGCACGCACCACGCACCACGCACCCACTTCCAGGCGCTCCGCGCTCTTCATTCTCACCCTGCTCGCCATCGAGTTTCTCGACGAGTTCGTCTACGGCGCGCGCGAGGCTGCCTGGCCGCTGATCCGCGACGACCTGGGCTTGAGCTACGCGCAGATCGGCCTGCTGCTGGGCGTACCGAACGTCGTCGGCAATCTGATCGAGCCGTTTCTGGCGATCCTGGGCGACGTGTGGAAGCGCCGCGCGATCGTGCTGGGCGGGGGAGTGGTCTATGCTGCCGCGCTGCTCCTCACGGCCCTCAGCCACAGTTTCACGCCCCTGCTTCTTTCCTTCCTCTTGTTCTACCCGGCCTCAGGCGCGTTCGTCAGCCTGTCGCAGGCCACGTTGATGGACCTGGATCCGGCGCGGCGCGAGCAGAATATGGCGCGGTGGACGGCTGCGGGGTCGTTGGGGGTGGTGGCCGGGCCCTTGGCTTTGGGCGGGGCTGCTGCGCTCGCGCTGGGCTGGCGGGGGCTGTTTGTCGTGTTTGCCGGGCTGTCGGCCGCGCTGCTCGTCGTCGCCTGGCGCATGCCTTCACCGAACGATCAGTCAGCGGCTGCTCACCTGGATATCAAGGCGTTCCTGGACGGCCTGGGCGAGGCGCTGGCCGCGTTGCGTCGGGGCGAGGTGGTCCGCTGGCTGGTGCTGCTCGAGTTCTCAGATTTGATGCTTGACGTGCTGCTCGGGTTCCTGGCGCTCTATATGGTGGACGTGGCCGGCGTGACCCCCGTGCAGGCCGGCATGGCGGTGGCGGTCTGGACCGGGGTGGGGCTGCTGGGCGACTTTCTCCTGATACCGCTGTTGGAGCGCGTCCAGGGCCTGCGCTACCTGCGCCTCAGTGCGGCGCTGGAGTTGCTCCTTTTCCCCCTGTTTTTGCTGGCCCCCGGCTTCTGGCCCAAGCTGGTGGCCCTGGGCCTGCTGGGCCTGTTCAACAGCGGGTGGTATGCCATCCTGCAGGCAGCGCTATACTCCGTCATGCCGGGCAGGAGCGGCGCCGCGCTGGCCGTCAAGAACGTGTCGGGGCTGGTCGGCGGGCTCATCCCATTGGGTCTGGGCCTGGTCGCGCAGCGTTTCGGGCTCACGCCGGCCATGTGGCTGCTGTTGCTGGGGCCGCTGGTCCTGCTGGCCGGGTTGCCCAGGGATCGAGAAGTCAAGCGCTGACGCTGGCCTTCAGGATCCGGCAATTGCGCAGCGGTCTGATCTCATACAAGCCGCAGTCTGCCGGCACGACCGCGGAATCGTGCCGGTTGAGCACGAGCGGCTGGCCCTTGGCGCTCCCGATCAGGGGGACAATCGCCGCCGCGCCTTCGATCACGGTCAGCGCATGAAAGGTCTTGCCGGCAGTGTCTTGTTCTACCGGATGAAATTGGCTGACGATCAATTCCAGCGAAAAATAAGGGCACACGACCAGGGCCGTTCCTTCGCCGTCGGCCAACGCCGGCATGGGGCGGACTGCTGGATTCGCAGCCGGATCCGCTACCACGAGTGATTTAGCGATGTGCAGCGGCCGGTTCGGGGAAGGCGGCCGATTCCAGTCGAAGACGCGGTAGGTCAGATCCGAGCTCTGCTGCACCTCGTACAGCAACAGGCCGGGCCCAACCGCGTGGATGGTGCGCGGCGGCATGAAGATGGTGTCGCCGGCCTGCACCTCGCGATACGCGACCCAGTCTGCAATCGAGCCATCGCGGATGGCTTCGGCCAGGGCTTCGGCAGTGGTGCCGGGACGCAGGCCGGCAATGATTCGGCTGTCCTGGGCCGCATCCAGCACGTGCCACGCTTCGGTCTTGCCGAAGAAGCCCGGTCCCTCCAGCTCGACAGCCAGTGCATCGTCCGGATGCAGCTGCACTGACAGCCATTCCACGCTATCCAGCAGCTTGATCAACAGCGGAAAGCGCGCCCCGGTGCGCGCTACGACGCGTTGACCCAGCAGGCTCAGCGGGTTGGCGGCCGCCACCTGGGCCAGGGTCTGGCCTGCCCAGGGACCGGATGCGACGCGATCCTCTTCGAAGATCACCCAGGCTTCTGCAGTGCGCTGGCCCGGCCGCAGCCGTTGGCCGCCCCAGACGTAATCGCGATAGATGGGAATGAGTTGCAGCGGATATCCGGGTGAAGCATCCATAAGGCGCTCCTGTACTGTCTTTTTCATCTTCGTCTCAAACATGCTTAAGGGCTCTCCGCGTCGCGGCCGGATCGTTGGTCAGCACGGCGTCGCAACGCAGCAGGCGGTAGAACCATAGGCGGCGGTCGGGGGTGGGATCCAGCGGCGCCACGAGCTGGCCGCGGCGGTGGGCGATGGCCGGGTAGAACGGGTTGAGCAGCAAAAGCGGCCAGAACGGTCCCACCAGCTCGGCATCGGCGGGCGGCCACGGGTTCGTCGCAGTGATGAAACCCGTGGGAATATCCGGCGCAACCGCGCGGACAGCGTGCACCCGATCCAGGTGAAACGACAACACTACGGTGCGCTCCCGCATGCCGAATCTGGCCAACTCGTCGGCCAGGCGGCGGCAGACCTCCGGCTCCAGAAAGCGGTCGGTCTTCAGCTCCAAAGCCAGCGCCACATCCGGCGTCGCACGCAGCAACTCGCACAACTCGGCCAGGGCCGGCACGCGCTCTTCCGCGAACTCGGGCCGGCCGGAGCTGGCGCTCAACGCCTTGACCTGCGCCAATGTCATGCCGGCTACTTCACCCGTGCCGTCGGTCGTGCGGTCCACTGTGCCGTCGTGGATGCAGACAAAGATGCCGTCGGCGGTGACATGCAGGTCGGTTTCGATGATGTCCGCGCCGTCGGCCAGGCAGCGGCGAAACGCAGCCATCGTGTTCTCCGGACAGGCGACCTGGTTGCCGCGGTGGGCCATCACGTATGGCTTGGGCCGGCCGGGCAGGGTCAGTTGGCGGGTGGTGCTCATGGTTTTCTCCAGTCGGGATGCCTCAATGCCTGTCCATTTTACCACCAAGTCACGAAGACACTAAGCGAGAAGCTGAACCCTTGGTGCCTTTGTGTCTTTGTAGTTCTCGATCCGGTTCTTTCCAGCTCGTCTCCACTGGACATGGCGCCGAATGCGGGTTATCATGCGACCATGTTGATCGACGCCCATGTTCATTACACTCCACCGTCCCTTGCAGCCGACCTGAATGCGTTTGTCCGGACCGAGCCGTTCTGGGGTCTGATGTTGGCGCCAGACCCCAATGGGACAAGCCTCCAGGGTTGGGCTACAGCCGAACGCATGATCGCGGATATGGACGCTGCCGGCGTCGATAAGGTTGTGCTGATGGGCGAGTACCGCCGGACGCATGAGGGGTGCGTGGCGCGGAATGACCAGGCGCTGGAGATCATTGGCCGCTGGCCCGATCGGGTGATCGCGTTTGCGATGGTGCAGCCATTGGCCGGCCAGGCTGCACTGGATGAGCTGGCGCGCTGTCTGGATGGCGGTATGACTGGGGTGGGCGAGCTGGGTCCGTACGGCCAGGGCTACCGGCTGGACGACCCCGGCTTTTTCAGGGTAGTGGAGGCGTGCATCGAGCACGATATCCCGCTGAACCTGCATGTTAACGAGGAGGTCGGCGGTTTTTATCCGGGCAAGGCGGCTACGCCGTTGGCGCACTATTACCAGTTAGCGAGCCGCTATCCCGAGCTCAAATTGATCCTGGCGCATTGGGGCGGCGGTCTTTTCTTTTATGAGCTGATGCCCGAGGTGTGGCGGACCCTGCGCAACGTGTGGTATGACACGGCAGCTTCGCCGCTGCTCTTTCGGACCCCGAATATTTTCGATGTGGCGCTGCGCTGCGTCGATCATCACAAGCTGTTGTATGGATCAGACTACCCGCTGCGGTTGTATCCCCGGCGGCAGCTCGAGCCCGACCTGCGTTCTTTCCTGGCCGAGATCGATGCGCTGGCACTCGCCCCGGATGTGCGGGCCGATATCTTGGGCGGCAACGCCGCGCGGCTGCTCGGCCTGACCGAGCCGCTGCCGCGCCCGTCTGAACAACCCGCACCGCGGCGGTCTGCCCAGGCCGTTACCGGGATAGCACGCGCCTCGGGGATAGAGATCGCAGCCAGTATGTCGACTCTGGCAGTGGCGGCTGCCTGGCCCGAGACGCAAGTCATCTTCGCTCGATATGGCATCCCATGCGAAGACAGCCCCGTGCCTTTTTGGGAGCCTATTGCCCAGGCCGCGGCCGCGCGCGGTCTGGGGCCAGACGCCCTGGCTCGACTGGTTGCGGAATTGAACGAAGTGATATCCGGTGCGCCTGCTTGAAGTGCTGAATTATCGACGAGGGCGGGAGGGGGAAAGAACCGGGCTTCTCAGTGCTCAGATGCGCTGAAAGTGCTCAGCCCCCAACACAAACACCGTGGCGCCAAATGCCGGCAACCCGGCCTGTGCCATCTTGGCTTCAGAGCGCTGCCGGCAATTTCGCTGGATGATCTGCATCACATCGTCTACCTGGGCTTCTTCGACGCCAACCAGCAAGGTGATGTTGCCCCGCCGGAAAAAGCCTCCAGCCGTGTTGATGCGCGTCACGCGATGCCCAGCCTCGATGAGAGCTCGTGTCACAGGATCGGCGTCTTCATTCTGTAAGATGGTCAGGACCAGATTCATGACATGTGCTCCTGCTTCCGATGCTTCCGAAGAAGCGCGGGGGGTGAGATTTGCCGGTGCTGATGTGGCCCCCGATAGTCTGGCGAAGCGTTTGACGGGGAAGGTGAAGATCGTAGCACCGCCCACCAGAACTTCCAGCGGAATCCCCGGAGTGGCAAGGGCAAGATGGGTTGGCTCAGTCCCTGCCGGGGTAGGGTTGATGTAGCGCCTGCGTGTGCGGCACGTCTTACGAATGATGCCAAGCACCACCTCCATCTGCGCCTCTTCTACACCGGCCAGTATTGTCACGTTGCCACTCGACAGGAACCCCCCGATGGAGCTTAGGCGTGTCAGACGGATACCGGCGCTGTTGAGACGCTTGCTCAGCAGATCGGCGTCTTCGTTTTGGATGATAGCAATCATGAGATGCATGGCGCTGCTATTCTAGCGGAGCGTTCCGCGCCTGTCAAATGCCGCGCTGGGGCAGCAAGGATGTAAACCGCAGAAGGATTTCATCCCCGCGTTGGTTCGGGGTATAATCGGAGCACAGATTTATCTTTGGCAGCGATAGGAGTTCGGCATGGACCTCGACACGCTTCTCGACGCCCTCGAAATTGCGGCATTCCTGCTGCCCGAGCTGCCGGGCCGGGTGGAGAGTTTTCAGGCCGACGGCGTGCGGGCGCGCATCACCTGGGACTCAGATCCCTTTGCCAATCTGGTGGGCGCAGCCACGTTGAACGAGGAGAATGCCGATGCCGCAATCCGGGATGCAATCAGCCACTTTGCCGAGCAGAACAAGGTGTTTGGATGGCTCGTCGGCCCACGTTCCACGCCTTGGGATCTGGCTGATCGGTTGCATCGTTTCGGGCTGCAGTGGGAGGCCAGCTCGGCCGGGATGGTGCATCAGTATCCCGCAATTTTCATCCCGACCAACCCCGCGGTGAGCGTATGGGAGGCCGGCATCGAGGACTTTGAGACGGCCGGCTGGCTGATGGCCGAGGGGATGGGCGTGGCGCGCGAGCAGACGCGTGCAGTGACGGAGGCGCTCTTCTTCGGTGAGGGGCCGTTGGACCGGCGGGTGTACCTGGCGACGCTGGAGGGGGTCGACTATCCGGTGGGCTTCGGCAGCATGGTCTATGTGCCCAACCAGCCCATCGTCCACCTGGCCTCGGCCGCCACCCTGGAGGGCTTCCGCGGGCACGGCATCTACACTGCACTGGTGGCCCAACGCCTGGCCGACGCCAACCGAGACGGTATGGAGGCTGCGATCATCCACGCGAATCGTAACACCTCCGCGCCGATTTGTCGCAAGCTGGGGTTCGAAGAGATTGCGGGTTTGGAGTGGTTTGGATGGTATCCGGAGGCATGAAGGAGCCCGCCGTGTCTGACAATCTACCCTGGTATCACAGAACCAGTATCTATCAGGTCTACCCGCGCTCGTTCTACGACAGCGATTCCGACGGCATCGGCGATATTCGCGGCATCATCGAGAAACTGGACTACCTCCAGGAGTTAGGCTTCGAGACGATCTGGTGTTCGCCCTTTTTTGCTTCGCCGCAGCGAGATTTCGGCTATGATGTTGCGGATTACACATCGATCGCAGCCGAATATGGACGTTTGGAAGATGCGCTGGCGCTGATCGCGGCCGTTCACGGCCGCGGCATGAGAATCGTGTTCGACCTGGTGATGAATCATACTTCCAGCGAGCACCCCTGGTTTCAGGAATCACGCGCTTCGCGTAACAACCCGAAAGCCGATTGGTACATCTGGCGCGACAAGCCCAACAACTGGCACAGCATGATCGGTGGCAGCGGCTGGCACTACGCTGCTGAGCGCGGCCAGTATTTCTGGGCCAGCTTTCTGCCGTTTCAGCCGGACCTGAACTACCGTAACCCGCAGGTGAAGCAGGCCATGCTCGACACGGTGCGCTGTTGGTTGGCCAAAGGGGTAGACGGCTTCCGGCTGGATATTTTTAACGTGATCTATAAGGATGCGGCGTTCCGCAATAACCCCTTCACCTGGGCGCTGGCGCCGAGCGAATCGGCGCCTACCGGCTTTTTTCAGCGGCCTCGCTACACTCTCAACCAGCCGGAGACCTTTGCCTTCGCCAGGGAGCTGCGCCAGGTGTGCGACGAGTTCGGCGAGAAGCTCCTGCTCGGTGAGGTCAGCGGAGACCGCCCCACTATCCGCAAATACTTGGGCGGGGAACGCAACGACGGTTTGACGCTGGTCTTCGATTTTGGGATGTTGGACTTCCAGTTCACGGCAGACTACTTCCGCCACTTGATCGTCGCCGAGGAAAGGCACTTCTCAGCCCCGTTCGTGCCGGTCTATGCCTTTGGCAACCACGATCGGCGCAGGAGCATAGAGCGGCTGCGCGGGGACGTGCGTCAGGCGAAGCTGCTGCACATGCTGCAGCTGACCGTCCGCGGGGTGCCCTGCTTGTACTACGGCGAGGAGATCGGCATGCGGAACCTCCCCCTGCCTTTCCGTCGCGCCCTGGACCCCATCCCGCACAATTTCCGGTTTGTGCCGCGTCCGGTTTTTGACTTGCTGGGTCTGACGATCAACCGGGACGAGGTGCGCACCCCGATGCAATGGGATGAAACGGCGCACGCAGGGTTTTCGCGCGGGGAACAGACTTGGCTGCCGGTTCAACAGGATTACCCCACCGTCAACGTCCAGCGGCAGCGCGGAGAGACTGGGTCCTTGCTTAACACCGTCCGCGATCTGTTGAAAATCCGCAACGCGGAACCCGTTCTTCAGGAAGGCGATCTGAGTTTGATCGAGGGGCTTCCGGCCGGCGTGCTGGGCTACAAACGCACCGGCGGTCAACGCTCAATAGCTGCCCTGTTGAATTTTGACCGCGCAGAGAAGGAGTTCGACTTTTCTGGCGGCGAGTGCTTGTTCAAGCTATCTGCGCAGGACGAGCTTGCAACTGGCCGCGTGCGGTTGGGAGATTACGGCGGAGTGCTTCTGCGAATGGGTCGATGATACGCGCCGTCATCTCGGGTTGATCACTTCAATCGAGCCTCATCCCTTACGGCACCTGCACCGGCGCCACGACTGAAACGCGCGCCGGCATCTGATCGACGGCAGCGATCAGGCGACCCAAGGTCTCCCCGTACTCGCCGCCATCCGCCAGCATGTCCTGCACGAAGCGGTATGATAGCGGCTGGTAAAGCAGTTCGGCATATACCGTAAGGGGGCCGGCAGCGGCCGGCACAGCAATCCGGTAAGTGAGTTGGTCGCCGCCTCCGACGAAATTGGCATCGTTAGCCGCAGCACCGCGCACCGCGATCTCGTCGGGCAGCTTTCCCTTGTCCATCCCGGCCGCCAGCAGGCGGTTATCTTTCGCGTAGTTGGCCGCCGCGAGTAGGGTGTAGGTTGTACGGCCGCCGGTGTCGGCCATGATCGGCTCATAGATTTGCACCTGGTCGGCTGTGGTGATGACATCGTAATGTGGCTCGTACGCAGTGGGATCGGCATCGGCCGCGTTGTCCGCGATCGAACCGTCGGCCTGGGGCCGCCCCGACTCGAAGACGATTTGACTGGCGCCATCGGTGACGGTGAGGTGCAG
Organism: uncultured Anaerolineales bacterium; assembly: GCA_964513075.1. GTDB lineage: Bacteria > Chloroflexota > Anaerolineae > CG2-30-64-16 > CG2-30-64-16 > DAOUBP01. The sequence continues at coordinate 153,813 of CAZELR010000002.1, forward strand.
CCAGGCGCGGCGGGATGGGAAGCTGGTGGGGAACTTGTGTCCGGTCGCAGAACTGACCTGCAACCGGATCACCAAGGTCCCATCCTCGCGCCCTACATCAAGGATGCTGAGCGTTGCCGCCCGCGCTAATTGATCGTCGGCGCGGGCGATCGTGTCGTCCAGCTGGCTGGCCGTTGCGGTCACGCCTAACTCCCCAGCATGATCCCTCAGCAGCGTGACCATGAAGCTGTTGCCGCCCACGAACTGGTGCTGAAAGAATGGTGCGCGCGGCGACAGGCGTCCGGGCATCAGCGAGATGACGACTCCACCTTTTGCCTCCGGCATGTGACATGCCTGGCAGGTCACGCCGCTCTGGTTGAACGCGGTGTGTTGCCATTCCGTGAAGGGTGTCTGCTCTGGGAATTCACCGGCGATCTGGCCGTTGGCGTCCACATACGGTGTGAAAAGGTTGTGGCAGGTCGCGCACAGCGCAGCCGAGCTCGTGTGCTCGCCGAACGCGGGCAGATAGCCGGTGTGCATCTGCATCGGCCGGCCGAACGGGTTTTCGTAGGGACCATATACGATCCGATCGGGCGGTTCGGTGCTGGCGTCGACCTCATAGCCGCCGCTGAAGCTCTCGGGAGCGCCCAGGTTGTCCGCCCGAATCTGGTGACAGAAGCTGCACGAGACGCCCTCTTGGGCCGCTTCGTGCAGCGGATGGGCTGGGTCCAGGAATCCAACGCCGAATAGAGCCACTGAGGTGTCTATGACTTCCGCCTGGGTCTCAGCCATGGGGGTGTGACAGGTGGCGCACTTCTTCTCGATTACGTCCTTCGAGGCGGGGCGCCGGGCCACTTCGGAGGCGACTTTGGCTTGCCAGGCGGGATCCCTGGCAGCGTTAGCCATCATGGTGCTCCGCCAGTGAGTGGTGATCGATACATCGGCGCCGGCGGCGTCTGTTAATCCTTCATGGCACATCACACACAAGCCCGAGCCTGCGAAGTCGTCCGTGGTGAATGCGCTCAGTGCAACTGCGGCGGCAGTGCGCGGGGCTGGCATGGGAGTGCCGTGCATCTCTGCCTCGTGCGCTGTCATCGTCGCGGGGTCATGCATCATGGCCTGGTGCGTAGCCTGCGTCGCGGGATCCTGCATCTGGGCTGCGTGGGCGGCTGAGGCCGCGTCAGGTGTTACAGCAGGCGCGGGGGCGGCCGTCATGCACCCGCACAGCAGGAAGGTCAGCCACGCAGCGGCAAACAGCAGGCGAAATGTAGTTCGGAGCATACGTGTCGGATTCATGGGGCGGATCCTTTGCGGCGGGCGACAAACAGTGACGATCGGACAGCCCGATTGTACCGTGTGTTTCAATTCTGGGCAAGAGAGCCTCCGTCATGAGTTCCAAATCTAGTCGTTGACGGCGTACTGGACTAGAGGCTTTAGCCGGTTTCTGAATTCTTGGGGCCACGCACCAGACCGGCTGAAGCCTCGATTCCGGGGATGCCTTTGGAATTTCTGAGCCTTCGTGCAGATCTGTGGCGCACTGCTCGTTCGATGTATAATGGGGGTGGATTTCGGGGATAGGAGGAGCGCAATGCGTCTGAATCGCATGATCACGGCCGTCGATGCGCACGCGTGTGGAGAGCCCGGCCGCGTGATTACCGGCGGGGTGACCGATGTACCGGGCCGGACGATGTTCGAGAAGATGCGTCATCTGGAGCAGCACGCGGATGGTCTGCGGCTGCTGATGCTGCGCGAGCCGCGGGGTTACCCTGCACTGTGCTGCAACGTGATCTTGCCTCCAACACAGCCCGGCGCGGATGCGGGGTTCGTGATCATGGAGCAGACCGAGTACCCGCCCATGTCGGGCACCAACACCATCTGCGTCGCTACGGTGCTCCTGGAGACCGGCATGCTGCCGATGGTCGAGCCGGTCACCGAGCTGGTGTTGGAGGCCCCGGCCGGCCTGATCGCGGTGCGCGCTGATTGCAAGGACGGCAAGGTGACCGCCGTGACCTTTGAGAATGTGCCGGCGTTTGCGGTCCACCTCGACGCACCGGTCGAGGCGCCGACATTGGGCACGGTGTGGGTGGATGTCGCGTGGGGTGGCATGTTCTATGTGCTGGCAGACGCGCGGCAGTTCGGCCTGCAGCTGACGCCCGATGAGGGCCGCGACATCACCCGCATCGGCGAGATCATCCGCCAGGCAACGCGCGAGCAGCACCCCGTAACCCACCCCGACAACCCGGCAATCGTCGGCCCGACCATTTCGCAGCTCTACGGACCGCCCTCTCACCCTGATGCCCACCGTAAGAACGCGGTTACGGTGTCGACGGGTCCGCTCGACTGGGACCGGCCTGCCACCTGGACCGGCGCGCTGGACCGGTCGCCGTGCGGCACGGGGACGTGCGCTGCCATGGCGGTGCTGCACCGCCGCGGGCAGCTTGGCCTGGGGCAGGCGTTCCGGCACGAGGGGATCCTGGGGACGCTGTTCACCGGCCGGCTGCTGCGGGAGACGCAGGTGGGGCCGTATCCGGCGGTCGTGCCGACCCTCAGCGGAACAGCGTGGGTCACCGGCATCAGCCAATACGTGGTGGACCCCACCGATCCATTCCCCGAGGGGTTCACGGTCGGTGATATCTGGGGACGGTGATCCCGTAACACAATCTGCTGGATTGTGACGGGCCGCAATCCAGCGGATTGCGTTACTTGCGGTCCACCCACGCCGCAAACAGGTCGTCCAGGCTGCATCCACAGGCCTCTTCGGCGCTGGCCTCGAAATCTGTGCGATCGGCAATGCCCCAGCGGTAGGTTGCGGCATACTTGGCCAGGAAGCGGTCGAAGGTTTCCTGGCCCATACGATCGGCCAGCGCGGCCAGGAAGAAGGGCCCGCGGCCGTAGACGATGGCGCTATACTCGCCGCCAGCGTATTCGCGTGCCGGCAGGCCGATGGGAATCTCGGCCCGATCGACGCGCTCCCAGCGGCTGTCCCACGAGGCACGATATTGTTCGGCGGCGCTGGCGCCGTAGCTGTCCTGGAAGTAAAGCGCCGTGGCATACTGGGCGGTCGCCTCGTCCAGCCACGGCTCGTCCACTTGATCGTTGCCTACCAGGTTGTAGAACCACTGATGCGCCATTTCGTGTGCGACGGTTGATTCGATCATGACCTGTGATGGGCGGCCACCGACCATTAGGTCCGGGTCGTACAGGCGCAGGGTGATGCCGGTGATGCCTGGATATTCGATGCCTAACGCCAGCAGGGGCGTGCTGACAACGTCCATCTCGGTGTAGGGATAGGGACCGAAACGGGCGCCGTAATGCTTCAGGCTGGCGGCCGCCACATCGGCCGCGCGCTGGGCCGCCGCCGCCCATTGTTTGGGCGCATAGCTGTTGACGCGCGTCTCTCCCGCTTGAACGCTGACCATCTGGTAATCTGCGCTGGCGGCCAGGTAGAAGTCGCGTGCCGGACCCGCGGCAAAGGTCACCGTCTGGGTTGTCCCATCCGCCTGCCGTGCGATCTGCGTCCCGGACGCCACCAATGTCAGCTCGGCTGGCGCGGTGACGCGCACGCGGTAGAAGCTCACGTCATAGATGCTCAGGTCCGCATTGTCCGGCGGGATTTCTACATTCCACCCATCATCGTCGTAGACTGGTATCGCAGCGTAGGGGGAGTCCAGCGCTAACACACCGTCGACAAAGCTAAGGAGCCCGTAGCCTATTTTCAGCGTCGCTGGCACTGAGATGACATAATTCAGTGAGATCACCGTGCTGCCGCCCGGCGGCAGCGGCGCTTGCAGGGGCACGCGCAAGGCTGTGTTGGCGTATTCCAGCGCAGCCTCAACCGGATGGCCGTCCACGTCCACGTTCTCGATAGTCATCTCTCCGCCCGTGGCGTTGGGGAAGAGCCGCAGATAGATCTCTTCCAGCGTCACGGTCTCCGCATTCGTATAGCGAACATTTTGTCTGCCTGTTACTCGCGTCATGTCTGCAGCGATGTGCAGGTCGATGTAGTAGACGCTGGCAGCCGGAAGGCGCGCCAAAACCTCCTGCTCGTCCTCGATCAGGCCGCTGCGGTAGATTGAGCGGTCGTCCCAGGCAGGACTCCCTGCTTCCGCGATGGGCGCGGCGGGCTGCGAAGTAGCCGCCGGCTGGGAGGGCGGTGACGGCGTTGCGGATGACTGCGGTGCCGCGTAGGATGGCGTGGAGCCTGCGCTCGCTCCCGGCGTGGGCGTCACCGTGATCCTGGCTGGTGGTGACGGTATGCACGCAGCCAGGGTCAGCAGCGCCAGAATGAGGGTGCAGAGAGAAGACGCACTTCGGAGTCGAAGCCTCAGCGGATCTGACCGTTTCAGGGTCTTATTCCGATATACCATGCCCATTGCTCACATCCATCTTGACCATCGCGCGGCGACTTCGTCCGGCAGCAGGCCCTTCGTCAGCGGGCACAGGTGGAAGACGAAGCGAGCCGGTGCGGGCGTAATGCGGTACTGCGGCAGGGTTCCCGGCCCACAACTATTGCCGCCCAGGCCGGTCTGTCGGTGATCCAGGTTCCAGGTGATCGTCTCGCGCCGCGGCACTTCGTGAACGTGGCGGGCAGCGGTCAAATCTTCCGCGGTGAAGCGCCCCGCGCTGAACTCGAAGGGCGCAGTGCTCGTTGCCAGTAGTCCAAACCCTTCAGCGTCGGTCAGCGCGGCCCAGCGCACATCGGTCCGGTTGCCGTTTTCCTGTGGCATGACATAAGGATGATATAGGTCAGCCACCGGTAAGCGGTAAAGTCCGATGGCCGCGCCGGTTTTGCGGTCGCAGTAGCTTTCGTGCGGCCCACGTCCGTACCAGGTGCAGGTATCCAGCGCGCCGGGCAGCCCCAAGCGCAGGCCGATGCGCGGCAGAGGCGGCAGGGCGCCGACCGGCGTCAACTCTGTTTCCAACATCAGGTTGCCATTGTCGCTTATCGTGTAGCGATAACAACAATTAAAGCCGGCGGCGTGATCCGCCGCGGCGATCCAGGCTTCAGCCTCCACGATCAGCGCGGCCGCCGCAGCGCGGCGCACCGTGAAGCTGCGGACAACGTGTGTCAACTGATCCAGACCGGCCTCGCGCCAGCGGATTGCAGCCAACTGATCCCCCCAAGTGGTGGCATCGTTATCGGTCGGCGCGCGCCAGATTTGCAGCGCAGGGCCGGCAGCCAGCAGGGAGCGTCCGTCCGCGTCCCAACTGATGAGCGCGGCGGTTTGCCTATCGAAGGTTAGGCTGAAGCGGGGCGCCTGGATAATGGCTTGATTATCTTTTTCGCGTAGCGATAGAATTGATAGGACCCCAGCAACCTCTGCAGCTGAAACTGGCGCTGCGATCGGAAGCGCGAACTGCTCCCAGGCGATTTCGTGGCCTGCCGGCGCCCAGGATGTGTCGTGGGCCAAGGTGAAGTGGAGTGTCAGCCAGTGCTCGACGCCCGGGTGCGGCGTGGGCGGCGTGAAGGGGACTGTGAAGGTCCCGGACGCGCCGGGCGGGGTGGTCAGGGGCGGCAAGGTGCCTTCTTGCAACAGTCGGCCATTGCCATGGAGCTGCCAGGTGATTTTGAGCTCCGCCAGGCTCGTGAAGTTCCACCGGTTGGTCGCTTTCAGCACGCCTGCGGCCAAATCGATCGGCGTCACGGTTACCGGTTGGAGTACCTTCTTGTATTCCCAAAGCTGTGGGTGCGGCGCGCGGTCTGGGCCGATAAGGCCATTGATGCAGAAGTTGCTGTCGTTGGGCATGTCGCCGAAGTCGCCGCCGTAAGCCCACCAGGTCCGGCCGTCCGGCTCGACGCGGCGAAGCCCTTGGTCCACCCAATCCCATACAAAGCCGCCGATGAGCCTTGGATGCGCGTAGATTGCGTCCCAATACTCCCGCAGGTTGCCGCAGGAGTTGCCCATCGCGTGCGCATACTCGCACATCACTACCGGCCGATCGTCTGAGGGGTCTGTTGCCCATTGCACTAACATCTCGATGCTGGGATACATCAGGCTCAACACATCGACCGGCGCGTGGCGGATCACCTGGGCGTCGTAGCGGCTGACCGACTCATAATGGACGGGCCGCGTTGGATCGGTTTCATGGATCCAGCCTGCCAGCGCAGCGTGGTTTGCACCATACCCCGATTCGTTGCCCAGGGACCACATGATGATGCAGGGGTGGTTGCGATGGCTCAGCACCATGCGCGCCCCGCGATCCAGGAATGCGGCTGCCCAGCGTGGGTCGTGAGCAGGCAGATCCCAGATTCCGTGGCTCTCAATGTTGGCCTCGTCCATCACGTAAAGGCCGTACTCGTCGCACAAGTCGTACCAGCGCGGGTCGTTGGGATAGTGGCAGTTGCGCACCGCGTTGATGTTGGCCTGTTTCATCAGGCGGATATCCTGGATCATTGATTCCGTACTGACCGTGTGGCCCGTATCGGGATCGAACTCGTGCCGGTTGACCCCTTTCAGGATGACTGGCTGGCCGTTGATCCACAGCTTGCCGTCGTGCACCGCGACCTGGCGGAAGCCGACCCGGCAGCGCTGCGTTTCGATTGCTGCGCCATCCGGCCCGTGCAATGTGACCAGCAGCGTGTACAGGTGCGGATGCTCCGCTGACCAGAGGTCAGGCGCAGGCACGCCGGCCGAGGTGGCCAGGAAGGTTTCGCCCCTGGGCCGCACAGCGACCTGCTGATAGCTCTTAGTGTCCACGAATGGCTCGCCGCGGCCATCGAACGCGGGCTTGCGCCAGCCTGAATCCGGATTCAGGTCGACGGTCGCGCCATGCTCATCGACCAGGGTCAGCGCCAGCCGGTATCCGGCCGCCTCGGCATCGGCGAAGTTGCGCACCGTGGCCTGCACATGTAGCGTGGCAGTTGTAGAGTCGGCCGCCAGGTCGGTGCGCACTGCCAGATCCCAGATGTGCACGTCCGGCGCAGCGACCAAATAAACATCGCGATAGATCCCGCTGAGGCGCCAGAAATCCTGGTCCTCCAGCCAGCTTCCGGCCGACCAGCGGTAGACGCGTACGGCCAGCGTGTTTTCGCCCGGCCGCACCCAGTCGGTGAGATCGAACTCGACCGGCAGCCGGCTGTCTTGGCTGAAACCGACCTCTTGACCGTTTACCCAGGCGTGGAAGGCGGAGTCTACCCCCTCGAAGCGCAGCAGGATATGCCGCCCCGCCCATGCCTCAGGCAGGTGAAAGGTGCGCCGATAGCAGCCGGTGGGGTTTTCTGCCTCAGGCACCCACGGATAGGCGGCCTCGGGGAAGGGGTATTGCACGTTGCAGTAGATCGGCCGATCGTAGCCTTGAAGCTGCCAGTTGCCGGGCACCGCGACGGTATCCCAGTCTGCGGCGTCGAAGTTGGGCTGGTAAAAATCGAGCGGCGCGACCGCGGGATTCGGGGCCAGGTGAAATTTCCAGGCGCCGTTCAGATCCAGGGAGAATGGGGACGCCTCTCGGCGTCCTGCAAGCGCGGTGGCCGCGTCGGGATAGGGCAAAGTCGGCGCGTGCCCGCGTTCCTTGTTCCGGCCCGTGAGTTCGGGATTCTGCCAATCGGAGAGACGTGTAAGCGCCAAGGCGGCCTCCTGCTGAGTGATTTTGCGCATATGTCATGCCGCGCACCATGCGCGGCATCATGTGCGGCATCATGCACGGTATTATACCTCAAAGCGCGTCTATATTGACACCGGCGCGGTGCGGGCGTATAATTGTTGATGCAACTCTTTTGCAATAAATGGAGGATATCCATGCCTGCCCAAACACCACTGCGCAACACGCTGCACGGGGCTGGTCGGCGGCTGACCGGCCAACGACAGTTGCTGCTGGAACTGCTCCAGGAGCATGGTGGCCACCTGGATGCGCACGAACTCTATCATCTGGCGCACGAGCGAGATTCCCGTTTGAACCTGTCCACGGTGTACCGCACCCTCGGCTTGCTGCGCGACCTGGGGCTGGTGGATGAGCAGCACCTGGGCGAGGACCATCATCATTACGAGCTTAAGACGCCCTCGACGCATTATCACCTGGTTTGCCGCACCTGCGGCGCGGTGGTGGAGTTTACCAGTCCGTTGATTGAGGAGTTGAAGGCGGCCGTCGGAGGTGAGTATAACTATGCGATCACGGATGCCCAGGTGGATTTGTTGGGCGCCTGTGCCTCCTGTTGCGCTGCATCGGCGGAGCAGCCGGATCTCCTGCCGAATGAGCGAAAGACGAGCCCGAGAGACCGCGTCATGAACATGCTTCGCAGATCCCGGCACCCGGCTGACAGCGGGTCGCCGGCCGCGGCGACCGGTCAAGGTCTCGGTGAGGAGCAATCCACATCGCTGCGTGAGCTGCCGACCGGGAGCAGTGGCGTTGTGGCTGCCTTGACAGGTGGGCATGGCCTGGTGGCACGATTGGCTGCGTTGGGGCTCACGCCGGGCGTTGTGTTTGAGATTGCCCGTAATCCGGGCCACGGGCCGGTGATCGTGTTGGTGCGCGATACACGACTGGTGCTTGGCCTCGGCGAAGCCGCCCACGTGCTTGTAGGCTCTGCAGAGGTGAATAGTGGCAGACAGATCGCCTGAGGCGCGGCCGCTCACCATAGCGCTAGTCGGCCAACCTAATGTAGGTAAGTCGGCCATCTTCAACCTGCTCACCGGCCTCTCGCAGCATGTCGCTAACTGGCCTGGCAAGACCAGCGAGCCGCGCGTGGGCGAGTATCGCCTTAATGACCTGCCGCTGCGTGTAGTAGACCTGCCGGGCATCTACAGTCTCACTGCCAACTCGGAGGAAGAGCGCCTCGCTCGCGACTACATCATTCGTGAGCGGCCCGATGTGGTGGCTGTTATCGTCGATGCTGCGGCGCTGGAGCGCAATCTGTACCTGCTGGCGGAGCTGCTGCATCTGCCGGCGCCTGCTGTGGTAGGCCTGAACCTGATGGATGTGGCCGGGCAGCAGGGACTCCAGATCGAACCGCACGTGCTGGAGGCTGCGCTGGGATTGCCTGTCGTACCGATGGTGGCAACCAGGAACCAGGGGGTGCGCGAGCTCATGGAGGCCGCAGTTCGGGTTGCCCGCTCTCCGGAGACCTTCAACCCGCGGCGTCCTGAGATTCGCGAAGACCATGCTGTGGTGCTGACTGACGTTGGCCGATTGATCGCCGGCCGCGTTCCCGACCTGTATCCCGAGGATTGGGTGGCGCTGAAGCTGCTGGAGGGGGACGCCGAGATCACCGAGATGATGCGGCAGCGGCTGGCCGGGCAGTGGGAGGCGGTGCACGCCATCCTGATGCGGCACGAAGACGCAGTGCTGGCCGTGGCGGGCGGCCGCTATGAGTGGATCGCCCGCATGGTGCGAGCCGCGGTCACCCGTCCCCGCGCTGGTCAGGTGACGGTCACCGACCGCATCGATCGGTTGGCAACGCACCCCTTGCTGGGGCTGCTGACCCTGGCTGCGGTGCTCGGCGTAATCTTCGCGTTGACATACGCCATCGGCACACCGCTGCAGGCGTTCCTGGATACTCACCTGGTGCACGCTGGCGCTGCGTGGGCGAGGGACGCGCTGTCGGCGGCACCGCCGTGGGTCGGCAGCCTGGTGGCCGATGGGGTGATTGCCGGCGTGGGGTTGGTGCTGACCTTCCTGCCGATCCTGTTGGTCTTCTTTGCGGCGCTGGGGCTGCTGGAAGACGTGGGCTACATCTCTCGCGCTGCCTACATTACTGATCGCTTCATGCACCTGATGGGACTGCACGGCAAGAGCTTTTTGCCGCTATTCCTGGGTTTCGGCTGCAACGTGCCCGCCGTGATGGCGAGCCGCACGATCGACTCGACCAAAGCGCGGCTGCTGACCATCCTGCTGGCCCCCTTTGTGCCGTGTCCGGCGCGCATGAGCGTGGTGGCGATCCTGGCGCCGATCTTTTTTGCCGCAAACGCGCCCTGGGTCGCTTTAGGGCTGATGGGGTTGACATTGGTCGTGCTCGCGTTGGTGGGCGTGCTGCTGCACGAGCTATTTTTCGGCGGCGAGCATGTCGCATTCATCATGGAGCTGCCACTCTATCATTCCCCCGACCCGCGTGTGATACTGCGTTCTATCCGAGAGCGGCTGATCGACTTCTTGCGTGTAGCGGGCAGTATCATTCTCATCGTGTCGGTGCTCCTGTGGGCACTGCTCAATCTGCCGACCGGACAGGTCGAGACCAGCTACCTGGCGGCTTTTGGCCGATTGCTGGCGCCCGTCGGCGATCTCATGGGTCTGGACTGGCAGATGATGGTGGCGCTGGTCACCAGCTTCGTGCGTAAGGAGAACGTCATTGCCACCTTGGGCGTGCTGTACGGCGCCGGCCATGCAGGAAGCAGTTTGACCGAAACGTTGGCCGGCACGTTGGCGCCATCCGCGGCGTTGGCGTTTATGGCGGTGCAGATGCTGTTCGTGCCGTGCGTGGCGACCGTGGCCGCTATTCGCCAGGAGACGCGGAGCTGGGGCTGGACGGCATTCAGCATCGCGCTGCCGCTAGTCGTCTCCCTGGCGTTGGGAATCGCGATTTACCACGGGGCGCGGTGGTTTGGGTGGTAAGGTGCGCCTCCTGTCATCCTGAGCGGGTTGACCACTCAAAGCCAGTCGCGGGGAGCTCTAGCTAGTCATCCTGAGCGGGTTAACCATCCAAAGTCAGTTGCGGCGCGACCCCAGCGAAGGATCTCGGTGCTCTACCGTTCCTTCATGATACGAGATTCTTCGCTGGTGGCTTGCCGACGCGAGTGTTAAGTGGTTGACCCGCTCAGAATGACATAATGACTACTCTCCGCGCAAACGCGGCGTCAATT
>CAZELR010000003.1:0-6950 GCA_964513075.1 uncultured Anaerolineales bacterium
TCCGCCCGGGCGGCTCCTTCCTGACCGCCTTCTTCGGCTACAAGTAAGCCCTGTGACCTGTCAGGTCTTTCAGGCCTGACAGGTCGTCTTTCGTGACTCAGAAGAAACCCGGTTTCGCGACCCAGCAGTCGTTCGCGAAACCGGGTTTCTTTACGCGTTAGCCTCCTCGCCCCATCCGGTGTATACTGCACATCCACAGCGAGTGTCAGGAGCAACCACGTTGATCGAACAACCCATCCTTCACACCCGGCGCTTGATCCTGCGCCCCTTCACCCTGGCCGACGCGGCCGATGTGCAACGCCTGGCCGGCGCGTACGAGATCGCTTCCACCACGGCCGTCATCCCGCACCCGTATGAGGATGGCATGGCCGAAACCTGGATCAGCTCCCACCCCGGTGAGCTCGCTGATGGCACGGGCATCGTCTACGCGATCACCCTACGCGGGACAGACACACTCTGCGGCGCCATCGGCCTGGCGATCAAGCCCGAACATCAACGCGCCGAGCTGGGCTACTGGATCGGCGTGCCGTACTGGGGCCAGGGCTACTGCACCGAGGCTGCCGGGGCCCTGCGCGATCACGGATTTCGCGCCCTGGGCTTGCACCGCATCCTGGCCGTGCATCTGACGCGCAACCCTGCCTCCGGCCGCGTGATGCAAAAAATCGGCATGCGCCACGAGGGCACGCTGCGCGAGCACATGAATAAATGGGGAGTGTTCGAGACCATCGAGACCTACGCCATCCTCCGCAGCGAATGGGAGGCCGAGGCCTCGAAGTAATCAGGAAGATCAGGTGAATCTGCGTCCCAATCCCGGAACATCTCGCTACGATCCGCCCCCTGGCCTGGTGGCAGTAGGCACGCGCGTCGAGATCGAGCTGATCTCCGAAACAGGCGAGGCTGAGCGGCTGGCTTGCGACATCGTGCCCGACGCCGCGGCCGACTTCGCGGCCGGCTTTCTCGGCGCCGGCACCCCGTTGGCGAAAGCCATCATGGGCCGGCCGGTCGGTGCGACCGTGCCCTACGCACAGGCCGACATCGTCGAGGTGCACATCGTGTCGGTGACGCACAGCCGGCGTTCGGCCGAGGAAGACGCTGCTGCCGCGCGCCATGCCGCCACAGAAGAGGCCGTGCTGCGGGCCAAAACCGACGAGCTGGTGCAACTCGCCCTCACCGTAAACGTGAAATGGGGCGACTACGACCCGGGGCCGCTGGTGAGCGAATAAGCCGATGACTCACCCCACCTGTCACATCCGCCTGCTTGAGTCGCCGGAGGAGCTGGCGCAGGTCGTCGCCCTCCAGCGCATCGTCTGGCCGGGCTCGGACCTGGAGACCGTCCCCAGCCACGTGCTGCTGACGGCCGCGCACAACGGCGGGCTGGTGGCCGGAGCGTTCGTCGCCGACCGGCTGGCAGGCTTCGTCTTCAGCTTCCTGGGATTCCGGCAGACTGAACAAGGGCGCCGCCTCAAGCACTGCTCGCACGAGTTGGGCGTTCATCCCAACTTCCGGGGCGCCGGCATCGGCGCCGCGTTGAAGATCTGCCAGCGCAGCTTCGTGCTGGGCCAGGGCCTGGACCTGATCACCTGGACCTACGACCCGCTGCTGGCGCGCAACGCCCGGCTCAACATCGCCAGGCTGGGCGCGGTCTGCAACACCTACCTGGTGAACCAGTACGGTGACCTGGCAGACGGCCTTAATGCCGGCCTGCCCACCGATCGCCTGCAGGTGGACTGGTGGATCGACACGCCCTGGGTGGCCGAACACGTCAGCGGCGGCCTTCCTCAGCCGGGCCTTACCGCCCACCTGGCTGCCGGTGCGCACCTCCTCAACCCGCCGGCTGGCGGCGGCCGCCCTGAGCCGCCCGTGGCGCACGCACTGGATGCCTCCCTGCCGGCCACCGTATTGCTCGAAATCCCGGCCGACTTCCCGGCGCTCAAAGCCGCCGATCGCAGGCTGGCGCTGCGCTGGCGCCTGACCACCCGTGACGTGTTCCGGGCATTGTTCGACCGTGGCTACGTCATCGGCGATTTCATCTATGAGCCCGGCCCCTCGCCGCAAGCCGCCTACGTCTTGAGCCACGCCTATCCCCAACTTGAGGAGTCTACGCCATGATCATCGACCGCGTCACCCTGCACCACCTGCGCATGCCGCTGGTCGCGCCGTTCGAGACCTCGTTCGGCCGCATCACCGACCGGGATTGCATCCTGATCGAAGTCCGCTCCGAGGGCCTGACCGGCTACGGTGAGTGCGTGGCCGATCGCGACCCGGGTTACGCCTACGAAACCGCAGGCACCGCCTGGCACATCCTGCAGGATTTCGTCATCCCTGGGATCTTGGGCCAGGACGTGGTCGACCCAGCCGATTTTCAGCGGCGGGTGGCCCAGGTGCGCGGCCATCAGATGGCCAAGGCCGGGATCGAGCTGGCGCTGTGGGACCTGTTGGGCAAGCGCCAGGGCAAGTCACTGCGCGAGCTACTCGGCGGCACTCGGGATCGGGTGGACGTGGGGGTGTCGGTGGGGCTGCAAGCCTCGCCTGCCGCGCTGGTGGAGACCGTTGGCCGCTACCTGGCCCAGGGCTACGGCCGGATCAAGATCAAGATCAAGCCCGGCCGCGACGTCGCAGATGCAGAAGCCGTGCGCTGCGCATTCCCCGCAATCCGGCTGCAGGTGGACGCCAACTCGGCTTACACATTGGAGACCGCGGCCGCTTTGCAACCACTCGATGACCTGGACCTGCTGCTGATCGAGCAGCCGCTGGCCGAAGACGATATCTGGGATCACCGCCGGCTGCAGGCCCGGCTCCGCACGCCCATCTGCCTGGATGAAAGCATCCTTCACGCCCGGCACGCGCGGCAGGCGCTGGAGATGGCCGCGTGCCGGGTGATCAACATCAAGGCGGGCCGCGTGGGCGGGCTGAGCCAGGCGGTCGCCATTCACGATGTCTGCCAAGCGGCCGGCGTGCCGGTGTGGTGCGGCGGCATGTTGGAGACGGGCGTGGGTCGCGCGGGCAACCTGGCGCTGGCCAGCCTGCCCGGCTTCACCCTGCCCGGCGACATCTCGGCGACTGAGCGGTATTACAGGCAGGACATCACGGAGGAACGGTTCGCACTGAACCCGGACAGCACGATTACCGTGCCGGATGGGCCAGGACTGGGTGTCACCGTGGCTGAGGACGCCGTGGATCAGTTCAGCGTGGTCAAGCTTGAGTTTCGCAGCCTTATGTCCGATTAGTATTCAGTTGCGTGTTTACGGGAGAGTCCCTCTCAGCATTGCAGGGGCTGGTCAATCATCGTCGGTATCACTCAGATCGCCATCATCCATATCGTCATATGAGTAGCTCTCATCTTGGATGCGTTTTCGATCGCGTTCTCGCTTTGCCAATAGACAAAGCGGATAGATCGCGATTCCCAGGGCTGCCAGCACGGCGCTAAGTACGATCAGCCAGGCAGAATTGGTGCGACTGCACACAGTGCATAAGTCCAGAAACGCTGTGGCTTGAGGATAGCGAGCAAAAACAAAGCCCTCTTGGCGAAGAAATTCCAGACGCGCCTCGGTCATACGGTAGAAGACTCCTGATGGCGATGATGCTTGTACTTCATCACAGCCAAGGTGCGCTGTGAAAGTTACCAAAACCACGACTGTCCGGTCTTCGCTGAGCAAGATAACTTCAGTGTTTTCGGAGTTTCCAACCTTGCGATATTCGATACGTTCACAGTCCCAAGTCACGCGCTCACCCGCACTGGCCCATAACTTATCTTGTCCCTCCAGTCTGCCTGCAATTCCGGAAAGCGGCAGCGTTACGGGTTGGTCTGGCAGGCTACGGTAGTCTAGCCAACTGGCAATTCCCAAAACGGAAAACACGATGGCGCCAATCAATCCGATCAGCCCGCCCAGTTTGGGATGCTCTATACATTGCTCGATAAGTGCATGAACGAAACCCACGATTCAATGTCTCCCAATTGCAGAATATAGCCCTCGCTTCGCCCAATATCGCCCCAAGCGGATTGTCTGTCTCTATTCCCCTTATCGTGCTCGCTTCAGTTCACCATCACCAGCGGCTCCACGGCGGTGTCCCCCCACTGGCGCGCGACCTGGGTTTGCACCTCGTTCAGGTGCCGGTACAGGCCCTCTTGCGCCATCAACTCCGTGTGGGTGCCCCGCTCGACGACGCGCTTGCCCTCCAACACCACGATCTGGTCTGCGTTGCGGATGGTGGAGAGCCGGTGCGCAATGATCAGCGTCGTGCGGCCGGCCATCAGGCGCTCCAAGGCCTGCTGGATCAGCAGCTCGGTCTCGGTGTCAACCGATGATGTGGCTTCGTCCAGGATCAGGATGGGCGCATCCTTGAGCACAGCGCGGGCGATGGACAGCCGCTGCTTTTGCCCGCCGGAGAGCTTAACGCCCCGCTCGCCGATCAGCGTGTCGTAGCCGTCCGGTAGCCGGGCGATGAACTCCTCTGCATTGGCGATCCGCGCCGCGTGCACCATCTCCGCCTCGGTGGCATCGGAGTTGCCGAACAGGATGTTCTCTCGCACCGTGCCGTGGAACAGGAAGACATCCTGCAGCACAATGCTGATCTGCCGGCGCAGGTCTTTCAGCCGAAGGTCCCGGATGTCGCGGCCGTCGAGACAGATCTGCCCGGCGCCGACATCATAGAAGCGCGGGATCAGGCCGGCCAGGGTGGTCTTGCCCACGCCGGTCGGCCCCACCAGCGCAACGACGCTGTTGGCCGGGATCTCCAGGTTGATTTGCTCCAGCACCGTGTCGCCCTGGCTGTAACGGAAGTCCACGTCGCGAAACGCCAGGGCGCCGCGCGCCCGGCCGGGCAAGGCGATCGCGTGCGCGGTCTCCGCCACCTCCGGCTCCTCCTTCAGCAGCTCGGCCACGCGGTCACCGCCGGCCAGCGCCTCCTGGATGCTTTCCCACGCGCCGCTCAGCACGCGCACGGGCTGGTAGAAAAGGTCCAGATAAAGAAAAAACGCCACCAGGTCGGCAATGGAGAGCGTCTGCTGGAAGGCCAGCCGCCCGCCGAAGTAAATCACCACAACGGTGCCCAATGACGAAGCGAAGTCGATGAACGGCTCGAAGGTCGCCATCAACCGCAGCGCCTTCAGAAGCGAATCGCGGTAACGATGGATATGCGTACCGATGCGCAGCGCCTCGCGTTCCTCCTGGGTGAACGCCTTGATCTCCCGGATGCCGGAAAGGTTATCGTTCAACGTGGCATTCAGTTCGCCCAGCTTCTTCTGCCGCTCGCGGAAAGCTGGGCGCACATAGCGCGCAAAGGCGCGCATGGCCAGCACCACCAACGGGATCGGCACCATGCTCAGCAGTGTCAGGCGCCAGTTCAGGCTGAACAGCACCGCGCTGACGCCGACCAGGGTCAGGATGTTCACCAGCACGTCGGGCACCGCATGCGCGATCAGCTTCTCAAACAGGTCCGAATCGTTGACCATGCGCGACATCAACTGCCCGGTTTGCTTGTCCTCATAAAAGCGAAGAGAAAGCCGCTGCAAGTGCTCGTAGATATGCTGTCGGATGTCCGACACGACGCCCCACCCGGCCACGTGCGCCATGTAGGAGCGCAGGAACTGCAACAAAGCCCGCAGAAGGTACAGGCTCAATAAGAACAGCGCCAGTCGCGTCACCAGGGCCAGCGTCTGCGGAGTCCAGGTGGCCTGGTCCGTCACCGATGCCACCAGCGTTCGGACGATCCACGGCACCAGCAACTGCACGCCTACCAGGGCAATCATGCTGACGACGGTCAGCGCCAACGGCGTCAAATAGTTGCGGCCATAGCCCAGTACAAGCTTAAGTGTTCGCATACATAAATCCTTGGACCGGACCTGAAAGGGCTTCAAGGCCTTCCGGGTCGGCAATTTAGCGAGAAAACAACTTCTCGAACGGGATGTCCACCCGCGCATTCTCGACGATCACCCGGCACAGCATGCGCAGCAGCGGCAGCTCATCGGCACTGATCAGCCCTTGCCCCTCCCAGACCGGCAGCACCTGGGCGAGCTGCCGGATCACGTACGCACCCTCCAGCGTCTCGCCGGCCATTTGGTGCACGGCCTCGGTGTAGGTCAGCCCGGCGCCCAGCAGCCGCCCCAGCCGGATCGTGCGGCCGCCGGCGCACGTCACGTACTGATCGCCGACCCCAGGCAGCCACGCCACATTCTCCGCACCGCCGCCCATCAGCGTCACGAGTCGCGTCATCTCACGCGCGCTCGCGCCGAAGAGCGCCGCGGCCGGGTTGTGCATGGCCGCGCCCGCGGCATCCGCCCCACCGGCCAGGTCGAGGAGGCCGGCGGCCATCCCCACAGCCACCGTGTACGCATTCTTCAGCGCCGCGCAGACCTCCACCCCCGCGATGTCGGTCGAGGTCCAGATGTGATAATAATCCGTGGCGAAAAAAGCGCGCAGCCGCGCCAGCACGGACTCATCGCGCGCGGTGAAGACCACGCACGTTTGCCGCCGGCCGGCCAGCTCGCCCGCAATACAGGGTCCCCCGATGGCTGCAAGCGCCACCCGGTCGCGCAAAGCGGCCGGCAGCTCGTCTCGCAGGACATCGGGCAGGATGCGGGGTGCGCCTTGCCGCGACGCCTCAAGCCCTTTGGTCACGGCGATCACGGTTGCGCCGGGCCAGAGCAGCGGCCCCAACGTGCGGCCGATCCAGTGCACGCCCAACGAGTTCACCCCGCTGACGATCAAATCGGCGCCCTCCAGCGCCCTGGGCAGATCTTCAACAAAAAACGGCGTCACTCGGGCGGGCAATTGGCGGCGCAGGCGCGGATGAATGCCGCTGTCAAGACACGCGCCGATGATCTCGGCGTCCAGGTGCGTGCCGACGAGCCGGATTTCGTGGCCGTTATCGGACAGCGGCCACGCCACCGCCGTGCCCATCAGCCCGGACCCGAGTATGGTGACGATTGCCATACAGGTATGCCTCCGTAT
>CAZELR010000003.1:7050-61841 GCA_964513075.1 uncultured Anaerolineales bacterium
CCATCAGCCCGGACCCGAGTATGGTGACGATTGCCATACAGGTATGCCTCCGTATGATCGTGTGAGTCAGATAAGAATCCCGGCAGCGCGATCCGGAATCGAGGCTTCAGCCGGTTCTTCTGGGCAACGGGCGCAACCGGCTAAAGCCTCGATTCCACAGTTATCCCCAGATATGTCACTATCTGGCCGGCAAGCGCGTCGACCGAATCGTGCGGACGGCGTGCAAAAACGGCAATGCCGCACGCTCTGCTTTCGTGCTCCATGACGGATGAGATCATGGCATCGTGCGCAAGAAACTGCTGCCACATCCGCTCAGGCTGTGGCAGCGCGCTTATCCAATCCCGCATCTCAGCGCGCGCAGCATCCGTCTCCCACAAACGCACGCGTTCCTCATCCGTGGTGGTCAGGCAGACCATGTGCGACGGCGCAAGCACCTGCGCGGCCAGCGACGGATGGGTGATCCCACCATCGATCAAGACGGGTTGCACAGGGGACCAGGTTGCGAGATCGTCAGCCAGCAGATCAAGATATTCTGCCGTCGTGGCGCGGTTGACGGTGTTATACGCATCTGGCGTCAATTCGAGCGCCCACGCGAGCGGATTCTCGGCTGATAACCAGGCCGTGTTTGCCGGGTGTCGTTGCGGGACGTAGCGCGGGATGTAGGTTCCATAGATGTGCTCATCCATATCGTACACGGCAACCCCGTTGCGTTCCGCGATGGCACGACAGATGGTCGATTTGCCCGCGCCCGCGCCGCCAAGGACCCAGTAGACTTTGGGCCGGCCCGCGAAAATCAGGCGCGCTTTCTCGATGAGGTCTTGGTTCACCTGGAACATCATCTCTCCTATAGCAAGCTACGCACCACGCAACGACCCGCAGGTCGCCGACCCACAGGTCGCCACATCACGCATCCACTCCTTGCTCATCCCGGCCGCACGCCTGTCCGGCGATGCGTCCCGTCACCCATGCCCACAGAAAATTGTACCCCCCGATGGGCCCAAACGCATCCAGCATCTCGCCGCACAGATAAAGGCCGGGCACAACGCGGCTCTCCAGGGTGGCCGGGTCCACCTCGTTCAGCGGGATGCCGCCGCCGGTGACCTCGGCCGGTTTGTAGCCTTCGTGGCCGGTCCAGGGCAGTTCATAGTGCGTGAGAAGCTCGACCAGGTGCGCACGGTCCTCACGGCGCAGTTGCGAGCCTTCGATCTCCGACAGCCCCGCTTCAGCCAACAACAACTGGGCAAGCCGGCCGGATAACGGATCTCGCAGCAGGGGAAACAGCGGGCCTCTCCGGGTCCGCAGCAGCGCGTCCCAGGCAGCCGCACCTAACCCGGTCCACTGCACCCGGATGGGGGCTCGCGGACCCGTCACCAGCGTGGAGCGCACTGCAATGTGCGAGATATTGAGCACGGCCGGGCCGCTGTATCCCCGATGCGTAAACAGGAACCCGCCGGCGGTCTGATAGTGACGCTTGCCCCCGGGCAGCGGCGTGCTGAGCGTGACCGGCAGAGAGAGGCCTGCCAGGGCGTGATGCGCCGGGTTGTCACACGTCAATGGCACCAACGCAGGGTAAGGCGGGATAACCGTGTGGCCGAGCGCCTTTGCGATCTGCAATCCGGCCCCATCGCTGCCTGTAGCCGGTGCCGCGAGCCCGCCTGTGGCCAGCACCACGCGGCCGGCAAGGAGCGCGCGCCCATCCTCCAGCGTCACGCGCCAGCCTACGCCCTCCGGGCGCAGGTCCGCCACCCGCGCCCCGGTGTGCAGCGCCACCCCCCCTGTGCGCGCAGCCGCGAGCAGCGCATCCAGCACGACCTGCGCCCGATTTGCCGCGGGAAACAGCTTGCCGCTCTCTGCCTCCAGAGCCAACGGCACCTCCAACGCCTCCTCGAAAAATCGGCGCACCTGTTCCAGCGGCCACGCGCGCAGGATCCTCGTCAGCGTATGCAGCGAACCGTCGGTGTGAAAATCCTCAGGCTCGGCCTGTGCAGGCAGCACGTTGCACCGGCCGCCCCCGCTGATCAGGATCTTCTTGCCGGGGCGGTCACTGCCTTCCAGCAGCAGCACCGGCCGCGGACCATCTGCGGCCCAAATCGCGGCCATGATCCCCGCCGCGCCCGCGCCAATGATGGCAATAGGCGGTTCAGTCATGTACATGTCCCCATCAAGAAATGAGTTCCGCACGCACCCACGGGTCGGATTCGACCGCCAGGGCACGCATTAGGGCGCGTTCCGCTTCTGCACCGCCGAGCCGCCTCACCGCCCAGGCCGCGTGCCCGCGCACCAACGGCTCGGAATCATCCAGCAATGCAATCAACGCCGGCACAAGCGCTGCGTCGCCACAGTTGCCCGCTGCGATGCACGCATTGCGCACCAGCCCGCGGCGCTTCGCCCGCATAACCGGCGTGCCGCGAAACCGGGCCCGGAAGCCGGCCTCATCCAGCGTCAGTAAGTCAGACAGGGAGATGCTTCGCTGGCGATTTGCCGTCACTGAGGTTGCTTCGTCAACCCGCTCAGCATGACACACCTGGATGGCAGGCCGATTGTACGGGCAAACCTCCTGGCACACATCGCAGCCGAACACCCAATTGCCTATCAACGGCCGCAGCTCGCGGGGGATAGGTCCGCGCAGCTCGATGGTAAGATAGGAGATGCAACGCCGGGCGTCCAGCACGTGGGGACCCACAAACGCGCGCGTGGGACACGCGTCCAAACACCGGGTGCACCGTCCACACCCTTTTCTCCCCCTCTCCCCCTCTCCCCCTCTCCCCGTCTCCCTGTCTCCTTGTCCCCCCGTCAGGACCTCCGGCACCAGCAGTCCCGCCAGAAACGTCCACGATCCCAGGCCCTGCGTAATCAAACACGTGTTGCGGCCGATGAAGCCCAGGCCGGCCTGCGCTGCGAAATCGCGTTCCAGCACCGGGGCCGAGTCCACGAACGCCTTGCCGAGTGAGGTCCGGCCGGTGCGCGCTCGGATGAACGCGTCCAGTGCGTGAAGCTTAGGCTTGAGTGCCTCGTGGTAATCCGGCCACCGGGCATATCGGGCGATGCGGCCGAATGCCAGGCCCGGCGGATCCTCCGAATCCCGCAGAATCTCTCCCGGATTATAGTTGACCGCCAGCACCACCATACTAGCCGCGTCCGGCGCCAACCGTGCGGGATCAAGCCGTTCGGCCGCGCGCGCGGCCAGGTAGCCCATCTCGCCGTGATAGCCGGCCGCCAGCCACGCCGTGAACTCCGTCGCATGGCGCGGCGATCTGACCGGCACGGCAGCAGCGCGGTCGAAGCCCAACGACAGGGCCTGGGACAGGACATCCGAAGTCAGGGACATAGCAGACATGATTATAACACCTCGCCCGTATTTCTCATGCTGAGTCGTCCATCCCGTCACGGCAGGACGCGCCCAGGCAAGAAACGCCTCATCTGTCATGCTGAGCGGGTCCTCGGCGCAAGGCCCTTTACGGCGACTGACCAGCGAAGCATCTCGGTCCGACCACGAAACCTTTCACCTGTCAGCCCTTCGCGGGTATAATTGTGCCATGTCTGTCGAAAGCGCCGTGCAGGCCTTGCGTCTGGAACCCAAATTGATGCACCACGTGGTGCGCTGGGAGCACATCCCTGCCTGCCCCGCGCGCACGGCGCCATTCCCCGCCGCGCTGGATGCCCGGGTCACGGCTGCGTTGCGCCGCCGCGGAATTGAGGCGCTCTACACCCATCAGGCCGCTGCCGTCGAGGCTGCTTTGCGCGGAGAGAACGTTGCAGTCGCCACACCTGCGGCCAGCGGCAAGACGTTCTGCTACAATCTGCCCGTGCTCGATCACCTGTTGGCAGACCCGGGCGCTCGTGCACTCTACCTGTTCCCCACCAAGGCGCTGGCACAGGATCAGTTGGCCGAGCTGCATGAAATGATCGGCTCGTTGGACATAACGCAGACCGTACAGGCGCCGGCGCCCCTGCCCACCTGCGCCACCTACGATGGCGACACCCCTTCCGGGCAGCGCGCCAGGGTGCGCGACGCGGCGCGCATCATCCTCTCCAATCCGGACATGCTGCACGCCGGCATCCTGCCGCAGCACCCGCGTTGGGCTGGCTTCTTCGCCAACCTGCGCGTCGTCGTGCTGGACGAGATGCATGTGTACCGCGGCGTATTCGGCTCGCATGTGGCGAATGTGCTGCGGCGGCTGCGGCGCATCTGCCGCTTCTACGGCAGCACGCCCCAGTTCATCCTTGCTTCAGCCACCATCGCTAACCCGGGCGAGTTGGCCGCGCGGCTGACCGAGGCGCCGGTAACCGTCATCGCCCCCGAACTGGACGGCGCGCCCCAGGGTGAAAAGCACCTGCTCTTCTACAATCCGCCACTCATCGACCCGGACCTGGGCATTCGTCGCAGCAGCAGCCTGGAGTCTGCCGAGCTGGCCGCGCACTTTCTGGCCCATGAAGTACAGACCATCGTCTTCGCCCAGTCCCGGCTGACCACGGAATTGATCCTGACCTACTTACAGGAAAAAGAGGATCGGCCATCGACGCAACACGCAACAACCGCAGCTCGCCGCACCACGCCCTCTATCCGCGGCTATCGCGGCGGCTATCTTCCCACTGAGCGGCGGGCGATCGAGAAGGGCCTCCGCGAGGGCCAGGTGCGCGCCGTCGTTGCCACCAACGCGCTGGAATTGGGAATCGACATCGGCCGGCTGGATGCTGCCGTGTTGGCCGGCTATCCCGGCACCGTGGCCAGCGCACGGCAGCAGTTGGGCCGCGCGGGCCGCCGGCAGGCCGCATCCGTCGGCATCCTGGTAGCTGGCCCGGCGGCCCTGGACCAATACATCGTCACGCATCCCGCCTGGTTGTTGGGCCGCAGCCCCGAGCACGCGCGGCTGAATCCCGACAACGCCATCATCCTGGCCGGCCACCTGGCCTGTGCCGCAGCCGAGCTGCCCATTCGCATCTCAGACCTTCAAGGCCTCAGGCGAACCGAAGGTTCGGACGACCTCGCAGGTCTCCTCGACGATCTTGTCGCAAGCGGACAGCTTTACCGTTCGGGTGACCGCTTCTTCTGGGCCGGCGAAGGATCCCCCGCAGCACTCCTCAGCCTGCGCAGCGCCAGCGCGGAACGGGTGGTGATCCAAACATCCAACGCGGACGGTGCACCCCAGGTCATCGGCGAGATCGAACGGGAAGGGGTGCCGTTGCTGTTATACGAGGGCGCGGTCTACCTCCACGAGGGTGCGACCTACCTGGTGGAACGACTGGACTGGGATGGCGGCATCGCAACTGTGCGCCCCGCAACGGTCGACTTCTACACGCGCCCCATCATCGGCGAAAAGATCGAATTCCTGAGAATGATGGCGCCTCAAACACGGACCATGAATCAACTCCGACCCCCAGCATCCAGCATCCAGCATCCAGCCCCCACCATCCAGATCACCTGGGGTGACGTGCGCGTGGTGAGTCGGGCCACCGGCTATCGCATCCAGCGCCGAGGCGCCAACGAAGTGATCGGCTTCGGCCAGATCGATCTTCCTGAGCAGGTGCTGGAAACCCAAGCGTGCCGGCTGGTGTTCGCGAAGGCGTTGATTGAGGCGCTGAAGGACGCGGGTCAATGGCTGTCCGACCCCAACGACTACGGCCCGAACTGGCCGGCCCAGCGCGACGCGGCCCGTGCGCGCGACAACTACCGCTGCCAGGGCTGCGGGCAGCCGGAGCTGCATGGACGACAGCACGATGTGCACCACCGAGCGCCGTTTCGCGCCTTCGTCGGTGACCCAGCGCGCCGCGCCGGCCTGGCCGCGGATCAAGCCTGGCAGATCGCTAACCGGCTGGAGAACCTGGTAACCCTGTGTTCGGCCTGCCACCGGCAGGCCGAGGCCAGCGTGCGCACCCGCACAGGACTGGGCGGAGCGGCCGCACTTCTGGCCGGCGTTGCGCCACTGTTCCTGATGTGCGACCCGCGTGACCTGGGCGTGATTGCCGAGCCGCAAGACCCGGACACCGGCTTGCCCACCATCACGATCTACGAGAAGACCCCGGGCGGCGTAGGTTACGCCGAGCAGGTAGCCGCTTCCATGCCGGAGCTGCTGCAGGCTGCGCTTGACACCGTCACAGCCTGCCCCTGCACGTTGGGCTGCCCTGCCTGCGTGGGCCCGATCCTGGAGCACGACTACACACTAGACGCCAAGACGTTGGCCCGGGCGCTTCTGGAGCAAGCGCTCGCAACGCCCGCCAACTCCCCCTGACGACAGCGGACCGCGTTTCCGACAAGCAACGCCATACGCCTGGAGTCATTTGGCTGCTCGTGTCGCGTGTGCTAGAATAATGGCTTGATTTATGAGATAAAGCGTCACGCACTCCATCATATTTGACGCTTGCGCCCTCGTATTTTTTGTTCCCATGAGATTTACGAACCAGGTTGCCCTCATCACGGGTGGTTCCAGCGGCATCGGCCTGGCGACGGCGAAGTTGCTGGCCGAACGCGGCGCGCACGTCTGGCTGGTGGCGCGCGATCCTGAGCGCCTCAGCCACGCTTTGGAACAAATTGAGGCAAGGTGCACCGGCCCGGACCAGTGCTGCGGCATCTTTTCGGCTGATGTCTCCCAGGCTGAAGAGGCGCAGGCGGCCGTCGCACACGTGCGGTCGGCTGCGGCCCTGCCCGATCTTGTGATCAACTCGGCCGGCACGGCGCGGCCAGGCTACTTTCAGGATCTCGATCCGGCATTCTTCGCCGAAGCCATGGCGACTAACTACTTCGGCACGCTGCACGTCATCAAAGCGGTGACGCCGGGCATGATCGAACGCAGATCCGGGCACATCGTCAACATCTCTTCCTTAGGCGGGTTCCTGGGGGTGTTCGGTTACTCGGCCTACTGCCCCTCCAAGTATGCAGTGCGCGGTCTGTCGGACGTGCTGCGGGCCGAGTTGCGACCCTATGGCATCCATTTTTCTGTGGTCTATCCGCCGGACGTTGACACGCCGCAACTTGCCTACGAGAACCAGTTCAAGCCGCCGGAAACACGCGCCCTCGGCGGCGGAAGGGCGCTCTCCGCGGAAGAAGTTGCACAGGCAATTCTGGCTGGTGTCGCTCGCAACCGTTACACCATCACACCCGGGATCGAAACAAGTGTGATTTACCGGTTGGTAGGACTGCTCGGTGACTTGCAGTATCCCATCATGGACAAGCTTATTGCCCGAGTTCGGCAGACGAAAGGCTAATCCTGCTCGAAAGGCGCCATCATGAACATCATCATCGAACCGGTTACAGACAAAAAGGGCCTGTTGGCTTTCGTAAAGTTTCCCTTCAAACTCTACCGGGGCGACCCGAACTGGGTGCCGCCCCTGATCGAAGAACGCCTGGACGTCTTCAACCCGAAGAAAAACCCTTTCTGGGAGCATTCCCGCTGCCAGCTTTTCCTGGCGCGCCGCGATGGTGAGCTGGTCGGAACCATCGCAGCAGTGGTGAACGACAACCACAACACGACGCACAATGAAAAAATGGGGTCTTTTGGCTTCCTGGAAACCATCGATGACCCCGCCGTCGCCGCGGCGCTCCTGGCTGCGGCCGAAGCCTGGGTCAAGGCGCAGGGGATGACCATCATCCGCGGGCCGCTAAATCCTTCCATCAACGACGAAATCGGCACCCTGATCGATGGCTTCGACGAGCCGCCGATGGTGATGCTGACCTACAACCCCCGCTACATCCCCGCGTTGATCGAAGGCTGCGGCTATGTCAAAGCCATGGACGTGTACGCCTGGATCTACAATATCGAAGAAGATCTGAAGAACGCGCCCGAAAAGCTGGCCCGCGTCGCGGAGAAAGCCATGCAAAGACAAGGCATCCGCGTCCGCAAGGTAGACATGCGCAATTTCGATCAGGAAGTCGAGCGCATTAAACTGGTATACAACGCGGCTTGGCAGCGCAACTGGGGCGCTGTGGCCTTGACCGACCACGAGACGGATCACCTGGCGGCCAGCCTGAAGCCAATGATCGACCCCAATTTGATCTTCCTCGCTGAGACCGAGGATGGCGAGCCGGTCGGGGTGTCGCTCACGATACCCGATGTACACCAGGCGCTCAAACGGTCCGGCGGCGGGCACTATTTCCCGTTCGGGCTGCTGAAATTCCTGTGGCACCGCCGGCACATCGACCAGTGCCGCCTGATGATCATGGGCATGGTGGAGGAACATCGCGGCCGCGGCGCCGATGCGGTCTTTTACCTGGAAACTGCCAAAGAGGCGTTGAAGCGCGGCTACAAGCGCCTGGAAGGCTCCTGGATACTGGAAACCAACACGATGATGAATCAAATCATCGAGCGCCTGGGCGGCAAAAAATACAAGACCTATCGGGTCTACGAGAAGACGCTATAAGGCCATGAACATTCTCGTCACCGGCGCCACCGGCTTCATCGGCTCGCAACTGACCCACGCGTTGGTGGGACAGGGGAACCATGTCCGCGTGCTGCGCCGGGCTAACTCCAAGACGCTGATGCTGGACGGGCTGCCCGTGGAGCACGTGTTCGGCGATATTCTACAGGCGGAGGCCGTAGACCAGGCCGTTGCAGGCTGCGATCTCGTGTTCCACGTTGCGGGCCTCTCTTCCTACTGGCGTGCTCAACGCGACCAGATCTACCGCGTCAACGTCGAGGGAACGCGCGTGGTGATGGACGCCTGCCTGCGCGCCGGCGTGCCGCGGGTCGTGCACACGTCTTCGGTGGCGGCCATCGGCGTGCGCCGAGATGCGCCCGCCGACGAAAACACGCCCTTCGATGCTTTCAGCGCGACCTGGGCCTATGCCGACAGCAAGCACCGCGCCGAGTTAGAGGTGCACCGGGCCGTCGAACGCGGCCTGAACGCCGTCATCGTCAACCCGGCCGCCGTCATCGGCCCGGGCGACCACTACCTGATCTCCAGCAGCATGGTCGTTGAATTCGCACGACGCCCGATCCCCGCCGTGCCGCGCGGCGGCGTGTGCCTGGCCGACGTAGATGCGGTGGTGCAGGGACATCTGCGCGCGGCCGAACGCGGCCGCACCGGCGAGCGCTATATCCTGGGCGGCGAAAACCTCACCAACCTGGAAGTCGCCGCCACAATTTGCGACATCGCAGGCCGTCGCCCGCCGCGCTGGACCATCCCCGGCTGGATGCTGGGGCCGGCCGCCCTGGCGGTAGACGCCATCAACCGCATCAGCCCACGGCCGCCGATCGTGAGTGGCGAACAGCTCCGGCTGGATGCCTACAACGTATTCTACGATTGCAGCAAAGCCGTGCGTGACCTCGATTACCCGCTCCTGCCCTTCCGGGGCGCAGCCGAACGAGCCTATCGCTGGTATCAGGAACACGGCTACCTGAAGAGTAAGTTAGTGCGATAGTACGATAGTGAGATCATATCGCACTATCGTACTATCGCACTATCGCACTGACTTACCACCGCACAACAAAGGAGTACTTATGGACATCTTTGAAAAATGTTACGCTTACACCGAAGCCAAAGAGGCCATTGCGGCCGGCTGGTATCCCTATTTTATCCCGCTGACGGAGAATGAAGGCACGGAAGCGGTCTTTCGCGGCCATCGGCTGATCATGTGCGGCTCCAACAACTATCTGGGCCTCACCACCGATCCACGGGTGCGCCAGGCGGCTATCGACGCCATCCGCCGCTACGGAACCAGTTGCACCGGATCGCGCTTTCTGAACGGCACGCTGGAACTGCACGAGCAGTTGGAGCACGAGCTGGCTGAGTTTGTGGGCAAGGAGGCCGCGCTGGTCTTTTCCACCGGCATGCAGTCCAACCTGGGCGCCATCAGTGCGCTGGTGGGGCGCGGCGACACCGTGATCATGGATAAGGAGGATCACGCCAGCATCGTAGATGCTGCAAAACTGAGCTACGGTGAGACCAAACGCTTCGGCCACCAGGATATGGAGGAGTTGGAGCGCGTGCTCTCTCGTCTACCTGACGACAAGGGCAAATTGGTGGTCGTGGATGGCCTCTACAGCATGGAGGGCGATATCGCCCCGCTGCCGGAACTGGCTCCGCTGTGCAAGAAATACGGCGCCCGGCTGATGGTGGATGATGCGCACGCGATCGGCGTGTTGGGCGGCGGCCATGGCACCGCAGCCCACTACGGCATGACCGACCAGGTGGACCTGATCATGTCCACCTTCAGCAAGTCGTTCGCCTCGCTCGGCGGCTTCATCGCCGGCGCTGAGCCGGTGGTGCACTACATCAAGCATCATGCCCGCTCCCTGATCTTCAGCGCCAGCATCCCGCCCTCCAACGCAGCGGCTGCGCTGGCTTCGCTGAGGATCATGCGCGAGGAGCCGGAGCGCGTGCAGCACCTCGGCAAAATCGCCGACTACATGCGCCAGGGTTACCGCCGGCTCGGCTTTAACATCGGCAACTCCACGACGCCGATCATTCCGGTAATCATCGGTGAGCGCATGCTCACCATCCAGGTCTGGAGGCGGTTGTTTGACGAAGGGGTGTTCGTAAATCCGGTGCTGTCGCCGGCGACGCAGCCCGGCCGTGAGCTATTGCGAACCAGCTACATGGCCACCCACACCTTCGAGCAGATGGATCGAGTGCTGGCAATCTTCGAGAAGGTGGGAAAAGAGACCGGACTGATCTAGCACAACGCAGCGGGGTGAACCTGCGGTGACTGCAGGAAGCGCTATTGCGCCCCTTGCGCCAACTTCCGATAATCCATGAAGCGATAACCCACCCCGCGTTCCGTGAAGATGTAGCGCGGAGTTGCGGGGTCGGGTTCAATCTTTTTGCGCAGGTAGGTGATATAGAGGCGCAGAAGCTGGTTGTCGTCGCGATACTCCGGCCCCCACACCTTGGCCAGCAGCGTTTCCTGCGGCACAATCCAGCCTGCGTTCTCCACCAGGTGCACCAGCAATCGGTACTCGGTGGGGCGCAGCTTGATATGCTCCCCGCGCACGATCACCGCACGGCGCGGAAAGTCGATGGACAGGTCTTCATCAATGACCAATGGCGTTCCATCGCTGGGCTTGGACGGCTCGATCCGGCGCAACACGGCGCGAATACGGCTTGACAGCTCACGCGGGCTGAACGGCTTCGTTACATAATCGTCCGCACCCAGATCCAGCCCTTTGATGCGGTCGGCTTCGTCGCTTTTGACAGTCAGCATAATCACCGGAACAGAAGACGCCTCGCGAATCAATGCAAGCGCCTCGAATCCGTCCATCACCGGCATCGCAACGTCCAGCAATACCAGGTCCGGCATCTCATCACGCACCTTGGTCAGCGCGACCAGACCGTTTTCCGCCTCGCTTACCTCATACCCTTCCAGATCAAGATTCATGCGCACAAAGCGGCGGATGCGGGGCTCATCATCGACCACCAAAATGTGCCTCTTCATCTATTCCTCCACCGGCAGCGAAAAGAATATCGTCGTCCCCTTGCCAGGCTCGCTGCGCAGCCAAATGCGGCCACCATGCGCTTCTACGATGTTGCGGCACAGAAATAGGCCGAGGCCCGCACCCTGCGTTGTTCGCCGCAGGCTCGAATCCACACGATAAAAACGCTGAAAGAGCTTGCCCTGCTCGTCTGGCGGGATGCCGATACCTTGATCCGCCACATACACTGTTACCTGGTCGCCCTTGCGCCAGCCGCCGATGCGCACCTCGCCCCCCTTGGGCGCGTACTTGATCGCATTGCTCAACAAGTTGTTCAACACCTGCCGCAGCCGCTCTTCATCGCCAAGCACCACAGGGAAATCGGCCGGAAAGTCCAGCAGGAATCGATGGCGTTCAGTTTGCGTCCGGAAGCCCTCCACCACGCTCTCGGCTAGTTTCGGCAGCGTCACATCGGTCCGCTCAAGCTTGAAGCCGCCCGCCTGGATGCTGCTGGCGTCCAGCAAGTTGTTGATCAGCGCGTTCAGCCGGTCGCTTTCCTCGCCGATCACCTGCAGACCTTCGTGCAGGGTCGTGCTATCCCACTCTGCATCCTCACGCGCCAACGTGTCTGCATAGCCTTTGATCAGCGCGACCGGCGTCTTCAGCTCGTGGGTAATCACCGACACGAAAGTAGACTTCATCTCCTCAGCTTCGCGGAAACGGGTGATATCCACGACGTTAGCGATAATGTTGACCAACCGGCCGTCATCATCGTAGAGCGGTGCGTACGTGATGCTCACGCCCACGCGCGATCCGCCAGGCCGCATGAACCACCCCTCAGCCAGGAGCGGCTGCCCGTCTGGAAAGTCAAGGCCCGTGGCGGGGGGAGTCTCCTGCTGTGCGCCGCACAGGTGGCACCCTGTCACCCCCTCCAACGGCAACACCTGGTAGCAAGGGCGACTGATGGCCTGCTCCGCCGGCCAGCCGGTCAACTGGCTCAACGCTCGGTTGAAGACAACGATGCGCAGCTCGGGGTCCAAGATCATCACCCCGTCGGCGCTGTGCTCGATGATCGCATCAAGCTGGCGCTTTTCATCGCTCACCTGGTGGTAAAGCTGGGCATTGCGCACTGCGATAGCGGCCTGATCGGCAAAGCTCGCCAACACGCCCTCATCGTTGGCCGAGAAAGCCACACTGCCGCTGCGGAACAGGTAAATGATGCCCAGCAGTCGCTCCTGGAAGATCAATGGCAGCGCAATTACCTGGCTGAGCGGCAGGCGGATGGCCCGCGCCACCAGGTTGAGCCGCGTCTGCAGGTCAGGAATGACATAACTCTCCGCCTGCAGAGGAAAATCGGCCAAAAGAGGTGCGAAACGCGAAAGCGGCACCGCGGAGAGACCGTAGTGGGCTTGAATGGTCAGGGTGGTAGCTTGGCCGCGGCGCAGTGCCACCAGGCCGGCTTCGGCGCGCACCAAATCTGCCGCGCTGGTCAAGATCAGTCGCAACACAGACGGCAGATCCAGTCGGGAGGTGATCGCTCGGCTGATCTCCAACAAGTACTCTCGCTGACGCAGTTGATAGCTGATCATATTACCCCGGCGAGGTCCCTACCAGCCGAAGCGCTCCTCGCGCCAGGGATCCCCTTCCATGTGATAGCCGTTGCGTTCCCAGAAGCCCGGACGGTCGCCATCCATGAACTCAATGCCGCGCAGCCACTTGGCGCTCTTCCAAAAATACTTCTTCGGCACCAGTAGACGCAGTGGGTAGCCGTGTTCTGGTTCCAGCGGTTTGTTATCGTATTCGAAGGCCAGCATGGTGTCATCATCATCCAACACCTCCAGCCCTATGTTAGCGGTGAACCCGTACTCGCAGTGCGCCATAACATGGGTCGCACTGCTTTTTACCTGCACCAGCTTCATCAGCTCGCGCCAGGGGATGCCGGTCCACGTGGTATCCAGCTTGCTCCAACGGGTGACACAGTGAATGTCGACCGTCTGCGTGCGCCGCGGCAGCGCCATCAGTTCATTCCAAGTGAACCGCAGCGGCGCCTCTACCGTGCCGAAGATACGGAAATCCCAGTTATCCAGATTCGGATAGCTGGCCACAGAGCCGTAGTGCAGGACCGGAAACTTCTCGGTAAGAAACTGCCCGGGCGGAACGCGGTTATTCGTGTTGCGGCCGGGCAGGTTGGCAACCCGCTTCAGCCGCTCGACCCGCTTCAACGGGTTCTCGAATTGCATGCTGGCCTCCCATAATCTGATGGCTGCTTAACGACGAAGCCGATACCATCACTGCTGTCGTATCGCCACCGGTGCTCAATGTGCTACTATAGCAGCGCATTGAGCACCGGTAAGTAATAGCACTTACGCATGCTGTCTCAACCTGCGCGAAGGAACAGATACCACGCCGCAGGTCGATCACCATCCCGACCGTGACGGGCCCAGCGGAGCATGAAATACGGCGCGAACCGGGCGATTGCGGCTGAGCTAACGCCGCGCGGCGCCTCACCCTCTCCACCGGAAAACGGCTCGAAGGCATAAAGCAGGTAGGCGGCGCCTGGAACCAGGTGCTCGGCCAGTGTCGCCACGTAGGCCGGCCGCCGGTCTACTGGCACACCATGAAAGCAGCCGATATCCAGCGCAAAGGTGGCGCGTACACGCAGGAATCCCAGGTCCGCCACATCGCCGCGGCAAAAAAAGGCGGGCAGAGAGGCCGCAGTCGCCGCACGCTGGGCTTGCACCAGCGCGCTCTGGGCCAGATCGACGCCCACAACGCAAAACCCATGTTGCGCCAGATAGCGGCTGCTCACCCCGCTGCCGCAGCCCAGGTCCAGCGCCCAGCCGGGAGCCACCCGCCCCGATGCGATCAACGCTTCCACTTCCGGCGGCACGATGCCGGTGTCCCAAGGGCAGTCGCCGCTCAGATAGCGCGCTTCCCACCAGGCTGCGGCGCCGGCAGCCTCGTCATTGACCATGCGCCGGTGCGCCGGTTCGGCTCGTCCAGCATCCATCACGCAAACTCAGCCACTACCGGCAGGTGATCCGAAGCGGTGAGGGCTGCCTGGGTCTCCAGGCGTCGACAGCCTACCAGCGTCGCTGCCCGCGCCTGGGGCAGGAAGACATAGTCGATGCGGCGCTCGGGGGCCTGGGCCGGCCACGTAGGGGCCGCGCCGCTCAACTGGTGGGCGTCTGCATAGCCGCTCTTCAGCACTTGGGCCACCAGATCAAACGCAGGACTGGGCCAGCCGCGTTCCGCCTGATACGCCATCAGCCGGAGCACTGCATCGGGTTCGGCGTAGTCGGTCTCAGCCAGCGCATTAAAGTCGCCGATGAGCAAATGGGGCCGGCCCCGGTCGCGCCCCAGCCAGGTGCTCGCAGCCGCCCATTGCTCCAACCGCAGCGCCTCGGACCGGTGGTCGAGGTGAATCACGTAGATCGTGAAGGGTTGCCCATCCGGCAGCAGCACGCGTGCCTCCAGCAGGCCGCGCTTTCCGTAGGTGGTCATGGGGGCCAGGTGATGTACGGCGAAGGCCTGGATGGGCCACCGGCTCAGTACGGCATTGCCGTAGGGTGGATGGCCAGGCTGAGGCGCAGCGGAGATCGTGGGGCCGAAGGCAAATGCCATGCCCAAGCGCGCGGCCAATACCGCCAGCGCTGGGCCCATGGGGGTCGTTAGGGGGTGAAATACCTCGTTCAACCCGACGAGATCGACTCCGCTGCCAGCGATAACATCGGCCAGCAGATCGAGGTTGGGTCGATCATCCGGCGTCCGCCAGCCGTGGACGTTGTAGGTCAAAACCTTCAACGTGAGCTCCATCCGCAGGGTCAGCAGGCCGCGGCCCCCGCGCGTTCTGGCCAGGCCCACTCCACCAACAACGGCCGGTGGTCAGAGGCCTCGTGCGTCACGCTGCCCGTAAGGGTGCGGGCTGAGCGCAGGCCGCGGGCCCAACGGCATGGCAGGAAGAGAAAGTCGATACGCACCATCGGCGCGCGCACAGGAAAGGTCCACGCCGGGCCCTCGCCCACCGCATGAAAGGCGTCCTGATACCCCGCGCGCCGCATCTGGCGCAAGACGGGAGGCAGCAGGAGCCGCGAATTGCGGCCCAAAAAGCCTGGGGTGTTGAAATCGCCCACCAGGAAATGCGGGCCGCGCTGCACCATGCGCCGCAGCACCCCTTGGATTTGCAGCAGCCGCGTGCCTTCGAACGCGTGATCCAGGTGCGTCACAAATGCAGTAAGCCCCAGCATTGGGCCCGAGGCCATCGTCGCACTGAGCAGCGAACGCTGTTTAGAATTTGCCAGCTTCGGCAGCAACGTATTGGTGATATCGCCCAGCGGGTAGCGACTCAAAAGTGCGTTGCCCACCGGCCCCTGCCAGGCGGGTCCGTAGTCCAGCCAGCCGCTAGGACCAAACGCATAGTACATGCCCAGCCGCTCAGCCAGCTCAGCCAGCGGCGCGTAAGTGCGGCCCTGCAGCACGACAGGGTGGAGCACCTCGTTCAAGCCGATCACATCAGCATCAGAAGCCTGGATCACCTCCGCCAGCCGGCCGAGATCCAAACGCCGATCCCGGCCCTCCCAGCGGTGAATATTATAGGTCATGATTCGAACAATGGGTGCGTCTCGGTGCATTACGCCTATCAATCTCCATCTCAACTATATCGTGCCAACACACACAATTAGTCAGAATATCACACATTCAATTAGGACCCAAAAACGCTGCGCAGGCTCCCGCTCACAGACCACCCTACCATAACGCCGGCGCCTTACACTTCCGATTACGGCTATCCACACCTGCTGCGAGTAACCCTGTGGATAAAAGTCTCGGTTACCCACAATCCTCCCCGGCCGCGCGGATCAGCAAACGGCGCAGCCGCAGCGTATTGGCCCCATGAACACTACCTGTAGGTGCACGCCCCGCCTCCGGACCCAGGGATACACCCATGGCGGGCTCCGGACCCGCATTCGAGCCTGGCACAGTTATACACGCGTTATCCACGGGATCGGACGGTCGGCCCACGCGCACCAATCCCATATCTAGGGGCTGCTTGCTGGCGCCATGGGCCTGTTAGGTATCCGTCGGCTGCCCGCCGCGCCCTTATCCACATATCCTCAGGCCCTACTACAACGAACTTTTAAATATAAACTACTCACAACATCAAAAACTAAGGAGGCCCCCCATCCGACCTTAATATTTCACGCCAATCTATTGACAGGCGCCCCTAACGCGAGTATACTAAAGGCGCCATCGAGAAGGACAGTAACCACGAACAACTGAAATAACGATGGCGAGGGAGCCCCGAGAAATCGAACGGCCCGTCTCAAGCTCGGAATGACCAGAAGCCTGGGTGCTCTCGTTGGCCTTAGGACACCAACATCCCGCAAGATGATGTAAGGTGCAAAAAGGGAAGGCCCGCAATACGAGACAATATGCGAGCATGAGGGGTTGTGCCAGACGGTTGCTTGGGGCCCCTCAGTTTAATGCCGGCGGACAGCAGCGTGTTTACGCACTGTCCGCCATTTTATTCGCCGCCAGAGACGTAGTGCGCGTCAACTCGCGCGGCCTGGACCAGCCACTGGTCCAGCTCCTGCCCCGGTACGCGGGGCAGGCTGTAGGGGTCAAAGTCGAGTGCATAGGGTGAGGGCGCCAGCCCGCCATCGGGGAGCACAGCCCCGGTGAAAGCGTAAGTGATGTTCTTGTTGCTGCCGGACTGTAACCCGGCAGCAGCGCTGGGGGACAATTTGTCCGGCAGCGCCAGGGTCGCCACCCGATAACCTGGCAACCAGGTCCCGATCTGGTCCACCGCCTCGGCCAACGCATTGCGGACTTCCTCAGTGCTCAAGGCCTTCAACGTTTGTCCGTTGTTCGGCTGGGCGCCCACCTCCATGCCCCATGCTACCAACCGTTGCAGCTTGGTCGCTGCAAGATCTGCACTGCCGAAGGGCGCCGTGGTGGCGGGATCGTCCCCCGGTCGCACGAAGAAGGTGGCGCGCAACGGCCAGTCGGCCGGGTGCGCTGCGTTCATATCCAACAGCACCCCTACGGCGCAGTCTGGATCGATTGCACCCCCTGCAAGCAGGCGGAATTGCTCGGCGGTAGCGTCGTCGAAAGTGAGTGCCACCGGGCGTTTGCCAGCGGGAACGTTGCGCAACTTTCCTTCGGTCAGGTCCCGCAGGTTGATGGGATAGAAACCCATCGCCAACAACGTCTCAAGAGCGGCCCGCAGCGTCTGCGGCGAGACAGCGTCGGCGCTGTCGACTGAGGCGAAGTTGCGATAAGCCAGCACCAGCACCTTGCCGCTCGGATTAGGGATATAGCTGGCCTTTGCGCTGACCAACGCCTCGCGCGTGTATTGCACCGCCGGGTCCCACAGCATCCAGCCGCGGCCGCCGGCCTCGCGCGCCCCCTCCATCTGAAGACGTATCTGGCTTGGGGTATAGACCCGGCCATCGAAAGCGTAATCCTGGAAGTCCTGCAGCCAGGGTCGCACCTGGATGGCGGGATTGACTGCCCGCGCCCGGGCAAACGTGCGTTGGGTGCTCAGATGGACGATCTCATACGGATATGCGACGGCATTGTCGTACTGCTCCGACTCTCCGGGCAGGCCCGCGTTAAAGGTCGACGGGTAAAGCATGGGGGCCAGCACGTCCACATAGGGCGCCAGGGCCTCGATGTGCTGGCCGATGCCCAGGTCGTCGGGCACCCAGGCCGTGTAGCCGAAGATGTCGACGCCAAGTTTGGTTCCGAGTGGTGTGATGGCCTGGTGTACGAGATCCAGGAATCCGGTGATGGCCTTTGTCCGGTTCTCTTCGTTGTTGGCCAGGCTGAAAACGGTGTTGCCGATATTGCCATCGGTGGGGAAGCGAACATAGTCGAACTGGACTTCATCGAACCCGAGTTGCGCGGCTTCCAACGCGAGCGCAGCATTGTAATCCCAGGTGCTCTGGCGGAACGGATCCACCCACCCCATGCCCT
Organism: uncultured Anaerolineales bacterium; assembly: GCA_964513075.1. Taxonomy (GTDB): domain Bacteria; phylum Chloroflexota; class Anaerolineae; order CG2-30-64-16; family CG2-30-64-16; genus DAOUBP01. The sequence continues at coordinate 25,371 of CAZELR010000003.1, forward strand.
CCTGGTCGTGCCACACATGCCCCGTCGTCACGTCGATGACTGCCCAGTCCGGCCGAGCCTCTGCCAGAAGGTCATCCTTGAAGGTGACGATGCGCGCAATAGTGTAGATGTTATGCTGCTGGAACCAGCTCAGGAACGCTGCGGAGTCCCGAATCACGGGCGCTTGATCAGCGCCGATCCCCTTTGCCACTTTTACCTGGGAGGGGAAGCTGAGCAGACCGTGATCGCTTTTAAAGTCGAAGACCACGGCGTTAAGTTCTGTGTCTTCCAGCAGGCCCTGCACGCGCTGCATGAAGCCGGCGTCCCCCATAGCCGAATAGGAGACATAGATTCCCTTGATATACCCCGTGCGATCTACCTCGCCTGCGGCCGCCGGATGAGGCATGAGCGCCTCGCCGGGTGCGGTCTGCCGTGGAGCGCTGGCCGGGGCCGCCGAAGCCAGGAGGATCAGGCCGGCGAGCAGGAGCGAAACTGACCGATAGCGCATGGTTCTCTCTCAGTATGGAAGGATGCGGGCGGTCCGACGTCGGACTTCCGCATCATAGCCGAAGGTGCACGGATGCGCAAGGCCGCATCAGCCCCCCAACTTCAATACCTCTGCTCGGAGCTCGGCCACGTAGGGCAGGTGCCGGTACGCCTCTTTGTAGTCCAAGCCGTAGCCGACGACGAATCGATCCGGCAGGTTGAAGCCCACATAGCGCAGCGGTATCTCGGCGATGCGATGCTGCGGTTTGTTGAACAGCGTGCAGACCTGCAAGCTGGCCGGGCCACGCGCCCGCAACACTCGCAGCAGGTAGCTGAGGGTCAGGCCGGTGTCGATGACATCTTCCACGAACAGCAGGTGCTGGCCCTCCACCGTCTCTTCCAGGTCTTTCACCAACCGCACCCCCCCCTTGGCCGTCGCCTGGGGGGCATAACGGGTGATGGCCATGTAATCTACCCGCACCTGGGTCGTGATGGTGCGCAGCAGGTCGCTCATGAAGAAGACAACCCCTTTCAAGACGCCCACCATCAGCGGGTTTAATCCGGCATAATCCTCACTGATCTGGCCGCCCAGTTCGGCCACACGGGCACGGATATCGGCTTCGGTGAATAGGGTGCGGCCCAGGCCGCGGGTCAGCTCATTGGGCGCAGGATCGGTTTCCATGGTTTCACAGCTCGTTTTCCATCAGTGCCGGGTAGTCATCCACCCCGAACTTCAGCATTAACGTGCGCAGATCGCCCCGCTTGAACAGCTTGATGTTCACATCGGGGTACAGTTCGCGCAGCTTTCTCAATTTGCGGTTCTTGTGGCGCACCTGGTTGGGCAGCATGGTGGTCAGTTCCACGTACAGGTCCTGATCGGACAGGTAAAAGTCGGGGCTGAACGCCTCGGTGACGTTGCCGTGCGCGTCCCGCGCCAGCACGAAGGTGCGCGGCTCGTATTCCCACGGAATCCCATAGAAGTCAAGGATGCGCGCGAATTCGGCCTCGATCGGGTGGGCAAAGGGGGGTGGAGTCTCGACTGTCATGCTGCGACCCTCTCCACCGCGGATGCGTTCGCCGCGCGGTCGCTTGCTCCCAGCCGCACCACTGCCTCGCACACCAGGACGGTCGCGGCCGGCACGTCCAGGCACGCCATGTTGATTACGAGATCGTATAGTGCCGGATCATTTAAGTGCAGGCCGTGCTGCCGGCGCAAGTAGGTGGCCCGCGCCAGGTCTGAGGCGTCGATGCGCGCTGCGGCCACCTCAGCCGGGACCCCGCAGCGCGCCTGCACGGCGGCGATACGCTGCTCGCGCGGTGCGATGATGCGGACGCGAAGCGTGTTGGGCCGGCCGGCCAGCACCGCCTGACTGCCGCGGCCTACCAGCAGCACGTCTCCTTCTGCGGCTAGCTCAGCGATGACTTCGGCAACTTTCTGGCCGTAGAGACGCCGTGCAGCCGCACTGGGTTTGACCCCCAGCAGCCCCAGTTCATCGATCGTGGCCAGGGCAACTTCAGGTGCGCCGGCCGCGAGCGCCGCGCGGTTGATCAGCTCGCGGCCGACCAGGCGCAGCCCCAGTCTCTGGGCGACAGCCAGGGCGACATCGTCACCTCGGCTGCCCAATTGGCGGGAAAGGGTAATAACCGGCATAGTGCCTCCCTGATCCTGGGAACCCGGGGATCTCCGGGAAACCGGGTTTCAGAAATTCAAAATGACAGACGGTCCGCCAGCCCAGAATAGCGCTCTCGGGCGCGGTCGTTGTGCACGGCGATCGCAATGGCGCGGGAACTGCCCACCAGGACAGCCAGCTTTTGCGCGCGTGTCACCGCGGTGTAGAGCAGGTTGCGCTGCAACATCATGTAGTGCGTCGGTAACAACGGGATCACGACCGCCGGAAACTCGCTGCCCTGCGCTTTGTGGATGCTCACGGCGTACGCATGGGTCAACTCGTCTAATTCTGTGAAGTCGTAAGCCACTGGGCGTTCATCTATCCTCACCGTGACCGTCTGCTCTTCCAGATCGATCGCCGCGATCTGCCCCATGTCACCGTTGAAGACATCCTTGTCGTAGTTATTTCGGATTTGCATCACCCGGTCGCCGACGCGCAAGACGCGGCCGCCCGCTCCCCGTTCCGCAGCGTCCGGCCGCGGTGGGTTTAGGGTGGCCTGCAGGCGCTCATTCAGCGCAGACACCCCTACTTCCCCTCGGTGCATCGGACTCAATACCTGAATTTGGTCGGAGCGCAGGCCGAATTTGTCCGGAATGCGTTTGTTCACCAGCTCTACGACCAGATCTGCCGCCTTGGCGGAATCCTCCTCTTTGAAAAGGAAGAAGTCCACCGAGTTCTTGTTATCGAAGATCGGCAATTGCCCCTGGTTGATGCGGTGCGCATTGGTAATGATGTAGCTGCCCTCTGGCTGGCGGAAGATCGTATCCAGGCGCACGACAGCGCAGGTGCCCGGCATCAGGGACCAGGCGTCAGGGGCCGGACCGGCTTCCGATTCCAGGCCCTTGCTCCTTGCCCCTTGCTCGATCGCGGTGATGATGTCGTGCAGCACATTGCCCGCGCCGACGCTGGGCAACTGGTCGATGTCGCCAACCAGCAACAGGTGTGCGCCCGGGGGGATTGCTTTCAGCAGATGATTGGTCAGCAGCAGGTCCAGCATCGAGGCTTCGTCGACGATGATCAGGTCGGCATCGAGCGGATTCTCTTCATTGCGTTGAAACAGCACGCCGCCCGCAGGCTTGAACTCCAACAACCGGTGGATCGTCTTGGCGGAACGGTCGGTGGCTTCAGCCAGCCGCTTGGCAGCGCGGCCGGTCGGCGAAGCCAGCGCCACGCGCCCCCCGGCCGCCTCGGCCAGGCGCAGGATGCTCCGGGTGCAGGTGGTCTTGCCGGTGCCCGGCCCGCCGGTAAGCACGGTTACGCGGCAGGTCAGCGCCGCCTGCACCGCCTCCATCTGGCGCGGGGTCAGCAGCACCCGGCTCTTCTGCTGCAACAGAGCAAACGCGGCCGGCCAATCGAACGCGTGGAACGCGGCCAGCCGGTCCTCTGGGGCCTGGGCCAGGCGGTGCAGCCGGTTTGTGACGCCGATCTCGCCTTTGTAGAAAGGGATCAGATAGACAGGCCGCTCTTCCGCCAGCGCGGATAGCCCCTCTTTTTGCTTCCCCTTTGCCGTCACAGGGGAGTGAGGGGCGGGTTCCTCTACCCATACCTGCTCTGTCTCTTGCAGCACCCGGACCCCCTCCTCTGCCTGACCCGGTTGAACGCCCAACAATTCGGCAGCCCGTGTGGTAAGCTCGGCTGCAGGCAAGTACACGCTTCCCTCGTCCGCGGCCTGGCTCAACACATACGCCACACCAGCTGCCACCCGTTCCGGTGCATCATGGGCGATGCCCATGTCGCGCGCAATCTTGTCCGCAGTGATGAAGCCGATGCCGAAAACTTCGCGGGCCAGCCGGTAGGGGTCGTTCTGCACCACCTCGATGGCATCGTCACCGTACTGTTTATAGATGCGTACGGCCAGCCCGGTGGAGACGCCATGGCTTTGCAGGAAGAGCATCACCTCTTTGATCTTCCGCTGCTCCGCCCAGGCGCGCACGATCAGGTCCACGCGCTTGCGGCCCACCCCTAACACCTCATGCAGCCGGGCCGGCGTTTCTTCGATGACGTGCAGGGTGTCCAGGCCAAACTTGCGCACGATCCGCTTTGCAGTCACCGGACCGACGCCCTTGATCAGCCCGCTGCCCAGGTACTTCTCTACCCCGGCGATCGTAGCTGGCAGCACGGTGCGCACGCTCTCGGCTTTGAACTGCCGGCCATATTGTGGATGTGCGGCCCACGCGCCCGTGACGATCACCGATTCGCCCACATTGACGCCCAGCATATTGCCCACGACCGCCACAGTGTAGGCCTGACCATCGGGCTGCAACTGGGCCACGGTGTAGCCGTTCTCCTCGTTGTGATAGGTGACGCGCTCGACGGTGCCGCGCAGGGTATCGGGTGTCACGGTGTTTTTCTCCAGCCAGCATTGTACCAGAGGCAGCCAGGGGGTGAAAATGGTCATCCTTTGTGCTATAATACCTTCACCACAGTGTGCTGCGGTATACTCAAGGAGGGAGCCATGAACCACAAGGTGTTGATCTACGCCACGCAGCGCCAGCGGCCGCGGCTGATCAAACAGGGCATCGATATCCTGGTACAGTACGACGACTACGTGCTGGCATACGCCAGCGACGAAGAGGTGGCGGATTTGCAAGTGAAAGGGTACGAGGTTGAGGTTTATGAAGCCGCGCCTGTGCGTGACGCGCCTGTTACCCGAGGCACCCGGGGTGTGACCGCAGCGGGCGGGGCTGAGCTGGCGACCACACCTGGCATGCACGGCCCGCCCCCGACAACATACGGCCCTGGTCGTCATTACTACGTGGTTGACTTCATTGGACCGATCAAGAGCGCATGGTTGAAGGAGTTGCAGGCGAACGGCGGTGTGTTGCAGGAGCCTGTGCCGCCGACCGCTTATATCGTGGCCCTGGACCAACCCGCCTATGATTGGCTGCTGAGCGATCCTCGCTATGTGAATTCGGTGACGCACTACAGCGCCGAGATGCGCATGAGCCCGGATCTGCTGGATACCATCGGCTCGGATCCGGCGCTGGCGCGCGGGGCCCTTCGCGGCGGCGCGCTGGAGCCCGATGTCGCGGCCAAGGCTCCCCCCGGAGTAGAACGCGTGTCGGCTATCTTCCTGGTGCGATTCTTCAATTCGGATGACCTGGAGCAAGCACTGCCGGCCATTCGCGGCTTGGGTGGCACACCCAGTGATCCGACCCCCGACAGCACCGTGATCACCGTTGGCTTCGAGCAGGATGACCCGGCACTGGCCGCCAAAGTGGAGCAGTTGGCGCATTTGCATGGTGTCCGTTCGGTGGAACCGCACGTGCTGCGCCAGTTGCGCAACGATGCGGCCGCCCGGCTGATGGGCGCGCAGGAGGTGCTGGCCCCTTCGGGGTTAGGTCTTAGTGGCCGGGGCGAGATCGTCGGAGTGGCTGACTCGGGGCTGGACACCGGAGATCCAGAGACCATCCACCCGGATTTTTTCGGTCGGGTGGTAGCCATTCATAGCTGGCCCGTGGCCTCCGACTGGGCGTCGGTAGCGACAAACGTTGGAGAGGACGACGGACCGGCCGACACTCGTTCCGGCCATGGTACACATGTTGCGGGTTCAGTGTGCGGGGATGGGTCAGCCTCGCTTTCTGTGCAAAGTGCGGCTGTGCGCGGCCTGGCGTTTGGGGCCGGGCTGGTGTTTCAGGCCATCGAACAGCGGCTGGTATGGACGACGGCCTATCGCACCGCCTACTATCAGCGCTATCGGCGTTACCCCCCGGATTACGGGCTGGCCGGCCTGCCCGTCGACCTGACGCTGCTATTCCAACAGGCTTACGACGCCGGCGTGCGCATTCACAGCAACAGTTGGGGCGGCGGTGATTTCGGCGTTTACGACAGCTATTCGGAAGCGGTGGATCGGTTCTCTTGGGAGCATAAAGACTTTCTGATTCTGTTCGCCGCCGGCAACGATGGCTCGGACGGGGACCGGGATGGTGTCGTGGACGACGGCAGCGTCACCCCGCCCGGCACCGCAAAGAACTGCATCACCGTAGGCGCTGCCGAGTCAGTGCGCAGCCAAGGCGGCTACCAGCAGCCCTATGGCAAGTTGTGGGCCAGTTACTATCCGACCACCCCTTTAAGCACCGACAAGCCATCGGACAATGCCGATGATATCGCCGCCTTCAGCAGTCGTGGTCCCGTGCGCGATGGCCGGGTGAAGCCCGACCTGCTGGCTCCCGGCACCAATATACTCTCCACGCGCTCGCAGGCGCTTGTCAGTGGCGCCTCCTTGGGCTGGGGGGCGTGGTCCATGAGCAACAAGTATATGTTCGATGGCGGAACCAGCATGGCCACGCCGCTGCTCGCTGGCGCAGCGGCCGTGGTGCGCAGCTATCTGCGCAGCGTGAAGCGGCGCGCCAATCCCAGCGCTGCGCTGGTGAAGGCCACGTTGCTCCATGGCGCACAGTACCGGCGTTACCGCCATGCACCTGCTGCCGGGGGGCTATATGACTTTGCCCAGGGGTGGGGGCACTTGGATTTGGCAAGCGTGCTGGCGCCGGCTGCTGAGGTGAACGTGCGCTGGTATGAGGGCCAGGCTGGCCTCAACACCGGGCAAAGTTGGAAGTGGTCGTGTCAGGTGCTGCATACCGGCACACCGTTGGCCCTCACGCTGGTGTGGACCGACTACCCGGGCAGTGCAGGCGTCTACCCTAACCTGGTGAACGATCTGGACCTGGTAGTGACCAGTCCAACGGGCAAGACATACTATGGCAATAGCCAGCCGGGTCAAAGCGGCGGCGCGTGCGATAGGGCCAACAATGTAGAACGGATCATCATCCCTCGGCCAGAAGCCGGGCGCTACACCATTCGGGTGCGTGGATTCAACGTGCCGCGCGGGCCCCAGGCTTTTGCGCTGGTCTATTCGGGGGCAATCAGCTAGGCGCTACTTTGTTTCGGCCTTGGCCTGCACCCTGGCCTCAAAACGCGCCAGATCGATGAGTGCGCGTTCGTGCAGCCCATCGCCGATCAGATCGATGCCATCATGGGCGCTTACTTTAAAGGTCAAGCGCCTGCCGTTCACCTCGAGCAGCTCGGCGGTCGCAGTGACGGTGGCGCCGACAGGTGTGGCCGCCAGGTGCCGCACGTTGACCAGGGTGCCCACCGACTGCTGGCCGGGGGTCAGGTAGGGCGCCAGGCCGTTGACCGCCGCGCGTTCCATGAGCCGCACCATCTCAGGCGTGGCAAAGACCGCTACCGCGCCGCTACCCAGGTGACGCGCAGTGACCTCGGTTGAGACAACAATGGTCGCGGTTCCGATCAAGCCGCGCGGGAATGGGGTGGTTGGGTCGGGCATACTGGCGAACTCCCGATGAAGGGGTGTGCAACGTGAGAGCCCCGAACCTGCTTGGGGCTCTCACGTTATGTTTCAGGCCGGTGTCGGAAGAGGCGCTGGCGCCCCTGCTGGGCGATCACCGATGGTCGGTGCGCTGTGGCTGGTAGGCGGAATTTCGGGCGCCGGGGCCGGTAGTTCTGCCTGGCGCGGCGGTACACCCGGCACGCCGGCGAAGATCTTTTCGAACTCCTCGGCATCCAGCGTTTCTATCTGCATCAACTTGTTTGCGATGGCATGGTGTTGCTCGTTAAAGCGAACAAGGATATCTTTGGCTCGGCCATACGCCTCGGTGACGATGCGGTTAACTTCCTGGTCGATCTCGCGGGCCACCTGCTCGCTATAGTTGCGCTGCTCACCGATATCGCGGCCCAGGAAAACCATCTCGTGGCGCTGACCAAACACCATCGGCCCCATCTTGGCGCTCATACCGTATTGGGTGACCATAGCCCGTGCCAGCTTGGTAACCTTATCCAGGTCGTCCACTGCACCATTGGTAATGTCATCGAAAATGAGCTGCTCGGCCACGCGGCCAGCCAACATGGCGCTCAGATCGTGCTCGAATTTGGTTCGGCTCACCAACACTTTGTCGGTTTCAGGTAACGATATGACGTAGCCCAGCGCCATGCCCCGGCTCACGATGCTGATCTTGTGCACCGGGTCGCACTTGGGGAGCATGCGCCGCACCAGGGCGTGGCCGGCCTCGTGATAGGCGATAACTTTCTTCTCTTTGTCCGAGATGATGCGCGAGCGGCGTTCAGGTCCGGCAATCACCTTCTCCACCGAGTCCTGAAACTCAGCCATGCCGATGGCCCGCTTGTTGCGCCGCGCCGCCAGGATTGCCGCCTCGTTCACCAGGTTCTCGATGTCCGCACCCACGAAGCCCGGCGTGCTCTTGGCGATCGTCGCCAGCTCGATCCCCGGCTCCAGCGGCTTGCCCCGCACATGCACCTGCAAGATCGCCTCGCGGCCCTTGGCGTCCGGCCGATCCATCACCACCTGCCGGTCGAACCGCCCCGGCCGCAGCAACGCCGGGTCCAGGATGTCCGGCCGATTGGTCGCCGCCACCAGGATCACGTTCGTGTCGGTGTCGAAGCCGTCCATCTCCACCAGGATCTGGTTCAGCGTCTGCTCCCGCTCGTCGTGGCTGCCCCCCAGCCCCGCCCCGCGCTGCCGGCCCACCGCATCGATCTCATCGATGAAGATGATGCACGGCGAGTTCTTCTTGGCCTGCTCGAACAGGTCGCGCACCCGGCTGGCCCCCACGCCCACGAACATCTCCACAAACTCCGACCCCGAGATCGAGAAGAACGGCACCCCCGCCTCGCCCGAGATCGCCTTCGCCATCAACGTCTTGCCGGTCCCCGGCGGCCCCACCAACAGCACCCCCTTCGGAATGCGCGCCCCCAGGCTGGCGAACTTCTGCGGCTCCTTCAGAAACTCCACGACCTCCTGCAGCTCCTGCTTCGATTCCTCCGCCCCGGCCACGTCCTGAAAGGTCACCGTCGGCTTGTCCCCCGTGAACACCCGCGCCCGACTCTTGCCGAACGACATCGCCTGGTTATTGGAGCCTTGCGCCTGGCGCAGAATCATGAAGAACAGGCCGCCGATCAGGAGCAGCGGCAGCACTGTGCTTGCGATAGCCAGCCAGTCCGACGCATTGCTCGGCGCCGCCACTTGCAGATCGATCTGTGCAAGCTTCTCGGGTGTCACCCCCATGTTCAGCAAGGAGGTTGTGAGATTGACGCCATCTTCCTTCTGCGAGATAAACGTCTGCTTGTCTTTTGTCTCCACCTGAAGTTGATCGCCCGATACTACGATCTTGCTGATGTCGCCGCTGCCGATCAATGCGGCCACCTCAGTCAGCCCTTTCTCGGGCGGTCGCTCGTTGGATTGTGACGCGCTATAAAACAGGACGGCCACGGCAACAATGATCAGCACGTAGACCAGTCCATTCCTTCGCCAATTGGCACCCACGATACTTGCCTCCGGTAAGGTTGAACGCTCAGAGTCCCAGCAGAAATTAGGCGCTCAATACCTAAACAACATTATAGCAGACAAGCCCTAATCTGACCAGGCATCTGGCTTACAGTACCATCATTGCCCGGGCAGGGAAACGCCATGACAAAGATCATTTGACGCCTGGCCGAGCGTGTGTTATGCTCTGACGTGTTCGAAGCTTGACAACGCGCCGGGCGCCGGCGCAAATAGTCTGTGTGCAGAATGTCAGGGGAAGCCGGTGCAAGGCCGGCGCTGTCCCGCAACTGTATCCCGGAGCCATGCGACCGGGGAGCCAGGTTACCTCCTTCTGCACTGTTCTTGACGACCTTCGCGGCAAAGGGAGTGGAACGCAATCTGCAAATTGCAGTTTGCAAGCCGCTCCCCTTGTCATCACTGGCAAGGGGCTTTTTTTCCTAAAAGCGCCCCTGCCCAGGGGCGCTTTTTTGTGATAACCAGAGGTATCTGGCGGATTGCGGCGGGCATTGTGCTGGCGCTGTGGCTGAGCGTTGCCGGCGAGTTGCCGGTGGCGCGCGCCGATGATCCGGCAGCGCGCGCGGTGATCTGGCTGCACACGCAGCAGTTGCCTGACGGCAGTTTCGGCCTGCGCGCAGCAGATGGAAGCTATGCCCCCAGTGCCAGCGCCACCGCGGACGTGGTGTATGTGTTGGCGTTGGTCGGTGAGGATCCTGCTGGTGCAGAGTGGACTCGGGGCGGCAACAGCGCCTTGAGTGCCTTGGCCCGCCTGGCGCCAGGTTATGTCGGGCAGGATGCCGGTCAAGCCGGCAAGGTGGCCCGGGCAGCCGCAGTTGCAGGCGGCGATCCGCGCTCATTTGGCGGCCTGAACCTGCTGCAGATCATCCAGGATGCCTATGATCCCCGGACCGGGCGCTACCATCCGGCCCTCCTTTATCGGCACTCGCTTGCCGTTGAGGGCCTGTTGCGTGCAGGTGCGACGGTGCCCCAAGCTGCGCTGACCGTCCTGTGGCAGGCGCAGCTGCCGGACGGCGGCTGGTTTTGGAGCTTCGACGGCGCACAAAGCGATATTGACAGCACCGGACGAGTGTTGGCGTTCCTGGCAGGACAGGCAGGGGTGCAAAATCAGGATGCCCTCGCCCGCACAGCAAGGTATCTCAGCCTTGAGCAGGCGCCGACCGGCGGCTGGGGGGTAGGTTATATTGCGGGCCCGCCGAACTCCAACTCGACCGCGCTGGCCGTGACAGGCCTTCACACTGCCGGCTGCGATCTCCAGTCCAAGCTTTTTCGCAAGGCAGGGCGCAGCCCACTCGAGACCTTGCTCGGCTTTCAGGAGCCAAGCGGGGCATTTGTTTACACCAAAGAGCCGGGAAAAGAGGAAAGCCGGCTGATGGCGACAGTGGATGCCCTGAACGCGTTGCTGAGCGCCAGCCGCGCGCAAGTGCGGCCAGGAGAGACCGGCTTAGTTGCCTGTCCGCCGAGTGGAGGGAAGTTCGGACACAAGGGTCTGCCTTATCGGGGATTGCGACGTGAGTAAGGCGTATTGCAGGGTGTGGCGCCTGTTGAGATCAATCTGAAATCATCTTGGTTGGGAGGAAGAGCTCATGTTTCGTCGTTTGACATTCATCGTGTTGCTGGTGCTGGTCGTCAGCGCGGCTTTGGCCGGTGTGGCATCGGCCGCCGATATAGACACCAAGCAGATTGGCCTGGTCATCGCCTTTCCCGATGGCAGCACGCACACCGAAGTTGTCGTTGTTCCCACAGCAGCGACAACGGTTGATGCCTTGAAGGCAGCGAAGATCAATTTGACCAGCCAGACGTCCAGCTTCGGTACAGCTATCTGCGGCATCAACAACGTCGGCTGTCCTGAGACCAACTGTTTCTGCGACCCTAAGCAGTTTTGGGCCTACTATCACCTGGTCGACAATGCCTGGGCTTCAGCCGCCGAGGGGGCCGGCAGCTACGTGCCCGCAAACGGCGCAGTTGAGGGCTTTGCCTGGAGCGGAAGCGATGCCAGCTTCAATCCCACGACCCAGCCGCCCATTTACACGTTCGATCAGATCGTTGCAGCGCCGCGCCTGGCGACTCTGCCCCAAACGGGCGGCGGCCTTGTTCCCCAGATCGTTGGCGGCTTGAGTGGCTTGCTGTTGGTTGGCGCCGGCCTGGCTGTGAGTTTCCGGCGGAACAAGCATTGATGATCGCCGGCTGGACGGCGCTTGTGCGCAACGAAACGGAGATCGGATATGACGGCGATCTGTAGGGTCGCGATCCATAGGATCGGGCGCCTCGGTCATTACGGAATGCTGGTCCTTGTGCTCGTTGGGGCGGCTTGGCTGGCTATCTCGGCGCGTCTGGCGCCGGATGTGCTGGCCGAACAAGGCCCGAACCGCGCGGCGCTCGTGGTGCGCTTCAGCGACGGCACCGTGCAGCAGGCATGCGTTTCGTTCGATACGCCGGCCATTTCTGGCGCCGAACTGCTGGCGCGCTCAGGAATGCAAGCGGTTATGGATTACAACAGCGGCCTGGGCGGCGCGGTATGCAGCGTAAACGGCGACGGCTGCGCGTATCCCAGGCAGGATTGTTTTTGCCAATGTCAAGGGCTTCGCTGCGAGTACTGGACATCCTATCATTGGACCGCTGGCGGCTGGCAGTACTCGCAAGTAGGCGCCAGCAGTTACCAGGTAACCGATGGCGCCCTGGAGGGCTGGTCATGGGGGCAGGGCGACTTCTCCAGTGGGGAGCCACCCCCGCAGGTTGCCTACACCGATGTCTGTCCGGAGTCTGCACTGCCGGCCCAGGGCAGCCAGTCCGCGTTTCGCTCTCTGCCGGTGCCTGTGGCGCAGACGGCAGATTCCCCACGCGATAGCGGGGCCGCGCCTTCACGTTATGTCACGTATCCTCTGTTCGCGGCATTTTTGGGCGGCGCCTGCGTTTGGGTGCTTTTACGGAGAAAGGGGCAGCCGTCTTTACAGCGAGCGGAGGACCAGGGCCGTAGGTAAGAATACCGTGGCCGACACCACCACCTATCATCCCGTCGCCTGGCTTGCCTGGCTCGCCGCCGCGGCGCTGCCCGCGCTGTCGACGCGCAACCCTCTCTACCTGAGCCTGACGCTGTTGGCCGTGATCGTGAATCAGATCGCCTTGGGCCGCAGCAGCCCACTGGCCCGCAGTTGGAACACGTTTGTGCGTTTCGGTGTCTGGCTGTGGCTATTGACCATTCCGTTCACCGCGCTGACCTCGCACTATGGTGCGATCGTGCTGCTCACTCTGCCACCTACCTGGCCTATCATTGGCGGCCCCATTACGTTGGAGGCGTTGCTCTACGGCTTGACCGGTGGCCTCGCGCTGGTCACGCTGCTGCTTATCTTTGCTGTGTTCAATGTAGCGGTCGATCAAGCCCGGTTGCTGCGCATGACGCCTGGGTTTGTGTATCAGATGGGGGTGGTGGCGGGCATCGCTGTCGCGTTCGTGCCGCAAATGGTGGCGAGCTGGCAGGCTATCCACGAGGCCCAGCAAGTGCGCGGCCACAAGGTGCGCGGGGTGCGCGACCTGTTGCCGCTGATCCTGCCACTTCTTGTGACCGCGTTGGAGCGGGCTATGCAATTGGCCGAGTCGATGGAAGCGCGCGGCTTCGGCGGGCAGGCGGTCGTTGCGTCATCGGGGCGTCGCTTGCTGCACCAGGCAGCGTTGCTGGCCGGCCTGGGTGCACTTGGTGCCGGAGTGACGACCGTCGGTTTCTGGCCGGCGCGCAGTGCCATCGCCGGATCATTGCTGGCCGCGGGCGCGGTCTGCCTGGGTTGGAGTTTCTGGGATCAAAGCCGGCACACACGACGAACCCGCTACCAGCGCTGGACGTGGCGCCGCATCGATCGCCTTGTACTGGCCGTTGCGCTGATCAGTCTTGTGGGTTGGGCCGCAGTTTGGCTGCTGCACAACCAGTGGCTGTTCTACTATCCTTACCCACCCTACTCACCCTGGCCCGTCTTCAACCCGTTGCTAGGGGCATTGATCGCCCTGCTGGCGGCGCCAGGACTATTGTTGCGTGAAGCGTGAGGTCGCTGTGATTGAGCTCTCGCACGTCACTTATGCTTATGCGGATCAGACAACTCCGGTGCTGGCTGACTTCTCAGTCTCACTGCATGCGGGGGAGTTCGTGCTGGTAGTGGGCCCATCCGGAGCAGGAAAGTCCACCTTTCTGCGCTGTTTGAACGGATTGGTGCCGCACTTCTATGGCGGGCGCTGGGCTGGGCATGTCAACGTCCTGGGCCGTGATCCGGTGCTGCTGGCGCCGCGCGGCATGGCTGACCTGGTGGGCTTCGTCTTTCAAGATCCGGAGGCGCAGTTTGTGGTGGACACGGTAGAGGACGAGTTGGCGTTCGCAATGGAGAACTTCGCATTACCAGCGGCCACCATGCGCAAACGAGTCGAGGAAGTTCTGGATCAGATGGGCATCGCGCATCTGCGCAGCCGGCGCATCAACACGCTGTCCGGCGGTGAGAAGCAGCGCGTGGCCATTGCGGCAGTGCTCGCGTTGCAGCCCGAGGTGTTGGTGTTGGATGAGCCCACCTCGCAGCTCGACCCACAAGCGGCCGAGGAAGTGCTGGTCGCACTGCGCCACCTCAACGCAGACCTGGGCTTGACGATCATCCTCAGCGAACACCGCCTGGAGCGGGTGGCGCAATATGCCGACCGGATGCTCTACCTGCCTGCTTTAGGCAGCCCCCCGGTGTTAGGCGAACCGCGCACCGTGCTGGCCGAATTGCCGCTGGTCCCGCCTTTGGTGGAGCTGGGGCGCACGCTGGGCTGGCAGCCGCTGCCGCTGACCATCAAGGAGGGACGTGCATTTGCGCGACCGCTGATCGACCGCTTAAGAGCAGACGAGCAAGCGCGCAGGGGCGCAGGGGCGCAGGGGCGCAGCGGAGCGGAACAATATGCAAGCGCAGTCCTGCGCCGCACCACGCACCACGCACCACGCACTACGCAGTACCCCCCGGCTGTCACCGTGAGCGCTGTCCACTACAGCTACGATGGCCATGCGGCGCTGCGGGGGATTGACCTGGTGGTGCAACCCGGCGAATTCGTGGCCTTGATGGGCCGCAACGGTTCAGGTAAGAGCACGCTGCTGAAGCAGTTAGTGGGGCTGCTGAAACCCGATCAGGGAGAAGTGTGGGTCGGGACGCTGGACACACGTCGGGCTGAGCTGGAGGCCATCGTCAAGATCGTCGGCTATGTGCCACAGCATCCCGGCATGCTGCTCTTCAGCGAGACGTTGACTGCTGAACTGGCGTTCACGCGTAAGTCGCACGGCCTGCCCCCGGATGCGGAGGCTGATTACATTCTGTTGGAGAGCCTGGGATTAGAAAAACTGGCCGGCCGCGACCCGCGCGACCTCAGTGGTGGCGAGCAACAACGCGCAGCCCTGGCAGCGATCCTTGTAGCCGAGCCGCAGATCGTCCTGCTGGACGAACCGACGCGCGGCCTTGACTATGCCCAGAAACGCAATCTGGCGGAGTTGCTGTCCTCGTTGAAGCGCGCGGGCAAGACCATCATCTTGGCGACGCACGATGTAGAACTGGCGGCCGCGTGCGCCGACCGGGTCGTGCTGTTAGCCGAGGGTCAGGTGGTGGTCGATGGTCTGGCGCGCGAAGTGATGAGTGATTCCCAGGTATTTTCCTCGCAGATCAACAAACTCTTCCGGGATTCGCGCTTCCTGGTGGTAGATGATGTTTTGGCCGCGTTGGGGCAAATCAGCGAAACAACGAATCAGCGAATAACCGATGCTAGCTAAAGAAACGCAACGCGTACCCCGCAAACGTCGTACGGCGCCGCAACGCGAAGTACGCAGTACGCAATACGCAGTAGGCACGCCGCGCTCCGCCGCCCCAGTTGCCTCGGCCATCCTTTCCGGCGCAACCCTGACGGCCGCCAGCCTGTTGGGTTTGGGCGCTTTTCTTTACCCCTTCTTCTTATCGGCTGTGCCGGCAACTGGGGTGGCCGCGCACGCGCAAGACGCACCGCTGCTAACGGTCCTGCTGTTGGGCCTGTGCTTAACCACAATCTTTACCAATCTGACCGGTCGACAATTGACTAGCAAGTTAGTAGCTGTGCTGGGCGTGTTGACCGCGCTCAATGCCGTGCTGCGTGCCTTGCCAGGTGCGGGTGGGTTCAATGCGATTTTTGTGCTGCCTATCTTGGCGGGCTACGCTTACGGGCCTACTTTTGGCTTCCTGTTGGGAGCCCTATCGCTGCTGGTGTCAGCGCTCATCGGCGGCGGGATTGGGCCGTGGTTGCCTTATCAAATGTTTGCCACCGGCTGGATGGGACTGCTGTCCGGACTGCTGCCGAAACTGCCGACGCATCGCAGGTGGGAGCCGACGCTGCTGGCCGTTTGGGGCGCAGTGTTGGGGTTGATCTTCGGTGCGATCATGAATATCTGGTTCTGGCCGTTTCTGGCGGGAGGCGCGGCCAACCCAGCCGTGGCGCAAGGCGAGGGCTCGATCTGGCAGCCGGGGATGGCTATTGGGCAGACGCTACGCAACTATGCCGTGTTTTATGTGACAACGTCGTTGTGGTGGGATGCCGCGCGCGCGTTGGGCAATGCGCTATTGATATTGTTGTTCGGCGGCGCCATCCTCCGGGTGCTGCGCCGGTTCCAGCGCCGGTTTCGGTTCGATGTGATAGCGACTGTAGCGCCCGCCGAAACCCCCCCTCTGTAGGACGGCTTCACAGTCCCCTCAAACGATTGCGATCCCTGTGCCTTCGGTCGCCTCTCCAATCACCCAGGTCGGCTGGCTGCGTTCGGCGCAGAATACCTGGAATTCGGCGAGTCGCTGCATCGGCACGGCAAGCAGCAGTCCGCCGGAGGTCTGCGGGTCGTGCAGCAGCGTCTCTTGCCAATCGGCTACACGGCGCACATAGGTTACCTGCGAGTTATAGAAAGCATGGTTATTGTGCGCACCGCCCGGGAAGACCCACTGTTCAGCGTACTCCAGCGCACCCGGCAGCCACGGCAACGCCTTGAAGCGAATGCGGAAGCAGACGCCGGATGCCTCAGCCATCTCCAGTGCGTGGCCGATCATGCCGAAGCCGGTAATATCGGTGGCCGCCTTCACGTTGGCCCGCTGCGCCGCTTGCGACGCAATGCGGTTGAGCCGCATCATCGTGGCGATCGCCTCTGCCAGATGCGCTGGATCAGCTTGGCCGCGCTTCAAGGCAGTTGTGATGGCGCCGGTGCCCAGCGGCTTGGTCAATACCAGCGCATCGCCCAGCTGCGCGCCTCCCTTGGTCAAGATCCGGTCCGGATGCACGATCCCCGTGACGGCCAGCCCATACTTGGGTTCCTTGTCCTGGATGGTGTGGCCGCCGGCGATCGCTGCTCCCACTGAGCGCACCACATCCGCACCGCCGCGCAGGATATCGGCCATCATCGCTGTTGGCAAGTCGGGCGGGAAAGCCGCGATGTTCAGGGCAAACAACACCTCGCCGCCCATGGCGTACACGTCGCTCATGGCATTAGCTGCCGCGATGGCGCCGTACTCATAGGGCGTATCCACGATGGGCGTGAAGAAGTCTACGGTTTGGATCAGCGCCTGCTGGTCGCCCAACTTGTAGACTGCCGCGTCATCGGGCGCGCCGAGACCCACCAGCAGGTTGGGATGCTGGTCTGCAGGGAAGAGATTATCCAAGGCGCGCAGCACCTGCGCGAGCTGCTCAGCCGGCAGCTTGGAGGCTCAGCCCGCACATGAGCTAAGGCTGGTAAGTTTAATGATTTCGTCGCGCGTCAAGTTCGCTGTCTCCCTAGGGCATGATGTCTCAGTATACCCCATTCACCTGACTCGAAATGTAGTTGCGCTACCTGTCAGGCGTAGTAGTTTGTGCTATGTTTGCATAGGGTTCTGTTGTCATGTTAATTCTAAAACAATTGTCCGCTCAATCCAAGAACGAGCGACGCCTTTTGCGAGGAATCATCGCCGATAGAGCTATCGTCACCGGAAAGGAGCAGGCCCATGCCCAAGATTGCTATCACCGGTAAAGGAGGGGTCGGCAAGACAACCCTCACGGCGCTGCTGTCGCACGTCTATGCCCAACGCGGCCAGGACGTCATCGCCATCGATGCCGACCCGGCAGGCAACCTGGGACTGGCATTTGGGCTTACGGCCGAGTTGGATGCCGAACTCAAGCCCATCGCCGAGATGGAGTCGCTGATCTACGAGCGCACTGGCGCTCAACCGGGCACGATCGGTGGTTGGTTCAAGATGAACCCCAAAGTGGACGACATCCCCGAAAAGCTGAGCCTCAGCTATCGCGGGGTGCGTTTGTTGCGGCTTGGCACGGTTCGCGGTGGCGGCGCGGGGTGTCTCTGCCCGGAGAATGCGTTGCTCAAGGCGTTGGTGACCCATCTCTTGCTGCGCAAGAACCAAACGTTGATCCTGGACATGGAGGCAGGCGTGGAACATCTGGGACGCGGGACGGCGAGTGCGGTTGATGCCTTCATTATCGTCGTGGAGCCTGGCTTGCGCAGCCTGGGCACGGCTGAACAAATCCGGTACCTTGCATCGGAGATCGGCGTCAAGCGGATGTATCTGGTGGCGAACAAGACGCGCAACGCGCAAGATGCAGAATTTATTCGGACCCATGCGGCCGGGTTGCCGCTTCTCGGCAGTCTGCCGTTCACTGCCAACGCTGTGGCAGCCGATCAAGGTGGCCTGGCTGTGTTCGACGCAGCGCCCGAATTGGTGGCAGCCGCCGAAAGCATCGCTGACGCGCTTGCACTGAGTGGGGCATAATATGTGGCTGGCCGAATGGATCCCCGTGTCCTGGCAGCAAGACCTGGTGGCGATGGCTTTCAGCTTTCTTGTCGCGCTGGCCTTCCTGAAACTCAATGATCTGATCGTCATGCGCGGCTGGTTGCCTGAGTATATTACCCGTAAGCTGGTGCACATCGGCACGGGGCCGCTGTTTCTGCTCTGCTGGCCGCTTTACAGTGAAGCCTGGCATGCGCGCTGGTTTGCCGCGCTGGTGCCGGCTCTTCTGACAACGCTGTTTGCGATCATCGGATTGGGCATCCTCAAGAAAGATGATTTCGTGGCCGCCATGTCTCGCTCCGGCGACCCGCGTGAGTTGTTGCGCGGTCCGCTGATGTATGGGATTGTGTTTGTGCTTGCCACGTTAGTGTTTTGGAGGAATTCGCCGGTCGGCATCATCTTGCTGATGCTGTTGTGTGGCGGCGACGGTCTGGCCGATGTGATCGGGCGGCGGTTTGGCGTGGCCAAGCTGCCGGGTCAGCGGCACAAGAGTTGGGCCGGCAGTATTGGATTCCTCCTGGGCGGCTCCTCCCTGGCGTTGTTGTTCCTGCAATATTTCACCGGACTTGGATTCCTAACGTTGAGTGTGGGAGCTGCCGTCCTGCCACTGTTGATCACGTCACTGCTCGCCACTGTGGTCGAAGGCTATACCCTTGCCGACCTGGACAACCTGACGGTTCCCGCGTCTGCACTCGTCGCATTATGGTTGATCATCTCGGTTTTCGGCTGGTGGTCGACGTCTTTTCTGGGCTAACGAGGATTTTATGACCGATATTCCGCTCCTGAACAACTACGATGATACGCCCATATACACGATCAAAACCGTGGTGCACGAGACCGGCATTGCCCCGGCCACCTTGCGCGCCTGGGAACGGCGCTACGGATGCCTTTCTCCCGGCC
The DNA here is from genome assembly GCA_964513075.1 of uncultured Anaerolineales bacterium. Taxonomy (GTDB): domain Bacteria; phylum Chloroflexota; class Anaerolineae; order CG2-30-64-16; family CG2-30-64-16; genus DAOUBP01. The sequence continues at coordinate 44,507 of CAZELR010000003.1, forward strand.
GCAGTGAGGGGGGCTACCGCCTTTACTCAGAGCGCGACATTGCGATTTTGCATTGGTTGAAACAACAGATCGATGCGGGTGTCTCCATTAGCCGCGCGGCGGCATTGCTAGACATGCGCCAGGGCTCGGGTGACTGGACCGACCAGGCCATCAGCAGGACGTCCGTCGAGCTGCCGTCGCCGCCGGAAGGCGCGCGCGCCACCGCCATCATTGTTGGTGACTTGGTCGAAGCGCTCCTGGCCTACGATGAGACGAGAGCTGAAAAGATCCTGAACGAGGCGTTCGCACTTCACGCCGTGGAGATCGTTGCCGAAGAGGTGGTCGGGCCGGCGCTGGTCGAGATCGGTGATCGTTGGCACCGCGGCGAGGCAAGCGTGATTCAGGAACATTTTGCTACCGGTTTTCTACGACGCCGCTTGACCGCGCTCTTCAACGCCTATGCCCAACCTGCGAGCGGACCGCTCGCAGTGACCGGGGCGGGCCCCGGAGAGTGGCATGATGTGGGAATCCTGCTGGTCTCTATTGCACTCCGGCGACAAGGTTGGCGTGTGATCTATCTGGGCCAAAATGTGCCGGTCGATCAGTACATCGATCAGATTCTTGCATTGCATCCCTCGGCGGTCTGTTTATCGGCCTCTACGCGCGTGAGTGCGGCGGCGTTAGCCAGGGTTCATGCGGCAGTTATCGCGTTGCCGAAACCTCGCCCCCAGTTGTGCCTGGGCGGTCAGGCATTTAACAGTGATCCCGAGCTACGTAACAGCTTCCCTGGCGCACATGTAATCAGCAGTACGCGGGAGCTATTTACCCACCTATCACCCCTCCTAAAGCCCGCATGAGGTTAGAGTTAGATTAATAGCTTTGACAAACACTTGACATGGTCTGAGTTTTATTGTATATTGCTTAGGCAAATAAGAATAAAAGGCGCTTGGGTTGATCAGTGGCAAGTGGAGGTGGTATTATGGTGTATCGGGGTAAGCAACGCTCGGTTCCAGAGATTTTGATAGAACTGCGAGAAGACGACGTTGATTTCAAGCAAGCCATCGTTGCAAAGTCATTTCGCGCCGGCCAAGTTCTGGCCGAGCCTGAAGCCTTGGCACACAATCTTTATACCCTGATGAAGGGCCGCGTGCAGCTCGTTCGGGAGGGACCCAATGGCCGTCATCTCGCGCTTGCTACGCTGGGGCCAGGCGCAATGTTTGGCGAGGGCGTGCTTCTGGGAGCCACAGATCCTGCCGTCAAAGCAGTGGCGCTCACCGACTGTGTGGCCTGGATGGTGCCGCAGCCACAAGCGCACGCGTTGGCCCTGCGCTATCCTGTGTTAAGTTGGGGTCTTCTGCAAACTGTAGGACATCGACTCGCTCAGGTTGAGGATCGGATGGAAGAAGTAGCCTACAAGCGATTGCCCGAGCGCCTTGCGGGTCTGCTGTTAGAACTTGCCAACGGCGGGAAGGCGATACGCGGCACCAGCCATCAGGCGCTGGCTGACATGCTAGGCACTTATCGTGAGACGATCAGCGCGATTCTGCGCAGCTTTAAGGATGACGGCTTAGTAGATTTGGGTTATCGCAAGATAGAATTGCGGGACTTGCGCGGCCTGCGGATGGCGGCCGGAACGGTTGAGTAATGGACGAAGTCATCAAAACAATCGAGTTATCGCTTTTTCCCCTCAACACGGTGCTCTTTCCGGGCCAGATGTTGCCATTGCACATCTTTGAGGACCGGTACCGTTTGATGATCCGTCGCTGCTTGGCCGACGAGACGCCGTTTGGGGTTGTCCTCATCGACCAAGGCCGCGAGGTTGGTGCAGAAGCCAAGCCCCACAAGGTTGGCACGATCGCGCGTATTGTAGAAAGCACCTATTTGCCCGACGGCACGATGAATATCGTCGTCGTCGGCGTGGAGCGATTTCGCATCGTGCGCTCGATACACGATCAACCCTACCTGCGCGGCGAGGTTGAGACGCTGCACCCGGCGACAATCGAAGACTCTGATGTGACCTTTGAGCTTGCCCGACGCGTTCGTGATCAAGTTAAGCGCTACATTTTGCTCATTGCTCAGGCGGCAGGCCTAAAGATCGAAATTGAAGAAGTGCCTGACGCGCCGCAACAACTCGGTTACCTGGCCGCAGTCGCGATGCAAGTCGACAACAAGGAAAAGCAGGCGCTTCTGGATAATGCCTCCTTTTCCAGTATTTTGCTGATGGAGTCCGCCCTTCTGAACCGCGAGAATGCGCTGCTGAGTTGGATGGTCGGCAGCAAGGAATGGCCTGAGAGCGTCCAGCTTGGGGTCAGCGGCACCCTGCTGCCGAATTGAGAGGGCTTGCATTTAAGAACTTGACAATCCTTGGGCGTGATGGTAAAATCCGCCACAGTCGTGAACGTCACGATGGATTGTCAGGGAGTACGACAGTTACCAGCCACCGCTGCTGAACGTCTAGCCCGGTGGTTTTTTGTCATCCCGTACCTGGGTGGCGTAGCTCACGAGGAACAGTATCACTCCAAGGAGGCACTTTCGAATGGAGAGCCAAGGCGTCGTCAAATGGTTTAGCCGGAGCAAAGGCTATGGTTTCATCTCGCCGGATGGCGAGGAGAAGGATGTGTTTGTCCACTATTCTAACATCCTGGGCGATGGGTTCCGCAATCTGGATGCGGGCGAGCGGGTGAGTTTCGTCATTGAGGACACCCCCAAGGGCCCTCAGGCTGTTAGTGTGACTCCCCTGCAATAACGGGACACACATCACAACAATCCAGCCCCCGGCAGTCGTCGGGGGCTTGTATTTAAGCCACCTTGCCAAGCCTCTGTTTCGGGTGTAAAATGTCGCGTAGTCGGAAGCGAACGCAACCGCGCAGGACACGAGGAGTACAGGTTCACGAAAGAGTGCGCACGGTGCGGGAGTTGGCGTGACGTCGATTCGTCCATTTGGTCTTAACGACATCTGGTTGGTGCGTGATCTTCAGCGCAGCGCGGTGGTGTTGGCCATCGAGCAGGCCCTGACACACCCGCGCCCACCGCTTTGGACGGCGCTTACGGCCCCGTGGCCTTGGGCAGGGGCTGGTGTGGCCACGTTTGTTCTGGATGAAAAGCTCGAGAATGGTCACCTGGCCGGGTTCGTGCAATTGATGAAGCGCGCGGCTCGGCCAGAAGCAGATCTGCTTCATGTGTCTCCCGCTATGTCAACGACTGGCACCGTCTTGTCGACCAGTCAACCTGATGGCGGCAAGCCCGGCGCGGAGGTTTGGCGTCTACTCCTGGGTTGCTGCTCCTTGGCCGCGGCCAGCCACGGTCTCCAACGCATCTTTGCCAGCACGCCGTTCGGTTGTCCCGAAGAAGCCTGCCTCAAGGATGCCGGCTTCAGCCTTTACACCCGGGAAACGGTCTATCGCCGGGCGGCCAGCCCCGCAGTGGCGCCAGCGGTGAGCAGCCCGGCCGCGGGTTCTCGGGAACAGCTGCCCCAGGATAGCTGGGCACTGCAGCGGCTTTACATGCGTAGCACCCCGAGGCTGGTTCAACAAGCCGAAGGCGCGCTCTCGGGGGCGGTGGGGTCGCCGATGCTTTCCTGGTGGGAACCTGGGAGCTGGCAAGGGATCGTATGGGAGCCGGCCGGTGAGGTGCGCGGTGCAGTGCAGGTGCATGTGGGCCGCACCGGCCACTGGCTGCGCATCTGGGGCACGAATGAGATGGTGGCACGCGATCTGCGTACGCTGGTGGCCCAGGGCTTGCGCCAGATCGACTTGTTGAGGCGGGAGGCCCGCCCCCAGCCGGTCTATGTGACTGTCCGGGACTACGAGATCGGCTTAAGTGGCGCTTTGACCGGTTTCGGTTTTGCCCCGTTCATGGATCGGGCGCGTTTTGTCAGGCACGTGCTGGCCACCGCCCGCGAACCGCTGCCCGTGCCCCTGGCCGCTCGCGAGGTGCGCCAGGAAATGCCGGTGCGCATGGAACCACGGGCGGGCACAGAGATCGCGCCAATACGTACAGAAGGATAGAATCGAACTAAGCATGCAACAGCGTAAGATCACGGATGATTTGGATGTCCTCCTGCAAGTCCTGCCGGCTCCGATCGAGCAGGCGTTGCGGGCGGCCAATCAAGGCGATAACTTATTGGAAGTTATCATGGACCTGGGTCGGGTGCCGGAGGCCAGGTTCGTCGACCATGAGGTGGTGCTGAGCCAGCGTGAGATCACGGATGAGGATCTCAGTTATGTGATTGCGCGCATCGGCGAGTTCACCGGCGATAATCGCGCGGGGATCGAACGGACCCTGCATCGCATCTCCTGCATCCGCAACCGCCAGGGCCGCGTGATCGGCCTGACGTGTCGCGTAGGCCGTGCTGTGCATGGCGTGATCGATATCATTGAAGATATCATTAAATCAGGGCAGAGCATCCTGTTATTGGGCCGGCCTGGCGTGGGCAAGACGACGCTTCTTCGAGAAGCTGCGCGCATCTTGAGCGAGAAGCAGCGGGTTATCGTGGTGGATACTTCCAATGAGATCGGCGGTGATGGTGATATTCCGCATCCAGCTATCGGTCGCGCGCGGCGGATGCAGGTGGCCGCACCCGAGCAACAGCACGAGGTGATGATCGAGGCGGTCGAGAATCATATGCCACAGGTCATCGTTATCGACGAGATCGGTCGCGAACAAGAGGCCGCTGCGGCGCGCACAATCGCGGAGCGCGGGGTGCAGTTGGTGGGCACCGCACATGGCAACACGCTCGAGAACCTGCTGATCAACCCGACCCTTTCGGACTTGGTGGGCGGCATCGAGAGCGTCACGCTGAGCGATGAGGAAGCGCGGCGGCGTGGCACCCAGAAAGCGGTCCTGGAACGGCGCGCGCCCCCGACCTTCGACGTCTTAATCGAGATTCAGGATCGCCAACGAATGGCCGTGCATCATAAGGTCGCCGCATCGGTCGATGCGGTATTGCGCGGCCGTTCCTTGCAGCCAGAGATTCGCTCTCGAGACGCCAACGGACAGATAAGCATCGAAAAGGCGCCTTCGCCGTCCCTTGAGGCGCGGGCAAGCGCCTCTGCAATGGAGCCATCCCGGATGGAGCCATCTCGGATGGAGCCATCTCGGATGGGAAGGTTGCCGTTCGATAGACGTGGCAATGGCGGATCACGATCCGACCGCACTTACCAATACGCGGAACAGCGCTCGATGGAGCCATCTCAGATGGCCCCATCTGAGATGGGCGCAGAAGTGCTGGCACCTTCCGCACGCCAGCAGGTCCAGGTATTACGGGTGTACCCTTATGGCGTCGGCCGCGGCCGTTTGATTCAGGCCGCCCAGAACTTAGGTGTAGCTGTGACCCTGGTAGACGCCCTCGACCAGGCAAACGTGGTTGTGACCTTGAAGAACCACTATCGCAAGCATCCGCAGCCCGTCGCTGATGCTGAGCGTCGGCGTATTCCGGTCTACGTGTTGCGCGCCAACACTCTCAATCAGGTCGAGGCCTGCCTGGGTGACATCTTTGGCGTGCCAGTACAAATGGAAGATCCGGTCGATAGCGCGATGACCGAGACGCAAGAGGCCATCAGGCGCGTGCTCTCCGGCTCGTCCTCCGAGGATCTGCGGCCAGCCTCCGCGGACGTCAGGCGGATGCAGCACGAGATGGCACGCTCTGCCAACCTGGTTTCGCACAGCTATGGCAATGAACCAAGGCGTCGGGTGCGTATCTTTCCGGGGTAGGTCTCGGACGAGTGCGGCAAGGGCCAATCGGCGCAATCCTGTGGATTGCGCCAAACCGAATCCGCGAATCGGAGATGCGATGAAAGGTGTGTTCATCACCTTTGAAGGGCCGGAGGGCGGCGGCAAGACCACGCAGATCCGGTTATTGGCGGGCTGGCTGCGTGAACGCGGTCACGACGTACTGGCCACCCGCGAACCAGGAGGCACGCGCATCGGAGATAAGGTGCGGGACCTGCTTCTGGCTCCTGAGCACACTGAGATGCGGTCGGAGGCGGAGATTTTGCTTTTCTCTGCCGCGCGCGCCCAGCTCGTGGGCGAAGTAATTCGTCCGCACCTGGCACGCGGGGGGATCGTGCTTTGCGATCGTTTTGCCGACTCCACGCTGGCCTATCAGGGTTACGGCCGGCAGCTTGATCTGGACACCCTGCGTTCGATCACGGCTTTTGCGACCGGCAACCTGGTGCCTGACTTGACTATTTGCCCGGACCTGCCGGTCTCAGAGGGTCTGGGTCGAAAACAGGGCGGCGATTTGGCCGAATGGAACCGCATGGAGCGGGAGCAGCAGGCATTCCACCAGCGGGTGCGGATGGGTTTTCTTGCACTGGCCGCAGCCGAACCATCTCGCTGGTTGCTTCTTGATGCGCTGCAACCTATTGACCAGCTACAGCAGTTGATTCGGCAACGGGTCGAAGCGGTGATCGAATACCGATCATAGATCGCTCCGTTACCACCATCGATAGGTCAGGAGGATCACATTCATGAAGCTCATTATGGCTATTGTCAGCAGCGATGACTCGCGCGAGGTGCTGGATCGCCTGACCAAGGGAGGCTTCCGGGCCACTGTTATCAGTACGACTGGCGGCTTTCTGCGCGAGGGAAACACGACCATCTTCCTGGGCATTGAGGATGACAAGGTGCCGCAGGCCGTTGAGACCGTGCGTAGCGTCTGCCGCAGACGGACGCAGTGGGTGTCACCATTGCCGACTCTGGAAGGGCCGGGTCTGGAAATGGCCGAGCCGATCGAAGTCAGCGTGGGCGGCGGCGTGCTGTTTTTGATGAACGTGGAGCAATTTGTGCAGGTTTGAGATTACATGATGCCGAAGTCGTCACCGGTGGCGGTGCCACCAAGGTCCGGCATGGATCTCTCGATGGCTTCCGGGTCTTCGCCTGCTTCAAGACGATTAACCACCTCTTCAAACTCAGAGCCAAGATCTTCGCCAGTGTCGTTGGCCATTTTTCGCATGAAGCGCGCCAGCGACTTGGGATCGTCTTCGTCCAGCCCGGAGAGTGCGGCAGACGTGCCGTCGTCGGTAGGATCAGCCAAGTCGTCCAACCGACTTTTCTCCGAGCGCAGGACCGCCACGCGTGAGATCAGGCGGGTGAGATGGCTCCCTCCGCAGCGCGGACAGACGGCGTCGCGAGACTGAGCGTCGCTGATGGAGCGCCATAGCAGGCTTACGCGGCGCCGGCAATCATGGCAGTGGTATTCGTAGATCGGCATTGTGGCCTCGGATGGCGATTATAATACAGATGTAGCGCACGTACAAGTGCCCAACGGATTTTCTTTGTAGGATGCTCATGAGTCCAGCTAATCGTGCGATCATGGATCGCGACATCTCAGACGCCCAGGCGCAAATCGCTCTTGCCTGGTACGAAACCCTCCGGCACCCGCGGCCTGTGGTAGTGGTCATCTCTGGGCCATCCGGGGTCGGCAAAGACGTGACAATCCAGCAGATGCGGGATCACGGCTACCCGTGCCATTTCGTGGTGACGGCCACCACTCGACCGCAACGACCTGGTGAAGTCAACGGGATCGACTATCACTTCCTATCTGAAACGGAGTTCCTGGACCTTCAGGAACGTGGCGAGCTCTTGGAGCATGCCACCGTTTACGGCCAATATAAAGGGATCCCTAAGGCCGGCGTGCGCGCTGCGCTGGCCAGCGGCCAGGATGTCGTGATGCGGGTGGATGTGCAGGGCGCCGCGACGGTTCGCCGGTTGGTGCCGCAGGCGGTCACCATTTTTCTGACCGCAGAATCAGAAGAGGCGCTGATCGAGCGCTTGCAGCGGCGTCGCACTGAGAGTGAGGCGCAACTGCGGCAGCGCATCGAAACTGCGCGGGCCGAGCTGTTGCGGGCGGTCGAGTTCAAGTATCGGGTAGTAAATCGAGAGTGCGCGCTAGATGAGACGGTGGCCCAGGTGATCGCCATCATCAAGGCCGAAAAAGCGCGTCTGGATTGGCAGCCGGTGACCCTATGATGGCGCCGCCAGACATGGCGCCCGACCAGCCGGCGCCACGTGTTCGGTTGCCACTGGCACAGCCGCGCCTCACCTACGTTTTTCTGGGCCTGGTGGCGGCCGTCTTCGTGCTGGAAACCGTGTTAGGGGGTTCCACAAACACGGCGACCCTGGAACGCCTGGGTGCTCAGATCAACTTCCGTGTCGCAAACGGGGAGATCTGGCGTCTGCTCTCCGCGATGTTCCTCCATATCGGACTGGCGCACATTGCATTCAACGGCTGGGCTCTCTTTAGCATCGGACGGGATATAGAGGCGTTCTACGGTTCGGTGTGGTTCGCGGTGATCTATCTTGCCGCGGGTCTGTTTGGGAATGTAGTTTATTATTTATTGGGTGGGTCGGTCTTGTCTGCGGGCGCATCAGGCGGCGTGTTCGGACTGATTGGCGCTGAGGTGGCGTATTTCCTGAGCAACCGTGATCTTTTTGGAAAGTTTGGCCGGGAACGCCTGGGCAACCTGGCTGTGTTGGTCGGTATCAACCTGGTCTTTGGCTTCACCGTAAAGGGCATCAACAACTACGCGCACCTGGGCGGGCTGTTGAGCGGTCTGGTGCTGGGCCTGATGTTGGCCCCGCGCTACACGGTGGACTGGACCATGACCGACATCGGACCTGTGGGGACCCTGGTGGATCGCCGGGCGCTGAGTCTGCGCTTGATGACCGTCATAGCGGCGGTCATCTTGCTGGTCGGTGGCGTCCTGATGGGTAACCAGCGCTGGGCCGGCAGCGCCGATCTGTTGCGCCAGAAAGCCGAGGTGGCCATGGATGCCGGCGACCTTGCGGGGGCTCAGCAGTTGCTGGAACAGGCGCTTGAGATTGATTCCAACGATGGGGGCCCATCGTATGGGCTTACGCTTTACGATCTCGGCATCGTGCATCTTCAGCAGGATCAAGCCAGTCAGGGTGTCGCTGCGTTCGAGGCGGCCTTGAAGGTATACCCCGAGAGTGTGGACGTATGGTTTTGGTTGGGATTGGCCTATGCCATGGATGGGCGGCCCGTAGATGCTACGTCGTGGCTTGAGAGGTTTTTGGCGCAAGAATCCTCAGGCGAACGCGCAGACTACGCGCGCAGCCTGTTGAATACGCTGCGCTGACAGGTGCGGGCGAAGCGCGCTTCGCCTGGCACGCCCGGAGGTGTCGCATGACTTCCACTTCCACACAAGCATCTGCTATCCGGCCATCAGCCATTGCAGGCGCCTGGTATCCTGGCAGTGCACCGGTGTTGCGGCGCACCATTGAGGGATACCTGGACAGCGTCCCTCCGCAGGCTTGGCCGGGCCGTGTGGTAACCCTCATCTGTCCGCACGCCGGTTACGCCTATTCCGGCTCTACGGCTGCGCACGCCTATGCTCAGGTGCGCGCAGGTCGCGATCCGTCGGCTGATTTTTCGCGCGTCATTCTGTTTGGCCCGCTGCATCGGCCCATCTGGGGCAGCCGGCTTGGCCCGTTTATGGTGCCTGACGAAGCGGCTTACCGCACCCCGTTGGGCGATGTCCCGCTCGATCGGGAGTTTATCATCGCGTTGGGCAAGAAGGTCGACTTGACCGCGGTGCGCGGGGATGAGGAACACTCGTTGGAGATCGAGCTGCCATTTCTGCAGGTTGCCCTGGGATCTTTTCAACTTGTGCCGATCATGTTCGGTGAGCACGTCGCGGATCGTGATCCGGCAGATCACCATCCGCGTGAATCGGGCGTCTTGGCCAGGATCGATCAACTTGCGTCGGCGTTGGCGGCGCTGTGGGACGAGCACACTTTGCTGGTGGCCAGCACCGATCTGAGTCACTTGGACAATTATGCGGACGTGGTGCGGATCGACAGGAAGCTGGTCGATCGTGTGGCTGCGTTTGATGTGGACGGTCTGACCGCAGCACTGGCCGCCGGAGAAGTGCAAGCCTGCGGCGCAACCGGCCTGATAACTGCCCTCCGCACCTCGCAGCGGATAGGCGCCAGAGATGCTCATGTGCTGGCATACGCGGCCTCCGGAGATATTACCGGCAATAAACGCCCGGGCGTCTATACTGTGGGATATCTGGCTGCCGCAATTTATCGGTGAAGCTTTCCACCTATGCGCTACGCTGAAGTCTGTGTAAATACACCGCTGGGATCGCCGGCGCAGTCCGCTGCCGCTGGCGATGACCAGCAGGGCCGTACATTCACGTACGCTGTCCCTGATCGGTTGGCAAGTCGTTTGCAGCCTGGGCATCTTGTCTGGGCGCCTTTCCGCGGCCGCCGCCTTCAAGGTGTCGTGCTGCGCATCTCAGATGCCGCCCCGCAGTTCGATGTCCGTGAGATTATCTCCCTGGTTTGGGCACAGCCGCTATTGACTCCCGCCCAACTGACCCTGGCGCACTGGATCAGCAATACCTACCTTGCCCCCATGATCGAGACGTTGCGCTTGATGCTGCCCGCAGGGTTGACCCAGCGGGGCCGCACCGTGTTTGTTCGCACCGGTGGTGTAGTGCCGGCCGGCCTCACGTCCCGGCAGGCAGCGCTTTTGGAGCGTCTCAGCGCCCGCGCGGGCGACTGGTCGGAGATCAGCCAGGGGCTGCGCGGGCCCCTGCGGGGGGCGACGCAGCGGGACGACCTGGCGCCTCTGATCGACATGGGCCTCGTGACCCAGGAGGTCGAGTTCCCGGCCCCGCCACCGCGCCCTAAGACTGACCGCCAGGTGCGGTTATTGGCCGATGCGGATGCTATCGCACGTGCGCTGCCTTTCTTGGGGCATGCCTCGAAGCAGGCAGATGTACTGGCATGGCTTGGGCAGGGAGCCGGAGTCGGGCGCCAGGGCGATCCTGCGGATCGAGCAGCGGACGGTCCGCAGCCTATTGTTACGCTTGACCAGGTGCGCGCGGCAGTCGGCTGCACGGATGCGCCGGTGAAGGCGTTGGCCGCGCGCGGCTGGGTGGAAATCATGCGGGGCAAGGCCGGTGCGGCCTCCGGCAGCGCCGGAGGTGCGCCCGCCCAGGTGCGTCTTTTGCTCTCCCCTGACGCCGTCACAGAGACCATCATGGAGCTGCGCGGGAGCGGGAAACACCGCGCCGTACTTGCCGCGCTGATGGCCCGCGCAGAACCCGCCTGGATCGGCTGGGTGTATGCCGAGACCGGCGCAACGCTCGAAACTCTGCGTGACTTGGAGGCTGCTGGCCTCGTCACGATTGCTGAGGAGATGATCTGGCGTGATCCCCTGGCCGGCCATGAGTTCAAGCTGGATCAGCCGCCCGTTTTGACGGACGATCAGCAGCGGATCTGGGAACGGGTGCAGGAGCGAATGGCGATTCGGCGGGTCGCTGAATCGGCGAATCGACGAATTGACGAGGGTAGGGACGCGTCATCCGCAATTTTGCTTCACGGTGTCACCGGTTCCGGCAAGACAGAGATTTACCTGCGCGCCATCGCCGAAGTGTTGGCACGCGGCCAACAGGCCGTTGTGCTGGTGCCCGAAATTGCCTTGACACCCCAGACCATCCGTCGATTCGCGGCGCGTTTCCCGAGCAAGGTCACCGTATGGCACAGCGAATTGGGCGAAGGAGAGCGCTTTGATGTCTGGCGGCGGGTGCGCACGAACCATCCTGCCGCGCAGGTGGTGGTTGGTTCTCGCTCAGCGCTTTTCCTGCCGTTCCCGGATCTGGGCGTGATCGTGCTGGACGAGGAGCATGAGCCCTCTTACAAGCAGGAGCGCACCCCGCGCTATCACGCGCGCACCGTTGCGATTGAGCTGTCCCGGCTTTGCAGTGCGGTCGTGATCCTCGGCAGCGCGACGCCAGCATTGGAGACGTACTACGCTGCCAAGCGCGGAGAGATCGAGCTGCTCACTCTGCCCCAACGAATCAGAACCGCTGAGTGGAGCAGCGGCGCCGCCGGCGCTGGGGGCCCAATCGTTTCTCTCGATCTGCCTCCTGTCCGGATCGTGGATATGCGGCAAGAATTGCGGGTGGGCAATCGCAGCATGTTCAGCCGCGCCCTGTCCACGGGCTTGCGGCACGTTCTGAACGCGGGCCAGCAGGCGATCCTCTATTTGAACCGGCGCGGTACGGCCAGCTTTGTGTTGTGCCGGGATTGCGGTTATGTAGAAATCTGTCCGCGCTGTGCGATCCCGTTGACGCTGCATGGTGAAGGCGAGATGCTCATCTGCCACCACTGCAATCGGCGCTACTCGGCGCCCGTGACCTGTCCCAATTGCGCAGGCCGGCGGATTCGTCACTTCGGTGTTGGCACCGAACGGGTAGAAGAAGCCGTGAAGCTGGAGTTTCCGAACGCGCGCACCTTGCGTTGGGACCGGGATGTGACGGGGGCCAAGGGCAGTCACGATGTGATCCTCTCGAAGTTTGTGGCGCACGAGGCCGATGTGCTGATCGGCACACAGATGATCGCCAAGGGTCTTGACCTGCCCCTGGTGACCTTGGTCGGCGCCGTAGCTGCCGACACCGGCTTGTTCTTGCCTGATTTCCGCGCGGTCGAGCGCACCTTTCAGCTCCTGACGCAAGTGGCAGGCCGCGCCGGTCGGAGCACACTCGGCGGCGAGGTAGTCATCCAAACCTATCACCCCGACCACTACGCCATTGTTGCCGCCAGCAACCACGATTATGAAGACTTCTATCGCCAGGAAATGGCGTTTCGTCGAGAGCTAAGTTACCCGCCTATCCGGCGTCTGGCCCGTTTGGTCTATCATTATGGCCAAAAACCCAAAGCGCAGGCCGAAGCGACGCGCTTGGCGCAGGAGCTGCAGCAAACCATCGGGCAGCTAGGGCTATCCGATACCGACCTGATTGGCCCGGCGCCCTGCTTCTTTGCGAAGCAGCGCAATGAGTATCGCTGGCAGATCGTGGTGCGCAGTCCGGATCCGGTTGTATTGTTGCGACAGGTGGCCCTGCCGTTGGGCTGGCGGGCCGATATTGACCCGGTGGAGCTGTTGTAACGATTGGATAGATGACTTATGATTCGCAAGCACTGGAACCTGTCGATCGTGCTGTTGTTGCTGGTCGGCTTGGCGTGGATCTGGGTGAGCCGGGTGCCCGGCAACGTGCCCAACACGGCCGAAAGTCTGTCGCCCGCGCCGGCCGTGGGTCATCGCGCGCCCGACTTCGGCCTCAACACGCTTTCGGGCGACGTGTTTGTTCTGTCCAAGTTGCGCGGGAAGCCGGTGGTGCTGAATTTCTGGGCTACTTGGTGTCCGCCCTGCCGTGCCGAGCTGCCGGAGCTGGCTGCAGCCAGTTCCCGGCTGGCCGATGAAGTGATGATTGTCGGCGTGAATCAGGCAGAGGAGCGAGCCGACGTGCAGGCGTTCGCTGCCGGGCTGAGCCTGCCATTCCCCGTGCTCTTGGACGAATATGTCGCTGTGAGCCGGGTCTACAGGGTGCGCAGTCTTCCCACCACATTCTTCATCGATCGCCAGGGCATCATCCGCCAAGTGCAAGTAGGTCCAGTGACCGAGGCGACGTTGGAGCAATTGCTGAAAACGATCTACCCGTAAATAAGGAAATCCATGCTTCCTGTCATCCAACTCGGGCCGCTCTCCCTTCCCACCTATCCCCTCGCACTGCTTTTGGCCGGCTGGATTGCCCTGGAGGTGGGCGCGCGGGCCGCGCGGCGCCTGGGGCTTGAAGGTGACCATGTCTACAACGCGGGTTTGTATGGGCTAGTGGCGGGGTTTGTTGTGGCGCGCTTCGGTCATGTGATCACCTATTGGTCCGCATATCGGACGCAGCCGCTGGAGATTTTTGGATTCAACACGCGTGCGTTTTTGTTGTGGCCGGGGATCGCCGGAGCGCTGGTCGTGATCGGTTGGTACATCTACCGGCGCCGGTTGCCTCTGGCAACGATGCTGGACGCCTTTGCGCCGGGTCTGTTGGCCGCCATAGCAATTGTCCAGGTGGGCGCATTACTGGACGGGCGCAACCTTGGCGCGCCGGTCAACTTGCCCTGGGCTGTGAATCTCTGGGGTGTGACGCGGCATCCCAGCCAGGTCTATGAGGGCTTGGCTGCCCTGGCTGTGCTGTTGGCAACAGGGTTGTTGTTGCGGCGACCTGCGGGTCGTTGCGTGCCGGCCGGCATGATCGCCTGGACGGCCTTGCTGGGCTATGGCCTGAGCCGTTGGCTCTTGGAACCGTTTCGGGCCGAGAGTGCAACCGTCTTGGGCGGTTTGCGGACGGCGCAGATCCTGGGCCTGGCCCTCGCGCTGGCCGCACTCATGGCATTGCGGACGTTGGCAGCTCGCCAAAAATCACAGTGACAGGCGAACAAGCTTATTCGACGGGTGAATAGCGCATCCTACGCGCGGTAAGCTTTACCGTGGCAAAGTGCATAGCTTCAATCAGGTGGGCGCAGGTGGGTGGTGAGCACGATACGCTTCGGGTGTATCGATGTCTTGAAGGATTTCCGTCGTAGGCCAATCCACCCAAGCGATCTCGGCGTAATGCCTCTGGATGATCGGCCGCGCGCCTATGTCGCCGTTGAGTTGGGCAAACTCCGGAAAGGTAACCGCATCGAACAGCACCGGGTTGCCCCGCTGACCTGCGCAGCGTGGCGCAACGACTGGCGCCAGCGTCTCGCGGTGACGTTGGATCAGCGCAGAAAGTAATTCGGCCGTGACGCCGGGCTGATCGGCCAGCAAAAAAAGGACGGCCTCACTCTCTATTCCTCTCTCATGAGCTACCGGCTCAGGAGAGAGGGACGGGGGGGCGAGGGCCGCCTTTAGCCCTGCTTGTACGCTGCGGCTCTGTCCGGCCCTCCAATCGTGAACCTGCACCATCCGCACATCCAGGCCAACAAGCGCTTGGCGCACGCGTTCGGCCTCCGCGCCGACCGTAACCACTACCCGTCCTACATCGGGGCACGCCAGCGCCTGGCCAGCGACGTGGGCCACCAGCGGCGCGCCCTGCCATGTCAGGACCTGTTTCAGCGCGCCGAAACGTCGCGCCTCACCGGCCGCCAGCACGACCGCGCCGACGCGGCCCCAGACTTCGCACACCGGACTGGATTCGGCTGCCGCACCGATGAGCACGCTCTCGACATGCGGCTCGGCTAGCAGCAACCGGGCGATCCGTCGTGCCGCAGGCAGGCGTTCAGCGGTAACTTTGTTCAGGAATGGGACGAGCCGGGCGTGAGGCGGCAGCCCCTTGGCGCCGCCCTCCCTGTGCGCCAACACGATCGCTACGATGTCAGGCGTCACCGGCGCGCCTAAGGTCGCGCCGGACAGCTCGGCCACCAGGCCAGGCCGGTGGACGTGTTCGGCGTCTAGCGGCTGCCCCAGCACATCCAACCCGACCATCGGTATCACAATAGTTGCGCTCGACGGAATGACTGGCTCGTGGGCTGCAGGCGCCTTGAATGGCAGCCGCCGTGACCCATCGGCTTCCACGATCATGGCGTCAACGGCGGGATGCGCCGCGACACGATCGAGCAATTCAGGGGGCGCACCTTGCACTTTGTCTTGTTCGACGACGGTGCCGCCCGCGATCAAAACATGACCCTGGTCAGCAAGTGCGGCTGACAATTGAGCCAGCAGTGTGCCCGCGCCTTCCAAGACCAGGCGCGCCGGTGCACGTTCCATCTGGGACACAAAGATCTTCGTGGTCATGGTTGTGACCACGCGTTGATCGGCCGTGCGGAGCTCCTCAGCCAGGCGGAACATCGTGGTGGTCTTGCCGCCGCCGCCGGTGAGGACGACGACCTCTTTGGGACGAAGGCGTAAAGCTTTCATCAGCAGCATGGCCTTACCTCTCGTAATTCAGCCGCTTGCGTTACCTGTTTGCAGTGAATCGGTGCCGCCTGGCGCGACCTTCGGCCGGCGCAGCCCTTTGGGGTAATGGCTCTTCAACCGCCCGCCGGTGCGCTTGCCCCAGCCGATAGGGAAGCCATCCACTGCCACCAACGTCCACCCTTCTTCTCCGGGGCTGGTTGGCGTTTCTCCATGCAGGTAAGCCGTCAAATCCGGCGCCCCTGCCGGCAGATCGAACACGCGACGGGCATCACCGATCGATAGCGCCAGCGCCAGAGCATGGCTCGGCTCAAAGCGAGCCCCCTTCACGACCCCCAGCCACCAGCCCGGATGCAGATAGCGCAGGCCGGCGAGATCGGGCAGATCATCAGGCAGCGCGTAGAGGTAGGAGCCGACGAGCACCGGCTGCTCCACGGCGGGCATGCCGTTCAGATTGGCTGCGCAGAACGCTCGATAGGCCTCCGCGATCGGCCGCGGAAGTTTTGCCGGCCGCCAGGACCTTGCCGCGGGCGCCTCGGGCGAGTGGTTCCGTTCTATTACGGCGATGAAGTGGCCTTCGCCCGGCGCACGGTGCGGCCAGAGGCGAACAGCGCGGGCCAACTCGGCTTTGCTCTCATTCTCGGGCAGCCAGGCAGGGCGACCGGGGAAATAGCCTGAGTTCCGCGACGGTTCGATTAACGCGAAGTCGGTATGACGTGCCAGAAAGCGGGCCACCGTCCTCTCGTTCTCTTCGGGGTTGAAGGTGCATGTCGAATACACCAGCCGCCCGCCGGAGCGCACCATGGCGGCGGCCTGGTCCAGGATGCCGGTTTGACGCAGTGCACAGCCGTTTATCAATTCAGGCGCCCATTCGCGCCGCGCGGCTTCGCTTTTGCGCAGCATACCTTCCCCTGAACAGGGTGCATCCGCCAAAACGCGATCGAAGAACCCTGCGAAGCGTTCGGCCATTCGCTCCGGGGTCTCGTTTGTGATGGCTGCATTACGCGCTCCCCAGCGTTCCAGGTTTCCGGCGAGTTCCCAAGCGCGCTTGGGGTGAATCTCGTTGGCCACCAGCAGTCCTTGCCCCTGCATCAGCGCAGCGATATGTGTCGCCTTGCCGCCGGGTGCGGCCGCCAGGTCCAGCACGCGCTCGCCTGGTTGAGGGTCCAGCAGCTCAACCGCGGCCATCGCGGATGGGTCCTGCAGGTAGTACAACCCGGCGGCATGATAGGGGTGTTTGCCCGGCGCTGCTTCGTCGGTGAGCGTAAAGCCGGTCGGGCACCAGGGCGTCGGTGCAAGTTCGAAGGGTGTGATCGCTCGAAAAGCGTCCACGCTGATCTTTAGGGTGTTAACGCGCAACCCGATGCTCGGCGGCGCGTCATAGCTGGCGAGAAACGAAGCATACTCGTCGCCCAAAAGACAGTGCATCCGCTCCAGAAAGGCCGGAGGTAAGCTAAGACTCATAACATCACAACAGGACTTATACTACGTACTTCGTACTGCGTATTACTCGCGCCATTGAGCACTGCGCACCACGCATCACGCATCACGCCTCACGCCTCACGCACCACGCCATCCGCTACAAACTCATCGCGCATCCATCAGCCCGCGGATCGCTGCCGCCGCACAGTATGCCCGTCTCCGGGTCGCGCA
>CAZELR010000003.1:61941-84967 GCA_964513075.1 uncultured Anaerolineales bacterium
CCATCAGCCCGCGGATCGCTGCCGCCGCACAGTATGCCCGTCTCCGGGTCGCGCAGGATGATCTGGCCGCGGCCGAAAAGCGCCCGCGCGTATCCGGTGACTACCTCGATGGAATGTCCCATCTCAGCCAGCGCCGCCACGCTTGCGTCCGGAATGCCCTCCTCCAGACTGACACGGCCTCCGGCGGTGCCGTCTCCGATGCAGAAGCGGGGGCGATCGAGCGCTGCCTGCGGATCGACCCCGTCATTGGTCAGGGCAAGCACCACCTGCACGTGACCCTGCGGCTGCATAAATCCGCCCATGACGCCGAAGGGCCCGTACAGGCTGCCGTCCGTCTCCCGCGTGATCATGCCCGGAATGATCGTGTGATAGGGTCGTTTGCCAGGAGCGAGCGCGTTAGGATGTGACGGGTCCAGGCTGAAGTTGTGGCCGCGGTTCTGTAGGCTGAAGCCCCAGCCGGCTGGCACGATGCCGGTCCCGAAGCCCATGTAGTTGCTGTTGATGAAGGAGCAGGCATTGCCTTGGCCGTCCACGACGCTGAAGTAAACCGTATCGGAGCTCGCGACTGGGGCGCCGCGGCGCTGGTCGATAGTCGCGCGTGTCGGGTCGATCAGTTTTCGGCGTTCGGCGGCATACGCTTTCGATAGCAATTGGGCGATCGGCATATCGGCAAACTGGGGATCAGCAACATACCAGCGCGTGTCGGCAAAGGCCAGGCGCATGGCCTCGATCTCCAGGTGCAGGCGTTTGGGCGACAAGGGATCGAGGCCGGCAAGGTCAAAGCCTTCCAGGATGTTCAACGCCAGCAGCGCGGCCAGCCCTTGGCCATTAGGCGGACACTCCCAGATGCGGGCGCTGCTTACGCTTCTGTGTTGAGCCGCGTCGAAGGGACGATAGGTCGTGCTGATCGGCTCATCCCACGTGCTGGCGTGCGCAGCCAGATCTTCGACCGCCAGACAGCCGCCCGCGGTCTGCACGGTGGCCGCGATGGCCTCGGCAAGGGCCCCCTTGTAGTAGTTGGCCTTGCCGCCCTCAGCGACCGCGCGGAGGGTTCGTGCCAGGCCGGGGTTGCGGAAGATCTCGCCCGCTTGCGGCCCACGGCCGTCGATGGTGAGCTCCCGGCTGCCTGACGCTGCCGCCACTGCCGTTGCAAGCTGGCGTGCGGCCCCGCGCTGCCAAAAGTAAGCCGTGATCGGCGTCACCGGAAAGCCTTCTTCGGCCAGGCGAATGGCCGGGGCCAGGGTCTGCGAGAGCGGCAGGCAACCGTGGCGCTCAATCAGGTCGCACCAGCCTGCACATGCGCCGGGGACAGTGATCGTGTAGGGATGGTAAGGCGGTAGCTCTGTGCCGAAACCCTCTCGCTGCAAGCGTTCCAGGGTCAGCGCGGCCGGTGCGCGGCCCGAGCCGTTCAGCGCGGTCACCTGGCGCGTGCTGGCATCGTAGAATAACGCAAAACAGTCCCCGCCGATGCCCGTGGAGGTCGGTTCGGTGACGTTCAGGGCTGCGGCGGTTGCAACGGCCGCGTCGGCCGCGTTGCCGCCCGTGGCCAGGATCTCCAGCCCGGCACCCACGGCCAACGGTTGCGATGCTGCCACCATGCCGCCCCGTACACGGCCGCCGGGCGGGGGAGACCCGTCGCGACTTTGGCCGCTGCAGCCGTAGACCGGTGAGCGGCGGGACGCAAAAATCAGCTCAGACATGCAAAAGCTCCACAATTGGGCGCTTCTGGCTCGGCCTCAGACCGGTCAGAGCGAGCTTGGGCCTCATTCGTGAGGCCCTCATGGATGAGGCCCTCATGGATGAGGAAGTCGATACACGCGCACTTCATAGCCGCCGTCGGTGAATACTCGCACTTCCTCGAAGGCGCTGAAGAACGCCTCGTAGCGCGCGATGGCGGATGCAAACCGGACCGGGTCGGCGTAGAAACGCCGGAACATGGTTTCGCTGAACACCAGGTAGTCGTATCCCTCAGCAGTGTACCACTCCGCAGGGTGATCGTTGAGTTTGTAAAAGCCCTGGACCACGAACTTTTGCGGGTCGATCCAGGGGGAATATGACTCGACGCCGATGCGAGAACCTGGTGGCAGGTTCTGATCGATCCATTCGCGCGCCGTGTCGAGGCTGTCAGGCTGCATCAGTCGCACCGTATCGCGGACCGTTCCGATCAGGGGAAAGCCCAGGACGAGCACGATCAGCGCGACGGCCGCACCCTGCCGGGCGCGGGGGCGGGCTTGGACTGGCCTCCCGACCGAGTCCGGGAGCCCTTCCATCCACAGGTCGGCGGCCCACCAGGCTGCGAGCAGGCCGAGGAGTGGAATGAGCGGCAGCGCCGTCCGTACCGCATGCACGGCGAACACGCCGATGAAGAGCAGGTAGACGAGTGAAATGATGGCTAGCAGGATCGCCCCTTTGGCGCGCCGGCCTACGCTCCAGAGGATGCCGGCCGCAGCCAAGGCCAGTATCGGACCTTCGGTGCGCCAGAAGGCATCCAGGTACCACATGAGTGAGTTTCCGGTGTTGCCCGCGTGACCACCCGTGTAGTGGCGGATGTCAACGAATGCGCCGTCCAAAAAGGTGCGATAATCCAGGATCGCATACGGCGTCGTTGCGAGGAAGACGATTGCACTGAAAGCCAGCGCGGCGTAGAGCCGCCAGTCTCGCAGCCCGCGCCAGCCGGCGCGTAGAACGGGCGCAAGCACGATGATCAAGGCGAAGGGCGCGGCGTTGTACTTCGTCCCGACCGCCAGCCCTACGGCTGCGCCGGCCAGGAGGTAGTCTGCCGTGCGCCCGGCCTCAAAGATGCGCCAGGCTGCCCACAGCGCCAGTGTCGTGAAGAACGCCACGGCGCCGTCCGGGATCAGGTAACGATTGTTGGCAACCAGAGTCGGCGAAAGGGCGACGTAGAGGCCCGCCAGCACGCCGCCCATCATGAAACCGGTGGCCCGGCGCCCCAGGTCGACGGTCAATGCCACCGTGCCGACTCCCAAGGCAACGGAGATGCCCCGCCCGATCAGGAAGAGCGCAGGCATGAACGTCTTGCCTGTTCCGCCGATCAGCAGAACCGGCTCCGCGAGGTCGGTCAGATTATGAAAAACGCCGAATAGGCGGCCCGCCTCGTAGAAAATCAGGTAGGCGAGCGAATTCAAGTAGTAGTAGAGGGATGGGTAGATGAAATCGTGCGGGTTCGGGTCAGCTGTCTTGAGCATCTTGAGGACGTTGATGACCCAGAAGGGCTCGTCGGGGTGTTCGACGTACGGTAGCCCGAAGGTAATGCCCCAGAGCCGCACGCCCAGGGCCAATAGCAGCACACCGGCCACGCCCCACCGTGCTTCGCCGTTCCTCATGAACCCGCCGCCTTCCCTTTCGCCGCGTCCCAAAGATCGCGCATGACCAGTGGGATCAGCGGAACGATCCAGGCCAGGTACTGCCTGAACAGCACGGTGTTGAAATTCACGAAGATCGCCATGACAACCAGGGAACCCGTGTACAGCCCCACTTTCCGCCGCCAGGCAAGTGCATAACCCAGCACCAGCAGGGCGAACATGGGCAGCCTGCCCGTCCACCCGAGCCAGCCCATCAACCCGTCCAGAGAAGCGACGTTGAAGTGATCTGCGGGGTTGCGGGTGACGGAGAAGAGCACCGACTTGACCAGTCCTTCGGCATTCCAGACGAGGAAAGGCACGGAAGTAACGAAGGGCATGCTTGCGATGACCAGGGCCGCCAGCAAGGTCTGCTTGAGGCGGTCCCCCTGAACCTCCACCTCCTGCCAGGTCCAAATCAGATAGAGCGGGGCCAGGAAGATGCCGATTTGCTTCACGCTAAGCGACAGGCTGAACAGCAGCAACGAGGCCCAGCGGTGTCTGCGGAACAGGCCCAGTGAGATCAGCAGCAGGAAGATTGGAATAAAGTCCAGGTGCGCCACCTGGGTCACGTGCAGCGTCCACCGGTTGAACAGCCAAAACGCAGCCGCAAAGACCGCCGCCAGGAGTTGTCCTCGAGGATAGAGCAGCAGAAACAGCAGCGCGCCGATGGCAAGGTTGAAGGCCAGGAAGATGATCCGCCAGAAGGCGATCCACGGCTCGTAGTCGTGCAGACCGGCCCACTGTGTCAGGGCGGAGAGTTCGTAGAAAGCGGGGAAGTAAGTCGCATATTTGTCGTTGTCGTGCATGTTACCGGCCAGCACCCGCGCATACGGATTCTCGCCGTTTATGATGCGCCCGCCTTCCACCCAGGCATAGTAGATGTCTTCGCCTTTGGTTTCCGCGCTCCAGACGCGCACATTAACAACCGCGCCGGCAAGCAGGATAACCAGCAGCGACAAAAGTGCGATCTTGTAGCCCTGAAGTTTCTCCATAGATCTCCGCCCAGGCTTTTTGGGTGTCTGCTGACTATAGGCGTAGAGCGCTGCCGCTCATTCGCTGAGCAACCGGACCTGTCCGGTTTCCAGCTCATAACGCGCGCCGACAACCAGCAGCTTGTCTTCTGCGACTAACTGCGCCAGCGCAGGTTGGGACACACGAAGCTCCGCCACGCTCAACTGGACATTCACAGTGATCGCCTCATTTACGATGGCGTCGATTGCGGCGTCAATGACGCCTGCGCCGGAACTGAATGCACGCTCGACGGCTGGGCGGATGCGTTCGGTGATGCTGCTGATGTGACCGGGGACATGACCGCCCTGGACAGCCGCGGTTACTGCGCCACAGCGGCTGTGTCCCAACACCATCACCAATCCCACGCCCAGGTGTTCGACCGCGTACTCCATGCTCCCCAGCACCACATCATCCAGCACATTGCCTGCCACGCGGATCACGAAGAGGTCGCCCAATCCGCAGTCGAAGATGATCTCCGGCGGCACGCGCGAGTCGGAACAGGTCAAGATCGCGGCGAACGGCTGTTGTCCGCTCACGATCTCGGTTCGGCGTTCGGTCGCCTGGTGCGGATGCGCAGGCTGCCCGGCCATGAAGCGCCGATTGCCGTCCAGCAAGGTTTCCAGGGCTTGATTAAGGTTCAGAGGCGTCATTGCTGTTATCCCCTTTCGTCGATGATGAGGTCGTCCAGCGACCGCTTGGGCACATGGTGCACACCATCGGCATCGCGCCAGTATTTGATGTCGCCGTTTGGTTCGATAGTCTCCACTACGACCGTCTCTTTAGGTTTGCCGAGCGCCACCGCCACCAGTATCTCATACTGATCTGGGATGGCCAGGATTTGGCGCAGCCGGTCGCGCTGTACCGAGCCGATGATGCAGCCGCCCAGCCCGCGCTCGACCGCTCCCAATAGGATGTTCTGCACGGCGAGGCCGTGATCGACGCCGATGTAGGCCTGGCTCATCATAGTTGAGTCCGCCAGGACAATGATATACGCTGCTGGACGCTCTCCTTCGACCGGGCCTGGCCAATCCTTCAGATAGCCGGCCCATGCCAGGGTGGAGAAAACCGCAGCGTTGACCTCCCGATCGGCGCAGAGAATATAACGCAGCGGCTGCAGGTTGCGCGCCGACGCCGACAGCCGCGCCAGATCAACCAACTCGCGCAGAGCTGTCAACTCGACCGGCACATCCTCGTAGAAACGTCGATAACTGCGATTCTTGAGCACCAAGTCTTTTAGCATGTGGTTCCTCCAGAAAGGGCCGTTGACAGCCGCTATCATAACACAGCCCCGTGAGCTCGTGAAAGCCTACGGGGCTATGTACAGCATGCGTTTGCTTTCGGATTCCGAATCCGCCGCTACTTCCTGCGTCGTAGTCCTCGCCACACGCGCTCCGGTGTCAGTGGGAATTCGTCGAAGCGCACCCCGGTCGCGTCATAGACGGCAGCCGCAACCGCTGCGGCCGTAGGCAGATAGGGCATTTCACCCATGCCGCGTGCTCCAAATGGGCCGTTGGGATCAGGAACCTCGACGATCAGCGCTTCCAGTTGTTCCGGCACATCCAACACGGTTGGGATCAAGTAGGTGCTGAACTTATCGGTGAGCACGCGCCCTTCCCGCGTCTTCCACTCCTCCTGGATGGCATACCCCAGCGCCTGCACTGCGGCGCCCTCGATCTGGCCCGCCACCTGCTGGGGGTTGATGGCCTGGCCCACGTCGTCGGCGCTGATGAAACGCTCTACCTTAACCTGACCGGTTTCAGGGTCGACGGCCACGAACGCCACCTGGGCCACATAGCCATACGCGAAATTCGGTTTTCCCTGGCCAGTGTCGTGGTCCAGCGGCGTGGTTTTGGGCGCCAGGTAGACACTCTCGCCTACAGCCGGCCGTTCCTCATTCTGCCAGGCCGCCAGGGCCTTTTCGGCGGCGCCGCGCACCGCGTTGCCGCTCATGTAGGTGAGTCGCGAGGCCGATGCGCTGCCTGAGCTGCCCATCTGGGCCGTGTCGGACGCGATCACTTTGACCCGCCCAAACGGTATCCCCAGCACCTCGGCCGCTACCTGGGCGATAATGGTGTGGTTGCCCTGCCCGCAATCCGCGCCGGCAAAGTAGACCACCGCCTCTGCAATCTCGTTCCCGCCGCGCGCCTCCACCCGAGCGTAGCTGTTCTCCTGGTAGCCGAAGGAGAAGCCGACGTTTTTGAAGCCGGCAGCGAAGCCCATGCCGCGGCGGATAAATGACGAAGGGCGAAGGACGAAGGACGAAGGCGTCGACTCATCATCCGTCGTTCGTCGTTCGTCGTGCGTCTGTGGCCTGTGCCAATGCCCATCCTCGTCCTGTGTCCATCCAGCCGCTCTCGCCGCCGTGATGATGGTCTCGGTCAAGCCGACGCCGCCAGGAATGGGGGTGCCAACGGTCAGCAGGCTCTCGTCGGTCAGGATGTTCCGCAGTCGGATTTCCACCGGGTCGAGGCCCAAGGTCTCTGCCAACTTGTCCATCTGACTTTCGGCCGCGAAATGGCCCTGGGGCCCGCCGAAGCCGCGAAACGCCGCGCCCGGCACGTGGTTGGTGTAAACCGCATAGGTGTCCACTGCCACGTTCGGGATCTCGTACGGTCCAGTGCAGGTCAGCGTCGTGTTGCCCAGCACCTTGTTGCTGGTGTACATGTATGCGCCGCCGTCGGCGATGACCTTGACCTCGACTGCGGTCAATTTGCCGTCACGCTTGGCGCCCCAGCGGGTGTAGAGCTTCATCGCGTGGCGCTTGCCGTGGCCGATGATCGACTCCTCGCGGCTCCAGACCGTCTTGATGGGGCGCTTGATGCCGCGCTGCGCCAGCCGCCAGACTGCCAGCGCCAGGGTGATTTGCACGGACATATCTTCGCGACCGCCGAACGCACCGCCGATGGCCGGATAAATGACGCGCACCTGTTCCTTGGGGATGCCCAGCGCATGCGCGATCTGTCCTTGGTCCTCATGAGTCCATTGACCAGCGACCTCAACGGTGACGCGTCCCGCTTCGTCCAGGTAGGCCACACCGGCTTCGGGCTGGAGATAGGCGTGTTCCTGCACAGGGGTCTGATAGACCCCTTCGATGACAACGCCGCCATCGGCCGTGGCCTCTCGGAAGCCCGCTTCGATATCGCCTTTGCGGATGCGGTAGGAGTAGCAGATGTTGTCTTTGCTGTGCGGGTGGAGTTGATAAGGCACAGGGAGAGCCGAATCCCCCGCACGCAACCCGCCGGCCAGCGAAGGCGCGGCCTCCTCAGGGTCAAGGATTAGTGGCAGGTCCTCCCACGCAACTCGGATCAGCTTGCACGCGGCGCGTGCCTGGGCTTCGGTCTCGGCCACCACCAGCGCCACCTGGTCCCCCACGAAACGGACTACGTCCGCGCCGGGTGTGTCTGAACCAGGGCCGCACAACACCGGCTGGTCCTTGATCTGGAGGCCGTAAGCATTCATCGGCACATCTTTGGCCGTGAACACTGCTGCGACTCCTGGCGCGGCCTCGGCCGCTGCCGTGTCGATGCTCAGAATGCGTGCGTGCGGCCGGCCGGCGAACAACGTCGCCATGTGCAGCATGTCCGAGTAGACGATATCCCCTGGGTAGAGCGTCTTGCCCGTCACCTTGCCGGGCGCATCGATGCGGCGCACCGATGCGCCGATGGCGCCGGCTGCATCGGTGCGAGTAGCATTGGCGCCGATCATTTGGTAAGTCATTGGTGTGCCTCCCTTCCCACTGCCGCACGCTCTACAGCCTCTAGGATTTTGTAGTATCCTGTGCAGCGGCACAGGTTGCCGGTCAGCGCCTGCTTGATCTGGTCGGCGGTGGGTTGCGGAAACTCTTCCAGCAGGTTGGCCGCAGACATCAGGATGCCCGGAGTGCAGTAGCCGCACTGGACGGCCGCGGCGTCGATGAAAGCCTGTTGAATCGGATGGAGCCGTCCTGCCGCGGGAGCCAATCCTTCCACCGTGACGACTTCACACCCTTCGGCGCGCTCTGCGGGCACCAGGCAGCTCATTACTGCCACCCCATCCAGCCAGACCGTGCATGCGCCGCATTCGCCCTCAGCGCAGCCTTCCTTGGTGCCGGTCAGCCCTGCATCCTCACGTAAGGCCCGCAGCAATGTCTTGCCGCGCACATTCTGAAGCACAATCGGCTGGCCATTGAGGGTGAATCTGACCCCTGTCTCCTGTCCACTGTTCCCTGCCCACTGATTTCTGATTCCTGCCCCCTGCAGCAACACCGGCTGCTCTGGCCACCCCTCCCGCTCGGTGCCATCACGCAATTGCCGCAAGGCCCGCGCGGTTAGCACCCGCACCATGTCGCGGCGATACTCGGCGCTGCCGCGCAGGTCGGAGATAGGGCGGGCCGCGGCCGCCGTTAGCTCAGCAGCGCGCTCGATAACCTCGTCGGTCAGCTCTTTGCCGGCCAGGTAGGCCTCCGCCTCGGCCGCACGCACGATGGTAGGCGCAACGGAGCCGAGGGCGATGCGGGCGCGCACTACTGGTTTTTGATTTTTGATTTTTGATTTTTGATTTGCGTGTTCTTCAGCAAAGTCTACGATTACAGCGACATTGACGACGCTGATTGCCTGCGCCTGCCGCAAGCCGAGCTTGAGGAAGGTGCCGCGTTCGGATGGCTTGAGGGCTGGCACGTTAATGCGGACGAGCATTTCGTCGGGCTGTAGGGCCGTTTTGCGCACGCCGAGAAAGAACTCGGCGCAGGTCAGGGTGCGCTCCCCACGTTCGCGGCTGGCCAGAGTGAAAGTCGCATCCATGGCCCACAGCGGCGCGATGGTGTCGTTGGCCGGGCTGGCAGTCACGCAGTTGCCTGCAACCGTGCCGCGGTTGCGAATCTGCGGTGCGCCGACCAACCAGCACGCGCGCGCCAGAGGAAACGCGTGCGCCACCAGATCGGATGTGCCAACCACCTGATTATGTGTGACGGTTGCGCCAAGATGAAAGGCGCCGTTCTCCCTCTGAACATGCCCAAGGTCCATCACGCGTGAAACATCCACGATGGTCATCGGTGTGCGGACGCCGCGCTCGATCTCCAGGATCAGATCGGTGCCACCTGCGATGAGGCGACACCCCGAATCGTCACGTCTGTCATCATGCTGTGCCAGCAGTTCGAGCGCCTCAGCAACGGTCTCCGGCGCGTAGTAGGTGTGCCACATGGTAAGCTATCCTCCACCTTGCTAGACCTTTAGGGTCTTGTAGATCCCAAAGGTCTTGACATCATCATCCCACGCGTTTCCACACGTGTACCGCTAACTCCCGCGCCTTTGCCATGATCGCTTCTTCGTCCAATGTTGTGAGCTGTTTATCGGCCATTAACACCTTGCCGGAGGCGATGGTATGCGTGACATGTGCGCCGTCGACGCCGAAGAGGAGCTGCCAGGGCAAGTTGCCTGCGCTCAACGGGGTCGGCGGCGCATAGTCCAGCAGCATGATGTCGGCGAATGCGCCGGGGGCCAGCTCGCCCACCGGCTTCGAGAAGAAGCGCTTGGCCAGGTTGGCGTTGTTCGGGTACGCCATTTGCATCACGACGTCGCCGGGCATGGCCTGCGGGTTGCGGGCGTTGTGCTTGTGCGCCAGATACGCGGCTTTCATCTCGTCGAACATGCAGTTGGAGAAGCCGTCGTTGCCCAACGCCACCGGGATGCCCAACGCCAACATGCCGGCCACATCGGGCAGGCCCACCGCGTTGTTCATGTTGGAGCGCGGCTGATGCGTCACCAGTGTGCCGGTCTCGCGCAGCATGTCCTTCTCGTACTTGTCCAGATGCACGCAGTGCACCGCGATGGTTTGTGGCCCCAGGATGCCGAACCGATTCAGGCGCTCAACCACGCGCATATTATACTTGCGTAAGCTATCCTCCTGGTCGGCACTGCCCTCTGCAACGTGGACGTGGAAGCCGGTGTTCAGCCCTTCGGCCGCCGCGACGCTGGCCTCCAACGTCTTGTCAGAGCACGTCATCGCCGCATGCAGGCCGAAGGACGCGCCCAACTGCGGGTCCCTTTCCTTGCGGCAGCGCTTCAGGAAGCGGGCGTTTTCCGCGATGCCGGCTTTGGCGCCATCCATCCCGTTGCGGTCGGTGACCTCGTAGCATAGGCTGGCGCGTAGCCCCGTCTCTTTGACTGCGTCCGCAATGATGTCCAGGCTGCCGTCGATGACGTTCGGGCTGGCGTGGTGGTCGATCAGTGTGGTGCAGCCGTGGCGCACTGCGTCAACCAGGCAGATCAGCGCGCTGTACTTGATGTCGTCCCACAGCAGCGCCAGGTCGAGCTTCCACCAGAGCCGCTCCAGTATCTCCACGAAAGTGGTGGCCGGTGCGCCGGGAATCGCCATGCCGCGGGAGAACGCGCCGTAGAAGTGCGTGTGGCCGCACAACATGCCCGGCAGCACCAGCTTGCCGCGGGCGTCGAGGCGCTGCGCCTGCGGGTATTTGGCCGTCAGCGCCGCCGTAGGGCCGACGTCCACGATGGCATCCCCTTCCCAGTAGACCGCGCCGTCCGTGAACTCGCGGTTGGCTTTGTCGAGGGTGAAAACGTGTCCGTTGGTAATGAGCATGAGATCCTCCCAATTAACCCACTTGCTTTTTACACTAATATAGAAAGAGACTCGAACAAGATTGTGTCGTTGTAGCGATCTTTGATTAGTTGATCCATGTAGAAACTCTATTACTCTGTTGCCCAAGCCACGACGCACATGACCAGCAAATCGAAACTTGTCCGGAATCGAGGCTTCAGCCGGTCACGCTTGTAGTCGGAGAAACCGGCTAAAGCCTCTAATCCAGGCGTAAGAGTGAATTCTGCCCGAGTTACAGAATCAACAACTGCGGCAGCGTCTCGCTGACGCCCTTCAGCAGCACCGCCATTTCGGCTGCGTCCCGTAGGGAGAGGGTGCCGGAGAACGAGCCTTTGGCCGCCAGCTCCTTGACTTCGAAGGCCGGGGTCAGGGTGACGCGTGCTTCCGGGCACTCGTAGACGAGATGCCCGTTCTCGCGCGCCAGGCTGGTCTCGCGGCCCTGGTCGCGGTGGCGGATCACGCCATCGATGATGCGGTAGGCGTTATGGTTCTCGGCCAGGAAGTCCTTCTCATTCAAGAACAGCCGCGGCTTGTCCAGCCAGGGCTGGCCGTGATGCACGCAGAAGGTGGTGCAGTCGCCGCACGCGTTGCAGTAGTCGTTGATGTTGATGATCTGGCGCTCCTGGCCGACCACGAAGCGCTCGAGGCCGACCGTGCGCAACCCAGCGGGTTGCGCCACATAGGCCAGCCGCGGCAGCAGCGCGTCCACGGGCCGCATCAGGAAGGTCTGGTTGGCGCGGTTGGGGCACACCTCGACGCATTTATCGCAGAAGGTGGTGCACTGCACGCAGCGAGCCGCTTCGGCCTCGGCTTGTTCTTTGGTGAGACTCAGGTCAATCAGGTCGAAGCTGTCACGCAGCGCGATGGGCAGCATCCGGGTCTTCACTTGCGGAGCCTTGGTGGCGCGCACGCGTTTGACATTGAGGATCTCCTGGGCGGAGAGCTTCGCCTTCTCGGCCGGCGGCTGGCTGAAAGGCACGCCGAACTGCCAGCAGATGGACTCGGCCGCGCGGCGGCCGTCACCGCACGCCGCGATGATGCTCTCTGGGCCGGCCTCGGCCGCGTCGCCGCCCGCATAGACGCCGGGCACGCCGGTGCTGGCGGTGGCATGATCCACCGCGATGCCGCCGTCGCTGCACACCGTCACCACGCTGCCTTCCAGGAACGCGAAGTCGGGGTTCTGGCCCACGGCCACGATCACGGTGTCGCATGGGATCTGGAACTCGCTGCCGGGGATGGCAACCGGTTTGCGCCGGCCGTCGGGGCCGGGCTCACCGAGCTGGTTGCGCAGACACTCCAGCGCCACAACCCTGCCCGCTTCGTCTCGGACGACGCGTGCTGGGGTGGTCAGCTCCAACAGGATGTTGCCCTCCTCCAGCGCGCCCTCCAGCTCCTCGGGGCTGGCCGGCATCTCGGCGCGGGTGCGGCGGTAGACGATGGTGGTTGGGTTGCCCGTCAGGCGCTGCGAGGTGCGGATGGCGTCCATCGCGGTGTCGCCGCCGCCGATGACCAACGCTTTCTTGCCCAGGTCGGGCCGCTCCCCGCGGCGGGTGCGGTCCAGTAGGCCCAGTGCAGCCAGCACGCCCGGCCCCTCGATGCCGGGGATGCGCAGCGGGGTGTCACGCGCGAAGCCGGTCGCCACGTAGACCGCGTCGAAGCCCTGCTCCAGCAGCTTCTCCGGCGCGCCGGTGATGGGATGGTTCAGTTCGAGCTTGACGCCCATAGCCAGAATGCGATCCGCGTCGCGTTGGATCGTCTCCCACGGCAGGCGGAAGACCGGCACCAGCCGCATCATGCCGCCGATGACGTCCTTGGCCTCGAAAATCGTGACATCCACGCCGTTCAGCGCCAGGTAAAACGCCGCCGACCAGCCGGACGGGCCCGAGCCGATGACTGCCACCCGCTTACCCACCTTGGCCCGTGGGGTCAGCGGCGTCGCCGTACCGGTCTCCTCGGCGTAGCGTTTCAGCGCGCGGATGGCAACCGTCTCCTCGTAGTCGTTGCGCACGCAGCGGGTCTGGCACAGATGATTGCAGACGTAGCCGGTGACGCCGGGCAGCGGGTTGCGGGCCAGGATGACGTCGAGCGCCCGGTCCGGGTCCCCTTCCTTGATCCACCAGTTATACTCCGGCACGTCCTGGCATACCGCGCACTGCTCCATGCACGGCGCGACGATGCAGTCCCACAGCCCCAGCCCGGATTTCACCTTGGGCAGGCCGTAGGGCCAGTATTCTTTCTTGTAACGGTGGTCGGTCAGGGCTTCGGCCGCCGCGGCCTTCACGTTGGCCAGCTTGTTCGCGGAGAACTCGGCCAGGCTCTTGGCGCCGGCCGCGGCCATGGCCGCCTCCAGGTTAGTCAGCCATTGACCGAAGCGGGCGTAGCCGCCGGGCTTCAGCAGGTCGGAGCAGGCGGTGATGGGCACCGGGCCACAGGCGGCGATAGTCGCGATGTTCAGCGCGTCCGCGCCGGCCGAGTAGGAGACCCGTAGGTTGCCGTTGAACTCGTGCGCCAGCTTGTCGAACAGGTTCATGGTGACCGGGTAAAGCGCGCGGCCCGACATGTACATCTCCTCGCCGGGCATGATGCGCTTGTGATTGTGCATCGCCAGGGTGTTGCTCAGCTTGACGCCGAAGGCCAGCCCTTGCCCCGCAGCCACTTTTTGCATCCGGCCGATCAAGCCGACCGCCTTATCGTAGGCGATATCGTGCTCGAACACCGAGTCGGGGATGTGGATTTCGTGGAAGCCCAGGGCGTTGTGCAGGATGTCGAGCACATGCTCCTTGCCCAGCAGTGTCGGGTTCATTTTAACGATGGTGTGCAGCTTCCGCTCGGTCAACAGGTGTTCGGCAATGCGTTCGATTTCGTCGGGCGGGCAGCCGTGCATGGTGGAGAGGGTGATGCTGTTGGCAATCTGGCCGGGGATCTCGATATCGGCGAACTGCGGGAAATCGCGCTGCAGGATGGCTTTGATCTGAGCCACCTCCTCGGTCGCGTCCTCCATCTTGTTCATGAAGTTGACCACGCGCGGGCTCGTAATGCCCTCCAGATTATAGCCGACGCTCATGTCGAAGATCGTGCCCACAGGGGCCGCACCCTCCCAGCCCAACAGCCGCGGCAGGATGTGCACGAGCGCCCATGCCACCACATATTCGTGGGCCGACTCTTCCAGCTTCAGCTCTTGCGACCACTCGACGTTGTAGCCCTCGTCCTCCATATCGATGCAGGGTCGCGGAATCTCCAGCTCGTCGAGGATCTGCACCGTCTTCAACTCGATGAAACGGCCGCCGCAGAGCCAGGCTGCCACGATGTTTTGACTGAGCTGCGTGTGCGGGCCGGCCGACGGGCCGATGGGGGTTGCTAGGTATTTGCCGTAGACATCGGGCACCGCAAACGCGATGCCTGGCATCGCTGCGTCGGCCTTGGGGGTGTAGAACAGCGACTTGTGGATCCCAAAGATGGATCCGCTCGCCTCGTATTCCTTCAGCATCCGCCGCAGTTGAACGGCGAAGGGTTGGATCATCAAGTAGTCGGACATAGCTTCTTTGCTCCGTTATGTTTGCTGGCTGGCTGAGGGTCAAAGATCCAAAAGCACAATCGGTTGCGGCTGAGAAGCACTGGCGCCGCGCAGGTAGGCTGCAAATTGATCGCCCGGCGGGCAAGGATCGCAGCCCAGGCAGCGATGCACCTGGCCGCGCGGGGCCAACCACGGGCGGATCAACGCCTCGGCCTGCTCGTCTGCGTCCAGACGCAGTTGGGTCACAAAACCCTGCAGACACTCGCAGGTGCGGCATTCGTCATGCCGGAGCGCGACTTCCAGCTCTCGCAAGGCGGCTTGCACTGTGTCATAAGTCAGGGTTGAACCCATGGCGGCCTCAAGGCGTGTGTTGTTGGAGCCAATCCACCATATACGCCAGCACCTCCGCTTTCTCCGGCTCGTTGTGGGTCTCGTGGTAGAAGTTCGGCCACAGCTTGAGGGTGCAGCGGCTCGCAGGGGCCCTGGCTGCGAATTCTTCCGAGGCTTTGGCCGACGTCAGGATATCTTTGGTGCCGTGCATCAGCAGTAGCGGCACAGGAAATTCGGCGGCGTGCGCTATCACCCACTCACCGGCCTCGAACATGCCCGTCGCCAGGCGGACCGAAATCTTGTTATGGACCAACGGGTCGCTGGTGTAAGCGCGGATCACTTCGGGATCGCGTGCCAGGCCGTCCAGGGCCAGGCCGTTCGCCATCTGCAGGCTCGGATAAAGTTTGTTCATCACCTTCGCCAGGGTGAGTTGTGCCGGAGGCAGCGGATTCGCCACGCGCAGCCCTGGACTGGTGGAGATTACGCCGGCGACGGTGTCTTTGCCGCGCAGAGCCAGGCGCCGCAGCGCATAGGTCAGCACCAGGTTGCCGCCCAGGCTGTGACCGTAAAGGAAGCGCGGCAGGCCGGGATAGCGTGCCGCGGCCTCGTCCAGCAAGCGGCCGATATCGTCCATGAGAGCGTCGTAGGAAGGGGTGTGACCGCGCCGCCCCCCAGACTTGCCATGCCCGCGCAGGTCGAATCCGAGCAGCGCGTACCCTGCCTCATTCAATGCCGTGGCGACGTGTGCATAACGCCCTGTATGCTCGCCCAGGCCATGCACCAGACACACCACCGCCTTGGGAGAGGTTTCCGGCTGCCAACCCTGGAAGTAGAACGGCAGAGCATCCGCTTGCTTTGTGAATTCGATATGGGACATTAGGCATCTCCTTATTGGAAGCTAGATACTGCAAACTGGCAGTGGGCGCTTCATAAACACTGCGCCTTTGGCTGCCTCCAGTATCTAGCTTCCAGTATCCGACTACAGCAGTCCAACCTTCGCGTTGAACTCTTCGATCAGCGCGTCGATCTCGTCGACCTGGCCATGGACGCCTGTCCAGTAATCGGGCTTGTACCACTGCTCTTGGATCTCGGCGTAGGTCTTGCCCTGCTGCTCGACCCAGGTATAGTATTTCAGGTTGTGCACGCGTTTGCGAGCCGGGTAGGTCAGCTCCTCAACATAGTCGGTGCTGAGACCCAGGATGTGTTGGTGGTAGGCGGCGGCCGCGTCTCGTGCGGTGAACTCCCCGCGTTCCGCGGTCAGCTCGGCTAGACGGGAGCCGTACAGCTCCATCGAGTCGGTCAGCAGCGTGACGACCACGTCCCCCTCGCCCCACTCGTACCACTTCGCCATCTTAATGGCCGACGCGATGTTCGCCGCACCGGAGATGCCGATCAGGTCCAACTGTGCCACTAACGTCTCCGGCACGCCCTGCTCGACCAGGTACTTGCGGCCTTCCGGCTCGTTGAACAACCGGATCATCTGCATCGGGGCCTCGTCGTCGACGGCCATCACCATGTCGGTGTTCTTGACGTTGTGGATCCACGGTACGTGCTTGTCGCCGATCCCCTCGATGCGGTGCGCACCGAAGCCATTGCTCAGCAGCGTGGGACATTGCAGCGCCTCGCTGGCCGCGATCTTGCTCTGTGGGAACAGTTCCTTCAGCCGATCGCCCGCGTTGATGGTGCCTGCTGAGCCGGTGGTGAAGACCGATCCAGCCAGTGTCTCACCGGGGCGCAACTCTTTCTCCAGCATTTCAGCGAATGCGTTGCCCGTAACGGCATGATGCCACAGGACGTTGCCGAATTCCTCGAACTGGTTGAAGATCATCAGGTCCTGGCCCGAGCGGCGTAGTTCCCAGCACTTATCGAAGATTTCTTTGACGTTGCTCTCGGTCCCCGGGGTGGCGATCACCTCACCGGCGACCTGGCTCAGCCACTCGAAGCGCTCCTTGCTCATCCCTTCGGGCAGGATCGCGATGGATTGGCAGCCAAGCAGCGCCGAGTCGTACGCGCCGCCACGGCAGTAGTTGCCCGTGGAGGGCCACACGGCCTTCTGGGTAGTGGGGTCGAACTGGCCGGTGACCAGCCGCGGCGCCAGGCAGCCGAACGCCGCACCCACCTTGTGGGCGCCGGTGGGGAACCACTTGCCTACCATGACGAGGATGCGCGCATCTACGCCGGTGAGCGCCTTGGGCAGCTCCAGATAGTTGACGCCGCCGAACCCGCCACCCTTCGCCACCGGTTCATTTTTCCAGGTGATGCGGAACAGGTTCAACGGGTTGAGGTCCCAGAGACCGACGTTCTTCAGGCCAGCCTTGACCTTGTCGGGGGCCAAAGCTGGATTTTGCATCTGCTTGAAGGTCGGAACAATGATCTTGCGCTCACGCGCGCGCTTGATGGTGCGCTCGAGGCGATCGGGATGAATCGTGAGGTCTATCATGGGGTATCCTTTCTACCGCTTTAATGCTCGCTTGACGTCCGCCAGGTCCTTGTCCACCACCGCCGGCTCGCCCACGCTCTTGCGAGCCGCGGCGATATCCTTCAGCCCACTGCCGGTGGACAGGATGACAATGCGCTCGTCGGGATGTACCAGTCCTTGCTCCACAGCCTTCACCAGGCCTGCATAAGCGGCTGCGCCGGCCGGTTCGGCAAAGACGCCGCTGCCGCGGGCCAGCACCGGGATCGCAGCCAGTATTTCGTCATCGGTCACTTTGATGTACGCGCCGTCCGTCTCGCGCACGGCGGCCAGTCCCTTGATGCGATCAGCCGGGAGGCCGGCCGAGATGCTGTCGGCGATGGTGTGTGCGTCGATGGGTTTCATCTCCATGGCGCTGATGCCCGTCCGCCACGCATCGTACAGCGCAGCCGATCCCGCGGCCTGTACGCCCATCAGCTTCGGCATCTGCTTGATCCAGCCCAGGGCCATGAGGTCTCGCAGCCCTTTGTGGAGGCCGCCGATGATGCAGCCGTCGCCCACGGAAACGAAGATGCGATCCGGCGCATCCCACTCCAGCTGTTCGCAGATTTCGAGAGCGGCCGTCTTCTTCCCCTCGCTCATGTAGGGGTTATAACCGGTGTTGCGGTTGTACCAGCCAAACTCTTTGGCGGCCTGCGCACACAACTCGAATGCATCGTCGTAGGTGCCGCGCACCAGGATCACGGTGCTGCCGCATACCAACAGTTGGGCGACCTTGGCCGGCGGGGCCGATTCCGGCACGAAGATGACGTTTTTCTGGCCTACGCTGGCGCACTGCACAGAGAGTGCCGCCCCGGCGTTCCCCGTGCTTGAGGTGGTGATGATCTCGGCCCCGCATTCTTGTGCCTTGACCACCGCAATCACGCTGGCGCGATCCTTGAACGACGCACTGGGTTGCCGGCCTTCATCTTTGACCCAGACGTGCTTCAGCCCCAGGCCGGCGGCCAGCCGATCGGCGCGATAGAGCGGTGTCCACCCCACTGTCAGCGGCGGCGTTGAGCTGTCACCCTCCACCGGCAGCAGCGGCTTGTAGCGCCAGATGGTGGTGTCGTGGTTTTCGGCTAACGATGCCGGGCTGATCCGGCTGCCGATGAGATCGTAATCATACTGTACATCTACAATGCCGTCATCGCCGTGGTGCGGGCAAACATACTCGATTTCATCCGGTCGATATTCCGCGCCGCAGATGACGCATTTGAGAGAAGTAACGTGGTCCATGGGTTGCTCCCACAGGTGACAAGCAGATAACGAAGCAAGGCCTCCTTATCTGCTTGTTGTTCTTCATACTTGCCAGGTCAATCCGGCACGATATGCGTTCCGGTTTCACCGCGCAGCGCGCGGCCGATGTTCTCCGGATTGGTGATGATCGCGTGCTTGCCGCCGGCTTCCATGTACCAGATGATGGCCTGGATCTTGGGCGCCATCGAGCCCTTGGCGAAGTGCTTGCCCTCGGCCAGGTATTGCTTGGCCTCAGACAGAGTCATGCGGTCCAGCCATTGCTGGTCCGGTTTGCCGAAGTTGATCGCCACCTTCTCCACTGCGGTAGAGATCAGGAGCAGATCGGCGTTGATCCTCTGGGCCAGCAAGCTGGAGGCATAGTCCTTGTCGATGACGGCGGCGGTCCCCTGGTAGTTGCCATCGCCTGGATCGATCACGGGGATGCCGCCCCCGCCCACCGTGATCACGACGACGCCCGCATTGATGAGCGCCTTGACGGTGTCTAGCTCCACCACTTCTTGGGGCAGCGGCGATGCGACAACGCGGCGCCAGCCGCGGCCGGCATCCTCGACAACCGACCAGGCCATCTCCGCCTCGCGGCGTTTGGCCTCGGCTTCGTCCATGAAGCCGCCGATGGGCTTCGTGGGGTTCTTGAAAGCGGGATCGTTGCGATCGACCAATACCTGAGTGATCACCGTCGCCACGTTCTTGTGGATCTGGCGCTGGAAGAGCCAATTCTGGAGGGTCTGCTGAAGTGCATAGCCGATAGCCCCTTGGCTATCGGCGCCGCACGCGTCCAGCGGCACCTCATGCATTCCCTCGACCTTCGCTGCGATCTCGGAGCGGCGCAGAATGAAGCCGACCTGCGGCCCGTTGCCGTGGCCGATCGCCACCTCCCACCCCGCCTCGATCATGTCGGCGATGTGGTACGTGGTCTCCTTGGCGGCTTGATACTGGTCTTCAACCGATTGGTGTTTGTTATCCTTGATCAGCGAATTGCCGCCGATGGCGACGACCGCGACCTTGCGAGTCTTATTTTCCATGGACTATCTCCTTGTCTGCCCTAACCTCACATTGTCAACGCCATGACTGCCTTCTGCGCGTGCAGCCGATTCTCCGCCTCATCGTAGACGACCGAGTTCGGGCCGTCGATCACGCCGTCGGTGACTTCGATGTTGCGGTCCGCGGGCAGCGGGTGCATGTAAATCGCGTCGGGTTGGGCCAGCGCCATCTTGCGCTCGTCGGTGATCCAGTGCTTGTAGGAGTCCTGGAGTTTCTTGCCCTCTACCTTATCGGCGGTGGTCAGCAGCGGGCCCCACGACTTGGCATAAATGATGTCCGCATCCTTGAATGCCGCTTCCATGCCGTTCGGGTCGCTGATGATCTCGAAGCCGGTCTTGAATTTGCGCGCCTGTTCCCGCGCCGCATCCTCGATCTCAGGCATCAGCTTGAATTCGGGCGGATAGGCGAGGGTCACATCCATGCCGAAGCGCGGCATCTGCAGGATCAGCGACTGCGGCACCGAGATCGGCTTCAGGTACGACGCAGCATAGGCCCACGAGACCACCATCTTCTTCTTGCGCAGATCGCGGCCTTTCTTCTCGATGATGGTCATCAGGTCAGCCAGGCACTGGAAGGGGTGATAGATGTCGCACTGCATATTAAGGACGGGCACGCGCGAGGCCTGCGCGACCGCGTTCAGGTACTTATTGCCGTCGCCCCAATCGCAGTGGCGGATCGCGATGCCATCGAAGTAGCGGCCGAAAATCTCGCCGATCTCCTTCGGGGTGTCGCCGTGCGAAATTTGGGTGGTGTTGGAGTCAATGAACGCACCGTGGCCGCCGAGCTGGGCCATGCCGGCCTCGAACGAGCCGCGGGTGCGGGTGCTGCTGAAGAAGAACAGCATCGCCAACACCTTGTCACGCAGATACGCGTGGGGTTCGTTCAATGCGCGCTTGCGCTTCAGATCGAAAGCCACATCCAGAACCGTCTCGACTTCCTCCTTCGAGAAGTCGAGGTCGCCGATTAAGTCACGACCGTGAAGATAGGTTTGCATGGGAGTCTCCTGTTTTCCTGGTGAATAGATCTCCAAGGCGCAGTTATGAGGGGCCGCCCTTGGGTAATGGTGCTGCTTTACCGGTTTGCTATTTCATCCGTGCGGCCCAACACCAGCGCCAGCAGCGCCATGCGCATCACGACGCCGTGGTATGCCTCCTGCCAGTAGCGTGACCACTTGGTAGCGTCCACGTCGAGCGGGATTTCATCCATGCGCGGCAGCGAGTGCAGCAGGATCGCATCGGACTTGGCCTTGCCCGCTAATAGCTCGCGGGTGATCTTGTAAGCGGCCGGGGTCAGGCTGTGATCCTTGCTCGCCTCCTGCCGGGCCTGGGTATAGTCTGGCTGGATCACCGGTTCGACCAGGATCACATCCGCGTCCGCGATAACCTGCTCGATATGCTCGGCCTCCTTGAAGTCCAGCGAATAGCGCTGGAAGTCGACCTTGTACTCCTCCGGCATGCGCATATCGGGCGAGCCGGGGAACAGGGCGTCTGGCGTCGGGCCAACGAATGTGATCGGGCAATCGAATTGCGTCAATGCATACCCCAGCGAGTGCATGGTGCGCATGCGCATGTCGCCGACCGCCACCCACTTGAGACCGTCAATGCGGCCCCGTGTGCGCAAAACGGTGTAGAGATCGGTCAGGATCTGGGTCGGGTGCTCGCCCCAACCGTCGCCGCCGTTGATGATCGGCACCGACGACCACATCGCCGCCTCCTGCGGTGCGCCCTTTTGGTAGTGGCGCATCACGATCACATCGCCGTAAAACTCTAGCATCTTGACGGTGTCTTTGATCGATTCTTGATACCAATCGCCCGCACGGGTCATCTTGGCATCGGAGAAGCCGGTGACATGCCCGCCCAGGCGGTGCATCGCGGCCTCGTGCGCCAGGCGCGTGCGGGTGGACGGCTGATAGAATGCCGTCACCAGCGTCTTGTCTTTCAGCAGATCTCCGTTGTGCCGGTTGCGCGCAAACGGTTCCATCTGTTCCGCGACATCAAAGACGCGGAAGAACTCCTGACGCTCGAAATCTTTGAGCGATAGGATGTCACGACCTTCAAAGCTGCGCATAAGATATTCCTTTCAGAGGTTTGAAAAAGTGGTAGATTGGCCGCCGCCGGCGCCGGCGGCGGCTGTAGACGATCTAGATGTGCTCCTTGAGCATCTTCGGCAGCGCCGCATACCACTCGGCGGCTTGAACCACCTCATCGAGCGGTACATTCTCGTTTCGCATGTGCGCTGTCTTCTCGTCGCCCGGGCCAAGGCCGATGGATGGGATGCCCGCTTTGCCCGCCCAATACGTGCCGTTGGTGGAGAAGTCCCAGGTGCCTAGAGGCCGCTTCTCACCCCAGAGCGCCTCAACGGTGCGTTGTCCGGCCACTGCCAACGGATGAGTGTCCTCAAGCAGCCAGGCAGGATAGTACTTGCTGACGGGGAAGACGAAACCGGTGTAGGACGGCTCATCGTAGAAGAGCTCCTCGACATGAATCTCGTCCTGCAAATAGTCGGGAATCAGCCCCTTGATCTGCGCGATTACGTCGTCGTGCGGCTCATTCGAAGTAATGCGCCGATCGATGTAGATCGTGAACTCATCCGGCACGGCGTTAAGGGAGGCCGTGCGAGCATGAACATCGGTTACAGCGATAGATGGATATCCCTGCACCTCATGATAGCCCATGCCGAAGCGCATCCGGCGATCCAGTTCGCGAATTTGTGTGATGATCGCCATCATTTTGTAGACGGCATTGTCGCCCAGATAGTGCGAGGCTGCGTGCGCCGACCGGCCCGAAGCCGTGATCTTTAGCTCGATGCGGCCCTTGTGCCCTCGGTAGACCTGCATCTTCGTCGGCTCGCCGATGACCACGAAATCAGGGCGCACCTTGGGATCGACCTCGACAAACGTATTGGGCGCGATGCCGTCGCACCATTCCTCCATGTTGCCGAAGTAGTAGACGGTGTAGCCGTCGAGCAGGCCCAGGTCGCGGGCGATTGCCAGTCCGTGCACCATACCGGGCGTGCTGCCTTTTTCATCGCATGCCCCGCGCGCGTACAAACAACCATCTTCAACCTTGCCGATGAAAGGATCCCATTCCCATTCCGCCGGGTCGCCGACGCCCACCGTGTCGATGTGCGAGTCGTAGACGATGACTTTGGGCCCGTCTCCGATGCGCCCAACCGTGTTGCCCATCTTGTCGAAGCGCGCCTCGTCCCAGCCAAGCTTGCGCATTTCGGCCTGGATTCGTTCGCCCACCGGCCCGATTTGAGAGTTCATTGAGGGGATCGCGCAGATGTCGCGCATGAACTGGATGATCTCCCCCCGACGTTGGTTGACACGCTGTTGGATTTCTTTGACCTTGTCCATTCTTTCCTCCAGAAGTATAGCGGGTTAAGGCAGGGCCAGCGTTCTGATGCTCCCGCGACGGGCTCCCGCGACGGGCTCCCGCGACGGGCTCCCGCGACGGGCTC
>CAZELR010000003.1:85067-117194 GCA_964513075.1 uncultured Anaerolineales bacterium
CTCCCGCGACGGGCTCCCGCGACGGGCTCCCGCGACGGGCTCCCGCGACGGGCTCCCGCGACGGGCTCACACATCCGTAACGCGCCTCACGACATGGAAACGAAAACAGCCGGATACGAAATGACTGATAGAGTAATCAACGATTTGTCCGTCCCCGGCGAATAGTTGCGCCTCGAGCTTCATGAGCGGGACGCCGCGCTGGACGCGCAAGGCGCGGGCCAGGTTGGAGTCTGCTGCCTCTGAGATCAGCTCCGTTCGGGAGTGAGATAAAGCTGGCCAGCCCCGTTTCCGAAGAAGGTCCAAGACCGAGCCATGAAAATCCGGGCCAAGCTCGTCCTGGCGCAGAAATCGCTGGGGCAGGATGTCGGCTAGATAAGCCACCGGTTTGTTTTCGGTCAGAATCACGCGTTGGACGCAAGTCGCCGGTTCAGGGGTTGCCAGTGCCAACCCCTTGGCCTCCGCCGCCGTGGTCATGCGTTCTGAGATGACGACTTCGCCCATCTGCACGTGCAGCCCACTGCGTGCTGCCATCAGCTCGATGCTTTCCAGAACCTCCAGGCCGGTCTCAATTAGCGGCAAGCGCTCAGCCACAAACGTGCCAACGCCGTGCCGCCGGACGATGGCGCCTTCCTCTTCTAATTGGTGCAATGCTTCGCGTAATGTGGGTCGGGAGATGCCCAGTTGCTCGGAAAGTACATGCTCGGAGGGCAACCGCGCTCCTGGCGCATAGTCGCCTCCTTGCACCAGTTCCCTGAGTGCTTCACTGGCCTGGGCATAAAGTGGGCGATGATCAGCCCGTAGACGAACATCATTGTTGCCGGCGATCATATGTTGTCTCAAAGAAATCAATCTGCGTTGTAAGACGTCTGACAACTCAGATTATATACAGAGTCTGCAAAAGAGCAAATATGGTGGGCGCTGCGTTTAGCACGCAATCAACCCGTTTTCAGGCCTAGCTTGCAGGCTCGGTCGGAGCCGCGCTGGCGCAGGTCATGGCCCAGCAGCACGCGTTCCAGGTTGGCCGGCAGGTCTTTCACCCGGCGGCCCGTAGCATGAGAGATGGCGTTCAGGATGGCTGGCGCCGTGGGCACCATGGCTGGTTCGCCGATGTTTTTCGCGCCAAAGGGTCCGGCGCCGAAGTGTTTCTGCACGAAGTGCCCCTCGATTTCGGGAACATCCAGGGCTGTAGGGATCAGATACTCATCGAAGTTGGTGGCTTGTATGTAACCCTGGTCGAAGTCTACCCGCTCCATCAACGCATAGCCCAGGCCCTGGGTGATGCCGCCATAGAGTTGGCCCAGGATGCCCTGGGGGAAGATCACCGTGCCGGTGTTGTGCGCGGCCCAGATGCCGGTCACGTCTACCTTGCCCGTTCCCGTGTCCACCGTTACCTCGGCCACTTGTGCGCCGTAGTGATAGGCGAAATAGGGTTTGCCTGTGCCGTCCTCCATCGACCAATGGATCTTAGGTGCGTCCCAACGGCCGTGCGCGGAAAGGGTCAAGCCCAGCTTGCGGCCATGATCGACGACATCTTCGAAGCTCGCCGGCTCCTCCTGTGGACCGATGAAGCGCTCACCGTCACGCAGCACTTGAACCAGGCTGCACCCGAAGAGGTCGGCCGCCGCTTGATGTAGCAGGCTGTTCAGGCGTTCGGCCGTGACGCGCACCGCGTTGCCGCCCAACACCGTGGCGCGCGAGGCGACAGTTGGGCCGCTGGCAATGGCCGTGTCGGTGTCGGGCCGGGGCATGTGGATGCGTTCCGGGCTCAGGCCAAGCGTCTCCGCGGCGATGAGTGTGAAGGTGGTGCGTGAGCCGGTGCCGTAATCGGTCAGGCCGGAGGTAAGCGTAAGCGAGTTATCATCGTTGATTTGCAGTGTGCTGACCGCGAAGTCGTCCCCTTCCGCGCCCAATGACAGGCCGTGGAAGAAGCAGGCCACGCCGATGCCGCGGCGCAGCTCGCCGGCTGGGCTGGCCCGCTGATCTGCCCCCTGGCCATATTCGCGTCGTTTGCGATCCCAATCGGATGCCCGGCGCACATGCTCCAGACATTCGACCAGCGCTACGTCGTCGCCCAGACGCTGGCCGTGCGCGGTTTCATCGCCGGGTCGCAGGCAGTTCATCAGGCGCAGATCGATGGGATCGATACTCAGGCGGTGGGCCAGCTCGTCCATGGCCTGCTCGATGCAGGCAGTGGTCTCCGTGTTGCCAAATCCGCGGAACGCGCCCGTATAGCCGTTGTTGGTGTAGGCCACATTGGTATCGACGTGACACGCGTCATAACGGTAGGACCCCATGGCGTGAATGTTGCCGCGCCAGGCGACGAACGGGGTGATGGCGGAATACGCACCGCTGTCGACCAACAGATCGACCTTGCTGGCCCGCAGCTTGCCCGTGCGGTCGGCCCCGATCCGGATGTGCACCTGCATAGGGTTGCGCTTGTAGGAAAAGATCATCGACTCTTCGCGGCCGAAAGTCATGCGCACGGGACGGCCGGTCAGCAGCGCCAGCTTGGCCACCTGGCCTGACGTCTGGTAGATCTGATCATCCTTGCCGCCGAACGCGCCGCCTACCGGCGGTTGGATCACGCGCACGTTCTCTACACCCAGGCCAAGGACGCGGCACAGGTTGCCCCGGTCGTTGAACGGGCTCTGGCTGGGCGAATAGACCGTGACGCCGTCGCGGTTGGGCCAGGGAACCGCAAATGCCGCTTCGGTCTCAATGTAGGCGTGCTCCTGGTGGGCGGTGCTGTACTTCTCGTCCAGCAGGACCTCGCATGCTTGCAGCAGCGGGTCAGGATCGCCCTTGCGGACGAGATGCCTGACGAGCAGGTTGCCGCGCGGCTCGGTCGCCGCGTCCCACGGCTGCTGACCGACCAGCGGCGCGTCCGGCTTGAGCGCGTCTTCCGGGGTAAACACGCCCGGCAAAGGCTCCAACTCGACTTCGATGGCAGCCAGGCCGGCAGCCAATGCTTCAGGGGTCTCGGCGGCTACAGCCGCAATCGCATCCCCCACGTAGCGCACGTGCTGATGCGCCAGCATGTACATATCCTGGACCGGATAACCGAAGTTGCCGTGA
Organism: uncultured Anaerolineales bacterium; assembly: GCA_964513075.1. Lineage (GTDB taxonomy): Bacteria > Chloroflexota > Anaerolineae > CG2-30-64-16 > CG2-30-64-16 > DAOUBP01. Next base: position 88,143 of record CAZELR010000003.1, read on the forward strand.
TTGACGAAATCCTCGCCCGTGATAGCGGCCTTCACGCCTGGCACCCGCAGGGCCGGCGTCACGTCCAGGCGGACGATGCGGGCATGGGGCAGATCGCTGCGCAGGCAGCGCGCATAAAGCATGTCCGGCAGCTTGTAGTCCCCGGTGTATTTCGCGGTGCCGAGGACCTTTTCCAGCGCGTCCACGCGTTGGGCCGGCTTGCCGATATATTTGTATTCAGGCATACGTCATCCCCTTCGGCTCCATTCGTATGTTCGCAGATTCGCTCATGCACTCATGCGCTGATTCGCCGTTGCCTCAATCGCATCCACAATCTGCTGGTAGCCCGTGCAGCGACACAGATTGCCGGCGATTGCTTCGCGAATCTCGGCCCGGTTGGGGGTGAGGGTGCGCGCCAGCAGTGCTTCACCCGCCAGTACCATGCCGGGGATGCAGTAACCGCACTGCACCGCACCGTACTCGATGAAGTTCCGCTGCAAGTCGTTGGGCCCACCATCCGCACCGCGGATGCCTTCGATGGTTGTGACGCTGCGGCCGTCCGCCTGCGGCGCTAGCACCAGGCACGAATTCACCAGCCGGCCGTCCAGGATCACCGAGCACGCGCCGCATTCACCGACCCCGCACCCTTCCTTGGTGCCGGTCAGGTCCAGATAGTCGCGCAGCAAATGGAGCAGGCTGATATCCGCGGGCGCCTCGACACTGACCGGGCTGCCGTTTAGCATAAACGCAATCTTCATGCGTCCTCTCCTTCGGCCCAAGGCAAACCGAACACCTGCAACAAAGCACGTGTCACCAACGCCAGCAGGGCCGGTTCCTTGAATTCGCTGGACCAGCGTCTCCCTGTGACTTTTGCCATCTCGGTCACAGCCAGTTGACCGGCGGCCTCGCACAACGCGACACTGGGCGTCTCGCCCACCAGGAGCTGCTCCACGGCGGTGAAACGCCGGATCTGCGGCGTGGCCGAACCGGGCGCCAGCCGCGCTTCCGCGATGCGGCCATCCGTCCCCACCCGGCCCAGTGCAGCCACGGTGAGGCGAGAGATGGCCATCGCATTGCGCCGCCCCAGCTTGACAAAAACGCTTCGGCTGCCGGGCTCAGGAACGACGTAACTCAAGGAGACCAGCAAGCCGCCGGGCGGGATTTGTGTGCGATTGGGGCGAACGATGAGTTCGGACACCGGCCAGGTCAACTCGCCGTCCGGCGTCAGCACCCGTGCGGCCGCATCCAGGCAGACCAGCGCCGGCAGCGAGTCGGCGCAGGCAGCCGCATTGGCGACATTGCCCCCCAGGGTGCCCATGTTGCGAATCTGCGTCGCGCCTACCGAGCGACATGCTTGCACCAGCACGGGCGCCGTTGCATTGACGATAGGGCTTTCGATGACTTCACTGAAGGTTGCCCCGGCGCCGATGATGACGCTGACCGGAGGTCGGGCATCGTCCGTGCGCGTGATGTGATGCATCTCCGGGATCTGGGTGATATCCACCACCCGATCGCAGACGCGTTCTTCGCGCAGCAGCAGCACCAGATCGGTGCCGCCGGCTAATGGCCGGCTGCACACGCCCGGTGTGTTCAGCAGAGTTATCGCATGCGGGATGCTCTCTGCTCGCACGTAGTCAAATCGGTCCATACCAGGCTCCCTGCGTTCTAGTGTGCCGCAATCCGCCGGATTGCGAGCGGATCGTGCGATCTACGGATCGTGCGATCTACGGATCGTGCGATCTACGGATCGTGCGATCTACGACTCGCTCGACCCTCCGATGCGGCGTACGATCCGTCGGACGATCTTGTAGTTATAATAGTCGGTCACGAAGTAGTTGCGGAAGAGCGCGATGGGTGCATCCGCATCGGAATACACGGTCTCGGCCAGATGCAGGATCGCCTTGCCCTCCGCCACACCCAAGCGGTCTGCCAGGTCTCGGTTGGCTCCGATGGCATAGATGGCCGTGCGCGAGTAGGCGACCAGCGGATTTGCCTGCCGGTAGAGATGCTCCAACAGCGAGCCTTCGTCAGCGGCCAATTGTGCAATATCCACCAGCTCCGGGACGATCAATCCTTCGAGATCCGCCAACCGGCAGCCATCGACGGCCTCGACCGCTTGCACTTGTACGATCTCGCTGCCCGGCGGAATCTGAAGCGTGGCGGCCGTGGCCGTGTCAGCCTCGATCAAACGGACCGTACGCGACACCACCTGCACCGCTGCGCCGGAGAGCTCCACGACGGAACGGAAGCTGGCCAGTCGCTCCAGGCCGCCTGAAATTTGCACTGAGCGAGGCGCCAGGAGGGTGCCCACACCCTGCTTGCGGACGATCAGGCCATCCTTTTCGAGATGGCTCAACGCTTCCCGGATCGTCGACCGCGAGACGCCCAGGCGTGCGGCCAGTTCAGCCTCGGCGGGCAAGGATTGCCCTGCTTGGTAGACGCCGTCCTCGATCAGCTCATAGAGTGCATCCACGGCCTGGATGTATAGGGGACGGGTGTCTGCACGCAGACTACGCATGGGTTGAGACATGGGCCGCTTGCTCTCCAACCACAGACGTGGCCACAGGCGTGGCAGCAGCAGCCATTGCAGTCCCAAGGGCTTCATGCATGGGCACGCCGGCCATCATCAGACCAAGCTGCTCGATGGTGGCCTGATCGCGATTCACCACGCCGATGATCTGGCCTTCGTAGATCACTGCAATGCGGTCGGACAGCGCCCGCACCTCGTCCAAGTCCTCGGAAATCAACAGCACCGCTTTGCCCTCCGCGCGCTGCTGGAGCAGGCGCTGGTGGATATACTCTGTGGCACCGATATCCACACCGCGCGAGGGCTGGGCTGCGATCAAGACTTTGGGCTTCCGCGAGAGCTCGCGAGCCATGATCGCTTTCTGAATGTTGCCGCCGGAAAGATTCTTAATGGGGGTATCCAGGCTCGGCGTCTTGACGGCGAATTCACTGATGAGCGACTTGGCGTGCGCGGCCATCTTAGGGAAATTCAAGAAGATCCCGTGCGTGAATTGAGGTGCGTCATGGTCCAGCAGGAAGAGATTCTCCTGCACCGAGAACTCCTTGATGGCGCCATCCCGCATGCGTTCTTCAGGGATGAAAGCCTGCCCGGCTTTCAGGCGTTCTTGCACCGAAGCGTGCGTCAGGTCTTTGCCGTCTACTGAGATGGCGCCGGCGGTCACCTTGCGCATGCCGCCCAGGCACCCCGCCAACTCGCGTTGTCCATTGCCCGACACGCCTGCCATGCCTAAGATTTCGCCGGCGTGAATCTCCAGGTCGATGCCGCGCAGCGCTTCTACACCGCGATCGCCCATCGCACGCAGCCCCTTGATTTGGAGCAATAACCTGCCGGATTCTTGCGGCGGCGGTGCAAAGCGCTTGATCTCACGGCCTACCATCATCGTGGCCAGCTCGTCGCGCGTGACGTCTTTCGTGGCAACTTCGCCGCTGAACTTACCGTTGCGCAGCACCGTGATGCGGTTGCTGATCGCCAGCACCTCGTAGAGTTTGTGCGAAATAAAGACCAGTCCGTGCCCTTCGGCAACCATGCGCTTGAATGTCACAAACAGGTCCTTGACCTCTTGGGGAGTCAGCACTGCGGTCGGCTCGTCCAAAATAATCATACTGGCGCCGCGATAGAGTGCTTTGAGAATCTCTACGCGTTGCTGCTCGCCGACCGAAAGTTGCCAGATGTAGGCGTCCGGTTCGACCTTCAGGCCGTACTCTTCCGAAAGCTCGCGCACGCGCTTTTCCACCCGGTCGAGGTCCAATAGTGGTTCACGTGATGAGGGCAACCCCAGCGCAACGTTTTCCGTCACCGTTAACGTGGGCACGAGCATGAAGTGCTGGTGGATCATGCCGATGCCGGCGCGGATTGCGTCGGCCGGAGAGTTGAAGACGCAGGGCTTGCCATCGATGAGAATTTCGCCTGCATCGGGCTTGTAGAGGCCAAAGAGCTGGCGCATCAGGGTGCTTTTGCCCGCGCCGTTTTCGCCCAGCAGGGCATGCACTTCGCCGGCGTTGACATCGAAACAGACCTTGTCATTCGCAAGGACGCCCGGGAAGCGCTTGACGATGTTGCACATCTCGATGCGTTGGATCCGTTTGATCGTCTTGTATCGCAATCCGCCGGATTGCGGTGCGGGTTGAGAGACAGTCGCCATCTTTTCTCTCCTGGCCTTGTTATCGGGTTGAAGGTTGAAGGTTACCAGTATTCTGGAAAACCCTCAACCCCCAACCTTTAACTTTCGACTTTCGACTTTGCGATGTTACGGATTGACAGTGATCGTGCCGCTCTTGATGCCTTCGATGGCTGCTTCAGCGGCCTTCTTAACATCATCGGGCAGTTGGTAGCCGGAATTGTAAACGATCTTGAGGCCGGCGTTCTTAAGTTGCAACGTGAAGGCCTCACCGCCCAGTTTACCGTTCTTGCGGTTTTCGATCATCTGCTTCAGGATGCCGGTCCAGTCGTATTGCTGGCTGGCGACCACGTTTTGCGGGGCCAGTGAGGCCTGATCTTGCTGCGTGCCGAACCACAGCACGCTGCCTGCCTCTTTGGCCGCACCGATGGAGCCCACTACCGATTGCGAAGAACCGGTAAGCGCGTCCGCACCAGCCGCGATATGGGTCTTGGCCGCCTCGGTCATCAGCGCGACGTCCGAGAAGGAGCCGGTCCAGGTCTTAGCGACCTTGAGGTTGGGATCCACCGATGCTACACCCTGGACAAAGCCGTCGACGTAGGTCTTGGCGTCGCCCGCTTCCACCGGACCGGTCACGCCGATCACTTTGCTTTTGGACAGCATCGCCGCCATCACGCCGTTGACATAGCCGCCTTGCTCGGCCGCGGCCGTATAGGCGTAGACGTTAGCCATCCCGAACGTGTTGACTTCAGTGCCCCAGGCGAAGGTCACCTTGGGGAAGTCAGGGGCGATCTCCTGGATCGACGAGCCATATTGCGATCCGTGGCCGATCACGATGTCGAAGCCTTGGCTCGCATAGTCGCGAAGCGCGGCCGCAGCGTCCGCCACCTTGAACATGTTCTCCGAGTACTTCAGCTCCACCGCCGACTCACCGCCCATCTCGGCCTGGATGGACTTGAGGGCTGACCACATCGACTGGCTGAAGGCCAGATCGGTCGTTGCGCTGGGCATCACCACGGCGATGCGCAGCGGCTTGGCCGCCGCGGGAGCGGGAGCGGCCGCAGGGGCGGGGGTGGCCGCGCCGGCGCAACCGGCCAACAGCGCGATCACCATGACAACAACGAACAGCGTGCGTAAAACCTTCATACCTTTCCTCTCCTTTATATATTGAACGAGACTTGGTTAATGTTCCCCTCGTTCGAAGGGTTTATTGAGTGCGGCCGGCCCGCGCACCCGGCTCACAGTAAGGGCCAGCGCCACGATAGTCAGCAGGTAGGGCAGCATCACCGCCACATCGGAAGGGATCGGGACGTTCAGGACCTGCATCCACAACTGGAACGCGTTGACCGTGCTGAAGAGCAGCGCGCCCAGCATGATGCCCAGCGGCCGCCAGCCGCCGAAGTAGACCAACGCCACCGCAATGAAGCCCTGGCCCGCGGTCAGATTCTCCTGGAACAGGTTGACCAGCGCCAACGACAGCGATGCGCCGGCCAGGCCCGCCAGCAACGAGCCGATGCAGGTCGCGATGTAGCGCACGCGATCGACGTTGACGCCCAATGAGTCGGCCGCGGCTGGGGTCTGCCCCACAGCCTTCAACCGCAGGCCCCACGTGGTCTTACTCAGAATGAACCAGGCCAACGGCACCAGCAAGAACGCGCCGTACACCGGTAAACTCTGCTTGAACATGATCTCGCCGATGAAGGGAATGTCGCTGAGCACCGGGATCTTAACCGGTGGGAAGCCGGTGATGGTCTTGACTGTGCCGATGGTCGTCTTGAACAGCAGGCTGGAGAGGCCCAAGCCGAACATGTAAAGGCCGATGCCGCTGATGCCCTGTTCGGCCTTCAGGGTGACGCTGATGCCTGCCATCAGCAAGCCCATCAACACGCCGATAAGTGCGCCGGCCAACAGGCCCAGCCAGAGGTTGCCCGTGTTCAGGGCTACGAAGAAAGCCCCATACGCGCCCAACAGCATGATGCCGTCCACGCCCAGGTTGACCACGCCGGAGAGCTCCGTGATCGCCTCGCCGATGCCGGCATAGAGATACGGTGTGGCCAGGCGAATGGCTGAGGTGAGAATCCCGACGATGATGGCAGCGGTAGTGAGCTCGTTCATGCCTGGGCCTCCGCACTCTTTTTGGCTTGAGCGATTATGCGACGCGTGGCGAGGCGTTTGGACCACATCTGTGAGCCGATAACCAGCAACACGATCAGACCCAGCAGGGCATCGATCAGCGAAGAAGGCACTTGTACGGCCCGCTGCATCATGTCCGCACCCACCAACAGGCTGCCGAAGAGCCAGGAGGCCGGGATCAGGCCGAGCGGATGTAGCCCGCCGAACAGGGCCGCGACGATGCCTGTGAAGCCGTAGCCGCTGGTGACACCCTCCAGCAAGCGGTGCTGCACACCGATCACCTCAATCACGCCGGCCAGCCCTGCGAATCCGCCGGCCAGCGTCAGTGACAGCGCCTGGTAAAACGGTACGGGGATGCCTGCATATTTTGAGGCTTCCGGGCTTAGCCCCACCGATCGGATCCGATAGCCGATAGTGGTGCGCCACAAGAGGATGTAGACCAACACCGCCAGCACCACAGCGATAATGGCCCCGGTGTGTAATTGGGTTTGTTCTATCCGGCCCAGCCACACTTGTCGCGGCAGACGTTCGGACTGATGCAGGAACGTCCCCGCGGCAACGCCCGCGGGATCGATCAGGGGGCCGCGGAGCAGGAGGTTCATGAGCTGCAACCCGATGGCATTCATCATCACCGTGCTCAGGATCTCATTGACGTTCAGCCGCGCTTTGAGAATGCCGGGAATAAACCCCCAGAACGCACCGGCCAGGAATCCCATGATCATGGTTGCCGGGATCAGCAGCCAGCCGGGCCAGGTGCGGAACTGCAATGAGAACCACGTGGCCATCAGCGCGCCGGCGATGATCTGCCCCTCGCCGCCGATGTTGAGCACGCTGGCGCGAAATGCGATGCAGATACCCAGACCAACTAATAACAGGGGCGTCGCCTTGACCAGCGATTGCGTGAACCCGTAAAAATTGCCGAACACACCCTTGACCATCGTGGCGTACGCGGTCAGGGGATTGGCGCGCAGTAGCAACAGCATGACTGCTCCCACCAACAGCGCGACCGAGATTGCCAGGATCGGCGACGCGGCTCTCAGCAGGAGCCCCTGCCAGTCGAACGGTTGCTTGCGAGTTGAGGATAGGCTGCTAGTGGCCGGGTCTGGCGGCATAGACTACCTCCGAGGAGTGAGGTGATGAGACTGCGAAACGTGTTGCGTGTTTCGTGTTGCGTGGACGTTGAAGACAAAAAACATGTGAGGGCCGGCAGGGCGCGCGACCATTCAAGGGGAAAGCGTTATCCGAGTTGCGGTTCTGCATAGACGATTCGCTCCAAGCAGCAGTCATTGCTTGTTGGATCGGATCCTGGGTCCTCAGACGTCTGACGTCTGAGGGGCAGATTATCACAAATTTCACGAATTGTCAAGGGGCAAAAAGAACGAGTTTACAATTAATTTGACTGCACAACCCTCCGAAACCTGCTGGGATGAGGCTTCGGAGGGCATCTTGGGGGCATTGCGAAGCGCGTTCCCCTTTCGGGGTCACCTGTTCGGTTGGATTACGTCCAGCTTTCCAGCACCTTCATGTAGTTGGCCCGTTCGAACGCCGTCGGATCGGCTACGTTGCGATAGCTCAGTGCGCCCTTCATCTGGCGGATCGATTCGTACTCGTGCTCCTCCATCCACCGCTGCAAACCCGCCACCATCGCGCCGATCATGCCGACGCCGCGTCCCAGCAGCACTGAAGCCATCGTAGCGATGTCTGCGCCGGCCATGATGGCCTTGACCACGTCCTCGGCGGTGTCGACGCCGGTGCATAGGGCCAGCGAAGCGTTGATGCGGCCGTAAAGGATGGCGATCCAACGCAGCGGCAGGCGCATCTCCCACGACGTGCTCAACACCAGGTGCGGCGTGACGGTCAGCTCTTCCAGGTCGAAGTCGGGCTGGTAGAAGCGGTTGAACAGCACCAGGCCGTCGGCGCCCGCGCGATCGAGCCGGCTCACCATGTTAGGCAGGGCGCTGAAGAACGGGCTCAGCTTCAGCGCTACGGGGATTTTTACCTGGGCTTTGACCTCGCGCAGAATCTCGAGATGGGTGTTTTCAACACTATCGCTGGATAATTCCGGAGACGTGGGGATCAGGTAGACATTCAACTCCAGCGCGTCCGCGCCAGCTTGCTCGATCAGCTTGGCATAATGGGTCCAGCCGCCGGGAGTGACGCCGTTCAGGCTGCCGATGATCGGAATGTCAACCGCGGCTTTAGCTTCGCGGATGAGCTCCAGGTAGGCGTCCGGCCCGCTGGTGTACCCCTTCGCCTTGGTGAAGTAGGCCGTTGCCTCGGCCGACATGAAAGCCTCTTGCTCGACAGAGCGATGTTGCGCCAGGGCTTCAGCGTCGATTTGCTCTTCGAACAGCGAGTACATCGTGATCGCTGCCGCACCGGCGTCTTCCATGGCCTTGATGCCGCTGAGGCGCCGCGATAGCGGTGATGCCGACGGCACGATGGGATTTTTTAGGGTGAGACCCATGTATTTTGTGGTGAGATCAGTCATGACCGTGCTCCTTGTCCTGAAAAAAACTCAGGGACCAGAGAGTGACTCCCTAGTCCCTGAGTTCTTAGTCCTACTCTTGCGCGAAGTTCAACGCCGCCAACTGTTCGAGCTGCCGCCAGCGAGCCAGGACATCTTCCTGGGCCAGCTTGAGCAGCATCTCGGCGCGTTCTTCGTTGCGCTTGGCCAACGAGCTGTAGCGGGTCTCGTTGTAGACGTAGTCCTTCAACGGGATTTTCGGCGCCTTGGAGTCCAACGACAGCGGGTTCTTCCCAGCGGCAACGTTGGTCGGGTTGTAGCGGTAGAGCGGCCAGGCGGCGCTATCCACCGCCAGCTTCTGTTCGCCCATGCCTAAGGTCATGTTGATGCCATGCGCGATACAGTGGCTGTAGGCAATGATCAGGCTGGGGCCGGGGTAAGCTTCGGCTTCCAGGAACGCTTTGACGGTCTGGTTATCGCTGGCGCCCATGGCCACCTGAGCTACGTAGATGGTGCCCTGGCTCATCGCAATCGCGCCCAGGTCCTTCTTGGAGATCGGCTTGCCGCCGGCTGCGAAGCGGGCCACCGCCGCGCGCGGGGTCGCCTTCGACGCTTGGCCGCCGGTGTTGGAGTAGACCTGCGTGTCGAGCACCAGGACGTTGACGTCCAGACCCGATGCCAGCACGTGATCCAGGCCTCCGTAGCCGATATCGTATGCCCAGCCATCGCCGCCCATGATCCATACGCTGCGCTTGACCAGCATATCGGCAATGCTGCCGAGTTGCACGGCCCATGATTCGGTCGCGCCGGCGAGCTTCGCTTTGAGTTCGGCGACGCGCGCACGCTGTTCCGCAATGCCCTTTTCGGTGCTCTGATCGGCGGACAACAGCCCATCGACCAGCACGTCACCCAACACGTCGCGGTGTGCCTGGATGAGCTCACGCGCGAACTCATTTTGCTTGTCGACGGTCAGGCGGAAGCCCATGCCGAACTCGGCGTTATCCTCGAAGAGGCTGTTGGCCCACGCCGGCCCGCGGCCGTTCTTATCCTGCGCCCAGGGTGTCGTCGGCAGGTTGCCGCCGTAGATCGAGGTGCAACCCGTGGCGTTGGCCACGATCGCCCGATCGCCGAAGAGCTGGCTGACCAGCTTGATGTAAGGCGTCTCGCCGCAGCCGGCGCACGCGCCGGAGAACTCAAAGAGCGGTTGGAGCAGTTGCGAGTTCTTGACGGTGTTCAGCGGGATGATCGTGCGGTCAAGCTCAGGCAGATCCAGGAAGAACTGGAAGTTGGCGCGCTCAGTGATGCGGAGCGGCGACTGCGGTTCCATGTTGATCGCCTTGAACTTCGGCTCGCTCTTGTTCTTGGCCGGGCAGTTTTCTACGCACAGCGCACAGCCCGTGCAGTCTTCGGGCGCCACCTGGACGGTGTACTTCATGCCGGGCAGGTCGCGGCTCTTGTAATCCACAGCTTTGTAGGTCTCGGGCGCACCGGCCAGGCTTGCCGCCGGATAGACCTTCGTGCGAATCGCCGCATGTGGGCAGACCAACGCACACTTGCCGCATTGAATACAGATCGAAGCATCCCAGACCGGGATTTCCAGCGCCAGGTTGCGCTTCTCCCACTGCGTGGTGGCCGTGGGCCAGGTGCCATCCACCGGGAAGGCCGAAACCGGCAGGTTCTCGCCATTGCCGGCGATAATCTGCGCGGTCACATCCTTCACGAACGCCGGCGCCTCGTCGGAGACAGGCGATTCCATCTTGATCTTGCTGGTGACCTGGTCCGGGTAGGCGACCTCGTACAAGTGCTTCAGCGTGTGATCCACAGCCGCAAAGTTCTGCTGCACCACCACCTCGCCCCGTTTGCCGTAAGTGTGGCGGATGGACTCCTTGATCTTCTCGATCGCCTCGTCCTTGGGCAGCACGCCGGAGATAGCGAAGAAGCAGGTCTGCATGATGGTGTTGATGCGGCCGCCCATGCCGGTCGCCTGCGCAACGCCGATCGCATCGATGACGAAGAAGCGCAGCTTCTTCGCGATGATCTGCGCCTGCACCTCGCGTGGCAGCTTATCCCAGACCTCATCCGGCCCGTAAGGGCTGGCCAGCAGGAAGGTCGCGCCTTGCTCGGCTTTGGCCAGCACGTTGACGCGTTCCAGGAAGACCCACTGGTGGCAGGCGATGAAGTTGGCGGACTCGATCAGGTTGGACAGGCGGATCGGCTCGGGGCCGAAGCGCAGGTGCGAGGTCGTGACCGTGCCGGCCTTCTTCGAGTCATAGTAGAAGTAGCCCTGGGCGTAGTTTTCGGTCTCCTGGCCGATGATGCGGATAGAGTTGTGATTGGCGCCCACCGTGCCGTCAGAGCCCAAGCCGTAGAACATCGCCCGCACACCCCGCTTCGACTCGATGCTGTAGGAGGGGTCATAGGCCAGGCTGGTGTGGGTCACATCGTCGTTAATGCCGATGGTGAAGTGATTCTTGGGCGCCGCCGCGGCCATGTTGTCGAACACGCCCTTGACCATCGCGGGCGTAAATTCCTTGCTGGCCAACCCGTAGCGGCCGCCCAGCACCTTGACGGCACGACCGGTTTCGGCTACAGCGGTGACCACATCCTGGTAGAGCGGCTCGCCCGCGCCGCCCGGCTCTTTGCAGCGATCGAGCGCGGTGACAACCTTGGCGCTGGCCGGGATCGCGGCCATCAGGAGCTCGACGCTGAACGGTCGGAAGAGATGCACCTTGACCACGCCGACCTTTTCGCCGCAGCAGTCGGCCAGGTCGTTCACCGTCCCGTGCGCAATATCCGCCGCCGAGCCCATCACCACGAGCACGCGCTCGGCATCGGGTGCGCCGACATAGTCGAAGAGCTTGTACTGGCGGCCGGTGAGCCCGGCGAACTTGTCCATCTCGTCCTGGACGATCGCGGGGACGGCCAGATAGTATGAGTTGGCCGCCTCGCGCGCCTGGAAGTAGACGTCGGGGTTCTGGGCGGTGCCCCGGATGACCGGGCGCTCCGGGTTCAGCGCGCGCCGCCGATGGGCTAACACCAGGTTGTCGTCGATCATGGCGCGGATGTCGTCGTCGCTCAGCTCTTCGATCTTGCGGATCTCGTGGCTGGTGCGGAAGCCGTCGAAGAAGTGGACGAACGGCACGCGCGATTTCAAGGTGGCGGCCTGGGCGATCAGCGCCATATCCATGACTTCCTGCGGGTTGTTGGCGCACAACATGGCCCAGCCCGTGGAGCGCGCCGACATCACGTCGCTATGATCACCGAAGATCGAGAGCGCATGCGCCGCGAGCGCGCGCGCCGCAACGTGGAAGACCGTCGAGGTCAGCTCGCCGGCGATCTTGAACATGTTGGGGATCATCAGCAGGAGGCCCTGCGATGCGGTAAAGGTTGTAGTCAGCGAACCGGTCTGCAGCGCGCCGTGCACTGCGCCGGCCGCACCGCCTTCCGACTGCATCTCGACTACGGTTGGCACCGTGCCCCAGATGTTCTTGCGCCCTTCGGCGCTCCAGGCATCGGCCCATTCGCCCATGTTGCTGGACGGGGTGATGGGGTAGATGGCAATGACCTCATTGGTCTTGTGGGCAACGTAGGCGGCTGCCTCGTTGCCGTCAATCGTGACGATTTCACGTCCTGACATCTCTTTCTCCTCCAAACGTGTGGTGCAGTTCATGTCCTGCGTGTTGATGATGTGGGAGACAAGGCGCAGTCGGATTGCTGCAGGGATGCTCGTTGCTCAGGTGCGGTGTAACAAGTATGCCCAGACTGCGCGACAAAAACGGACCCGACCGGTGGGGTCCGAAACGGACAGCTTTGTTGATTGTATCAACGACTGGCAGAATAACACCGACAGCGTGTAAAAGGTATGACAGACGTCATAAGACGGGCGACTTGCCGCTAAGGGAAGAGCCAGCATCGGGAGGCCCTGTTACAACCCCCGCTCTCCGCGCACGTACGGCACCCCCAGCGCGGCCGGCGCGCCCATGCGTTTCTTCATCGCTTCGCGCGAACCGATGATCAGAATGATGATTACCAGGGCGTAAGGCACCATCTGTAGAAAAAAGCCCAGCTTCGGCGCGTAGAAGAACGGATTCTTGAACCATAGCAGCATCTGCGGCCCCTGCAGGTCAAGGATCAACCGCCGCAGCGCGCCGAACATATATCCGCCCGCGGCCGCGCGCCAGGGGTTCCACTGGGCGAAGATCACCAGGCCGACGGCGATCCACCCCTGCCCGCCCGTCGTCAGCTCGCTGAACCAGCCGGGCGACACCGCCAGGCTGATCGTTGCACCGGCCAAACCGGCAAGCAAGCCGCCGATGAAGATGTACAGATAGCGCAGGCCATACACGTTGATACCCAACGCATCGGCGGCCGCCGGATATTCGCCCACCGCGCGCAGGTGCAGGCCGGGCCGCGTCCGATTGATGTAGTACCACACGGCTGGCGTCAGCGCATAGCCCAGGTAAACCATCGGGCTGTGGTTGGTGAACATGATCGGGCCGAGGAGCGGGATTTTCGACAGAATGGGGATGCTCCACACCGGCAGCAGCGATACGGCGCCCGCCTTGCTCAGTCCCTCGCCCAGCACCATGCTCAGGCCGATGCCAACGAAGTTGATGGCAAGGCCGCTGACCACCTGGTCGGCCTGAAAATTAACCGTCACCACGGCATGGAGCAGGGCCAGGACGCCGGCTGCCAGCATGGCATACAGCACCCCCTGCCATGGGTGACCGGTCTTGACGGCGGTGCTATAGGCGGTCATGGCGCCGATCAACATCATGCCCTCGACGCCGAGGTTCATCACGCCTGACCGTTCGGCCAGGATCTCGCCGATCGCCGCAAACAAGAGCACCGTGCCGGTCGCAATACCGGCTTGGAGGATGATGATCCAGTCAATCATGGGACCTTCCTACTTCCGCACCACGCGCACCCGATACCGTAACAGCACATCGCTGGCAATCACGCAGAACAGGATGATGCCCTGGAGCATGCGCGGGACGCCCGAAGGCTGAATTTCGCGGCCGGCCTGGATCAGACCGCCGAAGAGGATCGAGACCAGGATTACGGCGAATGGGTTCAGCTTGGCCAGCCAGGCAATGATGATGGCGGTGAAGCCGTAGTTGGACGAGATCGCGCCTTGCAGCCGATGCACGACGCCGGAAATCTCGGACATGCCCGCCAGCCCCGCCAGCCCGCCCGACATCATCATCACCAGCACGGTGTTCTTGACGATATCGACGCCCGCGTAATGCGCCGCACGGGGATTATCACCGATCAGGCGGATTTCGTAGCCCCAACGACTGCGCGAGACGATGAACCACACGACCACCACAGCGATGAGGCCCAGGACGATGCCTAAGTGCAGCGTCATGCCGCTAAAGATCTTGATCTGTTTGGCATAGTCCAGCAGGCGCGGCATCCAGGCGCTTTTGGGGAACTGCGGCGACATCTGGAATCCCGCCTCGCTCCACGCGCCGAAGACCCAGAACAACACCCACGATGAAGCGATATAATTCATCATCAGTGTCGTGATGATCTCGTTGACGTTCAGCTTGGCCTTGAGATAGCCGGGCACGAACCCCCACAGCGCACCGCAGATGAAGCCGGCAATGGCCATCACCGTTAGCATGATGACGCGCGGGGTATCGGCGGGCAGGATGGGAATCAGTACAACAGCGCTGGCGCCCCAGGCCCCCAGGTAGAACTGCCCCTCGGCGCCGATGTTCCATAGCTTCATACGGAAAGCCAGCGCACACGCCAGCCCCAATAGGATCAGCGGGGTGGCTTTCACCAGGGTGTCATTGAGCACCCCCAGGCTGCCGAATGCGGCCTGAACGATATGTTCATAGGCCGCGATGGGATGCCCGCCTGCCGCCTGAATCACGATGCCGCCGATGATGAACGCCACCACCAGCGCGCCGATCGACGTCACGATGGGCAGCCAGCCCGGGGTCGTGAGCCGCCGCTCCATGCGGATAGAAAACGGAAACCGAAGGCCCTTTGCAGTAGATTCACTTACGGCCATTGGCGTTTCCCTCTTATAAATGACGTAGCAACGTGGTAGCAGGGCAACCTGGCGATCTCGGGCTCAGTGTCCCTACGTCTCAGCGTCCCCATGTCGGGTTCCGGCCATCATCAACCCGATTTCGGTCAGCGTGGCCTCTTCGGCCTTCAACTCCCCCATGTTGCGACCCTCGTAGATGCCCACGATGCGATCGGAGAGGGACATGATCTCCTCAAGCTCCTCGGAGATCAGGAGGATCGCGGTGCCATTCTCGCGTTCGCGCAACAGCACGCGCTGCACCGCTTCGATGGCGCCTACATCCAGGCCGCGGGTGGGCTGCACCGCAATGATCAACTTTGGCCCGATGGTCATTTCGCGTGCCAGGATCGCTTTCTGCAGGTTGCCGCCGGAGAGGAGTCGCACTTGCACGTCCACATTGGGGGCCGCGATATCATACTCTTGCTTGAGGGTGTTGCCTTGCTGGCGAATCACCGGACGATTCAATACCCATCCGCGCGAAACAGGCGACTCGCGATAGTTCTTCATGATCAAGTTGTCCGCCAGGCTCAGGCCCGGCGAGCTGCCGACATGATGGCGGTCTTCGGGGACGTGGGCCACATGACGCTTGATGGCTGCACGCGGGTCTTTGTTGGCGATATCGTCCCCGCTGATAACCACGCGGCCGCAGGAGCACTTGCGCAGGCCGGTAATCACCTGCGCAAGTTCGCTCTGCCCGTTGCCCGCCACCCCCGCAATGCCCACGATCTCGCCGGCGCGCACCTGGATCCCGAATTCACGCAAAGCAGGCACGCCGCGATCGTTCTCGGCGCAAACATCCTCGACCGAAAGCACCACAGCCCCCATTTTGGCCGGGGTTCTTTTGACGGTAAAGACTACCTCGCGTCCGACCATCAGCTGCGCCAACTGGGCCTTGGTCACCCCCTCCGTGCTGAGTCCGGCCGCGGTGACCTTGCCCCCGCGCAAAACGGTGACGCGGTTAGCAATGGAAAGCACCTCGTGCAGCTTATGGCTGATGAAAACGATGGAGTGGCCCTTGGCGACCATTGCGCGCAGGGTGACAAATAACTCATCGATCTCTTGCGGGGTCAGCACCGCCGTTGGCTCGTCCATGATCAGCACTTTTGCACCGCGATAGAGCATCTTTAGGACTTCAACGCGCTGCTGCTCGCCGACCGAAAGCTGCCAAATCTTGGCTTTGGGATCTACTTTGAGGCCGTACTGTTCCTGCAGCGCGAGGATCTTCTTGTCCAACGTATCCAGGGGCAGGAAAAATCGTGGATCCGATAAGCCGAGGATAATATTTTCCGTCACCGTTTGGGACGGGACGAGCATGAAGTGCTGGTGGATCATGCCGATGCCCGCAGCAATGGCATCGCGCGGTGAGCCAAAATTGACGCGCTTGCCTTCCGCGAAGATCGCACCTTCCTCCGCCTTGTACATCCCGGCCAGCACGTTCATCAGGGTGCTTTTGCCGGCGCCGTTTTCGCCGAGAAGGGCGTGCACTTCACCCTGGCGGAGGTCAAAATCAACGTGATCGTTGGCGAGGACGCCGGGGAAACGTTTGACGATGCCCCGCATCTCGACGGCACTGACGCTCTCGGGCATGGGGTACCTCATGGGGAGTGGGTAAACTGGTAGATTGGAAAACAGCAAATTGGCAGATCGGCAGGTTGGGCCATCCTATCGGGCAGTCAACCTACCGATCTACCAAGTTGCCGTTTTTAAAGCCTATTGTTTCGGCAATTCAGCAACGACGCCATCGGCCCACCAGTACATGCAGTACTTGCAGCTCAGGCCTTCGGCGCCGGGCGGGAACTGATCGAGGTCGGCTTGCACCATCTTCTCGCCGGCCGGGACGACCACGTTGCCCTTGTTGTCCTTGATCTCACCGGCGAAGACGTCGAAGCGGGTGAACTCACCCTTCAGCATCTTGGCCAGGGTATCCTTGACCATCTGAATGTCGGCAGCGGGCAGGTCGGCCATGCCCTTGGTGAGCTGTTGGCCTTCCATGAAGCCGAAGAGGCCCAGCGCACCGGTGTCGGCATCGAAGTAGTCGAAGCCGGGCTTGTAGGTCTTATCCATCACGCCCAAGGCGATCTTGGTGTAGATCTTGCCCCAATCCCAGTAGATGGTGGTGAGGCAGCGCTCGACCTTGCAGGAGCCGACCCAGTCGTAGGTGATGCCCCACTTGCCCTTGGCCTGCGCGACATCAGCCGGGGCCGGCGTGTCAGCGCCGGTGAAGACCACCTGCGCACCGGCGTCCATCAGAGACTCAGCCGCGGCTTTTTCCTGGATCGGATCGTGCCAGGTGTTGATCCAGCGCACGTCCATGGTGCATTCAGGGCAGGTCTTCTTCATGCCCAACGCAAACGCGTTGCCCAGGCGCAGTTCTTCGGGAATGGGGAAGGTGGCGATGTAGCCAAGTTTCGGGTTGTTGTCCATCTTGGCGCGTGACCCGGCGACCATGCCCGCCAGGTATTTCATGTCTTCCATTGCGCCCATCAGGTTGCCGAAATTCGCGTTGTTGCTCTTGTAGCCGCTGACATGGATGAACGTGATGTCAGGGAACTCCTCAGCCACGGTGCCGGTGGCGTCCATATAGCCAAAGGAGGTCGTGAAGATCAGGTTGAAGCCCTTGCGCGCCAGCGAGCGAATCACCTGCTCGGCTTCAGCGCCCTCAGGCACGTTCTCCACGTAGGCGACGTGTGAGTTGGGGACGTTCTTTTCGACATAGACCAGACCGTCGTAGTGCGCCTGGCTCCAACCGCCATCATCATGCGGGCCAATCAGCACGCCGGCGACGTTGAACTTGCCGGCAACGACGTCGGGGATCTGCAGGCCGGCTGCTTCAGCCGGCGCAGCCGGGGCCGCAGCTGGTGCGGCAGTTGCCTCAACCGGTGCAGCCGCCGGTGCAGCCGTCGGAGCGGCGGCTGGGGCACAGGCGCCGACGAACATCGAGATGACCGTCAGTAGGGCGATCACGCCCCAAATCTGCTTACGCATACAACTCTCCTCCTCATGGAAATGTATAGCATGGCGCGCGAAGTGTGGACCAAGGTGTCAGCGCGCTGACCTCTATAGGTACATTCTAGCCCATAGTGGCGCGTTGCGCAAATGACTCGCGTCATGTCATGCATGCGCTGCCGTGTGGTATAATCGGCGAATCTACAGCATGGGTTCCACAAGGAGGATCGCACAATGGCAGAGATAAGCACTTTGGTGCGGGCCGCGCGCGGTGATGCGCCGGCGGACCTCTTGTTGCGCAATGCCAATCTGGTAAATGTATACTCCGGTGAGATCTACCCCACGGATATTGCCGTGCTGGATGATCGGATCATTGGCATCGGGCCGGGCTACGCAGCGCACAAGGAAGTCGATCTTAAGGGAAGCTACCTGGCGCCAGGCCTCATCGATGCGCACGTGCACATCGAGAGCGCGATGGTGGGCGTGCGGCAGTTCGCGGCCGCGGTGGTGCCGCGCGGTGTCACCGCTGTTGTTGCCGACCCGCACGAGATCACCAACGTGTTGGGCCTGGATGGCATCCGCTATATGTTCGACCAGGCCAAGTACGGCCAGCTAAGCATGTATGTGATGGTGCCCTCATGCGTGCCGGCCACCCACATGGCCACAGCGGGCGCCTATCTGGAAGCCAAGGATATCGCCGCGTTGCAGAACGATCGCTGGGTGCTGGGCCTGGCGGAAATGATGAATTACGTGGGCGTCGTCAACGAAGATCCGGGCGTCATGGAGAAGATCGAAGCCTTCAAGACGCGCGTTTTGGATGGCCATGCGCCGGGTTTCAGTGGTAAATCCCTGAACGCCTATGTGGCGGCGGGGATCGGCTCGGATCACGAGTGCACCACAGTAGCCGAAGCCCAGGAGAAGCTGCGCCTGGGAATGTACATCTTGATGCGTGAGGCGACTAACGCACACGATCTGGCCACCCTTTTGCCGTTGGTTTCACCCCACAATGCGCGCCGTATTTGCTTCTGCACGGATGACCGTCACCCCGGCGATCTGTTGGATCAGGGCAGCGTGGACTACCTTGTGCGCACCGCCATCCGTTCAGGAGTTGACCTGGTGACCGCGATTCGCATGGCCACGCTCAATACTGCCGAGTGGTTCCGCATGTACGACCGCGGGGGCATTCGGCCCGGCAATCGCGCCGATCTGATCGTGTTCGATGATCCGCAAGAGTTCGCCGTGCGTCTGGTGGTGCGCGGGGGTCAGCTCGTCGCCGAGAATGGTAAACTGCTGCCATTCGACGTGCGTGAACGTCCATCCTATCTGCGCGGCTCGATGAACGTCAACTGGCACACCGTTAATTTCACCATTCCCGCCGAAGGCCACCGCGCCCATGTGATCGGCGTCTTGCCCGACCAGCTCACAACCGAGGACCGTGTGCTGGAGATCCCGTCCATTTCAGGTGTCGCGCGACCGGACCCGGAGCGGGATATCATCAAAATTGCCGTGATTGAACGGCACATGGCTACCGGCAACATGGGCAAGGGATTTGTGCAAGGACTGGGGCTGCGGCGGGGCGCCATCGCGTCGACGATCGCACATGATCACCACAATCTGATTGTTGCCGGCGCCGATAACATTTCGCTCACGACTGCGGCTGCAGCGGTGGCCGACATGGGCGGCGGCCTGGCAGTGGCCGACGGCATCCGCATTTTGGCCCGACTTCCGCTGCCGGTGGCCGGCCTCATGTCCAACAAGCCGATCCAGGAGGTGCGCCGGCAGTTGGACGAAGTTATCGGCGCCGCGCATAGCCTGGGCTCTGAGCTGCATGATCCGTTTATGGCGCTCGGCTTTTTGGCGCTGGAAGTGATCCCCCACTTGAAACTGACCGATCAGGGGTTGGTGGATGTAGATAAGTTTGAGTTTGTGCCGTTGTGGGTTGATTAAAATCAGGAGCGATTCGTGTCTATCACACCGCGCGCACGTGTGCTCGCCGCAATCCGCCACCAGGAAACCGACTACGTCCCCTATGGCTTGCACGCTGTGCCTGTCGTCTGGGAGAAAGTATGTCTGCACTACGGCCTGCGGGATCATCACGAAGCGATGGCGTTCATCGGCAACCACATCGTCAAGATCGGTTCCGACTTTAACTACAATCCTTGGGCGGTCGATGTCGGCCAGGTGGAACTGACCCCCAGCGGTGGGCCGGTTCATACGGATGCTGACTGCGAGGGATTGCTCCATACCGATGAGTTCGGCTGCATCTGGGATCGCCGCGGCAGCTTGCCCCATCCCGTCGCCTATCCGCTCGGCGAAGTGCCCGACGGCGAGTTGATGCACGCGCTGAAGGCTTATCAGATGCCGGATCCGCGCCGCGCCGGGCGCTTCGACAGCGCGCTCAAGCTGGCCGACCGCTACCGGGACAACCTGTTTCTTTTCGGCAAGCTAGGCATGTGCCTCTTTGAGCGCGCCTGGAGCATTCGGGGCATGGACAAAATCCTGGTGGACATGATCGAGCGGCCGGAGTTTGTCGAGGAGTTGCTGGACCGGATCCTCTACGAGTGGAACCTGCCGATCATCGCCCAGCAGTTGGCGATCGGCGTCGATGGCTTCTACTTTGCTGAAGACTGGGGCAGCGAGAGATCGCTTTTGTTCAGTCCGAAACACTGGCGGCGCTTCGTCAAGCCGCGGCTGGCGATCATGTATGAGCGCTGTCGGCAGGCAGGTGTGATTGTGGGCCAGCACTCTGACGGCGCGGTGGGCGCCCTCTTCCCCGACCTGATCGAGATCGGCCTTCAGGTGTTCAACCCGCTCTCGCCGACGATCATGAATCCGGCCGAGTACAAGGCGAAGTGGGGTGACAAGCTCACTTTCTATGGCGGCATCGACGTGGAGCGGCTGATGCCGTTCGGCGCCCCCGACGATGTACGCCAGGAAGTGCGCACTATGGCAAGGCTGATGGGCCGCGGGGGTGGCTACATCTTGCAGACATCGCACACTTGCCTGGAAGATGTGCCCATTGAAAACCTTGTGGCCTTCATCGAAGAGGTGCGCACGATGGCAGGGCTGGTGTGAGAGGCTTATTTAGGCAGCCGTAACTTGAGCTGCCAGGCAGGGGGTGGGGAGCGGGTCGCGCACTTGCAGCATGTCCCCTTCTCGTGTAAAATACCTTCCTAAGGCGCAAGCCCGTTTTCTCTTTATAGGTGCAACATGTCTGACTTGCCCACTCCCACTGTAGCGCTTGACGAGCCGGGTTTTCATCAGCTCAAGCAGATCACCATACGCAGCGATGACGAAATCGAGGCCGTGAACCAACTGCTGGCTGACGGCTGGCGTGTGATGAGTATCGGTCAGCGTTCCGATGCTACCGTCTATGTGCTTGGCCGTGCCGACAAAAAGCAGAAGACCAGAACCGGATTTCTGCAGCTAGACTAGATCAATCGCAAGCGATCCGCAGATCGCCCGCAGTACATGCAATGAGGATGTGCTCATGAAGATTGACGAACCCGAGCTTCCCGAAGAACTCAAGAAGAGTGTCTTTCTGACCACCGTAGACAACGTCTATAACTGGGGCCGGGCGCGGTCTATGTGGCCAATGTCGTTTGGCCTGGCCTGTTGCGCCATCGAGTTCATGGCCGTGGGCGGGGCCCGCTTCGACCTGAGCCGGTTCGGCATGGAGATCATGCGGGCTTCGCCGCGGCAGGCAGACCTGATGATCATTTCCGGAACGGTCACCAAGAAGATGCTGCCGAACATCGTACGGCTCTATAACCAAATGGCCGAACCTAAGTATGTGATGGCCATGGGCGCGTGCGCGACGTCCGGCGGGCCATTTAAAGAAGGCTACAATGTCGTCTCCGGCATCGACAAACATGTCCCGGTTGACGTGTACGTGCCCGGCTGCCCGCCCACGCCGGACGCAGTGCTCTACGGCTTCATGAAGGTCCACGAAAAGGTTTTCAGCCAGTCAGTGCGCACGGCGCCGTGGTACCGCAAGGATATGCTTAACGAGCCGGTGCCGCTCCCGGTCCTGGGGCCAGACCTCATTAACCCGCGTGACCGCGCTGCGCTTGAGAAGTTAGCCGCGCCGAAGGAAGACAGCCATGACTGAGACCAACCAAGCTGGCGTTAGCGTTCACCCATTCAACGATGCCGTTCCCGGGGCGGTGCTGGAAGTAGCGAAGAATGGACTCGTGGTTTCGGCGGACAAGCTGATCGAGTTAGCCCGGTTTTTGCGTGACCAGCAGGGATACGATTACTTGTCGATGGTGACCAGCATTGACTGGCCGCAGTATCTGGAAGTCGTTTACTACCTCTTCAGCACAACGAAACCTCAGGATGGGCTGGTGCTGAAGGTCCGCCTGCCTGATAAGGCTAATCCGATTGTTCCTTCCTTGATTTCTGTTTGGCCCGGCGCCGACTTTCAGGAGCGTGAGGTCTACGATATGATGGGCGTCCGTTTCGAGGGACACCCTAACCTGCGCCGTATTCTGCTGTGGGAAGGATTCCAGGGTTATCCGCTGCGGAAGGATTTCAAAGAGCCGTATTTCGAAGAAGAGACCAAGCCTTTCAAGAGTCGCCATCCGGACGGCAGCCATGTGTGGGCCGAGGATCGCGTGCCGTGGAAGGATAATGTATCCTATCCCATCGGCTTCGATCCGGACCTGTGGCGTTCGCCGCAGGTGGAGTACCGGCGCATTATGGGGATTGATGAACCCGCAACAGGCAACGACGCGGATGTCAAGACCGAAAGAATCCTGGTGAACATGGGTCCGCAGCATCCGAGCACTCACGGCGTGTTTCGTATGGTGCTCGCGATCGAGGGCGAGAACGTGGTCGGCCTGGAGCCGGAGATCGGCTACCTGCATCGTTGTCACGAGAAGATCGGTGAGCGCAACACCTATCTCATGAACATCCCCTTCACCGACCGGCTGGATTACATCAGTTCGATGTCCAATAACCTGGGCTATGTGCTGGCGGTCGAGAAGCTGATGGGGTTGCAGCCCCCGGAGCGGGCCGATTATTTACGCGTCATCATGGTGGAGTTTGCCCGCATCATCAGCCACTTCATCTCTGTGGGCTCGATGTTTAACGATCTGGGCGCCTATTTCACGCCTTTCCTTTATGGCATCCGCGAACGAGAGCTGATGCTTGACCTGTTTGAGGCCGTCTCCGGCTCGCGCATGATGTGTAACTACATGCGTTTCGGCGGCGTCGCCGCCGATCTGCCGGCCGGGTGGCTTGAGCAGGCGCGTGAGGTGGTGTGGAACCGCCTGCCGCGGGTGATGGTGGAACTCGAAACCTTGATGTCTGGCAATGAGATTTTCATCTCACGCGCGCGCGGGGTAGGCGTTCTGACCGCGCAAGAGGCGGTGGCCTACAGTATGGCCGGCCCGATGCTGCGCGCGTCCGGCGTGCCCTACGATCTGCGCAAGGTTGCACCTTACTCGATTTATGACCGTTTTGACTTCGACGTCTGCACTCGGCCTGAAGGAGATGTCTGGGCGCGCTTCCGCGTGCGCATGGATGAGATTTACCAGAGCATCCGTATCCTGAAGCAGGCGCTCGATGGTATTCCCGAGGGCCCGATCATGTCCGGCAAGAACCAATACCAGGTGCGCGTCCCGGCGGGCGAGGCCTACTCGCGTGTTGAGGGTCCGAAGGGCGAACTCGGCTTCTTTGTCGTCAGCGATGGCAAGTCCAGCCCCTACCGCTATCATGTTCGCGCCCCAACCTTCATCAACCTGACCAGTCTGGAGAAGATGTGCATCGGTCACAAAGTCGCGGATTCGGTGGTGATCCTGGGTGCCATTGACATCGTATTGGGGGAAGTAGATCGGTAAGTTGGTCACTGGAGGCAACATGTTCGGATCCGGTGTTCTCAAAGGCCTGGGCGTCACGCTCAAAGAGTTCGTAGACACCTACATCGACGACATCAAGAAGATCCCCAGCCGGTACGCGGGCGGGAAGAAAGAGATCGACCAGACGGATGTATCAGCGCAGACCGGTCTCTTCACCATCCAGTACCCGGAGGAACGGCGCAAGCTTGCCGAGCGGTTGCGCTACATCCCGATGCTGATCTATGATGCGGACACCGGCGAAGACCGTTGTACGGCGTGCGGCATCTGCGCCAAGGTATGCCCGCCGCAGTGTATCTGGATCGTGCGCGCCAAGGACGAGAACGGTAAACCGCTCACGCGACCGCTTGAGTTCAATATCGACATCTCGATCTGCATGAACTGCGGCCTGTGCGCGGAGTTTTGCCCGTTCGACTCGATCAAGATGAACAACGATTACGAGATCGCCGCATACCAGCGCATGCCGCACCTCGTGTTCGACTTGCAGAAGCTGCGCGTGCCAACCACCTATTACGCCAGCATCCGGCCCACTGACTGGGAAGCCGAAGAGACCGCGCGCAAGGCCAAGGAAGCTGAAAAGGCCGCCAAGCCCGCGCCGGCCCCCAAGGTAGGGGCTGGCGCAAGCCCTGCCCCGCTTGCCTCCGCCCCTCCTGCGCCCGCGCCTGCTACCGCAGTCTCGACACCCGCGGCCCCGGCGACTTCTGCCCGCACGCCTGAAGAGATCGAGCGATTGAAGGCCGAGGCCGCCGCCCGCCGCGCGGCCAAGGCTGCAGGTGAAGCGGCCGGAACGCTCGCCCCTGTTGCTGAGGCGCCAGCGGTGGCTGCGCCTGCGCCGGCCGGTGTCGGCGCGCAGCGTACGCCTGAAGAGATCGCGCGCCTGAAGGCCGAAGCTGCCGCCCGCCGCGCCGCAAAAACTGCCGGCGAAACGGTCGAAACGGTCGCCGCAGCCCCTGCGCCTGAACCGCCAGCGCCCGCAGCTCCGGCTGCTGAACCCGCGCCGGCCGGTGTCGGCGCGCAGCGTACGCCTGAAGAGATCGCGCGCCTGAAGGCCGAAGCTGCCGCCCGCCGCGCCGCAAAAACTGCCGGCGAAACGGTCGAAACGGTCGCCGCAGCCCCTGCGCCTGAACCGCCAGCGCCCGCAGCTCCGGCTGCTGAACCCGCGCCGTCCGGTGTCGGCGCGCAGCGCACGCCCGAGGAGATCGCGCGCCTGAAGGCCGAAGCTGCCGCCCGCCGCGCCGCTAAAGCCGCACAAGGCCCTGGGGATCAGAAGTAGTCAACGCCAGCGCAACGCGCAAGGCATCGCCCCGCAGTATGTTACGGAGGGTCCCATGACCGTTCACGTTACCTATCACGGTCACGCCTGCTTCAGCATCAAGACCGGTCAGGCTGACTTGCTCATCGACCCGTTTCTCACCGGCAACGCGATGGCCGACGTGACTCCGGCGCAGGTGAACCCGAGTTACATCCTGGTCACCCATGCGCACGGTGATCACCTGGGGGATGCCGTCCCAATTGCAAAGCGCACCGGCGCAACAGTCATCAGTAATAACGAGATCCACGGCTACATGTCGAAACAAGGCGTCAAATCCCACGGCATGCATATCGGCGGCGCGCACGTCTTCCCGTTCGGCAAGGTCAAGCTGACGATCGCACATCACGGCTCCAGCTTTCCCGATGGCTCCTATGGCGGCAATCCGTGCGGTTTCCTGCTCTGGCTGGAAGATAAGGTGCTTTACCACGCGGGCGACACGGCATTGTTCCTCGATATGCAACTGTACGGCGAAGAGGGGATCGATGTCGCCATGTTGCCTATCGGCGACAATTTCACCATGGGGCCGGAAGATGCGGTCAAAGCGGTGTCTTTCTTACAGCCAAAGAAAGCCATCCTGATGCATTATAATACGTTCGGCGTAATTGCTCAGGATGCTCAAGCCGTCGCCGATGCGATCACCAGCCGGACGAAGGCCCAGCCGGTGATCCTTACGCCGGGCGAGACGATGCTGTTGACGTGATAGAGGAGAACTTCTGATGGATATTGCTACCCTTGTTGTGGCGATTGGCGCTTTAGTATTGGCTTTCCTGGCGGTGCGTCGGATCAGCGGCTTTCAGGAGCAGCTCGAGCACACCTCCAGTTCGCTCTTAGAGTTACGCGGCGCGCTGAACGAGGCCAACGAAAAGTTAGAGGGGAAGCTCAATGACCTGCAATTGAGCCTGCGTCGGCAGGCCGGCGAGACGATTTTTCGGCCGGAAATGACCATTGCCGAAGCGCTGGAAGTGCACCCTAAGGTGCAAGAGGTGCTTGCCACCTTCCATCTTGGCGGCTGCTCGCAATGCGCAGTCAGCGACGTCGACACCATTCAAGGGGCATGCCAGTCGTATGGCATTGACCAGAAGGCGCTGATGGAAGCGCTTAATGGACTCACCGGTGGCGCCGCAGGGCCTGGCAAGGCGCCGAATGTTAAGGTAAGCTTCTGAGATTGCCGCGAGAGATCATGTATCCAAAAGCCGAATTATTATTTCCTCCCAGACTGATCGCGTCGCTGCGCACTTTGCGCGGGCCCGAGTGGGCCGACCTGGTGCAGCGGGTGACAAAGCTGCCGGAAACCGACCTGGATAGCCTGGCGTTTTCCCTGATGATGGTTCGGCTCGATGGTTGTGTGAAATGTCATGAGGGCAGCTTCAAGTATATGCGCGGCTGCCAGCTTTGCGCGACCCAGACCGTAATGCAGTTCAAGGGCACCGATGCTGATTTGATGGCGCTCTACCAGAAGGCCCAGCGTGATATTCGATCTTATCTGGCTGGTGAGCCCGTCGAAGAGGATGAAAACCTGGAAGTCCTTGAGGAATGAAGGATATCTTATGACTTCCAGTGAGCAAATGTACCCTGAGCAGGGTCGAAGGGCTGAGCAAAGCCGAAGGATTGCAATTATTGGCGCAGGGGTGGCTGGCCTGGCTGCGGCATACGACCTGAATCGCGCCGGCCATGCGGTTACGCTGTATGAGGCTGCGCCTACTGTTGGCGGCCTGGCAGCTGGTTTCAAGGCCCCGCATTGGGATTGGACCCTGGAAAAGTTCTACCATCACTGGTTCGCGTCCGACAAGCACATGCTGGGCTTCATCAAGGAGCTGGGTTGGAGCGACCAGGTCCTTTTTCCGCGCCCCTATACGGCCATCTATTTCAAGGGCAAGTTCTATCCGTTTGATTCGATCACCAGCAACATGCCGCTGTTCTTGCTGCGGCACTACTCCCTGATCGATGTCGCCCGGTTTGCTTTGGCTGGCGTTTACCTCCGTTTCTCTTCCAACTGGAAATCGCTCGAAAAGCATACGGCGGCCGATTGGACACAACGCTATTTTGGGTCGCGTGTCTATGATCTATTCTGGCGACCGATGTTGGTGGGCAAGTTCGGCGAAGAGAACCTGAAGACTGTCAACATGGCGTGGCTGTGGGCGCGGCTGCATGCGCGCACGACGCGGTTGGGGACCTTCACCGGTGGTTTTCAGGTCTTCATGGACAAGTTAGCCGATTTGTTGCGGGGGCGCGGGGTAGAGATCAGGCTGGGAACCCCGGTTACGGGGATCAAGCAGGCGCAGCGAGCTTCCGAAGCCGCGATGGGCCTGCTTGTGGAGACGGCCACCGGCGCCGAAACGTACGACGCGGTCATCTCGACCAGCTCGCCCGCATTTATGGCGAAACTTGCGCCCGACCTGCCCGACAGCTACTCTGCCGGCTTGAAAGCGCTCAAGTCAATGGGTGCAGTCGTGCTGATCGTTTCGCTCGACCGCCAACTCACGAATTACTACTGGCACAACCTGCCAAAAGAAGCCGGGTTCCCGTTCCTGGCGTTGGTGGAGCACACCAACTACGTCGGCTCGGAACACTTCGGCGGCGATCACATCATCTACTGCGGCGACTACTTGGACACGGATCACGAATACTTCACGCTGAGCAAGGAGGAGCTGCTGGCGCGCTTTCTGCCCGCGTTCAGCCGGTTCAATCCCGATTTCGACCCCAGTTGGGTCAAGGATGCCTGGCTCTGGAAGACTGCCTACGCCCAACCCGTGCCGTCGCTGAACCACTCTCGTAACATCCCGTCCTTGCGCACCCCTGTGCCTGGCCTCTACTTCGCCAGCATGAGCCAGGTCTACCCCTGGGATCGCGGCACCAACTTCGCCGTGGAGATTGGGCGCAAGGTGGCGGGGATGGTGATGGATGATTTCGCGGGAGCCTGATTCGTGTTGCGTACTGCGTATTGCGTGTTCCGTGCAGCTAGCGCATCCCTTTACAGATAGGACGCACCACGTACCACGCACCACGCACCACGCACCACGTAGCATGAGCGCATAACACAATAGGGAGAGATGGATGCTATTCGGTAAGTCAACCCCCGTCACCAAAGACATGGTCCTCGGCGCCCTGAAGCAGGTGCAAGAGCCCGAGCTGCACAAAGATCTGGTGACTCTCAAGATGGTCAAGGACATCGCCGTTTGTGATGGCGAGGTGGCCTTCACCATCACCCTGACCACGCCGGCCTGCCCGCTCAAGGCGCAGATCGAGAGCGAGGCGCGTGCAGCCGTCGTCAAGCTGCCCGGCGTCAAGAACGTGAATATTAAGTTTGATGCGCAGGTCCGGGCGGACCACCGCATCGCAGGCAAGCTGAGCGTGCCCATCAAAAACATCATCGCAGTGGCCAGCGGCAAGGGCGGCGTCGGCAAGACCACCGTCTCGGCCAACCTGGCCGTGGCGCTGGGGCAGATGGGCGCCAGGGTGGGCATCCTGGATGCGGACATCTATGGCCCCAACGTGCCGATTGCGATGGGCGTGTTCAACATGCCGGCCGTAGAAGATGAACAGATGGTGCCGGCCGAGGCGCACGGCATTCAGGTGATGTCCATCGGTTTCCTGGTGCCCGACGGCGAGGCGTTGGTGTGGCGCGGGCCGATGCTGCACAAGGCCATCGAGCAATTGCTGACCGATGTGGCCTGGGGCAACCCAACGGCCGCCGACCCTGCCGAGCGCGACCTGGATTACCTGGTGGTGGATCTGCCCCCGGGCACCGGCGACGCGCAGATGAGTCTGGCGCAGTTGGTGCCGCTGACGGGCAGCGTCATCGTGACCACCCCCCAAGCGATTGCCCTGGCCGATGCGACGCGCGGCATCACGGCATTCAAGCGGCTGGAGGTGCCCATCCTGGGTATTGTTGAGAATATGGCCGGTGAGGTCTTTGGCTCCGGCGGCGGCGAGGCGGCGGCAGCCAGGCTGGGCGTGCCGTTCCTGGGCCGGGTGGGCCTGGCGTCGGTGGTGCGTGAAAGCGGGGATAAGGGCGAACCCGTGGTTGCCTGCTGCCCGGATACCGAGCAGGCGGAGGTCTTTCGGCAAATCGCGCAGAAGATCGCGGCCCAGGTAAGCCTGCTGAACGCCCGGCGCCCTGCCGCTTCGCGCGCGCCGATCAAGCTCGAACTCTAGCGTAATGTCATGCTGAG
>CAZELR010000004.1:0-10400 GCA_964513075.1 uncultured Anaerolineales bacterium
GCGGACCACGTGCACGTGTTGGTACGCCTGCACACTACAACCGCCATAGCCACCTTGGTCAAAGAGATCAAAGGCGCCTCGTCGCATCTGGTGACGCATGTGCTGATGACTGATCAAACCTTCAAATGGCAGGGCTCGTATGGCGCTTTCACCCTGCGCAAAGATGAAGCACCTGTCGTTGCAGCCTATATCCACAACCAGAAAACACATCATGCCGCAGGCGATCTGATCGCTGAGTGGGAGCAAGTAGCGGTGGAGACCCCTGACGACTGCAATGAAAGACCCTAGTCCACGCAGGTGGACTTCGCAACGGTAGCCGCGACCTCGGTCGCCAGGCGCCCCCAAGGACCCTCTTGATATGCGCATCATCCTGACCCTGTTCCTCGCACTCCTGCTCCTCTCCCCAACCGCAGCCCATGCGGCCGGTCCGACCCTTTGCGCGCCGTGGACCCAGGTCAATGCCGATGCATTCGGCCTCGGGTCCGGCCCCAATGGCAGCTACGCTAGTGAGGAGGGGTTCGAGGTCATCGTTTTTGGGGACCAGCTGTACGTCGGCATGGAGGCGGACAACACCTACGGCGCACGGCTGTGGCGCACACGCGCCGGCGTCACTGCGCCGGCCGGCCAGGCCGACTGGGAAGAAGTCATCGCGGATGCAGCCGGCCGGCCCTTCGGCCAGCCGAACATCACCCAGAACGACCACATCGACAGTCTGGCGGCCTTTGACGGCTATCTCTACGCCAGCACCGCCAATGGCGGAGACAGCGCCTTCGGCACGCAGGTGTGGCGCAGCGCCACGGGCGATCGGGGCACGTGGGTCCAGGTCAATACCGACGGCTTCGGCGATCTCCGCAACACCAACTTCAAGGACATGGTGCTGTTCGACGGCTGGCTGTGTGGGGGTACGAGGAACCAGGTGACCGGCGCACAAGTCTGGTGCACGGCGGATGGCATCTCTTGGACGCGCAAGAACACAGACGGGTTCAACGCGCCTGCGGTGATCGAGGTCTGGTCAGCCGCGGTCTACGCTGCGGCGCTCTACTTCGGCGTGCAGGATCGCGGGATGGACCCCTCGGAGGCCGATGACGTCGCCCGCCTGTATCGCACCACCAGCCTGAACGGCGCGGACACATGGAGCAAGATCTACGTCGGCCCGCCGGGCAGCTACCGCGTCGACCTGCTGGGCGCGCTGAGGGGCTACCTCTACATCGCCACGCGCAGCGCCGATGGCATCATCATCCTGCGCGGCGCGACCGGCGACCCCGGCACGTGGACCCAGGTCAATACGGCGGGCATGGTCGCGGGCAGGCGCACCAACTTCGGTGCGGTGGTGGACGGCGCGGCCGCATACAACGCTGCGCTCTACGTCGCCGTTTCAAACACGACGACCGGCGTCGAGGTATGGCGCACCGCGGGGCTGCTGGAAGCCGGCGGCCCGCAGGTGGACTGGGCTCAGATGGGCGGGAGCGGCCTGGGGGACCCAAACAACAGTCACGCCGAGCTCATCCCCTTCAACGGCGACCTTTACGCCTGGACCACCAACTATCACACCGGTCAGCAGGTGCGGCGGACGCGCTGTCCGACCGCGGTGCGCAGCATCCTGCTGCCCCTGGTAAGATTCTAGCGCCCCGATTGCCGATTGGGTGTCGGGCGACCCTTTGCCAACAGGCGGCAAGCGCGGTACAATGGCATCATGACAAGAGTAACTCGCTTTCTGCTCCTCTGCGTGCTGCTGTGCGGATCCCTGGCGCCGGCGTCGGCCGGGGCCACGGGCTCAGAGCAGGCCGCCGGTCCCAGCGCGGCCCTGCGTCTGCGCGTCGGCGTCACCACTGACGGCATCGTGCAGATCGGCCCCGCAGACCTGGCCGCGGCTGGCGTCGATCCGGCAACGGTCGATCCGCGCACCTTCGCCATGACAAGTATGGGCCAGATTGTGGCCATTCGGGTGACCGGCGAGGCTGACGGCCGCTTCGACACGCAGGACCGGCTCCTGTTCTTCGGCCAGAAGTTTCGCGGCGCGCAGATGGAAGAAAAATACACCGACGAGCGGGTTTACTGGCTGGATATCGGCGGCGCCGCCGGCCCGCGCATCGCCAGCATCGACGCCGCGCCGCAGGGCACTCTGACGCCCCCGGCCGACTTCCCGACCACAGTACACGCCGAGGAATCGC
Organism: uncultured Anaerolineales bacterium; assembly: GCA_964513075.1. Classification (GTDB taxonomy): domain Bacteria; phylum Chloroflexota; class Anaerolineae; order CG2-30-64-16; family CG2-30-64-16; genus DAOUBP01. Next base: position 2,172 of record CAZELR010000004.1, read on the forward strand.
TGGAGTGGTGGACGCTGCACACGCTGACGCTGGACACCCAGGATTCATGGTTTTGGGCCCGGTTGCGGCCGCCCATCGCGGTCGGCAGCGCCATCACGGTCAGCCTGCCCTATACCGTGCCGCACCCCGCGCCGGGCACGGCAGCCAGCTTCCGGCTGGAAGAAATCTCCCGCGCCTACACCGGCCCCAACCCCGATCACCGCACCACGATCGCGTTGAACGGCCGCAGTATCGTCGACCAGACGTGGTCAGACAAGCAGCGCCGCGTGTTCACTGCGGCCTTGCCTGCCGGAGTGCTGGCGCACGGCACGAACGAGGTGCAGGTGGGGGCCTGGACCATGCCCGGCAACGTGCGGGATGACGTCTACGCCAACTATTGGGAGGTGGACTACCGCCGCCTGTTCCGCGCCTGGGAGGGCCGGCTGGACTTTGTGGCTGAAACCTCAGGCGCCCAGGAATACTCGATCCAGGGCTGGAAGACCTCACAGGTGCTCGTTTGGAACGTCAGCGACCCGCTTCGACCGGTCAATCTGGATGCCGCCGCGGTCGAGGGAAATCATCGCGTTTTCCTGCCGCTCATCTTCGGCAGAACGTCGTCTCTGGCCGCAAGCGCGGAAGCTGTCAGCGCACCCAACGGCGCCGGCGCGTTGGGGCTGCGTTTTCGCGCCGAGGATCAGGCGGGTGCCCGCTACTGGCTGCAGGAGACGCCAACCTTCCAGAGACCCGCTTCACTGCGGATGCGGCCTGACACGGGCCTGCGGAACCCGGCGGGCGGTGCGGATGCGGTCATCGTCGGCCCGGCCATCCTGCGCCCCGCCTCCGAGCAGCTGGCGGCGTGGCATCGGGCCAACGGCCGCCGCGCGCTGGTGGTTAACCTACAGGATGTCTACGACGAGTTCAACGATGGCATCCTGCACCCCCGCGCCGTGCCGGCCATGCTGGCCTGGGCTGCAACGCACTGGGAAGGGTCGGCGCCGGCCTACCTGACGCTGATGGGCGATGGCGACTGGAACTTCAAGGGCTTCAACCCCGCGGCCTACCCGCCCGGCCCCAACTACGTACCGCCCTACCTGGCCTGGGTCGATCCGTGGCAGGGTGAAGTGCCGGCCGATGCGCTGTACGGCGATCTGGACGGCGATCTTGTGCCGGAAGTGGCAGTGGGACGACTGGCTGTCAACACCCTGGCCCAGGCCACTACGGTCGTCAATAAGATCGTCAACTATGACCAGACGGTGCGCAGCGAAACGTGGCAGCGCCGCGCGCTCTTCATTGCCGACAACGCCGATTCGGCCGGCAACTTTCCGGCAGTCTCCGATGTGATCATTGCAACCCACCTGCCGTCCGACCTGATCGTCCAGCGGGCTTATCTGCCTGACAACCCGACGCCTGGGGACCTCGCGGCTGTGCAGACGGCCATCTCCCAGGCGCTGCAATCGGGCGCTTGGCTGGTGCAATACACTGGCCACGGCGCGACCAATCAGTGGACCGGTGAAGGCATCTGGCGCACCAGCGATGTCAGCGGCTTGACCAACGGCGCGAAGCTGCCGGTGGTCATGACCTTCGACTGCCTGGACGGCTATTTCGCGCACCCCGATCCGACCCTGGACAGCCTGGCGGAAACAATGCAGCGCCACGCGGGGGGCGGCTCCATCGCGGCCATCTCGGCGTCGGGCCTGGGCATCACCAATGATCAGCTAAACTTCCGCATCTTCCTGATGGACGTGCTGTTCAGGGACGGCGTGCGCGAGCTGGGCCGGGCGTTGACCATTGCCAAACGCCAATACTACCAGGTGTTCGGGCCCAATTATCAGATCCAGACCATGACTCTTTTCGGTGATCCAGCGCTGCGCCTGCCCGGACCTGCGTCAGCCGCCTTAGCCGGACCTGATAGCAGACCGATAGAAACATTCGGGAGATAAATACGATGCACAGACATCTCCATAGAGGCCGCTGGCTGGCCGCCTGCCTGGCGCTGCTGCTGGGCCTGAGCGGGCTGGTCATCAGCGCGGCCGTTGTTTTCAGCGAATTCAAGGCCACAAAGCAATCCACCGGCTCGATCCTGGTGGAGTGGAAGACGGCCGCCGAGCTGAACAGCGCGGCCTTCAACCTGTACCGAGCTACTGAAGTCCCCGTCCCGCTGGATGAGGCGCACCTCATACACCAGGAAGAGGCCACAGGGAGTGGCACCACCGGTGCCGCGTACGCGTACCTCGACGCGGCCACCGAGCCAGGGGTGTGCTACACCTATATGATCGCAGAACTGACCTCTTCAGGGAGTTTCGGCGGCAAAGCCGGCCCAGTTGCCGCAGGAGACAACTGCTCCACCGCGACACCTACGGTCACCGTGACGCCCACAACGACACCGCCAGCGACACCGGCGGCCAGATATATCTATCTGCCGCTGATGATGCATTAATCACGCTAACATGGATGAAACGATGCCAAGACCACAACGACTCACACAATACGCCAGCCTGGTGCTGGTCACCTGCCTGGTGCTGCTGCTCAGCCTAAGGGTGCTGACCGCCAACGCGGCCGTCATATTCAGCGAGTTCAAGGCCGCAAAGCAACCCGATGGCTCGATCCTGGTGAAGTGGACGACCGCCAGCGAACTCAACAGTCCTCCGGCCTTCAACCTGTATCGTGCTACCTCGGTCAGCTTCGAGCTGGATGAGGCGCATCTCATACACCAGGAAGAGGCCCAAGGCAGTGGCACCACCGGCTTCACGTATCAGTATGTTGATGCTGCCGTCGAGTCGGGTATGTGTTACTATTATCGTATCGCAGAGCTGACCTCCTCAGGAAGTCTCGGCAGCGAATATGGTCCCACTGCTGCGGGCGACAACTGCGCCACCGTGGACGCTACGCCCACGGCAACTCGCACCGCCACAGCGACCACGGCCGCGGGGGCCGCTACAGCCACGGCGACCAGGGCAGCTACCTCAGTTATAGCTCAGGCCACGGCGACGCGCCAGTTCGCGAACACGCCAACCACCGCGCCTACTCTCACGCCCGGACCGGGTGTCACCTGGACGCCTGCACCTGGGGCTACGCCGCTTCCTGGCGCGCAGATCGCGACACCGACTCCCGCACCCGGCGCCGCGGCCACGAACCCTGCGGCTGTCCAGGCCGAAATCCCGACAATCGTTCCCACGCCGCAGCCGGAACCGTCGGCCACAGCAACCCGCCTGATGCCAACCGAGACGACTGTGCCGCCTGCGGCGACCAACACCCCGCAGGTCTTTGCAGCTGCAACCTCAGATTCGGCGCTCCTGGGCGCGAACGCGCGGCTCACACCCACACCGGCGCCTTCTACTGCTGCCGGCCGCAACAGCCGCCTGATGTTGTTGCTGGGTGGCGGCGCGATTGTGTTAGCAGGACTGCTGGGCGTCGGCGGCCTGCTCATTTGGCGCGCCTCCAGGCCGCAATGAGAACTCAACACTGGCATGCTGAGTTACCCATGCACCCGCGGCGGCATGCGCCGGGCAAAAACATCGCGCGAGACTGGAATCGAGGCTTTAGCCGATCACTCTGTCTGAGCGTCAGACCGCCTGTGAAAATGCCTTGGCTCTGGATAGTCGTCTTGCTGGTGGCATCTGCGCTGGCCGTCACCGGATGCAATCCTACTCAGCCGCCGGCCGCGTCCGACACCATCAAACTGGCCGTGGAAGCCGATGGCATCTATGAAGTATCCGCCACCGCGTTAGCACGCGCCGGCTTCGACCTGGCGGCCGCGCGCGCCGAGGAACTGGCGCTGACAGCCGGCGGCGCGCCAGTGGCGTTTCAACTCATTGGCCAGGGCCGCAACCGCACCCTCCGCTTTTACGGCCAGGCGCTGGGATCCGAGGCGTATACCGGCCGCAACGTCTACTGGCTGAGCCGGCCGACCGCCGCACCAACGACCGCAACCACGATCCAGGAGCGCAGGGCCACATCCTCTGCCACGGGCGCACCGGCAACCAGCGCGCCGGCTACCGAGGTCACCGCTACCTTGCGCGTCGAAGAACGCCACCACTATCGCGGGCAAGCCAACGCGGGTGAGAGCCGTTGGTACTGGCAGTCGCTTTTCGCGCCGGCTGAATCGACAATTATCCTATCAGCGCCGCAAGTTCTGGCGGCCGAGGCGACCCTGCGCCTCGGCGTCTACGGCAAAACCTCCTCACCCACCGTCGACCCGGACCACCGCCTGACACTCGCCTTGAACGATACGCAGATCGACACAGTGATCTGGGACGGTCAAGGCCCGCACATCATCGAGGCTGCCGTGCCAGCGGGCGTCCTCCGCGCCGGCGAGAACCGCCTGAAGCTTGCCGCGCCCGGCGACACCGGCGCGGCGGTCGACAGCATCGAATTGGAATGGGTCGAGATCACCTATCGCCGCGAGTTGGCGATGGACGGCGCAGCGCTGACGTTCAGCGGGATGGCAACCGGCTATGCCGTGCGCGTCCCAACTCGGCCCGCAGCGGTGTGGGACATCACCGACCCGGACGCGCCGGTCGCACTGGTCGACATGGATTGGCAGGATGGCGTCCTGCGCTTCGGGTCAGATGGCGCCCAGCGACGTTTCGTCGTAGCATCAGCCGCTGAGTTGCGCCAGCCCGCGGCCATCACAGCCGCCTCCGGCCTCGACCTGCACAATTGGCCCGGCGGTGCGGATTTGATCGTGGTGACGACGCCGGCTTTCCGAGAAGCGCTGCAGCCGCTGATTGCCGCCCGTGAGGCGCAAGGACTGCGCGTGGCCGTGGTGGACACAGAACAAGTCTACGATAGCTTCAACTATGGCCGCACCGGCCCGGAGCCGATCCGAGCACTGGTGCAGCACGCCCTGGCCAACTGGGCCGCGCCCGCGCCGCAGTTCCTGCTGTTGGCCGGCGACGCCAGCTACGATCCGCGCGGCTACCTGGGCGGCACGGAACTCGACTTGGTGCCGACCCAGGCGGTCTACACTGCGTTCTCCGGCTGGACCGGCTCGGACGTGTGGTATGCCATGCCGGATGATGGGCCAGCCGCGCGACCGGCCCTGGCCGTCGGCCGCTTCCCGGCCCAGACCGCCGAGCAGTTAGCCGGCATGGTGGCCAAAACCTTGGCCTATGAGCGCGCGCCTATAAACACGCCCGCAAACGCGGCAGAAACCGAGGCGTGGCGTTCCGAAGCTTTCCTGGTGGCAGATAATGATGAGCCTGGCTTCGCCCAAGAAGCCGGGGAGTTTGCGGCCCTGCTCGAAGGCTACGCCACCGAGCAAATTGTCATTGAAGATGACGGCAGCGCTGCGCGCGCGGCGTTGTTGCGGGCCTTCGACAAAGGCAGCGGCCTAATAGGCTACTTTGGGCACGGCAGCGTCACACTGTGGGCCAAAGAAAAGGTGCTTGACGTCGGGGATGTGAGCCAGCTGAGCAACCGCGAGCGACTGCCGGTGGTCTTTACCGTCACCTGCCTGAGCGGCCTGTTCGAGCATCCCACCACACCCTCGCTGGGCGAGACACTGTTGCGGGCGACGAACGGCGGAGCCGTTGCTGCGCTGGTTCCATCGAGTGCAGCCGTGCTGAGCGACCAACGACTGCTGGCGCGCGAACTCGCATCCGCCCTATCTACAAAAACGGACACCCCCACGCCGCGTGCGCTGGGCACGATCGTGCGCCGGGCCCAGGCAGGCCTGCCGGATGGCCCGGGCGGCGTCCGCGACATCCTCCTGACCTTCAACCTCCTGGGCGACCCCGCTCTCAGGCTAACTCAGTAGGGGCGAAGCATTCCGACATAGTCCTTCCGCGACCGGAGATGCCACATCAAACGTCAATCGTCTCAGGGCGGCGGATCTGCCTGGGAGTGCTTCGCCCCTACACCTTGATCACCGACAACTATTGAGCACATCAGGTTGCGGGAAGATGGTCCGTGCATCGGCGCCATGCGCCCAGATGTTGCTATATGTCGACACATCATCCACACTGACCCAGAAATAGAGCTTGTTCAAGGGATCGCGCGTCGCACCGGTGTCCACATCGTTAAAGTCCCACACCAGGAATTCGAGCCCGCCATTTACTGTTGCAGTGCGCGAGACACCGATCCGGCCGCTGCCGGGCGCCTGCTCCGTGTCGCTGTTCAACGCCCAGTGGAGGCGCACCGTGGGAGACCAGGCAGTTTGAGGGCCAAATACCTGCAACGTGCCTCGCTCTAATAAGAACGCGGTGATGTTGGCCAGGGTGGCCTGATCCAACGGCAGGCCGTCATGGGGCCAGACAATCTCGATGCGGGCGTCCACCGTCCTCGGCGCCTGCGTTGCGGCGCCGGTAGGAAAGTCCTGCTGCGGGAAGATCGTGCGCGCGTCTGCAGCATGAGACCATACGTTGTGCAGGACGCGCACACCGTCTACAGTGACAAAAAACATCAGCTTATTGGAGGGATCGCGCGCCGCGCTGACGTCGACATCGTTGAAATCCCAGGCCGGGAACGTACGGCCGCCATCGGTGACAAAGCGCTTCTGTCCCAAGGCTATAGGGCTGGCCGGGTTAGCGTTCAGTGCAACCCACAGGCGCACCGTGGGACTCCAGGCGCAGGGCGGCGAATCCAGCGCTGTCGCCGGGTCGTCGCCAGCCCCTGCCAACAGGTACGCCGTGATGTTTGCCAGATTAGCGTCACGCACCGAGGCGCCATCGTGCGGCCACACAATCTCGATCTTTGCACGCACCACGCTCGGCGTGGGCACTACTGTAGTAGCGGTCGCAGTAGCAGTCGGAGACGCCGTGCGCGTGGCGCTGGGCGTGGGCGTTGCGGTCAGTGTCGGCGTGGCCGTCGGCGTTGCCGTGGCGGTCGCGGTGCGCGTGGCGCTGGGCGTGGGCGTTGCGGTCAGTGTCGGCGTGGCCGTCGGCGTTGCCGTGGCGGTCGCGGTGAGCGTGGCGCTGGGCGTTGGCGTTGCAGTCGCAGTCGGTGTCGGGGTGACCGTCGACGTTGCCGTAGCAGTTGGCATTGCTGTGCTGGTCGGTGTCAGCGAAGGCGCCGGCGAAGGCGCCGCCGTCGGGGTCAACCGATAGCTGCAGGCAGCATCGTCCAGATAGGTCAGGCTGCCGGCCAGGTAATTGGCAACAACGATCCGGTTGTCCCAAGCCGCGATGCCCTGGCCACCCTCCGCCTCTCCCTGGGGCGGCAAGGCGATCTGTCCCACCCCGCTGCCGTCGGGCTCGATCACATAGAGGCGGTCGTTCGCCGCATCGACCGCAAACACGCGTCCCGTGCCGGGGTTCAGTACGATCGCATAGGCCGGACCAGGCAGCACAAAACGTGCCACCTCGCTCAACGTGGAGGCATTCAGGGCAACAAGATAACCGTTTCGGCTGCTCACATACAGCAGCCCGCGCAGTTGATCCCAGGCAAGGCCCCGTGCATCGAGGACACCGGTGCTGGCCTGCGCCAAGACCTGACCCTGCGTGTTCAGGTGCATCACCTGCCCATTCAGATGCAACACATACGCCTGGCTGTTGGCAGCGACAGCCGTGACCGGCAACCCGGCCGCCGGCACGACCGCCACGACGCGTCGTGCGACCAGATCCAACACCGAAACGGTGTTATTCCCAAAATTCGCCACAAAGGCGCTGCCGTCGGTCGCAGCCACCCCCCACGGAAGCACGCCGACGGGCAGCACGGCGAGCTGCGTGCCGGTAATGGCGTTGTGCAGCGTAGCGGTGCCAGCGTCCCGATTGGTGGTCACGACCACATCCTGCCAGACAGCAATGCCATTGGTGCGCCCCGACCCCGTCCCCATCTGCCAGGTCGTTTGACCGCTGTCCGCCTGCGTGCGGGCCACCTGGCTCAAATCGAACAGGCCCACATAAAAGCTGCCATTCGCAGCCGCCACGCTCCTGGGCCCCGGTCCCAACAGGACGTTGGAGAGCACGCTCGGCATGCAGTCCAGGATGATGACAGCGCGCGTTGGCGAAGGCGTGGCCGAAGGTGAAGGAGTCGGCGTCGCCGTAGCGGTGGGCGTGAATGTCGACGTGGGCGTCGCCGTGGCCGTGGGTGTCAATGTCGACGTGGGCGTTGCCGTGGCAGTGGGTGTCAATGTCCGCGTAGGCGTCGCCGTGGCGGTGGGCGTCAATGTCCGCGCAGGCGTCGCCGTGGCAGTGGGCGTGAATGTCGACGTGGGCGTTGCCGTGGTAGTGGGCGTGGATGTCGACGTAGGCGTTGCCGTGGCGGTGGGTGTCAATGTCCGCGTAGGCGTCGCCGTGGCGGTGGGCGTGA
>CAZELR010000004.1:10500-116763 GCA_964513075.1 uncultured Anaerolineales bacterium
GCCGTGGCGGTGGGTGTCAATGTCCGCGTAGGCGTCGCCGTGGCGGTGGGCGTGAATGTCGACGTGGGCGTCGCCGTGGCAGTGGGCGTGTGACTCGGCGATGCAGTGAAAGTCGGCGCAGGTGTCAGCGTAGACGTGACGGAGGGCGTTGGCGTAGGCAACAAAATGATATCGCCCCCCCCGGCATCCACAAAGATCTCATGCAGATACGTGGACTGGCCACCGGGTGGATTCGCAATCACAATGAACGAGCCGCCGTCGATCGTGTTCGCAATTCGCGCGGTTTGTGTCCAGGAGAACCGCTTCCAGATGCCTTGACCTTGCTGCTGGATCACCTGGCCAGCCGGCACGCCCGCTGCATTTGGAAGACTGACCGTGAACGCAGTGGCGCCAACATCGAGGTAGGAAACAGTGACAGTCACTTGCCGGGTCAAATTGAAATAGGACCAGTCATCAGAGACCGCAATGCGCAGCGACGTCCCAGGGGCCAGCCGCCGGGCCTGGCGTTCAAAAAGCCGCTGCATCACCTCCGCCGTGCTGACCGGCGTGGGCAAAGATTCGGGACAGGCGGGTGTAGACCAAATGCCGCTAGTCGCGGCACTTGCATTAGCGGCGTCCGCAGTTGCTTTCACTCGCGGAGAACATGCCTGCGGAGCCTGTGCTGCTGTCAGATGGCTCAGATGCTTCGCGAAGTCGCCGCGCAGCCCCGAATGACCGTTATTGCTGTTCCAATTCCAGGTGGGATACTCCATATCGCGAAAAATGAGCCAGGCACGACTGTCAGAGCTAAGCCAATAATCGACGACCTCCCAGTGATAGGAAGTATAATAGTCATTCCAAGGCGGATGATGAAGGATCATCGTCGCGCCGTTGGCTGCGCCGGCCAGCGTCGTCCAGTAGACGTGCTGCTGGCGATACCACGGGTCAGGCATACTGCTCGACGGATTCGGGCCATACTCAAATGCTACCGGTGCGCCATAGCTGGCGACCGACCGCCCCATTGTCCAGAGCGCCCAGCCATCATGGATGTTCCCCGGCGCAGTATCGACGAGACCCCAGTCTGGGGCCAATGAGTTAATGGAGATGCCGATGAGTTTCCCCGCGGGCTGCCAAAGATCGCGGTACAAACTTTTGCTCAGACTGGAACCCGACACATTACTGCATGGGCTAGGTCCTATCATCACCGTGACCGGCTTGTCAGGAAAAGCCGCATACGCCGTTTCCGCAAGTTCCCGGATGAACGATGTGTATTCCGTGCAAGTAACCTCTGCCTGATGCGCCGGCAAGGCGGCATCCGGATCAAGGCACGTCGGATAGCCTGGCCAATAGGGTTCACACCCCCTGACCGGCTGAGCCTCACCCTGAAACCCCACGTACAAGCGCACCAGACCCACGCGCGGGTTAGCGTTATACCGAACCCCAGCCTTTACGACCAGTTCCTTCATGCGTTCTTTGAAAGCGCCGTCGTAGCGCCACGACTGATACCACTGTCCTGCCGGCGTCTGAAACCTGAACTTATACGTATTGGTTTGCAGCCATGGGGCCCCATAGAGCGCAATGAACGGATCGCTTGCAGTGCCAGAGCCACCTGGGTCCATAAAACTCGGTGGGATGGTAAGGGCTATCGGTTGATCTATCTCGCCTCGGCCGACAACCTTTACCTTGGGGGTTGCGTTCGATATGCAGTAGTCGTAACGCGACCAGTTGATCGTCGTTTCAGAGGGCCAGACATCAGAGAGGTAAACCAGGCAATTGACTCCGAGGGCTTCATTGCCGGGCGCAAGAGGATCGGTGGGTTCGCGCGTGGGTGGCACAGCTGCCGCAGCAGAGGCCCAGGCTACGTACTCACCGGGAATGCCCATCCTCTCCGGCGCGCTTTCTCTCGGGCGGACGGTAGGCAGCATTGGAGGCAAGGGTCCGCGCTTGGCCTGGTTACAACCGGATAGCACAATAGCTGCGAGCAACACCCACAAGCCAACCAGGGGAAAAACACGGAGTCGCTCAGAGGCTCCGTGAGAGTGGTCGGGTCTATCTGCCACGGTCGGCTCCTTTGCGCTGGACAATCAAAAAGCCAGCGGATGACCCCCCAATAATATCACATATTTGTCAAGCAGTCGATCTGGTCCCACCATATCGACGTCAGCGACGCCCTCGCAAACTGTCTTGCGAGTTCCGACCGATCCTGAAACGCTGCGCTAACAGCTGCTCGATGGCCAGTCCCAGCAAAACCAGATAAAGAGGATCCGTCATGAATCTAAACCGGTTGTTCTCGCCGGTTTCAAGCGCGTTCCCAACGAAGGCCACGTAGAGAATATTAAAGCAGATGTACAGAATGACTGTTCGCTGATTCCGGTCGAGTCGGTGTCGTGCTGATTGCGGCGACAAGCCCAGCTTCAGCCCATAGAGGATGAGCGCGGGCAGACCGATCAGCAGCAAAAGATAAACATATCGGCCGGGTACGTCGGTGTAGATCGGAAGAAATCTGCGCAAGCTGATCAGATCGAACGGCAGCTTGCCGTAGAATACGGCGTCGTAAACCTTGTTCAGGCCCGAGATGCGTTCCCGGTTGGCCTCAAGAAAGACATAATCGCTGCTGGATCGAAAGTATGCATACCAGGATCTGAGGATCCCGATCAAAAATGTACTGGGTCGATGTCTCAGAACAACCAGGGCATCCTGCAAATACACATCCGAGATCCGGATGTATGCCAGATGGTTGTAGTTCGTATAACCCGTGGACCGCTTCGGTTCGCTGACCGCCGGCACTCCTGCATATTGCTGCGTTTGCACATACTCGGCGGGATAAGCTTCAAGATCGGCAAAGCGATCGATCATGGAAAGCTCGGAGAGGCTCCCTTGCAGGACAAGCGCCTGGCGCTCGTCCTGGGACAAATTCCGAGCGGTCATTGTCCAAAGGTTCATGCCAAGCCATGTGCTGGTAGTGAATTTACCGAATAGCACTGCATTCTTGCCGTACAAAGCCAGGATGATCAAAAATGGAATGATGGCAACCTTCAGAATCTGTTTTCGAGAATCAGCCGCAGCCCACGCTACGGCCGCGATCACGACAATATAATAGACGATATGAAAAAGGGAGCGTGTACAGACCAGGCAGCAGAGAAGCCAGACAAAACCCCACAGCGCCCCACGATGCTGCTCACTGAGCGCTTTGTGAAGACACAGGGCCGTCGCTATCGTGACCGCAGCCAATGGAAACGTGTAGAATAACCAGTTCTCATAGAGCACAAACGAGGGGCTGAGCATGAAAACCGTGCTCGTCAAAAACGCCACGGTCCGAGACACGCCTAATCGCGTTTGTAAGGTGAAGGTTGAGAGGTAGAGAACCAGGCCACACAGGAAATAAAACGCGCTGAAGCCCCAGACCTCGTTCCCAGGCAGAACCTTGAGCACCACTCCCAAGAACAGATTGAAGAGAGGCGGCTGAGCGTGCAGGTAGAGGAGGCTCTCGAGCAGCCGGGTTCGCAGCAGCTCGGGATCGAGGTACTGAAAGAACCACGGCAACGAGCTGGCATCGAAGCGCACCCCGCTGGCGTAGTAGCAGCCTTGCGCCACAGCGAAGGCGATGCAAAGAAACAGTAACGGCCGTTTGCGGATTATTCTCTGCAATATACGAACCACCTTGACCCACCAGGCAGAATGTAGCCATCCTCAGTATAAGCGACAAAAGGTCTATGTGCCACTTTACCAAGAGCAGGTGTGCTGATCATCCTAACATTTCAGTTTCGGGGCGGAAGCCTCCTTCGACTACGGACTGCGGCCCTCCGCTCAGGATGCTCCGCTCAGGATGCTTCCGCCCCCAACGTGAAACGCACCGGATCATCCGCGCGCATTGACACGCTTGAGGCCCAGCGCGATAATGATGCTGTCTTCTGATTGCAGGGAGCGGCCCAGGTGGCCGTAACCGTTAGTCACCTCAATTCTTTGGATCACAGTGAAGCTATCTCTGCCGAAGCCAGTGTTCACACTCACGCTCTTGTTGCTGGGGGCTGGGTATCTCGTGTATCTTCTCAGCCTCCCAAATGACGCCATCTTCTTCAGCGGTGATGGCGGCATAAAATACCTCATGGCTAAACAGTTTCTCAGCGGCAGTATTTCGCCGGACCTGATTCTTCCCGCCACCCCAGAAGCGGCTGCGCTATGGGAGAAGGGATTCTACCCATTCGATATTCCTTTCGTGTACCAACTCGGAAGTCGGAGAGTTGTATCCTTTCCTTTGTATTTCCCCCTGGCTTCAGTGCCGTTCCTGGCCGCACTTGGTTGGCGAGGGCTATATATGCTCCCTGCCGCGGGGGTGCTCCTGGTCTGGATCTGGATTGCCCTGCGCGCGCACGCTGCCCGGCTCTGCGCACCGGCCGTGTGCGCGGCACTTATCTCGCTTATCTTCACAAGTCCGTTGACACTGTACGGTGGTATGTACTGGGAACACGCGCCGGCCGCGTTCTTTGCAGCCATCCCTCTCATCCTCGTTCTGCAGGATCGAAAAGCAGCATGGACGCCGGTGAGAACCATCGCCCTGGGCTGTTTATCCGGCGCGGGAGTCTTCTTAAGGCCGGAGGCACTGGTGTGCGTCGCGTGTGCCATTGGCGTCTGCTTCCTGTACCCCCAAAAAGGCAGACGCCGGGATACGGCCTTGTTCTTCGCCGGATTCATGGTGGCGGTTGGAACTTTCTTGGCAGCCAACCTCTTGATATATGGCACCCCGCTTGGCCAGCACTCCACTCAAGTGGTCAACGAACACGCAGTTTCGTTTTTGTCTGCTCTCAAGATCGTGGGGCGAGCTCTGTTGTTGCCCGTCGAACTCTGCCGGTATTGGCCCTCATGCGTCTTCGCGGCAGTGTGCCTGCCGTTTGTGCTGCAGACGTCATATCTGCGCAAGCGAGAGTTACTGACTTGCGTCTTTGTCATTGTGGCATCAATCCCGCTGATTGCATTGATCGTACCGAATGCCGGAGGAGAACAGTGGGGGCCGCGCTATCTCTTGGTGTTAGCACCATGGTGCGCTGTCGCGATTGGCCTTGTGGTGGACGCCATCACCCAATGCTGCGAACTTCGGATGAAAGGGTTGGCGCTGGTGCTGCTATCCATCTGCCTGGTGCTTGGCTTGAAGATAAACACCTGGGATGGCACGAGACGCCTGGCGGAGAATTACCGCTTCAGGGTTTTCCCGGCACTGCAGACGATCAGGGAACAGCCGCAGCAATTCGTGGTTGTATCACACCAATACATCGCACAAGAGCTCGCAGCACTGGTGGATACCAAGACGCTTCTCAGGATCCGCGATGAAGAGGACTGGAATCGCATCGAGGAAGTCCTCATTCAAAGTGGCGTTCGGTCTGTCCTGTTCGTCGCGTTCAATGGGACAAGCCCTCCGGAGGGGATGCGCTCCTACTCCAAGATTGGGCAATCAAATGACTACATCGTTCGAGCTGTGACGCTGGGTGAATGATCCTATAGCACACCCAAACTGAATCCAAGGCGGGATCTACATCCAACGCCGGTCACAGACCGGCTGAGAGCGCGAATCTCATCCTGGACTTGATTTTGTCCTCGACCATCGCTGTAACCCGCGCCTTATTTGCTGGGTAGCGCCCGAAAAATGAACCACTCCTCTTGGGGAATAAGGTCAGACGCTCCGATGAGATGAAGAGCGCGATACAAAACCAGCTCCTTCGGTTTGGCCGAGCGCGTCCGGTACACCTCCACCAACCGGTCCTGCACCTGATCAATCGAGAGGCGCCAACTGCCACCTTCAGACGTCGCGAGCGCGGGTGTCCAGACGACAAACACATTGCGATCCGAGTACTGATCCAGCATGGCCGGGGTCAGCTCCTCCGCTTCCAGCGCCTTCGGGCGTGCACCCTCAACCCGCTGGATAAAGGGCGCGACGCTGGGCAGAGTGTAGACCGCGTCACCGCTCTTCACATAGTTGCCAAGTGCCTCTTCAAACACCCGTGCGCGTAGCTGGTGCAGATCACGGGAGCTGCCGATGATCTGAAAGCTGATCTCAAACATGCCGTACGCAATGACTGCCAACGCCAATAGATAAGACCATCGCCATATGGTTGGTCTCCGTCTCAGCCAGCCTGAGACCCAGGTGATGCCAAGCGGGAGCCACACGAAGCAAGGTATGAGGGCTGGAATCGCGTAACGGTTCGAGAAGTACGAATAGAATGGGAGCAAAACCACGAAAGAAACCAGGTACAAAACCAGGTAGACAGCCAGCGGCCGCGGCAGCACCCGAAAAGCGCGCACCGCGCCCAGGGCCGCCAGGGGCGTCAACAACACGAACAGCCCGCGAAAATCGAGGAACATGTAACGCACGTAACTGGGCAACTGATTCTCATGCCCGCTACCAAGATCATGGAAGAAGAACTGCAGTCCAAAAATCGGGTGCTGCGCGGCGTAACTAATGGCAAGCGGGTTTCCCAGTTGTTGGATGTTGTAGATGAGCTGCGGAATATATGGGATGACTGCCACCAATACGCCCATCAGATGCCAGCGGTAATCGCGTCGCGTGATCCAAACGTAGTACAGGAAGGCAAGGAAGAAAAATCCGCTCGCGTACCGCATACTGATCGCAAACGATGCCATCAGGTATCCCAACACGAGATTCACGGGCTTCCTATCGCGATAGAAGCGAAAATGGAAGTACACCATCGCGACGATGAACACGATGGCAGGAATATCTGAAAACACCTGGCTTGCATAGCGCAAGAAGGGATAAGACAGCACAAACACCAGGCTTGCATAGCCGGCAAGCACCGGCGTTGAATACATCAGGTTGATCTTGTACAACAGCGCTGCGGAAACCAAGAGCGAAAGCCCGGAAACAATCAGGCCAAATATGATGGGATCGAGATGTAAATATAGCGGAATCGCAAGGACGTAGCTGAAGAGAATGTTGCGATGCTGGAAACCGGTCTGCCCAGTCTCAACCAATGTGCGCGCTGTCCGCAGCCATTCGTAAGAATCTCCTTGCAGGGTGGTGTCGGCCAATAGGAACAGCAGAACCACACCTAACATCAGGACGCCGAGCAAAGGCCAGTAACGGCGCCGGAAACTTATTGCGGCTGACTCAGCTTTGTGCTCAGAGATTGGCTGCGTATTTAGATCCACGATTTCCATCGCACCTCGATTTGGGAAAGAGACTTAAAACGCGAACGCCCCTACGGGGCGTGCACGCGGAAAGCCGGCTAGGAAAGACTCCTACCGGCCTCCAGATTAGATATCAGTTTAAGCCATGTGATTAAGACCCGGCTGCTGCTCAGCCAGCATCCTCGGCCGCCAGAACCTTAAACACCGTAGCGAATATGATCTGCAGATCCTTGACCAAAGAGCGCTCAGCAATATACTCCAGATCCAGCAAGACGATTGTATCAAAGCTTAGGCGACTGCGTCCATTGATTTGCGCCCACCCGGTCAGACCGGGCAACACCGCCAGGCGTTCCCGCTGCCGGCCGGTGTACAGCGCCACTTCGTAATCGATTGACGGACGAGGGCCAACCATGCTCATATCGCCTTTGAGGATGTTGATCAATTGGGGCAATTCATCCAGGCTCGTACGTCTCAACCACCGACCGACACGCGTAACCGTGTGACCATTCGTTGCCGGCTTATAAATCGCCTGGCCGTTGCCATCACTCAGGTGGTCGCTGCCAGCGCCGTTGATGTAAGCCTCGGCAAACTTGCGATGTTCCAGGGTATGATCACGGTCGCTGGTCATCGAGCGGAACTTGTAAAAGTTAAAGACACGACCCTGCAGACCACACCGACGCTGAATATAGATGACGGAGCCGGGGGAGTCCAGTTTGATAGCAACAGCGATAGCCAGCATGAGCGGCGCCAACAGGACAAGCAAAACCGTAGCAATCAAAAGATCCAGGCAGCGCTTAAAGAAAGGATATGATAGCTGGATGAACTCGCCTGGCATGCTACGGTGAGGCAGAGTGGCCGCCCGCGACTGATGCCACTGGACCGGCAAAGTATGTTCGTTCAGCATATGACGACCTTTCGCGCTTCGCTGAAGACTCGAGGGGAAAGCGCTGGTGGGTCGCACCCCGAATTTCAGCAGGCTCAACGGCATATTACTCTAATATGTTTACATGGTATCACGCAACCGTGACAAAATCCTGTAATCAATGGGGCTCGATGATTAATCTTTTTCCATAAACGGGATACGGCCTGGTTGATTGCTACATTCATTGCTCAACCGCCGTAAGAGGCGCCAAATAAGTCACGATCAACTGGGGATGCTGACCAGCACTTGAGGCGTTACGACTCACAAAACGGGCCTCTACATTCGCATCGTACGTCCCTCCTCTGGCAAATAAGATCGCTCCAAAGTTTCTGGTCGGGTCATCCAGCCACATCTGTGTCAGTTGGGTTGCATCCAAGCTATACCATGCGCCGGCGCCGGCAATCACCTGGATGTCATCCGCCCACGCCGTATGATCCTGGGCGCCTTGCGCGCCCGGCAGAGCCCAGGGAATATCCTTGGCCGCCTGTTGCCACGTGGCCGAGAACTCATCCCACCCTCTTAACAGCCCGCGCAATTCAGCCCGGAAATCATTTGTGTTCGATTTGGCTTCCAGGTACAAGCGGAGGGTCGCGGTAACAACACGGGCGCCGCGGGGCAGAGTCGACACGTCAAACCGAAGGATCGGCGCCATCTCCGTATTGCCGCCACCTGCCCGATTGTAGCGCAAGCGGAAAAGCGGTTCGGCTCCTGAATTGCGGTCCGGCTCCCAACTATCCAAAGTCGTATCACTCGCACCCTGATAACCATCAATATCCTGCTGAAACAAGAGCGTGACCGTCGCCAGTGGCTGTTCCGGAAGGCTATCCAACACCAGCGGCAAGTAAACATGAAGCGGTTCGCGCGTGGATGTCGGTGTGGCAGTAGGGGCGCGCGTAGGGGTCTGCGTGACGGTGGGGGTTGGCGATGGGGTGGACGTAGCGGTCGGTGTGGCCTGAAGCGCCTGTGGGCAATCGATCCGCAGCGCGAAGTCACCGACTGCACCGCGGTAACCATCGACAACCACGAAGTAAACACCCGGTTCAATCTGCTGCGACAGATAGTTGTCTCCTGCCTGGAGACAGCTATCCGGGTAAGCCGAAGGCAGGAGGAAAAGATCGAGATCGACGGTTGTTGTGAGAAAAAACGCACTCAACAACTGAGGACGTCCCAGTTCAAGCCGATAAACCAGCTCCGGGCCGGTCTCGTCCCACTCAGGTTTGCAGCCATAGCGATCCACATTGCGGTTGCCCGCTTGTGTATTCGCCCGGACAATCCCGCCGCAAACGGCAGCCTGAGCTGACTCCGTATCCAGCATCGGAACGCTGGTGGGAGTCGGCGTGGGGGACGGCACGAACTGGAATCCAAAGTCAGCCAGAATCAGCGGAAGGCCCGAGCTGACATAGACACGCTGATCGGAGACCGTGGTAGGCCGATAGCCGGCCGGCCCACTCGCAACGACGCGATACATTCCCGGAGATAAGGGCGCCAGAGTGTAACTACCGGTGGGATCTGTCGTTGCTGCGAAAACAAACTGTCCGGCCGGGTAGCTGTAGAGGTCGATTGTGACTCCGGACAGCGGGGGCTCTTCTGCATCGCGCAGACCATCTCCGTTGGAATCAAGCCAGGCGGCCCCCACAATAGCCCCCATGTTGGGAGGCAGAGTTGCTGTTGGCGTCGCTTCAGGGGCGGCGAGAGCGCCAGGCGAAGGCAGCACAGTGAGGGCCAGGATGGCCCACCCAACAGTACAAATCGCCAGAAGCCCAAACAATGGCGGCAGTAGCCGCCCTCGTTTGGGCCCACAAGGAGGATGCTTTTCTACAAGAGTAGGGGCAATTTCCTTTATGCCGGTTTCATTTGGCATAGCATAACCATTCGGCAACACCCACCTGGCTCTTACGTCCAGGTGGGTGTGGTTCTGCCAGGCAAGCGGACAGTGCTATTGCACTACCAGCGGCAGGTACAGGAAACGCGTCGGCAGCGTTGGCGTTGCCGTTGGCGTTGCCGTCTCTGTCGGCGTCGGCGTCGATGTCACCGTCGGCGTCGATGTCGGCGTTGAAGTCGGCGTCTTTGTCGGCGTCGCCGTCGCTGTCGATGTCGGCGTCGCCGTGGGCGCTGCCGTGTGATGGAAGTCGAACGTTAGCGCCTGATTGGCGTTGACCAACAACGTTATCGAGAATGTGCTGCGCAGATAACCAGGCGGCGCAGTTTTTTCGCTCAGCGCGTACTGTCCTGGGGTGACCGCAGAGAAGCTGTAGTCACCCGTCGGCCCTGAGAAGACAGAATACTTCTCGAGCGCGCCTTGCTTCAACACCAGTTGCGCTCCTGCAAGCCCAGGCTCACCCGGATCCAGTATCTCGTCGCCATCGATGTCGTGATACGCCTTGCCCGATACGGTCCCGGTAGATGGGGTGGCCGTCGGTGTGACGGTCGGCGTGGTGGTTTGCGTCGGCGTAGCGGTCTGCGTGGGCGTCGGGGTAGGCGGATCTGCCGACGACACCTTGGCGACGTCCATCATATGCACCCACTCGTTCCCATCGCCGCGCGAGTCAAGGTAGAAATCGGTGCTTCCACTCAGACCGTTTGCCAGCCTGCCGTCGTAGACCTCAAAGACGACCGTCTTCAACGTCTTCGAGTTGGTCTTGGTGATCACGGAACCAGCAATCTTGGGGCCGCTCGTGCTGTCATAAACCAGCGAGAACGTATCGGTGCCGATATCAAAGTACTTCAGCGTAAGCTTAACATGGTAGACTTGGGAGCCATTGATGTAAGCGTCATCGATGTCGAAGTACATGTTGGGGTT
The DNA here is from genome assembly GCA_964513075.1 of uncultured Anaerolineales bacterium. Classification (GTDB taxonomy): domain Bacteria; phylum Chloroflexota; class Anaerolineae; order CG2-30-64-16; family CG2-30-64-16; genus DAOUBP01. The sequence goes on from CAZELR010000004.1 coordinate 21,339, forward strand.
GCCGTTTTGCTGGTCCGTCCGGCGCGCGAACCAGGCTTCCTGTCCCCCACCCGTCCACGGCCAGGGATTGTACGGATGATCGCCATCGCGACCTTCCAGTGCGGGCAAATTCGGGTTATAGGGTGTCTTGTTGCAAGGGTAGTTGGGCGGGTAGATGCTGGCATACCCCCTGCCCGAACAATTACCCAGTCCGGCTTTTGTCAAACCGCTTTGCACGCTGTCCGCCCCCGGATCGTTCGTCTCGGCCACGGTCTTGCCGCCCGGCACACTGTCTCGCTGGTACAAGTAGAAGTTGAAGTTGCCCAACATCGGCCACAAAGTGCGATCAGGATCGTAGACGTAGCCGTCACAGTAAAGAATCGGGTCGCGATGCTCGCGCATCGCAGTCCATACGCTTGGCGTATCGCTCACCGACTTGCCCCAGTACTGCGAGGCCCACTGAAGCGCCGCGCGGTTCTTCTCCACCCCAGTGAAGGATCCGAGTATCAGATCGGGATCGAAGCGCAAGTAGTCGATGTGTTTATCCAGGGCATTGAGCAGCCCCCAGTAGAAAAAGACCGGCGTACAGGAGTAAACCCTGTATGTCTCAAACGCCAACGGCAGGAACAGGGCCCGATCGTTCGAGAGATAGGGATCGTAGGCGCCGATGCCGCTGTCGGTCACTGCCACATCTACTTCCGGCAGCAGACTATTGGAGGACAGGCCCACATACCGGCCTGCCGCGTAGTTCGTAAACTCCCTGCGCTCAGAGACAAACTTGAAATACGGTGCGAACTGCAGGAGCAAGTTCATCTTCGGCTTGACGCTGCCCGATCCACCGAAGGCGTTCGCGTAGATGGCGGTGATCTTGTTCACCGTGGTAACCCAGCCGCCGGATGTCAGGCCTTTGGCCTCTAGCTCGGCGTTCAGTTGGGGGTAGCGGAAGCCATCCAGCGCTTGCGTTTCTCCATACATGCCGACGCCGATGGCCACGAAATCCAGCGGTATCTTGGTGTACGGCGCCGTGCCCATCACCTCGTTAGCCAGCCTCGTTATAAACGCTTCATAGAGGTTAAGGTACTCGGTGCTCCAGTATTTGGGGACAAGATGACGCACGCGCAGCATCACGTTATCGACATAGAAGGTTGTCGGCGCGTTGGCATCAGTCGTAGCACGCAATCGGACAGTCAATCGGCGTCCGAACAGACTCGGGTTGCTGCTAATGTTATAAGTCGCGCTGGTCACCCATGAATTGTTGGCGCCGCTGGTGTTGCTCACCTGGGCGACCGTGGCAAGCACTGCTTGTGTGGTCGGATCCAACAACTCGACATAGAGATTATCCGCGTTAGGCGTCGCATCGGCAGTGTCCACATAGTAGACAAACTGCATCTCCATCATCGAGCTATCCGGCCATTCGCTCGCCGGCGGCATAGCGGGGATGTCGATGTAGGTATGTGTGGCGCTGGCGACTGCGTTGTTCGCGCCACCCAGCCTGGCGGCGCTCCTGCCTTTAGGATCGCTGTCGGTGACGATCGCGGCCGTCGCGCCCGACAATGTCCAGACTGCCGAGCCCGGTCCGTCCCAGAAGTCGCCGTCTTCGCGGTTGCGATAATACGGTGCTCCGGTTGCCGTCCGAGTGCCCAGATAGTAGATGAATTTTAGATTGGGGTCGTTCAGAATGACCGTGGTGTTAGCGGACGCAATCACGAAGTTAGGCAGCGCCCTGATGTCGCCGTTGTACAGGCCGTCGTAGGTTGTAAGCGCAATGCCGGCTTTCAACCCCTCACTTGCGCGACGGGCGGCAAATTCCCGAACCGAACTCATGCGGAAGGTGCTCGGTGCCGGCTGCAATTCGCTCCACGTGTAGAAGGGCATTGAGCCCTTGGTCCGAGTCGGATCCAGATACGCGCTCCCTCCTGGATTGTAGTCCAGGTAGTAGGCCCCAGGATTTCCGGCAGCCACGAGCTTGTTTGGCGCGACATCCGGCTCGGCGACCGAAGCCGTAGGTAAAACCGGGCCGGCTACCTTGGCCGCGGGTGCAACCGAGCCGGCATCCGGCGCGGCGACCACGACCGAGGCGGCAACCAGCGCTATGATAAAGGCGATGGTTGTCAAGGTGGTTATAGACCTTTTCATGGGATTCTTATCTCCTCAAAGTAGGTTGCATTCGTCAAACATGAAAGCAGCCGCAATCGCGGGTCCACGATAAAACAACTTATGCAAGAAACCACTCCAGGTTAATAAGCGTTATAAAACTATCTATTACAGATTACTGCACAATAAGAGTCATATTAGTCTAGCGTGCCAGGATGAACAACAGATGAATCTCACGGCTCACGAAGATGATCAGTTTGTAAGAGAGGAATGAGTATAGCAGACAAAAGGCACATTTCCAAAAGTGGCCCACGCCGACTTGTTGCGCGATCATCTCCGTTGGGAGCAACGCCGGTAACTCGACCACGCTACTTTATTCCAACTAAGCGAACGCCCAGCAACCATCTGAATGGCAAACTCCGCGCAATCGTCGCTCTAAGTGCGCCAGGGAGGCCCTGCAATATCGTCTCGCACAGAACAACCAAAGGAGTCGACAAGATAACGTAACTGCCTTTGCCACCCACATAAGTCCTGATATCCGAGAACCCGACCCTTCGGAAGAGCGTGCTCAACTCCCGGGTGGTGTATTCCTTGAGGTGAAACCCAGTAGCCACCTTGTCAAAGTAGCCTGAAATGTCGTGCGGGCCGCTCAAGCGGTTGGGGGTGATGCAGACATATACCCCGCCCGGGATCAACGCTTTGTAAATGTTTTGCAGTTGTTCATACGCATCATCAGGATGTAAGTGCTCCATCAGTTGGTTGCTGTACGCTACATCTACACTGCTTTGGGGCAGCGGCACGCTGCTGCCGTCGGAAAGCATCAGTTGAAAGTTTGGCGGGCGTGTCAAGCTCTTCGTAATCTCTTCAGAGACGTCCACCGCATAGACCTGCTTCGCCAGCTTGGTCATTTCGACCGCTAGTGCGCAATCACCAGGGCCGATTTCCAAAAATGTGATGTCTCTGTTGACGAATGGCCTGAGGAACTTCAATTCCAGACTGACAGCTCGCATTGTTTCCAGAGGCGACGATTTGCGAGTCAGTTGTGGATGAGACGGAACGCGCCGATACAGCTCATCATATAACGAAGAGTAGAGATGTCGCCTTTCTTGTTTGGACGCACTTCGCAACCTATCCGCCAATTCCTTTTCGATCTCATAGTGTTCCCTGAGTTGTTGCGTCGTACGAGATTCGCCCCTCATAGGCTTGCGTGCCATGATTGCTGCTCCACGTTCCGATCTCATGATCCTGTGCGAGTTACGATGCCATAACAGGCAAGCCGATCCGGCTCCGCGACTTGCACAGGAATTATGCAGTCAGCATAGCATGAGGTGCGGGCGCGCGCAAGTCGCTAGACAAGTTATTCGGACGTCAATTCGCCGGCCGAGATATATTTATGCGGCCGCTCGCCGGTTTGACCTGATCAATCTTCTCACCTATAATCGCCTTGCCTGGCAAATGATCCAACGAGGGCGGTCCGAGATCATTTTCAGCTCAAACAATCGTGGAGGCCCACTTTGAATCGCTCCTGGATCCTGTTGTGCGCGGCGGCACTACTGGCCCTCATCGGGTTCAGTTTTGTGCTGACGCTCACCGATCAGACAGCGTCCGCAGATACCAGCGGGATATTGCCCTCGGGCACACCGCCACCCCAGGCATTTGACCCCGGAATTTCAGTCTGGGACTGGGGCGCGACCCCGGCCGTTCTCGTACCAGGGCAGCGGCACTCGCGCGTCGACGTCTGGTGGGGCCACGCGCAAAGAGATCTCACAGCTACCCCCAATTGGTCTACGCAAATGCAAAGACTTGCCCAGCTTGACCAATTAGGATTGAAGGCCGTCCTTGCCATGCCCTTCTACAGCGAGATCGGTCCCCCTAACGAACTAGATATCCTCTCGGTCCCCACGCAGGTCCCCAGGGTCATGTACTATAAAGCTTGCTGCAATTGTTATGATCAGGCGCCGAACTACGGCAGCCCTGCATTTCGCAAAGCCTACGAAGACACGGTTGCCCATCTGGGAAGTACGTTCGCCAATGACCCGCGAGTCTCCGCGATTTATATCGATACTGGGGTGGACGGCGAAGCGCTTAATGTTAAAAACTACCGCGGCTGCGATGATGCGCAAGCCAATTTCGAGGCAATTGTGCCGCCGGAAGCCTTCATGTCGTTTGTCGAGTTTGCCATGACGACCTGGCGCAAATATTTCCCAAACAAGGCGATCTTCTTGCATACGGGCCTCGAGCCTACCCTGAACACATCGACTTACACGGCCAACAGACGCTTCATGAGTTACTCTGTGCCCACGCCCGGGCCAGGCACACCCACGCCACTTTGGGTGGGGTTCAGCAACGAGGGGTGGAATCAGTCAGGCCGTCACGATTATGTCGTCACCGGCACACCCGGCCCCTGGGGAAATACACAGACCTGCACCCGCCAGAAGAACGCGGGCGGCTGTATGCTACATACTGACCGGCCAATCGCCCTGGTGCCGACCGCGGAGCGCCGGGGCATGCTCTATTCGACAGCCCTGAGCGCAGTGGCGCTCGGCGCGTCGATCTATGAAGTTTCAATGGAGTGGGCGGAGCTCCTGGCAACGGACCCGGTTCTTACCGGCATTATCACTAAGACACTGGGTATGACCGCGGTCGATTCCGGCGCAGCTTTTATCCTGCTGCGCGGCTCCGAGAGTCCGGCAACCGCCTGGAGCAGTTATGCGACGTATTCGGATTACCCCGGACCCTACGCGCATCTCATGGCGGTCGAATCCTCCAGCGCCCCCGACATCTACTGCGTGCCGGGTGTTTACTATGGGGTCCAGCAATGGGTCACCGCCAACCAGCCTTACATCACCCCAACGCCGGACTATTGCCGCAATCTGATTCTGTCCACTCCCGGGCCCGGCAATGCGCTGCGAACAACCTATCGTTACAGGTCAGGCACCGTTGTCGGCTTCAAAGTCGCCGATGACTGGGTTCATTCGAACCGGGGCAACCAGGACTACACGATTCGGGTCTGGTATCGCGACTCCTGTTCCGGGTCGTGTGATACCTGGTCGCTGAAAACCTATGACGCTAACGGGACGCCGAACATTACAACGATAACGAAAACAGGGCCTGATTTTTGGAATCTCGCGACATTCCCCCTGAATCTCGCCCTCGCCAACAAAGGCTGGAATGGGGCCGACTTTGAACTGCTGACCAATTCCGACGGCGATGAGTTCTTTTCTTTAGTGGAAATTGAGCCCTATCACCCGGTTTCACCCACTCCAACAACCACGGTGGACCCGGCTTCGCCCACGCCGACGACGACACGCACGCCAACGATGACGCCTACCCCCACCGTGCCTTCGCCCACGGCGACGGCCAGCCCGACTGTAACTATCAGCCCGACTGCAACTATCAGCCCGACTGCAACTATCAGCCCGACTGCAACGACGAGCCCAACTGCAACTGCAACGCCGCGTCAGTTAGTGAGCCGGCGGGCAGACATCGCTCCCGTGCTAGATGGGATCCTGAATGAGTGGGAGCAACCAGACTGGATTGAAGTCAATCGATTCACAGCCGAATTTCAGCAGGGGCAAGCGGCGCCGGCGATAACAGATATTCAGGTGCAGGTGCTCAGCCTGTGGAATGATGAATGGTTATACTTCGGGCTGCGCGTTGAAGATGATCAGATCTGGCGCGACAGCACAGAAGTCTGGCGCGATGATGGTGTAGAACTGGCGCTGGATGCAAATAACGATCAGGTGAGTGGAGGCAGCGACGATCACCAATTCAACGTAGTAGCCGATGGGACGCTGATGGAGTACGGCTTGAATACGGTGCCGGACGGAGCAATCGTAGCCCTGCGCCGCGAGGGCGGCTACGATATCGAGGTGGCGCTGCCAATCACGCGTGTCAACGCGGGGCCATTCTACGAGGGAAGGGAATTGGGATTTACGGTGGGGGTAATCGACGACGATGACGGGGGCGACAGAGGAGGAGCAACGGACAGCTACCTGATCTGGGAGGGCAGCAATACCAACACCGGGGCAGCAGGTTTCGGCAAGCTCATTTTGGGAAGCCTGTACCAGCCGGTAACACCTGATCCGAACCGTTCACCGACGCCGACAGCAAGCCGCACCGCCACTCCTTTCGCCTCAAGCACGCCTACCCCGACCCAGAGCCCGAGTCCTACGGCCACCCCAACCGCCACAGTCACGTCCACCCGGACCCTGACCCCGACCCCGTCGCCCAGTACAACCAGTACGCCGACGTTTCCCCCAACCCTGACGGCGACGGCCGAGCCGTCGCCTACTGCTACGGCGAGTGCCACCGCGAGCTCGACGCCCAGCCCCACTGCAACGGCGACATTCACACCTACTCGTACGCCTGCGCCAACCGCAACACACACGGCCAGTCCAACTGCCACAACCACCGCCACGCGCACGGCGACAACAACTGCAACGCCGACAGTGCCATCCCCGACGGCCACAAAGACCAACTCGCCAACTGCGACGGCAACTGCGACGGCAACGGCGACGGCAACTGCGACGGCAACTGCCACGGCAACGGCCACAGCAACTGCGACGGCAACGGCAACGGCAACGGCCACGCTGACCTGGACTCCAACGGCTACGGCCACGTTGACGCCCACACCGACGGCCACAGCCACACCGACAGCAACAACCACGTTGACGCCCACAAAAACGGCTACGGCTACACCCACGTCGACAGCCACAGAGACGCCTACCAACACCCCGACTGCAACGTCGACGCCTACTGTCACTCAAACGGCGACACCGACAGTCACTCCTACGCCCACCCCATCCACCGGCATTGTCGCCGGACGCGTTTTCTGGGATGCAACACCGGATGGATTCTTCGATGAGACAACCGAGATGCCGCTTCCTGATGTCACGGTAAGGCTCAGGTCTGCAACCGGCCAACTTCTTGGCATCCATCGAACGCTAAGCGACGGCCTTTATCGCTTCGAGGACCTTTCCGTCGCCACCTATCGCCTTTCCGTCGCGCCGCCAGCCGGCTTCGGATCCACACTGGAGACAGATCTGTTTCTCTCGGTCCTGGCCAACACGATCACGCCTCTCAACGTCCCAGCCTATCTGCTGCCAACGGCAACGCCGACGGCATCACCGACGCCATCGTCCACGCCAACTTGGGAGCCGACACCGACGGCCACCGCAACTTCAACGGTCAGCCCATCTCCAACACCGACGGCTACCGCAACGTTGACGGTCAGTCCATCTCCGACGCCGACCGTGACCGCCACATCATACTGGAGGCTTTACCTGCCTATACTCCTGCAGTAGGGTCGCCCATCCGTTCATCTGCGATAAAGGTAGACTTCCTGCCATGCATCAGCATGGAGCAGCGTCAGGCGCGATCGAATGCTCTCGAAGAAGATAGAGGCCGGAGAATCGTTCGCGCGCGCTTGAGCCGGCGACTTTCCGACGGGGGTATGTACGGTGGATGATATCAGGATGCGCGTGGGCTGGTAATTGCGCACTGCTTTCTCGATCCGTTCCGCGATTGCGCCATCATCGCTGGACGTGGTGAGCACCTTGGAACCCGCGTAGAAGGCCACATACCCGTCCGCGATGTAGCCGGCTCCAGACACGACCAGGTCGCCAGGACCGGTGTTCTCGATGAGCCATCGGCTGGCCTGGAACCAGTAATCGTTGTCGCGCGTGGTTTGCGGCAGCACGCTTCCGAACAGATTCACCACGAACAGACAGGCGACGCCAACGCCGAGAAGCAGTCGCACACTGCGCGACCGGTTGCTCAACTCTCTCAGCAGCAGTCCTCCGGTGAGAACCGCGATGGGAACGAGCGAAATCCATACTTCCACGCTTTCAGGCAGGTACCAGGTGTTGAATACCCCGTACACGACCAGATAGGCAACGAACAGGACGAAAGCGAAGCGCCGCGGGGAAGCTAACGCGCGCCCGGCAACCAGAGATACGGCATTATTGCGGCATTTGAGCAAACGGACAGCAACCGCGCCCCATGCTCCTGCTGCCGTCAACGTAAGCGCCAGCAACACAGCGCTTAGGATCGGCGATTGATCCTTGACCAGGTAGACAAATTTAGCTACTTCATAATTGGGGATAGCCCGCTGGATAAACTGCGCCACAGCGGGAATCGCAAGCAGAAAGTGTGCGCCGATGAAGGCTCTTCCAAGGCCGAAGAGGGCCTTGAGCGAGCCAAGGGTCAATCCGTATCCGTAGCCGCCTGCCCGTCCGCCGGACAAGCACCATTTAACCACCTCCTGCAGGCTAGAACGTCCTTCCACAACGACGGCGACAAACACATAACTTCCCAGAATCAAGACTCCCGATACGGCGCCATAAATGAGGACCTGGCGCAGCCACCGGGCAGGTTTGCGCCGCAGCAACCAGAGGTAGCCGATGCCCATCACAAGGATGAGAAGGACGTGCTGTTGGTGGAACAGCACAGCCAATGCGCTCCAAATCCCAAGAAGGACATGGTGTCTTGTTTCATGAAAACGCGTTTGAAGGTCGAGACATCGATGCAAGCACAGCAACACGAACAGAATCGGCAGAATGTAAGTCTCGCATTCGACGCTGTACCACCAAAAACCGTAGGAAAATGCGATCGTCAATGTCGCGAGAGAAGCCAGGCCGGGAGAAAACTCCAGACGACGTGCCAGCCTGAAAACAAGCCACAAGACCGCCAGGCCACCCAATACGTTCAGAATTTGCGCGGGACGTTCGGCGTCATGTGCAATGCCAAGCAACTGCCAGGGCCGGAAGAAGAGCCGGACGACATAGTTGTAGATGAGGTGGTTGGGGTGGAACTGATACTCCAGGGTATCATACGTAATCACGCGCAAATACCAGAGGCTGTCCTCTGCCTCTGAATGGTTGACCGCCAGGGTGGAGAGATATACCGCGCCGACCGCAATGAGCATGAGCAGCGGCCAGCGATGCCTCCACCGGGCAACCAAATTCCGCTCTCCAAACGACTCTGCAGAAGGTTTCAAGAAGCAGCCTCCAGCTTTCGGGGACCGGGCCTTGCGCTAGCTAACGGATGCACGCAAGCAACACGGCTAACCTGGTTGCATTCACATCGTAGGCAACCGCCTCACGGTGCAGGTTTAGCAGACCGGCCTGCTTTGGCCGCGCCAGCCCGCCGCCAACCACAAACGCGAACGGAACGTCCAGAGAAGCGAGTCCTTGCTCGGTTTCTTCCGTGGCATCGATGTCTCTGCCATACGGATAGCAGAATAGCCTGGGCAAGCCAGGGTAGCGCTGCTCCACCTTAGTGAAGGTCGCCGCAACATCCGCTGTGAACTGCTCGATGCCATCGGCGTCCACCGTCGAGTGGAACAGGGTGTGGTTGCCGATACTCATCCCGGCCTCCGCCAATCGATCGAGTTCTTCCCAGGTAGCCAGGCGGTATGGGCATCGAATACTCGGCTCGACGCCCAAACCCAATCGAATCGACGCCAAGAACGCCGGCCGTTGGCGGCTGGGGCAGCGCAGCAGATGCGGCAGGAGGAGCCGGTAGGCACGCACGCGCGAAGCGGGGCCCCGGATATCGAGATCCACAGTCGCCGTATCACTCCTCAACACATGCAGCCGGCGCCGGCCTGGCGCCGCATGTTGGCACAAGGTGGCCAAGTCAAGCGATGGTACGGACTCCCCGTTCTCCATGAGGCCGGGGCAAACGAAGAAGCACGCCTTGAGCCCGCGCGCTGCGAAGTGCGGAGCGGCCCGCACGACCTGGTCATACGTGCCGTCGTCAAAAGTTAGCAATGTCGCGCGCGGCGGCAGCGTACCGCTGGCCAGACGCGTGAGGAATTCAATCGGCGCAAGTGGGCAGAGCTGCTCGCGCACGAAATCCAGCACCTTGCCCAACACTTCCTCGCTCAAGAACAGATAGTCTTCAGCGCCCGGAAGCACGGGAGGGCCGATGTGATGGAACATCAGGATCAGCCCCTGGTCTTGCCCGATCACACGGCCGGCTGTGCGGGCAGCGACGGGCCATAGCAGCCCTCCGAGGGTCGATCTTGCAAACGCACGCAAGGGCTTCATTCCGACCATGAAGTGTAAAGGCTCCCACAGCGCTCACAGCGCCACGCCTCCTCGGCAGCTTGCATGCGACCTCCGCACGCGCACACATAGCCGACGAGGCGGGCCGGATTGCCGATAACCAGGCCGTGCGCGGGCACATTCTTGGTGACGACCGCACCCGCGCCAATCATAGCATATCGCCCGATAGTCACGCCGGGCAAGATAATCGCACCTGCGCCGACCGCGGCGCCATATTGAATCCGAACCGGGCTCACCTCCCAGTCATCGTTGCCTTTCAGCGTGCCATCCGGATTGATCGCGCGCGGGCGAAGGTCATTCGTAATTATCACGTGAGGGCCGAGAAACACCCCATCCTCGATGGTTGCCCCATGATAGATCGAACTATTGTTTTGGATCTTGACGCGGTTTCCGATGGATACGTTAAAGTCGATGTAGACGTTCTTGCTGATGATGCACTGCTCGCCTATCCGAGCACCTTCACGCACTTGAGCCTGGTTCCAGATAGAGGTGCGGTCTCCAATCTGTGCCTCCGAAGAAACCTCTGCAGTAGGGTGAATACGGATCATATTAATGCTCCTCCAAATCAGGACTTAACCAAGAGGCGGTCAACCAACGCGACATAGGCAGCACTTTCGCTTGGCCAGTTGTGCGCTTCCGAAAACCGCCGTGCTTGTGCCGCCATCGCTTGAGCTTGCTCCGGGTGGTGATAGATGTCGAGCACCCGTTGAGCAAGCTCATCGGCGTGGCCGGACTCGAAATAAGCGACCATGTCATCCGCGAAATACTCACTGATCGTCGCCGTCCGGGTCGTCACGGCCGGCACACCCAGGCGGGCATACTCCATCAATTTCGTTGGCAAAATCGTGTCGGTAAAGATATCGCGCCGCACCGGGACGACGCCCACATCAGCCGCAGAAATCAAAGCCGGCATCTCCTCCAAAGGCCGATAGCCGTGAAAATGTATGCTGCTGCCCACTCCAAGGCTGACAGCCAATTGCTGCACATGCGGCAGAAAGTCGCCCGTGCCGTAGATGTCAACACGCAGGCCCGGAATCTCTCGCGCCAGCATCGGGATGGCTTGCACAAGGACATCCAGGCCATACCGCTTGAGGATGCCCCCGTGATAAATCAGGGAGAACACCTCAGGGCTGCGGGCAGATGGGCGATCACGGAAAGCCGCCTCAACTTGGAAAATCGCCTCATCGGGACAGTTCATGATCACGGTCTGCTTCGAAACGGGGATGCCCCGCTGGGCCATGACGTTGCGTTGATGGATGGTGCATACGGTCACCGCATCGGCGTACCGACAGCTCCAGCGCTCGTGCGCACGCAGCATCCGCGTCACCACATGGCCATCCGGCAAACTAAAGCGTGACTGAAACAACTCAGGCGCCATGTCCCGCACATCCAGGACGACCCGGGTCCCAGATAGGAGACGCAACGGAAGCGTTGACAAGGCCAGGATATCGGGTGGGTTATAAACCTGCACCAAGGCATAGCGTTTGCGAGGGAGCTGTCGCAACAATTGCCAGGCAACCGCAAGAAAGAAGCGCAGGTACTCCCAAACGTACGATCTCCCGCTGCGGCCCTGCTGCCTGGAGATGGGGAGACGATGCACGGAGACGCCGCCGATAACTTCGCGCGCTGCTTCTCCCGCATGCTTCAGGCAAAACACGTCGACGACATAGCCGTGCTTCACCAATGCCTCTGCCATGCGCCGCGCGCGCGGTTCAACCGGATACTGCGAATGGGTGACGAATGCGATATTTCGCGACATACAAGTTCCTTTAGCTGCCAGTTTCAAGGCTGCGCGCAGCTTTGCTCGCAAGCACCTGGCGGTAGATCGTTTCGATTTGCGCTGCGACGGCTGCCAGCGACCACGGCATGATCCGGTCCCGCGCACTCGATCCTGGAGTCGAACCCGCAAATGGGTCACGCTGGCGCCCGCTCGCCAGGGCAAGCCCCAGATGACGCGCCAGGGCCGCGGCGGTTGGTTCACAAATGTGATTGCCCGGCAGGCCATTCAGAAGTTCGGCAACATCTCCCACATCGGTCGACACCACCGGAAGGTTACACGCCATGGCCTCGCGCACTACCATCGGGGACCCTTCGGCAACGGATGCCAGAACCAACACGTCGCAGGCATTCATGTAGAGAGCGACACGTTCTCGGGGCTCGTTGTGAACGCGCACCAGGCGGACGTCAGGCAGTTCTTCCTGCAGTCTGGAGACCGCAGCTTCGATGAGTGGCAGGCGTTTTTCCGGGCGGGGGGCGCCCACGAACAACACAAGCGGCTGGCCGGCAGGGTATCCCAGGCGCGCACGGACCTCGCGCTTTCCCATCGGTGAGAACAGGTCGGTGTCGACTCCGCACGGTATAACGGCCAGCCTTGCGGTGGGCTTGGTCCTCGCGCTGTGAAGCGCAGCAGCCACGCGCGGCGAGGTGGCGATGGTATAGGCGGCCAGCCGGCTGGTCAGGCGGCACAGAGGCGCGGTCCAACCTTGCTGGGCCTCGATCCCATGATGCGTGAGAACGACCGGAACAGCACGTTGACTGAGCGCGATCGCGCCGGCGAACACGTAGTGCGCGTGAATGAGGTCATAGGTGCAGCTCCGCAGGGCGCTGCGCAGCCTGCCAAAGCCGTGCAAATAGTTAAGTTTGCTGGCTGGCCCGTCGATGAAGAGCACGTCTACAACGAGGCCGCGAGCGCGCAGCGATGCAACCTGCTCACCGACAAAGGTTCCAAGGAGCGGGGCGGACGGGGTCGGGTACATGTTGGTCACGACCAGGACGCGCAAACTCATCCCGCCACCTCCCGGTAAAGGGCCATGTATTGCGCGGCGATTCGACCTGCAGCGAAACGCTGCTGCGCTTCCAGCCGGGCCCGTGCTCCCATCGACTCAGCAAGCACGGGGTTGCCCAGGAGATCCTGGAGGGCTGTCGCCCAGGAAGCCGGGTCACCGGGAGGGGCAAGCCGGCCAGTCAGGCCATCATTGACCAGATAAGGGATCCCGCCCACGCGGGATGCCAGCACGGGGATGCCTGCAGCCATCGCTTCGATGACCGCCATGGGGGCTGCTTCCTGCCGGCTCGGCAACGCCACAACCGCCGCTGCACTGAACTCCTCATACAAACGCTGCATGTCCAGAGCACCGAGCAGGCTGACCGTATCCTGGAGGCCCAGGCGTTCGATCTCAGCTCCGATGGTTTCGGCATAGGCAGAGTCCGGCAAGGCGCCGGCCAGGTGCAGGCTGAAGACGGGCAGATGCGAGTGCACGATGGCTGCCGCGCGGATCAGCGTCAGCGGATCCTTGAGCGGAATGACAGCCGCCGGGACCAATACCCGTCCGGGCAGCGGCCGGCGCGGGAGCTCGAACAGGGCCGCAGGGGCAGGATTTTCGATGACGTGCCAGCGCCCGGAAGTCTCGGTCTCATACACATCCACAAGGTAGCGCGTGACGGCCGTGAGCTCGTGGACCCGGGCAAACGCCCTGTGCTCGTAGCGTCGCCAGAGGGCATGACTCAGCACGTGAAAGAGGCCGGGGTAGTAACGTGCTTCTGCGCGCGTGACGCCATGCAGCGTCCAGATGGGATGGTAACCCGCCCTGAGAGCAGCAAGCGCGAAGGCAGGGCTGTCGTGCGCATGGACGACGTTCGGCGTAATTTCGCGCAGCCGATCCGCGACGAGGCGGATGGCCGTCGTCATGTTAGGAATGACGCGGCGCCGGGTCTGCGCAATGTAGTGAAACGTGACGTTATCGCGCCGCACCACACTGTTCTCGCTGATGTCGGAGTGACAATGCACGACCTGCAGGTCAAGATCCGGTATCCGGCACAACTCAGCCACCAGGCGGACCGACACGGCCTGGACGCCGCCGGCGATGCGACCGGGGTCGACCGGATAAGACGTGACCAGCGCGACACGCAAGGGAGCGCTCATGGCTGCTGCCGTCCCGACTGTTCGGCCAGCAAACGGCGGTAGAGCGCGACCGTGCGCGCTGTGATAGCTGCCAGGCCGAAACGCTGTTCGGCCGCGGCGCGACCGGCGCGACCGCAGGCCAGCCGCCGGGCCGGGTCACGCAGCAGCGTAAGGACCGCCGTGGCTGCACCGGCGGCGTCGCCCGGGTCAACCAGCAGCCCTGTCTCGCCCTCGGCGACCATGAACGGCACGCCGCCAACCCGGGTGGCGACCACCGGGCGCCCAGCGGCCAGCGCTTCAGCGATCACCACCGGCGCAGTCTCCTGGCGGCTGGTCAACAGGAAGAGGTCGGCACGGGTATAGCAGGCGGCCAACGCCTCGCCGCTCAGGCCGCCCAGAAAGCGCACATTGGCATCCAATCCCAGCCTGCGCACGGTCTGGCGGCAGGCCTCGGTATAGGTCGGATCTACATCGGTCTGTCCAACGATTTCCAACGTGGCAGCGGGCCGTACGGCGCAAATGAGCGCGAACGCCTCCAGCAGCGTCAGGATATCTTTGCGGGGGATAACATGGGCGACGCAAAGCAGCACGGCCGGCGCGTCATCGGCACTGGCCTCCGGTATGGTAAAAAAGCGCTCGGCAACTGGGTTCTCGATGTCATGAAACCGCGCGCAGGTAAAAGGCCGATACTCATTCGCCACGTAGGGGCTGATGGCGATCAGATCGCGCGCGCGGCGCACCACCCAGCGCTCAAACCGGGTATCCACCCACCAGCGCAACCGCATGGCGGGCGAACTCTCGGCCCGAGCCAACGCCGCCTCGCGAAAGATGACGCCGTGCAGGGTGATGACGGCCGGCCGGCCGGAGCGCAGCGCTGCGTCGGCGTAATGGCCGGCCATGTGAGCGTGTACGATATCGGGTGCAATCTGGGCCAGCGCCCGGCGCACCGGCCAAACCGCGGGCTGGTGCCAAAGCAATCGGTCGCCGCGCGGATAGGGCGCCCGATAAATCGTCATGCCGGCGCCGCGCTCCACTTGTATGCGCGCCAGGCCCGGAACGGCGGTAACGACGTGCAGATCGATATCAGGCCGCGAGGCGAGACCCGCAGCCAGGGCGAGGAGGACGGCCTCCACCCCGCCGCTGACGACCTGATTGGCAGCCGGGTAGGGTCCTACGAGCGCGACCCGGCAACGAGGCCCGGCAAGCACCTTCATACCGGCGCCTCCATTCGCAACTGTTCCATCCGGCCCACCAGAGCGCCCAGGATCAAAAAGAGCAGCACATTGGTGTAGTGTGCGTTGAGCGCGTCGAGGGTGCCGTTGATCAGCATATAGGCGATCAGCGTAGCCCAAAGGACGGCCACCAGATCCCTACACGGCGCGAATCTCCAAAAAGCACGTCCGCGCCAAGCCACCGTTACAAAGATGGCCAGGTAGGGCAGGAATGCCAGGAGACCTCCCGAAGCCAACACATACAGATAGGAGTTGTGGGGGGTAGGCAGGTAACCTATTACATCGTGCGGAGTCCAACCAAACTCCGAGACGGCTGCAGTGCCGAACGTCTCGAATCCTGAGCCGGTGAGCGGAGAGCGGATGAACAGATCCCAGGCAATCCCCCAGGCGGTGAGGCGATAATCGACAGGCGCGGACGAAGACAATCGATTGCCGACCACTTCCGGCGTGACCACGAGAAAAATGACCAATGCGCCGATCAGAAGGATGATCGGCAGGACGCGCAGGAATACGCGCCGGATGCCAGGGCTCAACACAGCCAGAATGAGGATGCCTGAGACAACGCCCAGCC
Source organism: uncultured Anaerolineales bacterium (assembly GCA_964513075.1). Taxonomy (GTDB): domain Bacteria; phylum Chloroflexota; class Anaerolineae; order CG2-30-64-16; family CG2-30-64-16; genus DAOUBP01. The sequence continues at coordinate 37,188 of CAZELR010000004.1, forward strand.
AGCCGGCGCGGACAAAGACAAAGAAGTTGCCGGCCAGCGTAACGAGCAAAAACAGGCCCAGCAGCACACGAGAGCCGAACGCTTGCACTTGACGCAAGCCGTAGATAAGAAGGGGAACGGGGATGCTCAACGCCGTCGTCATCAGCGACGGCGAGCCGAACAGGCTAAGCACCTTGCGCAGATTGCCCTCATAGACTACTGAATAGCTCAGCGACGAGAAGACGCTCAGTCCTGTAAGCTGTTCGCGAATCGCGATGAGGCCCAATAGCATGCCGGTGATGCCCACCATCCACACTGTCGCCATCAGCCCGGCCCGGCTCCTGAGCAAGGTGCGGCTCAAATAGAAGACAACACCGGGCGCAATGAAATACATCAGCATGGGCACAGCGATAAAGGTGAGGAGTTGCCTCCATGTTCCGCTGCCGGTGGCTGGCCGGAATGAGAGCGCTATGCCCAGCGCGAAACAAGCCATCGCAATTTCCGGCGCGGTCAGCCGCAGGAGACGCTGATTTGCGCCGCTGCTCGACCGGCGCCCGAACACGGTCGCATGTGTCACCAGCCGCAGAGAGAGCACCAACATGCTAAGTCTTGAGATGTCAAGATCCGGAAGCGAGCTGCCGAGATCGATCTTCAAATAGATATGGTTGGCGAACGGGAGCAGTAACACCCAAAGCAGAAGACCCAGGGCAGGGCGAAACCACATTACCAGCAGCAGCACGCTGAAACCCACTGCGGTAACCGCCTTGGTCCAGGCGGCTGTCAGCATCAAGTGGCCCAGGCTCCCGCCCCCGAGCAAGACGGCGACCACGGCCAGGAGTGTGAACAGCGTCGCCGGCGGCAGCCGCTTCATGCCGCGTGCGGCAGCCGGCGGGACCAGTGGTGCGTTCATGCCAACACCGCCTCGATCTCGCGATACAGCTTGCTCATGGCGCTGACATGCTGCTCGATGCTGAAACAGCGCTCTACGCGGGCGCGTCCTGCGCGCCCCATCGCCTCTGCACCGGCCGGATCGTTCAGCAAAGAAATCATCGCACCGGCGAGTGCATCGGCGTCGCGCGATTTGTACAAAAGGCCAGTCTCTCCATGCACGACAATCTCCTGGCCTCCCCCCTCTGCCGGCGTGATGACAGGACGGCTTGCAGCCATGGCCTCAATCATGACCCGGCCAAACGGCTCCGGCTCCACCGAAGTATGGGCCAGGATGTTCACAGCACACATGACTGCAGGCGCGTCCGCCTGATACCCGGTAAAGAGCAGGTTACCCTCAAGTCCCAGTTCCGCCGCAAGCGCCCGCAGGCTGGTCTCGTACTCCTGGTTCCAAACCCCTGCATCGCCCACGATCAGTCCAAGCACATTCGGGACCTGGTCCGCCACCTTCCGGAGACTGCGGAGAAAAAGGTCCTGTCCCTTCCAGGGCACGATGCGTCCCACGGCTGCTACCATCGGGCGATCATCATCCGGCAGGCCGAGGCGAGCACGGGCTGTCTTGCGGGCGTGTGCCTCACGCGCGCTGTCGGAAGGCAGCGCGAAGTCGGCTAAGTCGACGCCGTTGTAGATCAAACGGCCTTTTGAACGCGGTATGCCTTGGGCTACCTGGTCGTCAGCTACACATTCCGAAATAAAGACGAAGCAGCGAACGGTTCGAGCCCAGAAGCGCTCCCAGAATCCAAGCGGCCCTAACGCACGAAGGTGACAGATGCTCGGCGTATGGGTCAACCATGCGGCAGCCATTGCCGGCCAATCGATGAAATTGATGTGAAGCAAATCCGGCTTTACGGAGCGCATGATCTTGCACAGGCGCCAGGTAAGCGGCAGGCTCCTGGTGAACAGGTTACGGGTCTCCCGGGCGCCCACCCACAAACCCGATAAGACAGAGCCTATCACGCCGCGCCGCGGGCTGACCTGCGCCTTGACGTATTGCGCGATGGGGGACGTCCGCGCCATATCCACAGTGAATGTCTGAACCCTGATCACTTCGATGCCCAATGACCGAAACCGCGGACTGGCTGGGCTTCGTTCTGCCAGTATCAGCGTAGGGGCAAAAGCGGAACGGTCGAGCCGTTTCAGCAGCTGCTCCAGGCTGATCACTGATCCCCCGATGTTCGGGCTCAGGTCCAGGTACAGAATTCTCATGGCGACGAAGTTGGCCGAGCCTTTGCTCGCCGGAGTTGAACGTCGACGGATTCGAGCAGGAAAGCAAGAATCGCGCCCAGAAGCAAGCTGAGCACACCGCCAATCACAGCAGTCTGAAGCGTGCGTGCGGGCTGAGGGGCGGTCGGGCGGCGCGCAGCATCTACAACCTTCAAGTAGCCGATGCTGAGACCTTGCTGTTGCTTCAATTGCGCTTCCAGGGACTTATTGAACAGGAAGTCCCGCGTATCCTGGGCCTGTTTGACGGCTTTGCCTAGCTGCGTCTCCTCGGCAGATAGGTTGATGAGCAAAGCCAATTCGGTCTCCCAACTCACGATCGCACGCTCGTATTCCGCCTGCAATGCCCGCTGACCGTCCAGATCCGCCCGGAGAGAGGCCACTGAGCTGCGCAGACTGCCGGCACGGCCCAGTGCGGTCGCCTGTTCCGGGCTATTCGCTTGCGCTTGCTGCGCGGCGGCCTCTGCCTTCGCCGCTTCCGCCTCCAATCCGGCAATCCGGGCCTCAAGCTCAGTCTCAGCCAGCACTGCGTCCTGTTTTCGTATTCGCAGATCACGCACAATGTCCTGGTAGCTGGTCGTCTCGCGGTCCAGGGATTCGAGGTTATTCGTCAGCCTGAAGCGCAGAAGGGCCGCGTTCGCGGCGGCAAGGGCCTGCTCCGCATCCTTGAGCTGCCCGGAGATGAAGTCTCCGGCGACCAAAGCCGGCCTCGACTGATCTTGCCGATATTCAGCCAGCGCGTTTTCCACCTGAGTCGTCACAATCGCTTCCGCATTCTGCGGGCTCGTCGCGCCGGCCGTAACCGTAACAAACCCATACTCGGAAAAACTATATTCCTTGCTAAAGCTAAGATTTCCCAACAACTCGTCGGCATCGATGTCAAGGCCAAGTTGGTTGATCGTTCGCCAGGCAATCTTCGAACTGCGTAAAATCTGTTCAAATTGAATCGCGATAACAGCGACCACGTCCTCCCCTGAGTTGGCCGCTCGGCTGTACAATGCCACCTGCTCGGACTCCACCGGCAGGATCTGCAGGCGCACGGCAGACTGATACATCGGCACCGCCGACAGCGCCCCGGCCAGAATGACAGTCATCGTCACAGCAAAGAGCAGGACGATAATCCATAGCCTCTTGCGCAAAATCACCAGGAATGATTTGATTTCGATGTCTTGCATAGTATGACCTATCTATCTTCCTTCGACACAGAGCAGTTCCAGGCCGAAACGCGCAATAAGAAGTTTGCGCTCCTGTTTTTAAGTGCCTGCTGCTTTCCGCGCCAGTGCTTCTATGAGCAGATGCTCGATCCGTGTGATCCGCTGGTCCCAGGTATTCTGAGCTGCGATGGCCTGCCGCATCGCAACCGCTTGGGGGTTTTCCTCAGCGATGGCGCCTGCGATTTGGGCGGCGAATTCATCAGGATCGCGCCCGATGCGCACCACTTCAGGAAAAGCCCGGGCCGCGGGCACATCCGTTGCAACAATCGGGCGTCCGCACGCGAGATATTCGTAAAGCTTCAATGAATCAATGTTCGCCGTCCACTCGTTGATCTCGTAAGGCAGAAGACACACGTCAAAGCTGGCGATGGCCGGGGGCAACTGCGTGACAGGAAGCCTGCCCAACCAATGGACATTCTCCAATCCTTTGAGCGCATCTGCCTTCGCCGGCTGGCTGGCCAGGTCCAGGCTGCCGATCAGAACGATTTGCCAGTCGCGACGCGTACGAGCGAGATGCGCCAGCAGCTTGAAGTCGATTTTCTCATTCAGTGCTCCACAGTACCCGATACGCGGACGCGGGATGGTCCCACCATTGCCTGCTTCTGCGAGGGCTGCGATCGGGCTATCGTTCTGCAGAGCTGTCTGAAACCCCGCGTAATCGACTGCGTTGGGAACCAGGTAGGTATGCGGGTTAAGCCGCCCTTTGCTGGCCAATAACCGCGGCGAGGTGACGATCACAAGGTCCGCGCGCTGCAAAACTGCCCGCTCGTCTTCCTCGACGCTGCGGGGATCCGTGGTTTTGGCGTAAGCGCTGTACTCATCGGTCACGTGATAGACCACGAGTTTCTCCCCAACCTGTCCAATGATATCCTTGAAGTAGGGCCGCACAACCCACAGGATCGGCGCCTGCCTGATACCGAGCTGTTCCAGGGTGTGCAGCAGGGCTCGGCGACGCACAACCGCGGTCAGCGGGCCGCCCGAAAGCCGGCCGGATACCGGCGCGTAGTAAGGGTCATGGTAGATCCACAATCCATCCGCATAGTGTTTCACCAGCGGCCGCCGGAAATCGGCTAATTTGAGCCGTCCGTGCCACAGCCGACTAAGTGTCTCCGGATAATACAGCCGCGGCTCGACGTAGATTACCGTATTGTGACGGGCCAGGCGCGTCATGATCTGGTGCCGATTGCGCCACAGACCGTGCCAGGGATCGGGTGCGAAGCAGAGAATGACCTCGCCGGAGAGGCTCTCAGTTGCTTCAACATGATTCGCCATCAACCCCATGGATCTCCTTCAGCTCAAAGCGGCGGAGTCGGGTGATCCCTTGCGGGCCGCGACGATGAAGTCGCGCGCGAACAAGGCGGGCCAACGCCGTGCGAGGCGTGAATAGGCCGCAGCGAACAAACCGCGACGAAGCCATCCCGGATAGAGTCCTTTGACCCACAGGCTGGCGCTGCCGTCCGTCAGCTCAACAACCAGGCCCCGCTGCGCCAACTGCCGCCTGACATCGGGCAGCGTGAAGAAGCGCAGATGCAGCCAGTCAGTGGGGGTATTCGGGAGGTAAGGAAAACGGCCGCGCAACAACCACCAGCGAACCCGCCAGTGGGCTATATTGGGCAAAAGCAAGATCAGACGGCCGCCCGGTCGCAGCACGCGAGCCATTTCGTCCAGCGCGTGCTCGTAGTCAAAGCGGTGCTCCAGTTGAGAATCCGACACAACAACATCAAATTCACCGTCCGCGAACGGCAGGGCGGCCGCGTCGATGTCCAGTTGGCGGGCATCCACCCCGCGCGCCCGGGCTTTCGCCACAGCCACAGCCGAGAGATCGGTCGCGATGACGTGTGCGCCGCGCTGCTGCAGCATCTCGGGCAGCCAGCCCGGCCCGCAGTCCACCTGCAGCACCCGCTCCCCCGCCTTCACGCGCTGCGCCAGGAGCTCAAGCCGGCGGCGGTCGACGCTGTCCCCTTTGTGCTCCCAGTAGTCATCGTAAAAACGAACAAAATCCATGATGTCCTTACCTGATCACTAGCGGCAGATAGAGATGCGGCCACGGCGTAGGCGTCCGGGTGACCGTCGGGGACGCAGTCGGAGACGGAGTCGCTGTGACAGTCGCCGTCGCCGTCGGGGACGGGGTCAGCGTCGCCGTCGCAGTTGGCGTCGGAGTCGCTGTCAGTTCGCGTGCTAGGCCGAACGTCACGCTCGCTTGTGTGCCGCCTTCGATTGTAACCGGAACAGGGTTGCCGGCAGCCGTCGTCAACACCCAAGCCGCGGGCAGAACGGCCTCGACAAGATAACCCCCGGGTGGAATCAGTTCGAACGCATACAGACCGCCGGCATCAGTAAACCTGTTGTATCGCAGGTCGTCGTTGACGCGCAGTCGAATCTCAATATTCGGCTGACCCGCTTCATCCGCTTCACGAACACCATTGCGGTTGGCATCCCGGAAGACCAACCCATGCACCTGCCCGGCGACCGGCGTCGGGGTTGCCGTCGGCGTGGACGTCGGCGTCGCAGTTGGCGTTACAGTCGGTGTCGGCGTTGCGGTCGCCGTGACCGTCGGCGTCGGAGTCGGTGTCGGCGTAGGCGGGTCCAGGGTGTAGATGATGACCAGCCGCGGTCGCTCCGACACGCTGGGATAATCCGAGGCGGCGATGTTGAACGTCTCATAGCGCTGGCTGTAGGGCACAAGCAGCGGCGCAGCCCGCAACATCAAGCCGTAGTTTGTCGACGGCGCAGCCCGCCACGCCTCAACCAGAGAGCGGATGTCGAAACCGACGTACATGGGGTTGGATCCGCTCGGATCGGCAGCCAGGTACCGCCGGTCGCTCATGTCGGGGCTGCGATCGCCTGGAGCCCCTTCGGCGCCGGGCGCCGCCCAAGTTGCACCGGCCTGAGGACGATTCCACGTAGCTGAAGTGGCGTTCCATGTGCGGTTCAGAGCATACGCTTCCACCGGCATACGATTGCTGGTAGAGGGCGTGTAAGTGATATATGCACCCAAAAGGGCAAAGCGAATCGTAGCATTGGCGGGAATCACACTCGTATCGAACCGCAGCAGCGCTTTCATAGCCGACGCAGCTTGTTCGTGCCTGATATTCAGGTTAGACGCCGCGCCGTAGTTAGCCTCGGGGTCCCAAGCGTTAAGGGTCGTGTCCTGGGCGCCGTTGTAGCCGCCCAGGCCCCGCTGCACCACCAGTGTCGCATAGGTCGGCGGCTGGTTGCCATGCACGATCCGATACAGGAAGGCGCCCTGGGGCAGCGGCACCTTCAGCACCCCGCCCGCTGCATCGGCGAAACTGACCGTAAAGACGCCGGTATCCTTGTTGATCCGCTCGATGGTATAGCGTCCGTCGCTGGGAAGCCCGATCTGATTCAGGTAGAAAACAAGGTTTACCGTCAGATTCGCGGGCGGGTAGGCTCCGCAATAGCTGGAAGTTCCGATGGTCGGTGGAAGATTCTCAGCATCGACAGCGATGGTCCGGGCAGACGCATCATACGTGGCATCCCAGACATGTGTGAAGTGCGCCTCGGTGCGCAGGCTGTAGTTGCCTGGGTCCACGCTGACCACATCGGACGATAGCTGCACCCCCATCCAGAAAACCCGGCCGGTCTCATCCAGGGTGAAGGTGTTATGCTGCGGGGCCGCGGCCGGGTCACGCGTATACGCACTGAGCCAGGTCAGGATGTCTTCGGCGCGGTCGTCGATGGGCCTATCGTGGTTGCCCTGGAACCAACGAAGCGTCGCCGCTTCCGGTACATTATCCAGCACCCAGTCAAGCATATCCTGCGCATGATGAGGGGCTACCTTCGTATCGCTGTCACCGTGCACCAGGAGGACGGGAAGATGCTTGAAGTTTAGGGCGTACGACTGGGGAGAACGCCGCTCATACTCGAAGCGATACTTGTAAGGCTCGCGTGTACAGCGCAGCTCATGCTCCACCGGCTCAAACCCGCCGGTGCTGGAACGTATGGCCAGATTCAGAACCGCACTCGGAGTCGACCCGACCGGATCCACCGTGCTGGTATCGGCCTCCCAGCTTTCAAGGCCGGTGGGACTGCTGTCCGATGCCACCGCCGCAAAAAGCTGGGGCCATTTGGCCGCGGCCAGCAAAGCGGTCATTCCACCCATCGAGTGACCGACGATGTAGATGCGGCTTGCATCGACATTGTATTGGGCGCGCATGTAGTTTACGATATCCAGTATGTCGTAGCTGGCCGTGTGCGCGCCCATCGTGCTGATGCCGACCTTGAGCCGCGGCTGTCCTGCCGTATCTACATCGAAGAAACCGGGGTTGACCTCGCCATGATAATCGGCCGAAGCCATCAGCCAGCCGCGCCGCTCGGCCGCCTCGTCAAAACTGCTCGCGATATCCAGGCCATTGCTGCCATAGCCGTGGGTCGTGATCAACAGCGGCGTTGGCCTGCTGCCGTCATACGTTGTCGGGATCCGGATGTGCGTCCAAGTGCCTTCGTTGCGATATGAGGCCCAATTGAAATCGAAAGGATGTGTACCGGGCACGGGTAATACGGTCACCTGACTCCAGCGCGGGCCAGTGACGTCTGATCCGACGACCTTGATTTGTGCGCGGCTCAGCCCCCAACTTTGATCGGGGTGACCTTCGAGGCCGACGAGCGAGATCGTGTTCGGGCCTTGCCGAAGCCATGACACGTCTATGTTCCAGCTCAACGGCTCCCGCCCCTCGAACCCGCGACACAGCGTCTCTTCGTTGCGGGTGCCCGTGGCCTTGCCTACGTAATGTCCGTTCACCCAGATTTCATGGCCCCAATTGACGTAGATTGCGTTGAATTCGTACGCGATGAGATAGGCCGCAGTCGCCTGGCCGGTCCAGTTGAGCGTCACAGTCTCATCGAGCCTGTAGGGCGAGGGTAAACGGCCGGCCCCGAGATAGTCGGAGCCCACCGGCATGCAAGGAATCACTGAAGAAGTGGCATAGCCGTTGGGGGCGCTTGCGGGCACTGCAGCGCCTTGCGATGCGCCGATCGCGTGGCGCGGGGACAGACTGGCGACGAGAGAGACAAGCACCAGTGCGACCCCAATCATGGCGCGACAATGGATCGCGCGCCGGTTTTTCAACAGCATACAGATCTGCAAGCTCCGTTCTCTATCCTGGCCTAACGTGCGATCGCTGATCGCGCGGGCCAGCCTGGCTTTCAAAGCATGAGCGTGCGCCCTGTGAAGCAGCGCCGGAGCCGGCCTTGACCGCGACATACGCGTATTCAGTCGTGAGACCAAGCCTCTGCAGGAATGTCCGAACGCGGTCCAAGCCGAACCCATAGCCAGAGTAGACCGGCCCGGGGATCACGTTGATCACACGGAACCCGGCTGCCGAGAATTCACGGAGCCATCTGGTGCGCCGGAAAGCGCCAAACTCAGCAAGATTGCCGGACGAGACCCCATGCGGGGCCGGCGCCAGCAGCCGTCGAAGATAGCTGCGCCGGGGCTGCTCTGCCTTGGGATTGTTATCGCTCTCCTGTGTGTCCAGTGCTGCTGACGCTGCCCCGTGCTTGTTGGCGCCTGAGAAACGTTCAAGACGATCGATTATCTGATGCGGGTAGAACAACAGCAGATGAAACACCTTCCATAACGGCGATGGCATGACATGGATGACCACGCCCTCGTCACGGAGGACGCGATGCATGCCTCGCAAAGCTGCTTGCGGCTGCGGCAGGTGCTCCAGCATATTCGACGAGAAGATCAGATCGAACTCGGCAGCGGGAAACGTTTCGCCGACGCGTTCAGCATCGCAGATGCGATGCGCGACCGACTCAGTGTCGGGCAACTGCTCGATTCTCGCGCTATAATCAGTAACCAGCAGGCTTCTGACGTAGTTTGCCAGCAACCCGCTTTGAAAGCCATCCCCGGCGCCCAGTTCCAAGCCTCGTGCAAAAGCATGAGGGGGACAGTCTCCAAAGATGCGATCTATTTCGGCGCGGCGGAGGGTGTGAAGGTACGAGTCCCAGTCTGGCCTTATCTGCACCGCGTTCTCCAGCGTCGGACATATCCGCAAAGGAGCGTCCGGATTTGGGCCCGGCATGCGGCCGGCTCAACCCTAAGTATAGCATGCCAGCCACGGCGAACCCAAACCGACGCATTTCGGGTTTTCGCGACATCCAGGCGCTAAATCACAAACTTGCCGCTCACAGGCCCCTGGAGGCCCGTGAGCGGCACTTCACTCTAGAACCGTCTGACGCTACTCCTCGCCGGCCAACACCATCGGCAGATAGCTGTAGCGCAGCGGACGCATCGTCGCAGTTGGACTCGGGGTCGACGTTGGCGTGCGGGTCAGCGTCGGCGTTGCAGTCGCCGTCGGGCTAGAAGTCGCTGTCGGACTCGGCGTCGACGTCGGCGTAGAGGTCGGCAGCCAGACCAGGGCAAACGGAAGCACCAGCGACGTGTCGGGTGCGGTCACCCGGACGCGCAGTGGATTGCCAGGGTAATGGATCATGCTGCCCGGGGGGACCGTGACGCCCACGTACCAGTCGCCGGGATCGACATCCGGGAAAGTAAACTCGCCCTGGGCATCGGTGACGGTCGTCTGCCGGACGATATTTCCCGGGTAGGAAGACAGTGCTGCGGTCAGGCCTGGGACGCCGGGCTCATCAGGACCACGCACCATATCCAGATCGTAGTCGACAAACACCTGGCCGGTGATCACGCGCACCCCCGGCACGCGCGTTGGCGTGACGGTGGGCGTGAGCGTCGGCGTCGGCGTATGGGTCGGCGTAAACGTGGGCGTGGGCGACGGTCCCGGCGTCGCCGTGGCCGTGGGCGTCAGCCTGATTGCTGTAGCGAAGTCCACTTTGAGCCGCGCCCCAGCCTGTACGTACAAGGAGGCAGGATTGCTCCAGCCGATCGGCTCCCAGCCAGGAATCAATTCGATGCGCGTCTTCCAGGTACCCGGATCGCGATTCAGGAAGCGGAACTCGCCCTGCGCATCGGTGACAGTATAACCGTAGATGACTCCCCCCTGATCCTCCAGCCAAACCGGCCGGCCCTGCAACCCCGGCTCGCCCGCATCACGCTGCCCATCCCGGTTCAGGTCGTTGAAGAGAATGCCGACGATATCCCCGGTGGTCGGCGTCGCCGTCGCGGTAGGCGTCGGCGTATGGGTCGGCGTCGGCGTGAAGGTCGCTGTCGGGGTCGGCGTGAACGTCGGCGTCAGGGTCGGCGTAAACGTCGGCGTGAAGGTCGACGTGGGCGTCGGCGTGAAGGTCGGGGCCGGCGTGGCGGTGATCAAGGGGTTCTCGCCGTTGTAGTGCCAGATCCGGCCGCCCCACTCCAACGCATACACGTCGTCCATCGCAAAGGCATACACGTCGGTCAACTCGGTGGCCGCAAATGACTGCAAGGCGCTCCAGTTGCTGCCATCGGTCGTGCGATACACGGCGCCGGCGCCCAGGCAATCCGTGTCGTCGGCCGGGTTGAGGTTCGTGCAGCCCACGGCCCAGCCGTGCTGTGCATCCAGCATCTGCACCCGCCGGAACGCGACCTGGCTCGGGATGTCGGCCTGCTGGCGCACCCAGGAGAGACCCTTGTCGGTGGTTTTGCGAATCTGGCCGTTCGTGCCCGCGATCCAACAGGTGTTGGCGTCGATGCAATCGATGCCGAAGTAGGTCACCCCGCTGGTGCCAGTGCTGCGCAGGGACCAACTTGCACCGGTGTCGGCCGAGTAGAGCACGCTGTCCGCACTGGACGCGCTGTAACAGGCGCCGGTCGTCGGGCAGTCGAAATCCCATTGCGAGGTGCTGAAGCCGGTGTTCACCAGATTGAAGGTGTTGCCGTCGGTGGCTCGCAGGACCCGACCGCCAGCCGCGCCCACCAGCACCGTGTTGCCGGCGCCAGTCCATTTGGCAGCAACCAGATACCCCCCGAAGCCGGACATGTTGGCGGCATCAAACCAGGTTGAACCATCCGTAGTACGCTGGATCCTGCCTTGCTTGCCGGTGATCCAGCACGTGGACGCGTCCTTGCAGTCCAGGCCGTCCATCCACGAATTTGTGTTCAGCGCCTGTGCCGTCCAGACGATGCCGCCGCTGGTGGTCTTGAGCAGCGTCGCGCTGCCGAGGTCGCCCCAGTCCGGCCCGCCGACGACGTAACCGTTCCAGCGATCGGTGAAGTGGAGGTCGCGCCAATATACGCCGCTGCGCTCGTAGACTTTCTCCCAGCCGTTCACCTTGGGAAACACCACGGTGGGGGTGGGGGTTGGCGTGTTCGTCGCCGTGCTCGTGGGTGTGGGGGTTACCGTCGACGTTGCAGTGCTGGTCGCAGTCGGTGTATTGGTCGGTGTCGGTGTACTGGTCTCCGTCGGGGTGCTCGTCAAAGTCGCGGTAGGCGTGGTCGTGGGCGTATTCGTTGTTGTGGGCGTCGGCGTCGGCAGCTCGCGCAGCGCGAACGAAACCGTGCGAACGGTGCCGCTGATCACAGTCACCGGCGCCGGGTTGAGAGGGCTCAGGAGTTCCGTCCCTGGCGGCACCTCGATCCCGACAAGCCACTCACCCGGCACGACACTGTAAAAGCCGTAATGCCCATCGGTGTCTGTGGTGGTCTCCGCTTGAACGGTGTTCGGGGGCGCCAGCAACTGCACGTTCACGCCCGGCTTGCCGGGTTCACCATTATTTCGGATCCCATCTTCGTTGCTGTCCACGTAGACGTCGCCGGCCACCATGCCGTCGCCTTCCACCAATGTGGGCGTAGCCGTGGGCGTCAGCGTCTGGGTGGGCGTCGCGGTGCTGGTCGGCGTCTCAGTCGGGGTCTGGGTCGGCGTCGAAGTCGGCGTTTGTGTCGGCGTCGGCGTATACGTGGGCGTCGGAGTATGCGTCGGCGTCGAGGTGGACGTCGGCGTCGAGGTGAACGTCGGCGTCGAGGTGAACGTAGGCGTCGGACTGCTCGTTGGGGTGAGCACAGGCGCACTGCTCCCGTGCCAGATATTGCCATTCCAGTCCAGGACGAAGACGTCGTCCAGTGCGAACACCTGCAGATCCGTCAAGCCGGGCGCCACACCGCCGATCGCCGGCGCCGCGATGGCGGTCCAGTTGTGCCCGTCAGCGGTCTGATACACCAGGCCCTGGCCCTGGCAATCTTCCCCGGTTGCAGTCACATCATTGCAGCCCACAGCATACCCGTGTTGACTGTCCACCATCTGGACATCCCACAGCAGGCTGCGGGTCGGCAGATCGACCACGTTGGCGCGCGTCCACGAGGCGCCGCCGTTGGTCGTGTAGATCATCGGGTTGAAGGGGTTGGCCGTGTCATCGACGCGCTTGCCCACCATCCAGCACGTGTTGGCGCCGGTGCAGTTCAAGCCATAGAAACGGCCGGCCAGGTCAGCGCTGATGATCAGCCGGTCCCAACTGGCGCCATAGTTGTTCGACCGGTAAAGGGTGCTCCTGGCCGCACTGTTACAGATGCCCCCGGGCTGGCATTCGATGTCCCACGGCACGAGCACGCCGCCCACCACCACCCCGGAGAAGTTGGTCCCATTGGTGGAACGCAAGAAGTTGTACTGTAAGTTGGGCGGGTTGTAGCCGGTCGTGCCCACCAGCACGACCGACTGGTCACGAGCGACCTCGGTCGACCACAAGAAGCCGCCGTATCCCGCAGTGTCCAAGCCGGTCCACGTGCTGCCGCCATCGGTGGTCCGCCACAGCTCGTTCGTGCCTGCCACCCAGCAGCGCTGAGCATCCAGGCATGCCAGCCCAATCATGAAGTGCCGTGAGCCGGGAATCTTTTTCGTCACCCACGTCTGGCCGCCGTCGGTCGTCTTGGCAAAACTAGACTCACCCGGTTGGGTCTCCCATGTGTACCCACCGACCGCATAGCCTACGTTGCGATCAACAAAATAGATCCTGTTCCAATGTACGCCGGGGGCAGTGTGCACCTTCGTCCAGGACAATGCGGTCGGCGCCTCGGCAGAGGAGGCCGGCTCCCCGGGGAAAACAGCCGCCATCACAGGAATCGCAAGAAGCGCGAGCAATCCCAAAACCAATGCCCAGCGAGTCAGCGACTTTTTGGAAACAATACGCCGCTTGCGCTCGAATGGCCCCGTTATGTCGCTGTCATTGCTTCGTTCTCGAGAAGTATTTTTTCTTTGCATCAGCTATTTACTCGATATTTGACAAAGTCATCGTCACAAACTGAGAAACGACCTCTACCAGTGTAATGGTACGGCATGAACAGAGCATGAAAAGCGCCCAGGGGAGAATGTGAAGTTTCGTTCACATCTCTCCCTGGGCGCTGATACGCGGGGATAACAGGTCGTTAACGCAGCAGCAGCGGCAGATATACCTTACGCGTCACTGGCGTTGCGGTTGGCGTTTCGGTCGGCGTCTCCGTAGCCGTGGCAGTGGCAGTCGCCGTGGCCGTGATCGTCGCGGTCGGCGTCGGCGTCTCGGTCGGCGTTTCGGTCGGCGTCGGCGTCTCGGTCGGCGTCTCGGTCGGCGTCGGCGTCAAAGTCGGTGTTTCGGTCGGCGTCGATGTCGGCGTCAACGTCGGCTTCGGTGTTTCGGTCGGTGTTACGGTCGGTGTTAGGGTCGGCGTCCGCGTCAGGGTCGGCGTCCGCGTCGGGGTTGAGGTAGGCTCAGGCGGATTGGTCCCGTGCCAGATGTTGCCATTCCAATCCAGGACGAAGACATCATCCAGCGCGAACACCTGCAGGTCCGTCAAGCCATACGCCATACCGTCGATCGCCGGCGCCGGGATGGCGGTCCAGTTGTGCCCGTCTGCAGTCTGATACATCAGGCCCTGGCCCTGGCAATCTTCGCCGGTTGCCGTCACATTATTGCAGCCCACAGCATACCCGTGTTGATTGTCCACCATCTCGACATCCCACAGCATACCGCGCGTCGGCATACCCGCCACGTTGGCGCGCGTCCACGAGGCGCCGCCGGTGGTCGTGTAGATCATCGGGTTGAAGGGGTCGGCCCAGTCATCGATGCGCTTACCTACCATCCAGCAGGTGTTGGCGCCAGTGCAATTCAGGCCATAGAAACGGCCGGCCATGGCAGCAGGAAGGTTGATCTTGCTCCAACTGGCGCCGTAGTCGGCCGACCGGTAAAGCACACTCTTGGAAGGACTGTTGCAGATGCCTCCGGGCTGACACTCGATGTCCCACGGCACGAGCACGCCGCTCACCACCACCCCCGAGAAGTAATTCCCGTCGGTGGACCGCAAGAAGTTGTATTGTAAGCTGGGCGGGTTATAGCCGGTCGTGCCCACCAGCACGGTGCGCCTGTCACGGGCAACCCCAGCCGACCACAAAAATCCGCCGTATCCCGCATTATACAGGCCGACCCACGTGCTGCCGCCATCGGTGGTCCGCCAGATCTGGTTCGTACCCACCGTCCAGCACGTGTTGACATCCAGACACGCCAGCCCAACCATCATGTGCCGCGAGCCGGGAATCTTTTTCGTCACCCAGGTCCGGCCGCCGTCGGTGGTCTTGGCGAAACTGGACTCGCCCGGTTGGGTCTCCCATGTGTACCCGCCAACCGCATAGCCTACGTTGCGGTCAACAAAGACTAGCCTGTTCCAGTGCACGCCAGCCGCAGTGTGCACCTTCGTCCATTGCAGGGGACCGGCTGCCTGGGGCTCGGAAGAGGCCAGGCTGGCAGGAACAGTCGTGAGGATCGTTGCGCCAATCAGCAGCACGCCCAGGGCCAGACCGACGGCCATCAGCCATCGGCGGCGGGCAGTGCTTTGATTCGTTCGATGTCTCATGAGAAGTTTACTCCTTGGTATGTGGTTATGTGAATGCGTCGCAAAGATCGATTCGCACTGGCTCAGCTGCGCTGGCGGCTCAGCTGCGCTGGCGGCTCAGCTGCGCTGGCGGCTCAGCTACGCTGGCGGCCAGCTGCGCTGGCTTAACGGTTTCGCCGGAACACCTGCGACGATGGCGCCGGCGGGGACGCTGTGCGTGACGACCGAGCCCGCGGCCACGACCGCGCCGGCGCCGATCGTCACGCCATCCAGGACAATGACGCCGTAACCGAGCCACGCGTCGTCCTCGATGATGATATCACCGCTGCTGTGCAAGGGCTGGCCGTGGATCGGCTGCCCCGCGGCAATGCCGTGTTCATAAGGGTAGAATGCGCAGGCGGGCGCAATCTGCACCTCTCGCCCAATGCGGATGCTGCCAAGCCACGCAATCAACTGGCAATAGGATTGGATATGGGTGCCTGCGCCGATCTCCACGCAACCGCCCTGCCCGGCCTCGATGATCGTGCCGCGATACAAATGGACCCGATCACCTAAGCTCACATGTTTGCCTCCGGTGCGATTATAGATGACCACATCGTCATCCACAAAACAGTGCTCGCCCAGGCGCAGATCATTGCAGGCGATATCGGCTGCCGGCGAGATGAAACCGCGGCGGCTCTTTTGGGCCAGCACACGCCTGCCCCGGAACGGAGGCACGGCCCAGGTCGCAAACCTGGCTGCCAAGCGGCCGCCCCAGCCCAATCCCGCACGTCCCATCCAAAAGGTGATCCAAAAGTCACGAAGTGCGTCCATAGTCTCCTTCTCGGTACCAGGCCACCGCCTCGGCAAACGCGACCCGCAGGTCGGACTGCGGCATCCCCAACTCGACCAGCGCGCGCGCGGGGTTGACGGTCAACGCGGCGAGCGTGGTGCTGGTCCGAAGGACCGCAGGCGGCCGCAACGGCGGCGCACCCGCGGCCTCAGCCACCCGGGCCAGAAACGCGGCCTGGTCCAGGTTGCCGTCGCGATGGCCCAGGATATAAGTCTCGCCCGGACGACCACGCTCGGCCGCGAGCAGCATCCCGGCCGCAATATCACGCACCGGCGCGTGATTGATGCCGCCGGCCGGATAGGGCGCGACCTCGCCGCGCAGGGCCGCCAGGATGCGCCGCCCGGTAGCGGTCGGCCTGGCGTCGCCTGCGCCCACCGGCGCCGTCGGTTTGACGACCACCACTTCCAGCCCGGCCCCACACCAATCGAGCGCAGCCTGCTCCCCCAGCAGCTTGGACCTGACGTAATCGCTGGTATGCTCCCAGCCGTCGAAGGGGACGCTCTCATCGGGCAGCAACCGGGGATCCGCCGGCCGGCCCACCGTGCCGACAGTGCTGGTGTGGATCACGCGCCGCACGCCGTGGCGCGCACAGGCGACCAACAGCCTGTCAGTGCCCGACGCGTTGATCTCATAAAGCGCCTCGGTCGCGCCTGCTGGCGCATAAAGGGCTGCAACGTGAAAACAGAACATGCACCCCCGAAGACCCTGTTCCCAGGCCGAAATCTCGCGCAAGTCGCCGCGCAGGACTTCGACCGGCAAACGATCCAAAACGCCGAGTTGGCTGCCGGGACGCACCAGGGCCACCACCGTGGCGCCATCTGCCACCAGGGCCCGGGCAACATGACCGCCCAAAAAGCCGTTGCCCCCTGTGAGGAACACGCGCTGTCCGGCCAACGAATGGCGACGCGGCAGCAGGTGTTGTTCGGGCAGCGGCGGCGCCTGGGGGACGGCGGGCACCGGGGCCGGGCGGATGCGCCGCCAGATTGCGGCAGCCCGTTGGCGCAATACAGCAGAACCCGAAGCATTTGCGGCCTCGAGCCAACCCAGCGTCTCCTCAGGGACCCGGGCCGATGGCGCGTCCAGCTCCACGCCGGGATGTGCGCTGTACGGCTTGGCACGTAGGATCGCCGCCTGCGGCAGGCGCCGCAGCGCAGCGCGCGTGCGCTCCAACGAGACGTCATCTTGATCCGGCAAACCCGCCATGACGAAAACCTGGCACGTCATGCCCAGCCGGCCACACGTCCGGCCCACCCGCACCGCATCTGCAATGTAGCGCTCTGACGCGCCGGGCTGCACCCGGTGAAGGCGCTGGAGCAGAGCCGGGTCGCCGCTCTCCAGTCCGATCTTGACCGTGCTGCAACCGGCGGCAGCCAGCGCGGCCAGCAGATCGTCGCTGAGTTGTTCGGGCCGGGACTCACACGCGAAGCTGAGCTTCAAGCGCCGGGCCAGGATCCCCTTGCAGATGGCGGCAACACGGCCGGGGTCATGAGCAAAGACAGGGTCGCGCACCTGGATCCGCGCGCCTCCGGTAGCCGCGGCCGTCCAGGCAAGCTCCTCCACGGTGCGCTCCGGGCTCTGCGCGCGAAAACGACAGCCCTGGGCCAAAACATAGGCGCAATAGGCACAGCCTGCCGGGCAGCCCCGGCTGCTGAGCAGCGAGGCCGCGCCGTAAGGCTGCCAATCGACCAGTCCCCAGTCCGGGAAGGGCAAGCCATCGAGATCACGGATCAGGTTGCCGGCGACGTAACGGCTCGGCGACAGCTCGCCGGCTGCCAGCAGGCCCCCGCGGCCGCCAGCCAACGCAGACACAGCCTCGACCAGCGCGGCCTCCGGTTCGCCCAGCAACACGCCATCGGCCAGTCCTTCGGCCAGGAGCGACTCGCCGGCGCAAAACGCGGACGGTCCAAACAGCAGGACCGGCAGATCGCCGCGGTCGCACCGCAAACGGCGCAGGAAATGGGCGTCGGCCAAAGCCGTGCCCTGGCTGGTCAGCACTGCCACCAGGCCGGCGCGGCGCTCCCGTATCTGCTGGAGAGCTGCGGTTGCGGTCAGTTTGCCTCCCACCGCATCGAGCACGTCCACCCGCAGGCCGGCCTTCTGCGCCGCGCCTGCGCAGAGCGCGACCGTATGCGGCGGATAGAGGAACGGCCGTGGGCCGCAGGCCAACGCGCCCATGCCCGATGTCGCCTCGTGGTGTGAAGCGACCGGGATCGCCGTGAGCCCCAGGCTGGGCGGAATCACCAGAAGCAGATCAGGAAGGGTCATGACCTGGACAATCCAAACATGATGGTGCGCTATAGTCCTGCAAAAAGACTCGTAATCCCTTTGACAACCCACAAGTTGTTGAGCCCCACGCAGATGATCAGGGTCGCCAGCAGCATGCGCAGGGCTTTTTGGGGCAGCTCAAGCGGGATGGCCCAAAGGGCTAAGACAAGAAAGGTGAAATTACCCGTATACAGAAAGTACTCGATTCCTCCCTTCTCACCGACACCATAAAAGCTGTGGAGCGCGAGATTGAAAAGCAGGCAAAGCAAAAAACCCCAACCCAGCGGACGCCTGCTGCTTTGCCGTGCGGCCCCTCTCAGTCGAAGCCAGCTTTCCTTAGCGATTTGAGCAATCCATAGTCCGAACCAAAGCAACGAACCGATGATGCCAGGCACGCTGAAGTCAAGAGATCTGCTGAAAGTTACGGCCGGCAACTGATGATTCGGCAACGCATAGATGGTCGGATCAGGAGCAATAAAATTGAGCCACGCGAAATTCTTGAACAACTGCGCACCGACTGTCAGAGGCGACTGGAACACGAGCCAACTGGCATATCGCAGATCTTCACGATATGCTTCTGGCAGAAAAAACAGGACCGTCGATGGATAGAGCGCCTTCTGGAGCACAGCCAGCAGCGTGACGATCAAAAGAACGCCGCCCAGAAAACTCAGCAACCTGATTCCCAAGCGGCGCACCCCCTGCTGCCGGTGGACAACGAAGTCGCTCACCGCAAAGCATATTGCTGTTTGCGCGAAGTTGGTCGTGGTGACCCCCAGCGAAAACACGCCCGCAAGAATCCACCAGAAAAGACGGGGCGGCCTCGATCTGAGAGATAAAAGAAACAAGATATATGTCAGGAGCAGGCTGCAGATTGCCAGTGAGGCTGTGTCCGGCACGATCGAAAGAATCAATTGGCTGGCAGACAGGCCAAACAGAAAAGCGAGCAGCGAGGCATCCATGAGCGTCTTTGTGTAAAGCCAAAAAAAGATAAAGCCCAATGTCACGCCCGCTGCTCCCAAGAGGCTGTTGAGCAAGACCGCCGCATTTACATCCGAACCGATCAGCTTCTTCGCCAACGCCCCAACAGGATTCATCAGCAGCACATAGAGCGGGTGAACCTTGGAGCGATAATGATTAGCCTCGGGCAGCGTCATGTCGCGTATGACGCGCGGAGTGTCAAGCTCGAAGAGGATGTCGTCTTCCTGAAAGGCGACCGTTTTTGACAAAACCGTACTCGTAGCAAAGTACAGGACGAAGAATACTGCGAAAATCGCTATCCCGCACAGAAGCACGCCGCGTCGATTGTCCATCGCACCCGCTGCACCCACACGCTTGAGAACAGCTTCAGACATTGCGGGCCTCCCGTGCTTCGTTCGTTGGCATAGAGCACCCTACTCGGTAAACCGATACACCAGGGTTGAGCCGCCGTTGGTGAAGGTGCGCAGGTAGATCACTTCGGGCGGCGCGGCCTCAGGATGCATCAGAAAGCCGAACTGCGGGCGCAGCTCGGTCACTTCATATTCGTCGATCACCAGGAAACGCGCGCCGCGCGTATGCGCGTACGCCAGCAGCTCGGGCCAGGTAGCGTTGGGGCTGGCAATGACTTGGCGTTCAGCATAGAGGCCGACCTCCGTGCTGCGCGCCATAATGACATCATCCGGAACGCTGTTAGCTCTCAGCCAAACTCCAGCGTCTTTGTGGCTCCAACTCATACGCCCCAAGCCGGCGTAGAGTTGTTCAATCCCGAGCCAAAGGCTGAACGCCAGCACCACCGCGATGGGCAGTGCGGCTGCAGTGGTCTTCAGCCAGCCGGCCGGCCGCGGCCGTAAGCCTTGCAGCGTTTGAGCCGCCCAGCGGACCAAATGCGCCAGGCCGGCCGCGGCCCAGATCAACCCGATGGGAAGCACGCCGATCAAAAACCGGTCGATCACGAACAAGAGCCAAAAACTGACCAGCGGCAGCAGCGCAGCCCACAGCAAGCCCTCATGCCACCAGCGGCGTCGGTCCCATGGCCGGGCAAACAGCCCCAACGCAGCCAGTGCCACCACCCAGGGCGAGAAGAGGGTCTGATGGAAAAGCGCGTCCCAGGTCTGGGCCATGTTTTGCCGCATGTAAAAGAAGAAACGGCTGGGGCTTTCCAGCACGTAGGCACTGAAGCTGCGCTGGAACCGCTCCGCGGAAAACCATATGATCTCCTGCCCGGTGCTGTCCAGCCGCGACACCGCCAAATCATGCGCGACCTGATCATGGGCGATGTAGGCCGGCGCGATGTCCAGGATCAGGCCCATCTTGCCGCTGAGCATCCATTGTCCGCTGTTAGCGTGCAAGAACAGCACATAGGGGCTGATGACGACCAGACAGATCAACACCGCCAACGCCAGGCGCCCCCACGTGACCACGCGCCAGAAGCTGTGCCGGGCCAGGTGCCAAAGCACCATGAACAGGCCCAACACCGCGAAATAGGTCAGTCCCTCCGGTCGAAGCAGGTAAGCCAGCCCAAAACAGAGGCCCACCGCCGCATACCACCCTGTCTGCCCTCCGGCGCCTGCCTTCTGATCCAGGCCTAATGCCCGATAGACCGCCCAGATGCCTGTGAAGACGCACAACAAGAACGGCGACTCGGTCATAGTGCCCCACAGGAACGGCTGGGCCGCCAGCGCCGGATAAGCCGCAACGAGAGCGGCCGCTAACAGCCCTACGCGGCCGTTATAAATAGCCCGTGCCAGCAAATAAACCGGCACGCAGAGCAGCGCGCCGGTGATGATGTGGATGGTTGAGGTGGCCCACTCAGGCGAAAAACCCAGCTTGAGCAGGCCTGCCGAAAAGAACGGCAGTCCCGGCGGCAGGTGCATCTCGGGGATGCCCGGACGCGCCACGTAGCCCAGGCCGTCAGCCAGGTTGCGCGCGATGACCAGGTGCCCGGCTTCGTCCCAACGCGCCAACCGGGGCAAGGTGGCATAGAGCAGTCGGATGCCCGCGGCCAGCAGCGTGATAGCCCCCAGGAGCAAGCGTTCGCGTCGCAGCCTCATAGCGTCACGCCTCCGGTGCGCCGGGCAGGGGCGGCCGGCGCTGTCGCCCGGTCAACGAGATGCCCTCTCGCCAGGCGACAAGCATGCCGGCGATGCTGACCGGCACGATCTGAAGCAGGTGAATCGTCAGGATCGCGCTGAACGCCGCACCGGAACCGATGCCCAGGAGGCCCAGGACGGCCACACCCACAAAATCGAACGATCCAACATAGCCGGGGGCTGCAGGAATTGCGGTGCTCAAACCCACGGTGCTGACTGCAAAGAAGGCCGCGGCTGCGCCCAACGGCAAGTTGAATGCCCGGAATACCCAGAGATATTGCAATGCGCTGCAGGCCCAGGCCAAGAGCCCGATCAGCACGGCACGCCCCAGCAGCCCGGGGCTGCGCAGCGCCCCCAACCCCTCGACAAACTGCGCCAGCCAGGTCCGCGGCCGCTGGAGGGCCGGCGCACGTTGGCTGAGTTTCGCCATGATCGCATCGGCGCGGTCGCGGCCGATCAACAACGCAGCCAACACCAGCAGCAAACCCAAAAACAAGACGGTCAGGGTGATCAGCCCACGGACCAACCAATCGGGGAGCGCGAGAAAACGGGACGCCGCCAACAGGATCGCGACCGTGGTCAGTCCATCCAGGACGCGCTCCGTGGCGATGCTGCCCAACGCAGCGCTGACGGCGATGCCGTGCCGCCGCAGTACGGCCGCGCGCACCACTTCGCCCATGCGCGCCGGCAGCAGCATATTGCCCATGTACCCCATGATCATGACCGGGTACAACTGCCGCCAGCCGACCGGCTTGATAGGCCGCAGCAAGGCCCGCCAACGCCACGTCCGCACGCCGAGGTCGACAAAATAGGTAGCGATCGCAGGGACGAGATACCAGAGCCGGGCCTGGCGCAGTGCCCCGCGCACATCCGCCAGGTTAATCTGGCGCAGCGTGAGCCACAACAAAACGCCGCTCACGACGATGCCGATTGACAACTGAAGGATGCGCCAGTGGCCGGTCGGCCGCTGAGCCGGCAGATCGGCAGTGACAGGATGGGGCGTCATGGGGCGTCATCACGCGGGAGGGTGCGAAAGACTTCGGGCGCGTAGTGCGGGCTCAACACGTCAACCAGCTTGACTTGAAACTGGCGCGCCGGTCGAATCGCGGTCTTGTGCAGGAGGTAGCGAAACATCACGCGCAAGGTGCTGAGGCCGTAAACCACGCTGCGCCGGAAATTGACCGAAGATGCCTCTGCGAAATAGCGGGTGGGAACGGCGATTTCTCCGATACGAAACCCGAACGCCACGGCCTGCGCGATTACCTCCGTATCAAAAACAAAGTCATCCGAGTTCAGCAAAAAGGGGATCGTCTCCAGGAGCTGGCGGCTGTAAGCGCGAAAGCCAGTGTGGCATTCCGAAAGGTGCTGCCCCAGCACTAGGTTCTCGGCCATCGTAAGGGACCGATTGGCCAGGAACTTCCACTTAGGCATCCCCCCTGCCAGCGTGCCGCCGCCGAGCAGCCGAGAGCCCATCATCATGTCGGCCTCGCCGCGCTGGATCGGAGCGATCAGTTCGGGGATCAACGTCGAGTCGTATTGGTAGTCTGGATGCAGCATCACCACGATGTCAGCACCCTCTTGCAAGGCCTCGACGTAACACGTCTTCTGGTTGCCACCATAGCCGCGGTTCTGGATATGGACGACAACTTTCAGGCCCAACCGTTTGGCGATCTCCACCGTCGTGTCACGACTGACATCATCCACCAAAATTATCTTATCTACGACATCGCGCGGGATATCGTTATACGTCTTTTCCAGTGTGCGCGCCGCGTTGTACGCCGGCATGACGACGATCACCGTTTGCTTTTCCGCCATCGCTCCCTCTACTCCTGCCTGAACCGCGCCTTATTCCTCTGACGCATGTCAAGAATAGCACAAAAACTCAGCAATAAACAAATTGCCTCAAAACCGCTTACCCCGCTTATCAGTCGCCTGGGCCGCGTTTTAGTGCTGTCAAGTTTCTCAAAAGCTTTGTCAGCCGCCTCTCAGCTGGCGCTGGGTTCACGGGTTGCCGCAGGACTTCCGGCCACAGCGCTGTGAGGATCATTCGCAACAGGTGATAATCAGGAGCACTCCGCAGCTCGGCAGGGGTGCTCAGCAGGAGTTCCAGGAGGCCCCGATGATTGGCCGGCGTAAATGCCTCCTGGACGATATCCCATTCAAGCTGGCCTTGTGCCTGCCAACCACCCATGCGGTGCTCCCAGTAGAACAGGTCGAGGATATCGATGGCTGCATCGGCCGACACTTCGCTCGCTTGATCGTACCAGGTGGAGATGTGCTCGCGGATGAACGGTATCGTCTGCCATCCATTCACAAGGGCCACGATTTGATCAGGCGAGGTGATCGGGGGATGCGTGCCGGACTTGTAATAAAAGCACTTGGCAACCTCGGAGCAGTTCCCTTTCACGCATACCCGATCCTGCGGTATCGCGAGAAACATCGCGTAGGCCATATATCCCCAATCGTCCATGTGGGCAGGCGCCGCATTCCGCTGATACATTTCGCGAAATGCCTCAGGGACAGCGATGTTACAGTCAATAACGTTGTGCTTCAGGCCAAGAGATCGCAAGAGCTTTGCCGGAATCCTGATGTCGTTCGATTGGGGCTGCAGGTCCCGATATTGCAAAGTGAAGAAGACCATCTCATGAGCGATGCTCTTCGAGGCACTCAGAATGGTCCTTGAGTCCCACCCTGCGGTTAGCGGCAACGCCAACCTGAATCGGTTCGCGGCCGCCAGCATGATCCGCCGCAAGAGATCCGAGGCTTCCGCCACCACCTCAGCCGCCGGCTTCTGGGAGAGCTTCCGGAGCGGCCAATACCTGATCTGCTCGAGCGTCGACAGGCGCAGGTAGTGGTTCGGAACAAGCTGATGTACTTCCTCGTACAGGGAGCACCCGCTGGGTATCCAATGCTCGATATGGGTCTGCACGTAGGAGGATCCCATGTAGGACGCAAAGCGCTCTCCCT
Organism: uncultured Anaerolineales bacterium; assembly: GCA_964513075.1. GTDB lineage: Bacteria > Chloroflexota > Anaerolineae > CG2-30-64-16 > CG2-30-64-16 > DAOUBP01. Next base: position 61,395 of record CAZELR010000004.1, read on the forward strand.
CTTCCAAAGGCAACACGTATTTGAAGATTAAGGGCTGTGACCCAACAAATGTCTTACCCCGGTACTTTGTATAGTAGACGGTCCTTAGCCCACACGGATCATGGAACAGCAGCGTCTCTTCAGCCGTGGAGATCACCAATACAAAGCGGCCGGCAACGGAATGCAGATAATCGCTGATCCCGTCGACCGAGCCGGCGAGCCCGGCGATTGTGTTGAGCACATCGGCATTTGAGCTTTCCGGACAGCGTGGGTCGATGATGTACCCCACCAGTGCCACGGTCACCGTTGCATCCGCAGAGGTTACACTGGTAAGCTGTATGTCGGGATGAGCATACAGACGATAGTGGCCCACACGCGCCTGCTGCCAATGGCTGAGGGATGCGCCAGCATCAGCGATGCCAGCATCAGCGATGCCAGCATCAGCGACGCCAGCATCAGCGACGCCGACATCGGGCGCCATCAGGAACTGCCTGCGCAACAACAGATTGCTATCTGCCATTACCGCTCCCTCTTCATCAGGTAGCTGCACAGCTAAAACAATGCAAGATCGCCGCCATAGTAACGGACAACGATCAGGACCAGGGCAAGCAAAAGTCCGCAGCAGGGCAGCGCGCCGGCTGTCCAGGCGAATACCCTGTCCGGCACCAGCCGGGTGAAGGGTCGGGCTTGGCGCAGGCTGCGCAGCAGCAGGAATGCCAACGGCGCAATCGGAATGAAGTATCGCCCCTGGGCTCGGCCGATGGTCCCGGCAGCGATGCTGGACCAGAGAATGAACTGGCTGGTGAGGATCAGCACCACCGAGACAGCCACGATGCCCAAGATAACCACCTGCTGGTTGCCGGAAATTCTCCACCGGGCATCATCAAAGACAGCCACAAACGCCAGCGCCACCAAATAAATCACCACAAACGGAACCGGCAGCGGCGTATCCAGCCAACCAAGTATGCCGACGAAGCTGTGAATGTAGAAAAGGCCGTGCCAGGCGATATTATCGAGGAGGTTCCGAGCGTAACGCAGCGGATGCTCGATGATGGCCTGCTGTGCGGCTGCGAACGATGGGTAGCTTCCGCGGCGGAAGGAGACGAACGTTTCAGCCGCGACGCTGTTCCACAACATGAAGCTGATCACGCTGGCCAGGACAACCAGGGCGCCGGCGATCAACCAACTGCGGCGCGTCGGGGCTTTGCTGGTTGGCACCAGAAAGAACAGGAACGCCAGAGGGAAGTAGGCGCTTTTGCAGGCCGCCAGCAGCGCGCCCAAGATCATCAGCCGGCCAACCGTGCCCGGTGTCACGCGTCGCTGCGCTCCGTATGCCAGGTCCAGAACACAGGCGATGAACATAAAAGCCAGGCTGTTGGTGAACGCATCGGGCGACACGGACGCCATCTCGTAGACCGCCATCGGGATCAATCCGATGAGCAGAAAGCCGCGCTTGAAGACGGGCGCGATGCGGATCGCCCAGCCAATCAGCACGATGGCCGCGCACAGATTGGCCAACCGTCCCAGATAAAGCAGCCAGAGAGGTGACAGATCGAGCTGTCGCCCCACCGCGATGGCCAGCGCCTGGGGTGCGTAGGGAACAAAACTATAGATTGCCGTGTTTGAAAACACCACGAAAGCCGTGCGGGATCGTTCAAGCGGAATGCCGAAAGCAGCACGGATGGCTGCCGGATCAGCCTTGTTCTCAGGATGAAACGGGATATCGTCGATCACCGCTTCAACTGTCTGAACCAGGCTGGCAGGAAGCTCCCCCCCGGCTCCGCTGTCCCGCCGTTCCGCGAACAACTGGCCTTGCGCGATTTGATAGGCCCGATAGAAATGGTGCGGCTCGTCAGGGACCTGAAATGGGGGCGTGATGGCCACGAATAGAAGCCCAAACAGCAGCCCCAACCAGACAAATATCCGATCCGGCCTGCCGCGAGACCGGCCGGGTGTCGCTGGGAGTCTTGCTGGGTGTACGACGCTCTGTCCCATGTTCCCGTTCTCCGCTAGTACTGCCATCCGAAAGCCAGGCGTTCGCCTTTGCCGTCCACGCTCGCAATCCATTTACCCTCGTCAACCCGATGCGGATCGACGGTATGCATCCCCCTGACGTTCCAGCCCGATTCGCCTGGCGCCAACGGAGAGCCCTCCGCAGAGCCTTCCCCCAGTGGCTTTTCTTTATAACTGGTCGTGGTCAGTTCCGTGATCTCGAACGCCTGAACCCGATTGCCGTAGACAGGCGCATCATCTTGAGCATAGCGAATCACCCGGCCGTCGAACGCGAGGACTCGACCTCCCAGCCGCGCGATGTTGGCATCGCCCTCGATGACAGGACTCTGAGGATGCTCGGTCCACGGCCCCAAAAGGTCATCGGCATAAAAAAGACAGAGCGTGTCATTGCTTTCCGTGGGTGTCGTAAACAGCCACCACTTGTCCTCAAAGCGAAGGATCGCGGAGTCCAGATAGTGACGGCCCTCGAGCAAGGTGCCCGCCAATGACCACTCGGCAGGGAAGGCGGTGGCCCGATACAAGCGGATCGCATCCGCCTCACCGCTCTCCGGAAGCATGTAGGTCGTCCCCTGCCATTCGAAGACATAAGGATAAGACAGATGGAACGGCTCATCGAGCACAATCTGTTGATACGTCCAACGCAACCCATCGGGGCTGGTGGCGAGCCCGATATCTCCCTGGTTGGTCCGCTCGTTCATGACCTCAAAGAACATATACCAGGTGTCGTTCTGCCGGATCATGAAGGGGTCCGCAACCAGGCGCGCCGGTACATCCGATACATCTTTCGCGGTCAAAACCGGATTTCGGATGCCCTTGGCAGGAGCGAGCTCGAGGGGCGAGTCGCCGGCATAGATCCCGATGGCCCAGCTCGAGGGCGCGGCGCCCACAAAGGGCAGCCCGCGGGATATGCCGGTAAACAGCCCGCCGGCAAAGCCCACCGCCAGGCACACCAACGCCACAAGCACAAGGGCCTTTTTGCTCACCATGTCTCTCGCTTACTGGACTTCAGCCGCGGAAGGGAGATTGCCCGGTCCGCTTTCAAGTGACAAGATCACCTCGCGGAAGCTCTGCGCAAATAGCTCCCGCGTATAGTGAGCGCGGGCAGTCGACCACGTGCGCAAAGCCATCTGCCGGAGCTCCTCCGCCGGACGATCTCCGATCGTCCGGATCGCACGCCTGATTTCCGCGACGGAACAATCCCGCAAGATGATCCCAACATCTTCGGGGACATCCACACCGGATTCATAGCTGATGATGGGGATCAGGCCGGCATGGAGGCACGTGATGACACCGCCGCTCTGGCCCTCCGAACACGAGGGATAGATGAGCCCAACGCAGTTCCGCGTGATCTGCGCAAAATCAGGGCCGTCGACATCGATCCAGCCGCGGGTATGAATGTTGGGGGTTTGATACAGCTCCTTGTAGAAGGCTTGCTCGAAACCTTTCTCGCGTTCCACCGGGCCGCAAACGGTCAATTCGTAGTCCGGCATGTCGGCAAACGCTTCCAAGACCAAATCCAATCCCTTGTGCACCATCCCGCCGCTGCTGAAGAACAGGAAATGCTTCCGGCAGGCCTCGAAATCCTTGTCCTCCGACCACGGATAGAGATGCACCGGGGTGCCCCAAATGGGCCAGAGGGGCTTGTTGGCGTAGCGGTAGGTGCTGAGGGTAAATTCGTTCCCTTTGATGACGGCACAGTCGGCATGCTCGATGGCCAGGTTAGGCATCTCGAATCTTCGAGGGGACAGGGTGATGCCGCGCCTTTGTTGCAGGTCCAAGAGCCGGCGACTTTCGGCCGCGTTGTGGAACAGGATGTGGGCCGTGTCGCTGTGATAGATCTTCACGCAGTCCGCGTTGAGCAAGGGCGCCAGTCTCTCCAGATTGTGACGCACGTCGACGAAGAACGCATAATCTCGCTGCGGAACAAACTCCGTGTTTCTCCAACTGATCGCGTCGACGGCGTAACCGAGGTCCAGGAAAGTTTGAGCAATCTGCAGCGACTCCCAGTAAAAGGTGTGCGTCTGTGGAAGCGGCTGCCCCGGCTGCAACAGGAATGGATCGATGATATAGGAAACGAGCGCATAGCCGCGGGGCGTCTGCGCCGGCTTGAGCGATACGACCAGCCTGTCTTTTGCGTTAATCTCCGTGCGGCCTCGTTCCAGGCAATCGCGCATCGCGCGCGCCAGAATAAAAAGCCGATACTTTCGCAGGCGCGCCTTCACACGTCCGCTGAACGCATCCATCATGCCACATTCCCCTGGGGAGTGAATTGCGTATCCCACCGCAAGAGAGGTCTCACCACGCCACGCAGATGTCCGCCCCAGTCGCCGCGCGCCGAATCGCCCTCCGTCGTGTCAACAATCTGAAAAACGACGGCGTCGCGCACGTCGAAATGCAACCTTTGGGGGTCCGTCGATCTCATAGCAACCCCGACAATCATGGTGCCTTCAGTCAGGAGATTGCCGGGAATCCAGCCGGTGCTCACATAGCGCCCCGTGGGGCGGGGACGGCCGCGCCAGGCAGGGTCCTGATCTATGGCGACAAAAATCAACAGGCCCTCGTCGTTGTAGAGCACAAAGTGCGGCATGAGTTTGGTGTCGGGCTCAAGCACCTCATACGTTATCTCGATGCCGACTGGCCGCCGAATGTCGACGACCTCGGCAATGCGGCCATCCTCAGCCCGCACCCGCACTGCGCACAGGCGGATCGACTCGCTGGCCGGCGCCGTCGCAGAATCGGGCCACTCACGGGTGGCCGTCGTACCCAGCCCCGAGCTCAGATACGCGCTGACGACCCGGTGTGACGGCCCATCATCCAGCACGCGGCCCGCGTCCAACAAGATCGCGCGCTCACAAAGACGCGTAATGGCCGGCATATTGTGCGACACAAAGAGCACCGTCCGACCTTGCTGTCCCACGTCCTGCATCTTGTTCAGGCATTTCTTCTGAAAGCTCGCATCCCCCACCGCCAGGACTTCGTCTACCAAGAGGATCTCCGGTTCCAGGTGGGCGGCCACCGCAAAAGCCAGGCGCACATACATGCCGCTGGAGTAACGCTTCACGGGCGTATCCAGAAACCGGTCAATCTCGGCGAAGGCCACGATTTCATCGAATTTGCGGTCGATCTCGACCCGGCGCATGCCCAGGATCGCGCCGTTCAGATAGACATTCTCGCGGCCGGTCAGCTCAGGATGGAACCCGGTGCCCACTTCCAACAGGCTTGCCACCCGGCCGTAGATGTCGGCATAGCCGCTGGTCGGCTCGGTGATGCGCGAGAGGATCTTGAGCAGTGTGGACTTGCCCGCGCCGTTGCGTCCGATGATGCCCACCACCTCGCCGCGTGGGATCTGGAAGGAGACATCGCGCAGCGCCCAGAGGTCTTCGGATTTTGGATTTTGGATTTCTGATTTTCGATTTGGATTCGTCAAATCAGATAGCCGCAATCGGAAATCAGAAATCGCGTCGCGCAGGGTGTCATGGCGCTGCTGCAGCGCACCGAGACGGTAAAGCTTGCTCAGGCTTTCCAGTTGAACTGCTATTTCACGCATCAGATAATGTCCGCGAAAGTCCGCTCAGTGCGGCGGAAGTAAGCCAAGCCCGACAGAAGCACGACGAGCGAGACGATAGCCGATACGGCGGTCAAGGGGCCGAGTGGGCTCGCCGCCTGTTGGGCGCCGCCCTGCTGGGCGGCGCCGATAAGCGCCCAGCGAAACCCTTCCACAACGCCCGTCATAGGGTTGAGCGCCATCAACCAACGGTAACGATCAGGGATCAGAGTGGCGCCGAAAACGACCGGCGTCGCGTACATCCAGATCTGCAATAAAAAGGGGATGAGATAGTTGATGTCCCGGTAACGCACATTGAGCGCGGCCAACCACAGGCCGAAACCGAGCGCCGTGATAATCGCCAGCAGGAGAAGCAGCGGCAGCCAGGCGGCGTGCAGCGTCAACGGCACCCGATAGACAACCAGCAGGATCATCAACACCACAAACCCAATCGCGAAGTCCACCAGAGCGGACAGCACCCCTGAGAGCGGAATGATCAACCGCGGGAAGTAGACCTTGGTGACCAGGTGGGCGCTGTTGACCAGGCTGGTGCCCACCCGGCCGAGGCTGCCGGCAAAGTACTGCCAGGGGATGAGCGCGGCAAGCGCAAACAGCGGGTAGGGGGCGCCGTCCGAGGGCACTTTGAGCAGCGTCCCAAAGATCACGGTAAACACCACCGTACTCAACAGCGGCTGCAGGACGATCCACGTAACACCGAGCGCGGTCTGCCTGTAGCGGACCTTGACATCGCGCCAGACCAGAAAGTAGAGCAATTCCCGGTACTTCCATACCTCGCCAAGCTGAAGGGCCGCCCAGCCTTTGGTAGGTTGAATTCGAATGGCCGGCACGGGGAGGGCAATGCTTCCGACCTCCTCGGGCTCAATCTGCTCTTTCAGAACCATACACGAGACTCCAATTCTGTGTCAGGGTTGCCAACGCTCGGAGCGTTGGCAACCCTGGGCAACCCTGGCTTTCAATGCATCGGCGTGGTGAAATCGATGGTCGGCGCTTCAGCCAGGCGCAGTTCGATCGGCAATTCGATGCGGAAGCAAGAGCCGCGGCCGTTCACGCCCTCGCTCTCGACCCAGATCCGACCGCCGTGGCGCTCGACGATGTGCCGGCTGATGCTGAGCCCCAGGCCGGTGCCGCGATACGCGCGCCGCTCACTGCCGTCCACCTGATAGAAGCGGTCGAAGACCTTCTCCTGCTCCTCCAGCGGGATGCCGATGCCGGTGTCTGCAACAGACAAGAGCACCCGATCGGCCCGCCGCTGGCTGCTTACCGTAACATGCCCGCCGTTCGGCGTAAACTTGATCGCGTTCTCCACCAGGTTGGTCAACACCTGCTCCAGCCGGATGCGGTCACCGTCGATCTCAGGCAGGTCATCCGGAAAGTCGAAGTGAAGTTCCAGGCCGGCCTCCTGAGCCAGAGGCGCCAGCTTGGTCGCCACATTGTGCGCCATCAACGGCAAAGATACCTCCGACAATTGCAGCTTGATCCGCCCGGCCTCCATGCGCGAGAGCTCCAGCAGGTCATCGATCATGCGCTGGAGCACGGTGGTCTGGGTGCTCACGGTGCGCAGAAAGTCCTCCTGCAGTTCGCTCACCGGGCCGGTCTTGCCCATCAGGATGATCTCGACGAACCCTTTGATGGAGTGCAAAGGCGTGCGGAGCTCGTGGCTGACCACCGATAGGAAGTTGGATTTCATCCGCTCCAGCTCTTTCTGGGCGGTAATGTCCCGCAGCACAGCCACGACACCGCCGGCCTCGCCACCGGCATTCAGAACGGGTGAGGCCAGGACGCCGTAGGTGCGGGTGCTGCCGTCGCGATTGGGCTCGCCGTGCCCACCAAACGTCGCGGCCCCGGCATGCCCAGGCAGCTCCAGTTCTCGAATCTGCTCCTGGCCGCCGCGCAAGGTGTCGGTCAACAGGGCGACAAAGGCCGGCGCCGCGGCCTCTCCCCCTACGGCCGGCGTCAGATAAGGCACTAGCGGCGCGCCGATGGGCGGCTCGGCCTGCAGGCCCAAGATGTCGCGCGCCACGGGGTTCATCAGGATCAACGCCAGGTCAGGGTCGACCACCACGACGCCATCGCCGATGCCTGCCAGCACCGCCTCCAATTCCCTGCGTTTCTCCCAGGCATCCTGATACAGCCGTGCGTTCTCGGTCGCGGTGGCCGCAAAATAGGCAAAGCTGGTGAGAAGCTGCTCGGAGACGTTGAGACCGCTCAGGCCCGCGGGTTGGCCCGGCGAGACCTCCGCCTGCGCCGCGTGATCTGCCACGAACAGCGCGCCGATGGGCTGACCCCGCGAAATCAACGGCGTGACGAAATACGGATGGCCGTCCAACAACTGACTGAGCTGCCCGGTGCTGCCTGCGGCCAGGCGCGTCGACCGTCCGGTCGCCAACGCTGCACCGAGCGACGGTTCCTCGGCCCACGGAAGGCGAAAACCGGCGGTTTCGGGTTGCGCAGCGGTCATGACGGCCCCTGTGAGCCAGACGCCTGTTGCGGATGTCCCCTCCTGCTCAAACAATCCCACCGCGCAGTGGCTGCTGCCGGTGATATTGCGGAGCGTCTCGACCACCAGATGCGGCGTCTCCTCGGCCCGCAGCGTGGTTGCCAACGCCTTCGCCACTTCCTGCAGTGCGCGCAGCTCCAATACACGATCGCCCAGGTCGGTCGCAGTGCGTTGCAGCACCTCGGTCTTCTGCGCCAGGTCCGCCTGCTGCTGCACCAGCACGCGATCCAATCCCGCGGCCTGGATCGTGCGGCGCTTCAGCTCCCAGGCCAGCAGGACAACGCCTATCAACCAGGCCCACAGCAGCGTGTAACGGCTCAAAAAGCCGCTGTCGGCCAGGAAGGCAAAGTTGCCCGCGGCCAAACGCAGTGCCAGGGCATACAAGGGTCCAAACGCAAACGACGCCCAAACCATGCCGGGCAGCACCGGCGTTAATCCGGCGGCTTTCAGGCTCAGCATAACCAGCAGAATATAGAGCGGGCTGCCCAACCCACCATCCAGCCAGATCAGTGCGGCTGCAAAGAGCGCATCCGCGGCGTAAGCCGCGTAGGTCGCCGCTGCCTGCGCGCGCGGGGGCGCGTCTCCGGCGCGCCGGCCCAGCCAGAACATGGTGGTCGCCAGCGCGATCAACGCATAGGCGCCGATGATCCAAAGCCAGGGGCCGGGCCGGCCGGCATCGCGCGTGCGCCACACCACCCACCCGCCCAAAGCCAACAACGTCCAACGCGTTGGGACATCCATCAGGCGCTGGATGCGCAACAACGACGGCGCGCGCGTCCGCCGCAGGGCGTTCGCCCCGCTTAAGCTTTCTTTCATCGGCGGTTGCAGTTGTGTCATCTTGGCGGCGGCAGCGTAGCCGGGGGTGGGACATCGGTCAGCCCAGGCTCAGTCGGCCGCGGCTGTGGCTGAGTCGGCTGCGGCCCCGGCAAGGACGCGATGGCCGTCCACGTGGGCGTTACACCGAGGGCGGCCGGGGGCGTCGCGGTGCGCCGCCGGGTTGCCGTGGCCGTGGGCGTGGCGGTCGGCGTGGCTGTGGGCGACGGGGTAGCGGTTGCGGTCAACGTCGGCGTGGGAGTCCGCGAAGCCGTCGGCGTCGACGTCGGCGTCGGCGAAGCAGTCGGAGTTTCGGTGGGCAGCGGAGTCTGCGTCGGCGTGGGCAGCAGCGTGGGCTGCGGCGGAGTCACGGCACGCACCCAGATTCCGTCATCCGTGGCTGCATAGAGCAGGCCGCGCGAGTCCGGATCGACGGCCAAGGCCGTGACGTGACCGGCCCCCGGCACGCCCAGCGAAGTCCAGTCGGCGCCGCTATCACCGGCGATGCAGGCATCGCAGCGGTATACCCCACCGCCGATCAGTGCAGCATAGAGGGTCTCGGGCACGCGCGGATCGTTGCGCAGCGCCACGATACGGCCGCCGGAACCGGCGCCGGGGTCGCTCGACGCAGCAGGCAGCGGCAACAAGGTCCAGGTGGCGCCATTGTCTGCACTGAGAGCCAGGCCGTCGCCGGTAGCGGCCCAAATCCGGATGCCGAAATAGGGCGCAATCGCCAGCGCGCTCACCGTCGTGGCCGCGGCTGCCGCCGATGCGCCCCCCGCGGCCGGGCTCACGACCCGCCAGGACAACCCCGCGCTTTCGCTGATCCACAGGCTGCCGTCGCTGGCCAGTGCATACAGGCGAACGGGCTCGCTGGAATCTCCCAGCAGCGCGACCACGCGCTCGCCGCGAGTTGCGGCGCCGCCGCCAGTCGCGCCGCCGTCAGTCGCGGCGCCGCCGCCCGGCCACGGACCGCCCGGCGCCCAAGTGGCGCCGCCGTCGATGCTGCGCTGCACCCGACTATCCGTGGCCACGGTGATCAAGTCGGGGCCAACCAGGGCGGGCAGAGCCACCAGCGCGGGATGCGCCGTCTGGCCAGGCGCCGGGCCGATGCGCTGCCAGGAGGCGCCGGCATCGTCGGAGCGATAAAGCTGCCGGGCCATGCCACTCTCGGTCAGAGCATAGAGCTGATGGGGACGACCCGGCACGTTGCGCCAGGCAGCCAGCGCCGGCCCGCCCAGCATCCCACGCGGTAAGCCGGCATCGATCTGTTGCCAGGCGCCGTTCTCGCTTTGCGCGCCTTCGGTGGCATCGAGGCGCCACAGCCCGGTGGCAGTCTCCGCGTAGATTATTTGCTGGCCGTCGCGACTCGCCAGCGCCAGGGCGAGCACCGTCTGACCGCGCAGGCCCAGCGACTGCCAGGCCTCAGGTTGCGCGGCGCGTGCCAGCGGCAGCAACAGCAATGGTGTCATAAACAATAGGGTGGCAGCAAGGAATTGCACCCAGGGTCGCGAGGGCGCTGCGCTAGCGAAAGATTTGGCAACTGTCGGACCGTTGCCAAATCTGCCATCCGGCATGCTTAATGCTGGCATCGCCATGGCAACCTCAACGCGGCGGCTCAGTAGGGGATGGCGCCTGCTCGGCTGAGCTGTTCCAGAAGTCCACCCCCACACAGGTCGCGGCAGGTGCCACCGTCACAGTGCTGGCGAGAGGGCTGACGTTGCGCCAGTTCGGCTCCAACTGCTCGCTCACGGTGTAGCTGCCCGCGGACAGACCTGCAAAGAGGTATTTGCCATCCGCCCCCGTGCGGGTCGTGAGCGCTGGCCCGGCCGCCCGCTGCAATGTGATCGTCCAACCGGCCAACGGCTGGCCGCCCGCGACATCGCGCACCTGACCGGCAACACAGGCCACCAGAGACGCAGGGGTGGCCGTGGGCAGCCGTGGCGCGGCGGTGGCGCCGGAAGATGGCCGCACGGCCGGCGTGACCACAGCGACGGCAGTCAGGTCTCCCTGCACCGTCAGCAAATCAGCCGCCAGCCAGCCTTGCTGTCCGGTCTCGGTCGTGCACGCCGCGTTCACGGCCGACTGGAGCGGCTCGACTGATCCCGTCACCATCATGCAGACGCGCAGCCACTGGCCGTCAGCGCTGCGGCCGGTCACCGGCAGCCTGGCGCCGCTGGCGGCCTGGCCGACCACGGCATACGTCGTGCCCGGTCCCGCGCGCAGGTTGAGCGGTCCCCCGCTGACCACAGCCACAGGCAGCGGAGGCGGCGTCGGGCTGGGGGTGGCGGTGGGGCGCGGCGTGGGGGTCGGCGTGATGGCGCGCGCGCTGGCTTCGCCACGTGCAGCAGCACTGGCATCGACGCCGGACACGGTCTGCGCTTGGGCATAGAACCGGATGGCCGCAGGGATATCGCCGGCCTGTAGGGCTGCATCAGCATCATCCAGGAACAGTTTATACAACTGACGGGCGGCCGCACCCTGGCCATAATCCGGCGCCTCGGCCAGGAGCGCCCGCAGCCGGCTTTCCGCTTCACTGCGACTGCCGGCTGCCAGCAGGCGCACCACATCCAGATAGAGGACACCCTGCCGCTGCGCGTTCGCAGCCAGCCGGTTGCGCGGATGGATGGCCAATGCCTGCGAAAAGTAATCAACGGCCTGGGTCACCGTAGCCACGTCGCCATCTGCAGCTGCAACAATGGCCTCGCCGGCGTTCAAATAACAGACGAACAAAAACTCGGCCACGGCCTCGGTGCGGTAGGTGATGTCTAATTCCTGGATTTTCTCGAACTGGGCAAGCGCATCTTGCCACTGGGCGAGGTCGTAGAGGCGGCTGCCGTCCTCGTACAGAGCAGCCAACCGGCGCCGTTGGGAAACGAAATCGCTCTTGGCCTGCGCATCACGGTAGCCGGGATCGCTTGCCAGGATCTTCTCCAGCTCGGTTGCGGCGGTGTCCCAATCCTCTTCGGCGATGGCCGCCTCAGCCGCCGCGTAGCCCTGGGCTAACGACTTCTGGCGCTGCGCAGTAACCAGCCCGAACTGCGCCTCAGGGTCGCCCGGCTTGATCTCCAGCAGCCGGTTGAAGGCCGCCTCGGCGCCCTCATAGTCCCCTACGGCCAGGCGCGTCTGCCCGCGGTTGAAAGCCTCCTCAGCTTCGCGATCGGTTGCCTGGGCCCAGGGGAGATTGCCCTGAAAGACAAACAGCAACGCCGCCACGATGCCGATCAACGCAATTGCCCCCACAACCAGAATCCGCCAGCGGTTTGGTCCGGATCGCGTGCGCTCCTCCGCAGGCGTGTCGGCGGAGGCCAGCTGTGAGCTCGTTGCGGATGCTGCGGCCGGTGCGGTTCCCTGAAGCTGCAGGAACCAGCGCACCTCATCGAGCAAGGCATCCAACCCGGGCCGCGCCGGCTGCAGCTCCTTCAGGCGCGAAAAGCGCTCCAGCGCCTGCTCCCAGTTGCGGTGCTGGTAAGCTGCCATGCCCTCATAGTAGAGCGCTTCGGCAGAATCGGGGGGCGGCGGCACCAGGCTGCGCGGCCGCGAGGATGGGCTGCCGTTGCCCGGCTCAAACCGCGTGGTCACACCATCCTCCAGCGTTGCGCGCGCAGAAGCTGGCTCGGTCGAAGACCGGCCACAGCACGCCAGGGTGCCTGAGAGAAAGACGCAGATTCACCTGATGTCGCCTGCCGTTCTTAGCGTTTGGTGTCGGGATCCGCCTCGAATAAGCTGGGTTCCGCTTCCAGTGCGGCTGCCGCGGCTGCGGCTCCCGGCCTGTCGCTCAGGATCACCGGCAGATATGTGCGATAGCTGTAGGGCCAGTTGCGCACCTGAATGTCGTCCAGATAACTCCAGGTGTTAAACAGGTTATCGTGCCGGTTATAGTTCGCAAACGTCAATTGAACCGTCTGGCCGGCGTAGGGACTCAGATCGATGAACGCCCGTTTCCAGCCGGTGTCATACAAAGTTCCATAGTTCGAAGTCGGATTGCCGTCACGCAGCAATAGGGCGATCTCCTGCCCGGCCGCATCGAGCAGCGTCACATCAAACGTGTCCACGTAGCGCTGCAGCCGCTGGCTGTAGATCACATCATAAGAGAACACGCGATACCAAAAGATCAGCGTCGGCCGCGGCGCCTGACTCAGCTCGGGCACCCGCAGCATCTGCGAGATGGTGGCGCTGCCCACGGGCACCTGGCCGGGATCTTTCAGGCTGGGTCCGTAATCCTCGCTGCCCAGCCGCGCCATCAGTACGGTGGCGCCGGCAGGACCCGGCAATGGCACAACGGCCTTGTACAACAGCCCGCTGGCGCTCCAGGTCGCAAAAGTGCCGGTGTCAAAACTGCCGTTAAGCACGGTCTCGATGTTGGCAAACACCGGATCGGTGGTAAACGGCTGTAGATTGCCCGCCACATCGCGAGCCGCAATCCGGAAGAAGTAGGTATGCCCTCGCTCGCCCGTGAACGTAGCGCTGGTCAACCGGGTGTCTGAGCGCCAGGGCTGCCAGGCCCCGGCATACCCATCGCGCATTTGAACGTCGAATCCAGCCAGCCCGGACCCAGGAGTTGGGTCCCAACCCGACCATGTGACGTCAAAACTCGTCGCTGACTGATAACGGTTCAGCATGCCAAGGCGTGCGACCGGCACACGTTGGTCCAGGGCGACATCGAAGATCTGGGTGGTCTCACCGTTGCCGGCGTTGTCGACGCTGGCGACTCTCACGGTGTGCACGCCATCCTCAGTCAGACTCAAGCCATTCCCGACCGTCCAGGGAGCATCATCGATCTGATAGCGCGTCTCAGCAACGCCAGAAACAGCATCGGCGACGCCAGCATCGACGGCCGAGAACGTAAACGTCACCGGTCCGACATACCAGCCGTTGCTGCCCAACGTCCCGGTGCGCGCCACCGTCGTCACAGGCGGCGTACCATCATACCACAAAGCATCAGTCACCGCAACCGCTGTGGTGTGGTCGGCGTTGCCGGCTCCATCACGCAACCAAAGGTAGACGCTGTGGCGCCCCTCGCCGGGCACTTGCACCCCCTCCAACGCGTCGATGGCGGGGTAGAAAGCGCCGTCCGCAGGATGGGTCGGCGCCGTGTCGAACCGCACATAGGCGCCCGCGATGCCGGATTGATCCAGCGGCGAGTGCCAGGTCAAGCGAAAGCTATTTTGCCGCTGCCAGCCGCTCGGTTCGGCGCGCAGATTCAATGGCGCAGACGGCGGGGAGGCATCGATGCGCAAGATGAGCTCGCGGATGGTCTCCACGTTGCCTGCGACATCCTCGCTGCCGTACTCCAGGACGTGCTTGTCTGAGGCGGTGATGGGAATCAGCACGGTTGACTGAGTCGTCACCACCCAGTCTGCCCTGTTCAGCCGATACCGCAAGCGCGCCACCCCCGAGGCGGCATCGGCCGCCGACAGCGTCACGGTGACCGGTCCGCGATACCAGCCATCCGTGCCGGCCAACCCCTGCACGGACGCAGTGGTGACAGAGGGCGTGGCATCGTAGCGCAGCGGCGGCGCCAAAACGCGGTTGCGATAATCCGCGTTACCGGCCCCATCACGCAGCCAGAGATACACATGATGGGCCCCCTCCGCAGGTACGGTGAGGTCGTCCAGCCGGCTGGTGAACGGAGCAAAGATGCCGTCATCGTCGCCGGTCGGCTCGCGATCCATGCGGGTGTAGACGCCGACGATGCCGCTGAGATCCGTGGGGCTGGCCCACTGGATCGAGAATCGATTTACGCGGCTCCATACGGCCGGCGTCGTGCCTACCGCGGTGGGCGCGCTCGGCGCCGCGGAATCGATCTTCACCTGCACCGGGAAGCTGCTCTCGACATTGGCGGCCGCATCCTCAGAATAGAACAGCAGCGTGTAGAGGCCATCCGCAGTCAACTGAAACTGGGTTCCGCTCAGTCGGGGACCATTGTTGATCTGGTAATAGGTGGCAACAACTCCTGAGCCATTGTCGTTGGGAACGAGCGTCACGGTCAGGGGTGACGTGAACCAGCCATTCTCGCCCTGCTCGCCTTCGATCAAATAGGCAGTTCTCGGCGGAGTTGCATCCACCCGCACCTGCAATGAGCCAACGGCCGAGCGATTGCCCGCCGCGTCCTGGCCGTAGTACTCGATGAGATAGACGCCTTCAGTCGCCAACGTGAACGTGGTCGCGGTCTGCCATGAACCGCCGTTGAGACGATAATAACCCAGGGCGCCCCCGGAAAGCAGGTCCGTTGCCTCCAGCCTGAAGGCGATGGACGCCGTGTACCAGCCGCTGGCTGCCGGCGGCCGCGCGGGCGTCAGTGATACCGTCGGCGGCGTCAGGTCCAGGCTGAAATCGATTGCCTGCGAGCCGCTTTGGTTCCCTGCCACATCCCGTGCCGAATAGACCAGTTGATGCGGGCCCTCGGCGGTGATCGTCCGCGTGGTCGTGGTGATCCAGGCTGAGCCATCGAGCTGGTGGTAGACCGCGGCCAAGCCCGAGCCGCCGGTCGGATCGCTGCCTGAGAAAGTCGCGACAACCGTCGTGCTATACCAGCCATTGGCCGGCAACGCCGGCGCCAGGGCAGCCGTGGCGGTCGGCGCCGTGCCATCGTACCAAAAAGCGTCAGGATGCACGTTGCGGTTCAGGTTGTTGAAGTTGCCGGCGCCATCCACCAGCCAGATATAAAGACTGTGCTTACCATCTGTCGGAACGGCGATGCCCGTCAGGGTGTTGGTGGTGGTCACGAACGTGCCGTCTTCAGGAAAGGCGCCGGGCCGGTTGAGCCGGTAGTACGCCCCCTTGATGCCGGACAGGTCGGGCGGATTGACCCAGGTCTCCGAGAAGCTGTTGACGTTGGTCCATGTTTGATAGGGGTTGCCGACCAGGCTCCCAGGCGGCGCAGGGGCCACCCGATCCAGGTGGAGGGTGGTGGCGGCAGTTGCAGTGTGATCGGCGCGGCCCAACGCATCCTGCAACCAAACATAAATCAGATGCGCGCCATCAGTGTCCAAACTGATGCCGGAGATCACGTTCGTTGTGGTGATGAATGTGCCGTCCGCGTCGGTCGCGGGAGGCAGATCCAGCTTGTACCACGCCCCGACCACGGCGCCGATGTCCGGCGGATTTGTCCAGGTGACGCTGAAGGCGTTGGCTTTGGTCCAACTGGCGGGGGTGGCGGTCAAGTTTTGCGGCGCGGTGGGAGGCGCGTTGTCAAGGCTGAACGTTGCATCGCTGCGGTCGCTGCCTACATTGCCGGCCCGATCGACGGCTTCCACGCGTACCAGGACCTGCGTGTTGTTGATCGCGGGCGTCGTCCAGGCAGCACTGCCGCTGTTCGCCTGGGCCGCAGCCAGCACCGTCCAGTTGGCGCCGCCATCATACGAGGCGCTCAGTGTGATCGGCGCGCTCACCAGTCCGATGCTATCAGCTGCAACCCAATTGATGGGATAGGACTGCCCGCCGGCCCACGTCTCCCCGCCGTTGGGCGAGACGACCGTCACAGCCGGCGCCGTGACATCGAAGGTGAAACTGCTGCCCGCGGCAGGCGCCTCGACATTGCCTGCACCGTCACGGGCCTGACTGCGTATCGTATAGGTCACGCCATCGGCCCAGACAGGCAAAGCACCCGCGTAGGTCCAGCTCGTCGTGCCGGTCGCCGGCAGCCACTGCTCGCCGCTGGTCCAGCCCGAGCCGTCCCAATACAGGCCGCTCACCCCGGCGCGGATGCTCAGCTTGACCTCGCTGACACCCGAAGTGGCATCGAACGCCGTCCCTGCAATCGCTGGGGGGATGCGCAAGACGGCCCCCGCGGCCGGCTGTCCCACCGCCGACGCCGGCAGGGTCGTATCCACCCGCAGCACAAAGTCCGGGCTGGTCTGTAACGTGCCGCTGATCTCCTGGATCCGGAAGCGCAGCAGATTGGCGCCGGCAGCATCCGGGAGGTTCAAGCCCACCACCTTGAGGGTCTGCGTCGTGCTCACGGCGCCGCTGACGATCAGCCCGGCGGACGACCACTCCGACCATGAGGCGCCGGCATCGGTGCTGCGGGCGTAGGCGGCGGTCGCAGGATCCAGGCCCGGTCCGGCCTCGGCGGTGATTTGGCTGTCGACCGGCAGCGCAGTGACCCAGCCCGCGGGACTGAAGCCCGACCAGGAGACGCCGTCAGGCAAGTTTGCCAACCTTGCGAAGGTTGGCAACCCTGTGGCCAGCGACGCGCCCACCAACAGGAACGTTACAGGCAGCAGGACCAGCAGCCAACGCCCGGGCGCCAGGCGCCACAATCGCCGGAGGCGAGAAGACGCAGCTGGTTGCATCTGATGATTTGTTCGGGATAGTCTCATCGATCTGACCTCGGATTTACAGCCACAGCAGCAGATAGGCGGATGCGATGGCCCAGGGACAGTTCGCGATCACACGAAGAGCCTCAACCGGCAGCCTCAAACTTGTAGCCAAGGCCACGCGCAGTCAGGATGTAGCGGGGATCGTCGGGGTTGGGTTCCAGCTTTGATCGCAGCCTTCGGATGTAGACGGCCACCTGGTTGGAGTAACCTTCATAGTCGTAACCCCAAACCGTGCTCAGCAACTGCTCGTGCGTCAGCACCCGCCCATTATTGCGCATCAGGCAGTGCAGCAGACGAAACTCGATCGGGGTCAGTTCGATGAGGCGGCCGCCGGAAAACGCCACCGTATTATTGACGGGGTCCAAGTGGAACCCCTCAACCACAAGCTGGCTTTGGGGCTCACCGAAAGTGAACGCCTCGGCGCGGCGCAGCACGGAGCGCACACGCGCCAACAGCTCCGAAGGCTCGAAGGGCTTGGCCAGGTAGTCATCGGCTCCCAAGTCCAGCCCGAAAACGCGATCGCTGGTCTCGCCTTTGGCTGACAAGATGATGATTGGCAGATTGGTGGAGCGCCGCAGTTGGCGGGTCACCTCCCAGCCATCCATGCCCGGCATCATCACATCCAGAACCAACAGGTCCGGTGTCTTTTCGTCGATCATCCGCAGCGCATCGATGCCGTTGTCTGCGGTAAACACCGTATAGCCTTCCTCACGGAGCAGGAAGGCGGTCATCTTCAAGCTGGGACGATCGTCATCCACGATCAATATGCGCATCGCGCCCGGTTTCTCCTCAATGACACGTTGGACTGCGGCTGGCTCAGTCTTGCCGCGAGCATTATAACATTGACCGGAGGAGCCCGCAAAAGCCTTCTGGGGGGTGGGTAAAATCGTTGATCCGGTTTCGCGTCGCATGGGCTCGTTCCTTTTCCAGGCGTTCCACGCGCATGCTAAAACGCAGAGATGAACGAACCATGAACGCCGACGCGCCCCAACTTGACAGAATCTTCACCCTGCCGGAGCGTCTCCCATCGCGGTTATGTCATAGGAATCGGAATCTGAGCCCGGATCTGTGCGCCGGAGCCTGGGGCGCTGAACACGTCCAACGTGCCCCCTGCTTTCTGCGCCCGCTCCCGCATCGAGTGCAGCCCCAAATGACCCGGATAGGCCGCCGACGGATCAAAGCCCATGCCGTTGTCGCACACCTCCAGCTCAAGACTTTGCGGTCCACGTGTCAAACGCACCTCTAGACGGCCAGCCAGCGCGTGTTTGATCGCGTTTTGGAGCGCCTCCTGCGCAATGCGATACAGCACCTCTTTGACCGCGAGCGGCGCGTCCGGTTCATCGCACAGGCTGAACACGACTTCGATGCCGTGGCGTGCGCGCAAGGCCTCCCCCTGCTTGGTGAGCGCGACCACCAGACCTTCCGTTTCCAGCGACTCGGGCCGCAGCTCGAAGATCAGGGCACGCATCTCCGTGAGCCCGGCATGCGCCAACGCAAGGGCGTAGTTCAACGCCTCAAGGGTTTTTGTACGGTTCGTATCGAACAGCGTCAGCGCAGTGTTGATTCCCAGCGAGACGCCGTAGAGCGCCTGCGAGACCGAATCGTGCAGCTCGCGCGCCAGGCGCTGCCGCTCCTCCAATGTGCTGCGTTTCTGGACGTCCAGCGCCAGCTCAGCCTGGGCCAGACGCAGCGCTTCTTCTGACTGCCGGCGCCTGGTGATGTCCTCGATGATGCTGGCGAAGCGGTGGTCTCCGGCCGGGAATGTGCTGACGCGCTGATGGCGGCCGATGGCCGCGGCGTACGTCTCAAACTCCAGGGGGGCCTGGGTGGCAACAACTGCCGCGAAGCCCGGCAAATACTCGGGAATCGCCGCGGGGAACAGCTCGCTGATGCACCGGCCCACAATCTGAGCGCGCTCAACACCGGTATGGCGCACATAGGCGTCGTTCACTTCCAGGACCCGCCAGTCCGCCGGGTTGCCCTGCGCATCATAGAGCAGCTCGTACAGCGCAAAGCCTTCCGCCATGTTATGGAAGAGCAGACGGTACTTCTCTTCGCTCGCACGCAGCGCTTCCTCGACGCGCTTGCGCTTGGTGATCTCGAAGGCATAGATGCGCACCACCTGGAACGCGGGGATCACGTGGATCGTCTCAGCAAAGATTGCGCTGCCGACCTGCACCTCGCGCTGGAACTCCGAGTCTCTGCCGTCTTCGAGTGCCCGCAAGATTGCCGGCAGATCGTCAGGCAGGAAGGCATGCGCGGCGTCCTCCATGCCGAGCCGCTTAAGAGCATTGGTGAGGGCAGGATTGCGGTAGGTGATCTTGCCCGCGGGGTCTATCTCCAGGACGGGATTAGGGTTTAGCTGCGGGAAAGAGGACTGGTGTTGGAGCCTCGCTTCGGCAAGTTTGCGGTCGGTGATATCGAGGCAGATGCCGCTCATGCGCGTGGGCTGACCCTGCTCATCGTAGGCGCCTTTTCCCAGGGCGCTGATCCAGCGGATGCCACCGTCGGGCAGGATAACCCGATACTCGCTCGCCAGCTCGGAGTGCAGCTCCAGGGCCGCGGCGATTCTCTTTTCGGCGCTCTCCCGATCTTCCGGATGGAGTGCGGATCGCCAGGCAGCAAAAGAAGCGGGCGTCGTCCGCATGTCCAGGCCGAAGAGCTCGAACGTCTTCGCCGACCACTCGATGTGGCCAGTTAGGATGTCCAAATCCCACGACCCGGCGCCTGCCGCGGCCTGCGTGTACTCCAGCCGTTCGTGCGCTTGCCGCAGCACCGCCTCCGCGCGCAGGCGCTCGGTAATGTCCTGACCGAACGCGGCAAGCCTGATGACCCTGCCGCCCGCATCAAAAACAGGATACACATAGTTATCCCACGTCTTGCCATCCCTTTCATCAGTAAAATGCAGGGGTTGGCAAGAGTATAAAATGGTGTGCAGGTGAGCCCGCCGGCTTTCGGCCACTTCCGGCGGAAAGAAATCAAACAAAGAGGCGCCGATCATCTGCTCGACCGTGACGCCCAGGCTTTGCGCCGCGGTCTTGTTGACCGCCAGGGTCACACCTTGCGCGTCCAGCAGCACTGCGGACTGGGGCGAGGCATTGATCAGCGCTCGGGATGTCTCCTCGCTTTCGCGCAGGGCTTGTCCCGCGCGCTGCAGCTCGGTGATATCCTGAACGGCAACGGCGCTGCCGATGACGCGGCCTCCCCCGTCGCGAATAGGCACGGCGCTGTTAAGTACGAAGCGGCGGCCGCCGTCGAACCGCTGGATCTCGAGCACCTGGTCATAGACCGGCTTGCCACTTTGCACGGCCTGCGCGGAAGCCCATTCGTGCGCCTCGACGGGCCTGCCCGAATCGGCCCACCACGCCTGGTAGCGCACGTAATCATCCACACCGCGCGTGCTCGGACGTGGTCCCCAGATCTGTTGATCCATGCCGTTGGTGAGCAGGACGCCGCCGTCCGCATCGGTGATGACAACGCCGACGGGCAGTGCTTGCAGCACGGCCTCCAGGTGGCGCTTCTCGGTTTCCGCTTGCAGTTGGGTTAACCGCAGCGCCGCGTTCGCTTGCTCTAACTCCACCGTGCGTGCGCGCACCTGATTTTCCATGTCATTGCGCGCCTGGATCAAAACTGCTTCGGCCTGCCGGCGGGTCGCCACCGCCCGATTAAGCAAGAAAAAAGAGACCAGCAGCACTCCTGCGCCGAGGGCGAAGTGGGGCAGATCAAGCCCGCGCGTCCCGCCCGTCAGGCGATCTACGCCCAGATCCAACAGGATAAATGCCCCGGCCAGAATGACCGGGAGCCAGGCAGTGCGGAGCAGCGGCTTGTTCATGGAAGCTCTCCTGCGGCCCGAGCGCGCGGCAGACCGGCCTACGGGGCCTCTACCAGGCCGGCTCGAATGGCATAGAGCGTTGCCTGCGTGCGGCTGAGCACGCCCAGTTTGTTCAGAATATGGCTGACGTGCGTCTTGACGGTCTGCTCGGTGATGTTCAACGCGCGGGCGATCTCCTTGTTGGACTGCCCCTGCGCCAGCAGCCGCAACACGCCCGTCTCACGGCCGGTGAGGGGCTCCGCGCTTTTTTCCGGCGTGCGCACCTCGCGCAGCAGGCGCTCGGCCGCCTGGGGCGCTAATTGCACCTGGCCGGCTGCTGCAGCCTTGATGGCCCGGCGCAATTCGTGCGAGTTGGTGTCCTTGAGCAGATAGCCGATCGCCCCAGCTCGCATCGCATCCATCACCGCGGCATCCTCCAGCACGCTCGTCAATGCCACCACTTCGGTATCGGGGGTCTCTTGGCGGATAGATGCGGTTGCGGCAATGCCATTCATGACGGGCATCAACAAGTCCATCAAAACGACGTCAGGCCGAAGCTGGCGCGCCAAACTGACCGCCTCAGCGCCATCGCGCGCCTCGCCGACGATCTCAAGCTCTGGATCCGCGCCCAGAAACATGCGCAGTCCTTGCCGCACAACGCTGTGATCATCGGCAATCAATATGCGAATCGTCATCCGGCCCTCCTGATACTTTAGTGTGAGACCTTTATAAATCAAAAACGTGAGAAAAAATCACGCTTTGTCCAGATGCACAAAGCCACGCAGGCGTCCATACTAATCATCGATGATTGAGCGTTTGCTGACTGACAGGGTGCAGCTCGCCCTCACCTGCACCGGGGATACTATACCACAACTTGGGGAGACCCTCCAGTGCATCCGGGTCGAAAATAGGGTGGTGATGATTCGACTCCTAATCGTTGAGGATCAACCCAGCGTGCGCCAAGGCCTGCAGATGCGGCTGGCCGCCGAAGCGGACTTTGTTGTGATCGGCGAGGCAGCGGACGGCGCGGCCGCACTGGCCCTGGCCGTTGCGCTGCAACCTGACGTCGTGCTCATGGATGTCGATATGCCGCGCCTGGATGGGATTGCGGCGGCCTGCGCGCTGCGCTCCGCCTGTCCGTGCGCATCGGTCATCATGTTGAGCTTTCACGATGACACGCTCACGCGTCATCGCGCGGAACAAGCCGGCGCGGCGGCCTTTGTCACCAAATCCCTGCCCGCAGCGGCGCTGCTGACAGCGATTCGACAGGTTGCTCGACAGCCAAGAAGCGGGCCCGTGCCCGCTTTCCTGTCTACTTCATAGGAGGTGCAATGAGACAGACCAAACCGTTATGGACTTGTAGCAGGATAGCTCCTTTCAATGAACCGGAACAACACAAGGAGAAAACCCATGGCTAACCGCAAATACTTGAATATTCTGGTCCTGGTGTCCATGCTCGCCTCACTCCTCGCCATGGGCGGAGTGAGTCCGGTGGGCGCCCGGGAGACCGACATTTCTGAGGGCGCGCGCGGCAGCAGCGTCCCGCTCGCGCCGCCAAATCCCACGGACGAGACGAAGGTGCCGCATTACTTCGGCCCCTATCCGAACTGGGCCAACAGCCCGTTCACGCTGCCGGATGTCGCCGTGGCTATCACAGGTGACGGCTCAGGCGCCGCGGCCACCGCCTCCATCGGGACCGCCGGTGCGGTCACCGGCATCACTATCACCAACCCCGGGACGGGCTACACGGCAGCGACGATCACCATCACGGGGGCCGGAACCGGCGCCACCGCTGACGCAGTGGTCACCACCACCGGCATCGTCTCCAGCATCGCAGTGGACCCGCTTAACCCAGGCGCCGGCTACACCGCGCCCGTCGTGACCATCACCGGCGGCGGGGCCACTGTGCAGGCCACGGCCACCGCCTACGGCGGGGTCGATGCAGCCGCTCTGGCTGCTCCAGTTGGCGGCTTCACGATGCCGACCATTGACTTCGACATGCCGGATGGCCCGAACGGCGTCATGGCTAAGGGGCACGCGGTGTGCGCTGCTGAACCCGGCTGCGTTCCGGCGACCCCAGGGGGCACCGTAACGGTCACCGGCATTGCCGTGGATTCCCCAGGATCCGGATACTCGACGGCGCCGGGGTACACGATCCTCGACGGCACTCTCGCCAACCCGATCAACAACCGCGCGGTCAACGCGCGCCTGGTTGAGCGTTTGCAGGCAATCCCGGCGCAGCAAGCAGGCAAGCTCGCGCCAGACGCAAGCGACATTGCAGCCTCCGTTTCCGGCGTGGCGACGCTTAAGATCCTGAGCGTCACGGTCGACAACTACGGCGCGGGCTACACGTCTGCCCCGACGGTGACCATCGGAGACTCGCTTGGAGGGACCGGCAGCGGGGCGATCGCCACGGCTACGGTCACCGCCGGCGGCGTCACCGGCATCGCCAACCTGGTGGGCGGCTCCGGTTACACCACACTTGGCGGCATCAAGAAGTTCCAGGACGGGCTGCCGGTGCTGTGCGACCCGTCGGCCGGTTGGGCCAACTGCACCGACAACAACCTCGGCCAGCACATCCCAATCGCCGTGCCTGACCAGGTCACGTTCCCTGGTGCAGACTACTACGTGATCGGCGTCGTCCAGCACCGAGAGCGGATGAGCTCGTCTCTGCCTGCGGCCGGGACCCTGCTGCGTGAGTACGTGCAGCTTGAGACCACGGTCAACTCCAGCTTCAGCAAGCATGTGGCGCTGCAGACCGACAAGCTCGACGGCACGACTACTCCCACCCTGATGCCCGACGGCTCCCAGGCGGTCGCGGTCGACGACCCTCATTTCTTGGGACCGGTCATCATCGCAAACAAGGACAGACCCGTCCGCATCGTGTTCTACAACCTGCTGCCTAAGGGCGCCGAGGGCGACCTGTTCCTACCCACAGACTCCAGCCTCATGGGCTCGGGCTCGGGCCCGGGGGGCGTGGAACTGGTGAATAGCGGCAGTGTAACGGACACGGTGCGCAACCCGGTGTGCAGCCAGTACCCGAAACCGGATAGCTGCTTTGCGGACAACCGGGCCACCCTGCACCTGCACGGCGGCATCACACCCTGGATCAGCGACGGCACGCCGCACCAGTGGATCACCCCGGCCAATGAGACTACCCCGTGGCCCGAGGGCGTCAGCGTCGAGTCTGTGCCCGACATGGGTAACGTGCCGGGCGTCCCCAACTGCACGGCCGCCAACGACGGCTGCATGACGTTCTACTACACCAACCAGCAGAGCGCCCGTTTGATGTTCTACCACGACCATGCCTGGGGCATCACCCGCCTGAACGTCTATGCGGGCGAGGCCGCCGGCTACCTGATCACCGACGCGACTGAGCAGAAGCTGATCGCCAGCGGCGCTATCCCGGCCGACCAGATCCCGCTGATCATCCAGGACCGGACCTTCGTGCCGGATGCCGCGCAGCTTGCCGCAGCAGACCCCACCTGGGACAGCACCCGCTGGGGCGGTTACGGCAACTTCTGGTATCACCACGTCTACATGCCGGCGCAAAACCCCGGCGACCCGGGCGGCATGAGCGCCTTCGGGCGCTGGATGTACGGCCCCTGGTTCTGGCCGCCCGCAACGAACGCGGTGTACGGTCCCATCGCCAACCCGTACTACAACATGGACCCGGCAACGGGCTTCACGACACCTCTGGCGACTCCGTGCAGCCTCGATGACCCGGCCACCTGGCAGTACGACACTGACCCATTCTGCGAGCCGCCGCTGATCCCGGGCACGCCGAACATCTCGGTGGGCATGGAGCAGTTCAATGACACGCCGCTTGTGAACGGGACGGCGTACCCGACAACCACGGTGCAACCGAAATCTTACCGCCTGCGCATCCTGAACGCGGCCAACGACCGCTTCTGGAACTTGCAGTGGTATATCGCTGACCCGACGACCGGGACCAACAGCGAAGTGGCCCTGAACCCCGCCGAGGTTGCGGCCGCGCAGACCGACCCGGTCGTATTCCCGACCGCTCTCCAGAGCATCCCTGATCCGGCCAATCCTCTCGCAACGATTGACCTGAGGGGCCCGGACTGGATCCAGATCGGCTCCGAGGGCGGCTTCCTGCCGGCTCCGACAGTCGTCGACGGCCAACAGGTGACCACCTGGATCACCGATCCGACCCGCTTCGACGTCGGGAACGTGGACCTGCACTCGCTGCTGCTGGCGCCGGCCGAGCGGGCCGACGTGATCGTCGACTTTTCAGCATTCGCCGGCAAGACGCTGATCCTCTACAACGACGCGCCCGCAGCCTTCCCGGCCCGCGTGCCGAGCTATGACTACTACACGGGCTATCCGGACCAGAGCCCGAACGGTCCATCGGCGATCCTGCCCGGCTACGGCCCGAACACCCGCACCATCATGCAGGTGGTCGTCGCGGCTGCCGCCCCGGCCGCCCCATTCGACCTGGCCAAGCTCCAGAGGGCTTTCCTCCATAAAGCGAATGGCACCGGTGTATTCGAGGAAGGCCAGCACCCGATCATCGTCGGGCAGGCGGCCTACAATTCGGCGTACGGCACGAGCTTCGCCGCCAGCGGTGACTGCACCTCGCCGACGTCCACCATCAAGTGCGACGGCATGGCGCGCATTAATCAACAAGGTGGCGACCCCTTCACGTTCGACACGCTGGTAGGGGCGAAGAGCGGAACCTGGCAGAAGCTGGCGCTAAATCTTGAGCCCAAGGCCATCCACGACGAGATGAACTCGGCCTCCTTCGACGAATTCGGCCGGATGACGGCCAATCTGGGCCTGGAGGCCGTGCCGGCCACACCGGCGTTGCAAAACATCATCCTCTACCCGTACGTGAACCCGGCGACTGAGCTCATCGACGCTACCAACCTGCCGAAGCTCGACGCGGGAGGTCTTGTGAACGGTGTCAAGATGACACCCATCGCCACACAGGACGGCTCGCAGATCTGGAAGATCACGCACAACGGTGTGGACACGCACCCGATTCACTTCCATCTGTACGACGTGCAGGTCTTGAACCGGGTCACCTGGGACAATATCATCATTCCGACCGAAGCCAGCGAGCTCGGCTGGAAAGACACCGTCCGGGTGAGCCCGCTCGAGGACACGATCGTCGCCCTGCGGCCGATCATCCCGTACGTGCCGTTCGAGCTGCCCAACAGCATCCGGGAGCTTAACCCGATGACGTCATTAGGGTCGACGATTGCGTTCAACAACATCGACGCGGCCGGCAATCCGACCGATCCTATCACCAACCAGCTCGTCAACTTTGGCTGGGAGTACGTCTATCACTGCCACATCCTGAGCCACGAAGAGATGGACATGATGCGGCCGGTGTCTGTGGCAATGCCGCCCATCGCGCCGAACGGGCTCGCTTACACCGTCAGCGGGAACGGCGCCAACAGCAGGCTGACCCTGACCTGGACCGACAACTCGATCAGCGAGACGAGTTACCTGGTCCAAAAGTCGATCAACAACGGCACAACCTGGACCGATGTGGGAATCAGCCCGTCACCGCTCAACCAGGCGAACTTGAAGGGGCCTCGCATCCTCACCGATCCCGCCAGGTACGACCGGAATGTGGTATACCAGTACCGTGTCGTCGCTCAAAACACCGTCGGCTACGGCGGCCAGTTCATGAGCCTCACCGTCAAGTCGATGTCGGCGCCCCTGATCGTGAGTGCGACGCCCGCCGCCCCAACCAACCTGGCAGCGGCGCTGCAGAACGGTCCGCAGGTCCGCCTGACCTGGACGGACAACGCTTCTAACGAGACCAGCTTCGTGATCCAGCGCGCCGTCGGCGCCGGGGCATTCACTCAGATCGGCACGGTCACGGCCAATACCGTCTCGTACGTGGACACCGCGGTCGTGATCGGAACAACCTACACTTACCGGGTGGCGGCGGTAAACGGCGGCGGCACGTCGGCCTTCTCGAACACGGCAACCGTGTCGGTCACCACTCCGGCCGCGCCATCGGGTATGACGGCAAAGGCCGTGCGACAGGGCAACAACGAGAAGGTCACGCTGAACTGGGTGGACAATTCTAACAATGAGTCTGGCTTCACCATCCAGCGCGCCACGAACGCGGCGTTTACAACCGGCGTGACGAACACCTCCGTCAGCGCCAACGTCACCACCTACACAACCGGAAACGTGGCGCGCGTCGCCTACTACTACAGGATTCGGGCGGTCAACCCTGTCGGCCAATCCGCATGGGTGAATGCTACGCCGTTCCCCTTGCCTGTCGCACCGTAAGTCTCGGGGTCACACCAGGGGAGGGAATGTCTTCTCCCCTGGTGTGCCGGTTCACATGGACTTGACTGCGGGAAAGAGCGGGTGCTCTCTCCCGCAGACGGCCCCCAGGAGGCCCTATGTTTCCGCAAGTCTGGCGCAAAATACTGGTCTGGGCGGTTGCATCCGCCGTGTTATGGCCCCTCGCGGCGGCGCCTGCGGCGGCGTTCGAAGCCACCCGCCAGTCGCCTGCGGCCCTTGCCTTCCTTGCTCCGGCCGCGGTTATCGTGTACCATCAGCCGCCCCGCGCGGCCGGAGGGCTGCTGCAATCATCCCTGCGCGACCCAGATGGCAGCGACACCGATCAATGGGTCTGGGACAATTTCACGCTGAGCTCGACCCAGGCGATCAGCGAGATACGCTGGAGCGGCGGCCATGACCCGGCCAGGCTCGGCTCCGGCGGCCCTGTCGTCAACTTTACGCTGGCAATCTACGCTTCGATCCCGGCCGGAACCGAGCCGGACTTATCCGGCCCACCTCTCGTGCGCTATGAAGTAGGTAGCAACGCAGGTGAGACGGCTGGTCCTGTGTTGGGTGGGGTGCAAATGTATGACTACGGGTTCATACTGCCGACGCCGTTCACCGCGCAGGGCGGAACGACCTATTGGGTGCAGATTGAAGCGTTCCAAAGCGGGCCATCGCCCGACTGGGGGCTGACTGCGGGGAGTGGGGGCGACGGGAAGTATTTCCGCCGGGTGGCCGGTGAGTTCATGTTCCAGCGGATGACGGGCGACGCGTCGTTCACGTTGCTCGCGACGCGGGTCAATGGTTACAGGGGTTACCTTCCGCTCATCAGCGGATAATGGAGTGAGATTATGATCATCAATGCCAGCTTAGCTATCAAGTTGCGTGTGCCGCTTTCAACAGCGGGCAGAATCCTGCTTCTCGCGTGTCTGCTGCTCTCTCCGGCAGCCAGTGCGGGCGCGGCGACGCCGCCAACAGCCGACCCAAGCGCAGCTCAGGGTCCGCAGGCGGCGGCTGCGCCCGACCTCGTGATAGAGAACATCGGGCAGTATGCGGCCGAGGCGCGCTTCGTGCTCATGCGGGGAGACCAACGCATCTGGCTGACCGACGATGCCCTTTGGCTGATGGCGCCAGACCCGGCCGCAGCCGGTGAGCAGATGCAGCCGGCGAAAGAGGACCCGCTGAGCCAGGCGCGACGCCACCGGCAACAACCGGCAAGCGCCCGCGCTGGCACGGCCATCCGCTTTACTTTTCCCGGAGCCAATCCCGCGACGACCCTGGAGCCGTACGGCCGCGTGCCAACGCACGTGTCGTACCTGATCGGCAGCGATCCCTCCCGCTGGCAGCGTGATGTCCCGATTTGGTCGGGCGTGCGCTACCGCGAACTCTATCCAGGCGTCGACCTGGTGATCGGCGACGGAGCAGCCGCGACCGTGCCGTGGCGTCTCGAAGCCCGGCCAGGAGCTGACCTGAGCGCGGTGACGCTACGGGCTGAGGGCGCTGATGCGGTCACCGGCGCGATGGGCGGGCTGCGGCTCGAAATGAAAGGTCGCACGATCAATGTAGCACTGCCCGCGTGGTCGCTCGCCGGCCAGGCAGACCCTGTTCGGAGCGCAATCGTAGAGCAGGCCGGACAGGACACTTTCGTCGTTGCACCAGAGTCGGCGTCGGAGTCCCCTGCCAGCGCGGATGAGATCGACTCCCCCGCCGACCTCGTCTACCGCACCTTCCTGGGCGGCGCAGCCTTCGACGCGGGATCTGGGGTTGCCGTCGACATCCTGGGCAACGCGTACGTCACCGGCGAAACCAGTTCCGCCGATTTCCCGACACAGCCCGGCAGTTACGATCCAAGCTACAACGGTGCTACCGACGCTTTTGTGGCCAAGATCAATACGACGGGGAGCCTGCTCTATGCCACCTACCTGGGCGGGTCTGACCTCGACATCGGTTGGGGCATTGCGGTCGATGGCAATCTGGCGTACGTGGTGGGCGAGACCAAGTCAAGCAATTTCCCCGTTATCGGTGCATCCGTGGGGACAGATATTTTCATCGCGGCCCTCAACGCCAATGGGAGCAACTTCCGCTATGTGTCGCGGCTGGGCGGCGACGGGTTCGATACAGGTTATGGGATTGCAGTTGCGGGGACGGATGCCTACGTGGTGGGCACGACCTCTTCGACGAATCTCCCGGGCTGCGCCCCTAGTGATGGCAACGACCTGGTGGTCGCCCACTTGAATGCCACCGGCGTGCCGCTCTACACCACTTGTCTCGGCAGCAGTAATCCTGGCAGTACCGAAGTTGGCTATGCGATTGCCGTGCACAGCGGAGAAGCCTATGTGACGGGCGAAGGCTCGTCGGATATCCTGGTGGCCAGGTTCGCCGCCAACGGGACGCTGCCGGCCGGCGGCAGTACACTGATCGGCGGGAGCGATGGGGACTTGGGCAGCGGCATCGCCGTGGACGGTTCCGGCAACATCTACATTGCCGGGAGCACGTCCTCCTCCGACTTCCCGACAACCTCGGGCGTGCAGTTCGGCGGTGGTTCGACCGACGCGGTCGTCGTGAAGCTGCTCCCTGCCTTAACGATCAACTTCGCCACCTACCTGGGAGGCAACGGCGAGGATGACGGGCATGCAATTGCAGTCGATACGGTCGAGGGGCTCTACGTGACAGGCACAACCGCATCCAGCAATTTCCCAACGACGTTCGGCGCCTATAATAGCTTCCTCAACGGCGGAACGGACGCTTTCGTCGCGCGCCTGCACAAGGCAAGCCTTGCGGCGAACAAACTGACCTACTCAACGTATCTGGGTACGCCCGTTGATGACGCAGCCTATGGCGTCGCGACCGATACAGGCGGCAATGCGTTCATCACCGGCAATGGCCCGTTACCCACCGACCCGACCCTGACCACAAACAACGCATTCGTGGCGAAGCTGAAGATCAGCAACCCGCCGGGCGCGCCGACAGTAACCATCTCGGGCAGCGGTGCGAACGCCAACCTGACCTGGCTCACTGTACCTTCAACCAACAAGTACCAGGTCTTCCGAAGCAGCACGCCCTACTTTATGCCCGGTGACTCGAGCAGCTTGCTGCCGCTCTTCGAGCCCAGCGGCCTATCCTACCCGGATGTTGGCGCACTTACGCCGGTAAACGCCTACTTCTATGTAGTCAAGGCCGTCAGCGCAGCGCCGGCGGCGGGCGCGAACTCCAATCGGGTGGGGAAGTTCACCTTCCAATTGACGCCGGGGCAGTGACAGATCAAGAATAGGCCGCTGGTCATACGCTGGGTTGACGCTGGTTTAACGTTGTCCTTAGCAACGAGATCAGCGTCGTCCCAGCGCAGATCAGCGTCCTATTCTCTCTCCTACTTTCAATATCCTCTTGCTACTTAAGTGTGAGCGGAAGATCACCCCCAATTGTGACGACATAGACACCCCTGTAATGTTACACTCCTGATAGGTTCGATGATTAATCTATCAGGTCATCACATGTCTCACACACCTGCCTCACGCCAGCGTCATATACTCGAGCTTCTCGATGCCAACCGGAGCCTGACCATCAGGGAACTCTCGGCGGAGCTCGGCGTGTCGGCGATGACCGTCCATCGGGATCTCAACAAGCTGTCCGATGGCGGCCAGCTCCTCAAGACGCGCGGCGGCGCGGCGCGGCCCTCGCGGGCCGCCAACTCCGGCGCACCCGGTTTCTGCGCGATGTGCAACCGCCTCGCGCCCGAGCGCAGCGCAGTCATCCTACAGAGCCAGCAGCGCGGCCGTCTGACCGCCTGTTGCCCGCATTGCGGCCTGGCGCTGTTCGAGCACGACGCCTCAGCCGGCCTGATGCTTGTCACCGACTTCCTAAACAGCCAGATGGTCAGCGCCAACGACGCGTCCTACCTGGTGGGCAGCGACGTCGCGTGCTGCTGCACGCCGGGGATCCTGGCGTTTGTCGGCCGCGATGAAGCAGAGCGGTTCCAGCGGGGATTTGGTGGCGAAGTCATGAATCTCTCGCAGGTGCGGCATTACTTGCGAAACAGGATGTCCGTGGTCGAGGGGCCCTGACCTCGAACGCAACGGCGATCCCAGGGTCTCGATGCCATCATTAGCATAGCCGAGGAGGAAAATCATGCGGCGCTATCTCATCATCAGTCTGCTGTTTTTGTTTGTTGTGGCGCTGTTGAGCGGCTGCACTGCCATAGGCCCGACGGCCGGTGACGCGTACTCCTACACCTGCGCAGCCGGCGGCGACTGCGGGGTCTTCATGACCCTGACAAATTCGAGCAGCCAGGCGGACACGCTGGTGGCGGCCAAGACCGACGTGGCCGGCCGAGTGGAGCTGCACACGGTCGTGAAGGACGCGCAGGGCGGCATGGAGATGCAGCAGGTGGAGAACGTCCCCGTGCCCGCGTCAGGCGTTGTTGAGCTCAAGCCGGGATCGCTGCATATCATGCTTTTCGGCCTGAACCGGGAGCTGAAAGCCGGCGACACCTTCCCGCTGACCTTGCGGTACGAGAGAGGCGGAGAGGCTACGGTGCAGGTCCAGGTCAAGATGCGCGAAGCCTCCGGATCGGCCGCGGCGCCAATGGCGGCGCCAATGGCGGCGCCAATGGCGGCAGCGATGGCAGCTCAGCCCGCGCCGCAGCAAGCCCAGGCGCCGGCAGGCCCCATCCTGGGCAGCCAACGCTCGGGGGACGTGCAGGTATCTCTCAGCAGCAATCCTGCGCAGCCAGTGCGGGGCATGGCCGAACTGGATGCCTACGTGGTCGGAAGCGACGACCAGCCCGTGACGGATGCCAAGGTTACCTTCGACACCGATATGACGAACATGAGCCACGGCACTTACCTGGTGACGGCTGAGCCGGCCGGCGACGGCCATTACGTGGGACAAGTGCGCTTCATGATGCCCGGGCCGTGGCGGGTGATTGCCCTGGTCGAACGCCCGGGACTCGAGACCGCGAAGTTGCGGTTTGAGTTCATGGTCAAGGCCAATTAGGAGACAAGCAATGAACCTCACAACTGCAGTTGTTCTGTCCGCCGGCTTCGCAGCCGTCAGCATCGGCGTCGGCATCTACCTCTTGCGCTACCGGGCCGCGGTGACGGAGATGCTCGGCATGATGATCGGGATGACGATGGGCATGATGTCGGGCATCGCCATCGGTTACTTCATCGGGGCCGCGACCGATATGTTCGTCAGCAACCTGGTCGGCGTCACGGTCGGGCTGGCGTTCGGCGCCGGCTTCGGCAGCCAGGGAGGCCTGATGGGCGCCATGGACGGCGGCATGGGCGGCTTCATGGGCGGGATGATGGGCGGCATGTTGGGCGTGATGATCAACATCTCTCCCGTGGCCGTGTGGGTCACCGCTGTGTTCACAACCGTGGTCTGCCTGACGGTGTACGCCGGACTGATCCGGCTGGTGCAGAAGAGCAGCGTGAAGCAGTATGCCAAGGACCCGGTTTGTGATATGCTGGTGGACATCGCGACAGCCAAGCTGACCAGCGTCTATCATGGTGAGACGGTCTATTTCTGCGCTGCCGGCTGCAAGCGTGCTTTCGACAAGGACCCCGAGCGGCACCTGGTGCAGTCTTTGCGCCAGAGCTCGGCCCCCGACGTGGCGGCGATGTCTTCCTGAGCGCTCTATGGGACTGGACTTCGTCATGCTGAGGCCGAGTCCCTGACCTGCGTCTTGGAGCTGAGTTCATCAGGCCGAAGCATCTCCGGCGGCGCTGACGAGATCCCTTCGTTGCACTCAGGGCAGGCTCTTCGCTGGGGGCTCGCAGCGAATTGCGTTGAGTTGACAACCCGCTCAGGATGACACACTCTAATCCAATGAAGCACTGAGGTTTGAGGTTATTGATGGCTGAGATCAAGAATATTACCCTGCCGGTCACGGGCATGACGTGCGCCAACTGCGCCGCATCGATCGAGCGGAATGTGCGCAAACTGCCCGGCGTCGACATGGCGAATGTGAATCTCGCCAGCGAGAAGCTTACCGTCGCCTTCGATCCGGCGCAGCTCGACGAACACGGCATCATCGCGCGCGTCGAGCGGATCGGTTACGGCATCCCGACCGGCCATATCGAATTGCCGATCACCGGTCTGCGGGATAATTCCGATGCGTTAGCCTTGGAGAAGTTGCTGGCGCGGCAAGAGGGCGTGCTCGCGGCCGGCGTGAGTTATGGCACCGAACGCGCAACGCTGCAGTTTATCCCGGGTCTGACCAGCATTGCCGAGCTGGCCAGGGTAGTCCGGAAGGCGGGCTTCGATCTCGTGCAAGCGGGCGCAGCCGAGTCCATTGAGGATGCGGAAGCCCACGTGCGCGCGGCGGAGATCAGCCGGCAAAAACGCCTGCTGATCATCGGCCTGATTTTTACCGTGCCCTTGGTCGTCTACAGCATGGCGCGTGATTTTATCACGCCTTTTCCGAATGATCTGGCCGCGATGCTCGTCGCCGCGACAATCGTGCAGTTCGTAGTGGGCTGGCAATACTACGTCGGGGCCTTTAAAAGCCTGCGCGCGGGCGGCGCGAACATGGATGTCTTGATTGCCCTGGGGTCCTCGGTGGCCTACGGCTACAGCGTCGGCGTCGTGGCCGGCCTGATTCCCAGCCCCAACGTCTACTTCGAGACGGGCGCGGCGATCATCACGCTCATCATGCTGGGCAAGTTCCTCGAAACACGCGCACGCGGCAAGACGTCCGAAGCGCTGAAAATGCTGATGGGCTTGCGTCCCCGAACCGCGCACGTCATCCGCGACGGCGTTGAGACCGAGATCGATGTCGATCAGGTCGTCGTCGGTGACACCATCATCGTGCGGCCGGGCGAGAAAGCGCCAGTGGACGGCATCATCAGCGACGGGCGTTCGGCCTTCGATGAGTCGATGCTCACGGGTGAATCGATGCCGGTGAGCAAAGGTCCCGGCGATGAAATCATCGGCGCCACGATCAACAAGGAAGGATTGATCCGCTTCGAGGCCAGCAAAGTGGGCAAGAATACAACACTGGCCCAGATCGTGCGCATGGTCCAGGAGGCCCAGGGCAGCAAGGCGCCCATCCAGAAACTGGCTGACCGCATCAGCGCCTATTTCGTACCTGTCGTGATTGGCATCGCGCTGGTAACGTTCGCCGGCTGGCTGCTGTTGACCCGCGCCGATTGGTCGGGTGCGATGATCAATGCGGTGGCAGTGCTGGTGATCGCGTGCCCGTGCGCGCTCGGCCTGGCTACGCCGACCGCGATCATGGTGGGCACGACCAAAGGCGCGGAGAACGGCGTCCTTTTCAAGAACAGCGAGGCGTTGGAACGCGCAGGCCGGGTCAAGGTGGTAGTGCTGGATAAAACCGGCACGATCACCCGCGGCGAGCCGGCCGTGACGGACGTCATCGCAGTGGACGCCCCGGCCGCAGGCGCAGAATCGTTCACAGCCGACGAAGTCTTGCGCCTGGCTGCCAGCGCCGAGCGCGGCTCGGAGCATCCTTTGGGCCGGGCGATAGCCGAAGCCGGCGCAGCCAAAGGCCTGCGGCTGGTGGACCCGGCGTCCTTCAAGGCAGTCAGCGGCTTCGGTATTCGCGCCACAGTGGAGGATCAGAGCCTCATCATCGGCAACCCGCGGATGATGCAGAACGAAGGGATTGCGCTTGACTCGCTGCAGCAGGACGTCACGCGGCTGCAAACCGCAGGGAAGACCGCGATGCTGGTCGCGGCGCGCCCCGCGAACAGCGAAGCCGCCGCGCGGTTGATCGGCCTGGTGGCGGTCGCCGATACGGTCAAGCCCGGCTCACAGGAAGCCATCGCAGAGCTCCGCCGGCTCGGCCTGGACGTCGTGATGATCACCGGCGACAACCGGCGCACCGCCGAGGTGATCGCGAAACAGGTTGGCATTCAACACGTCCTGGCCGAAGTGCTGCCCGCCGATAAAGTCGCCGAGATCAAGAGACTCCAGGGCAGCGGGCAGGATGGTGCGGCACACCGGCTTGTGGCCATGGTTGGGGATGGCATCAATGATGCGCCCGCCCTGGCGCAGGCCGATGTCGGCGTCGCCATCGGCACCGGCACCGATGTCGCCATGGCGGCGGCCGGCATCACCCTGATCGGCGGCGATCTGCACGGCGTCGCGCGCGCGATCTCGCTGTCGCGCGGCACGATGCAGACGATCGTGCAGAACCTCTTCTGGGCCTTCTTCTACAATGTCGTGCTGATTCCGCTGGCGGCCCTCGGATTTCTCATCCCAATGGTCGCGGCCGGCGCCATGGCCTTCAGCTCCATCTTCGTGGTGACCAACAGCCTGCGGCTGCGCGGTTACGATGTCCACAAGGTGGCGGCGCCGAAACGGCTGGCCCGCCAATTGCTCGAACTGGCGCCGCGTCTGGTGGCCCCTGCCGGCGCGCTGGCGCTGCTCATTGCACTCTCCGTGGGCTGGCTCATGCCGGCCCAGGCGAACGCACAGATGGGGAAGAGCACGTCGGGCCGCGCAACTGCCGCCTACCGGCTCTTCATTGACCAGACAACCCCGATCGTGGCAGGGAAGCCCACGCTGCTCCAGATGGAAATCCTCGATCAGTTCGGCAAACGCCTGACCGATTTCGAGGTGAGCGCTTTCGGCAGGTCGGCGACCTATGCGTACTTCGCGGTGGTCCCCCGCGATTTGACCTCACTGCAAGCAGAGCCGTTGTTCCTGAAACCCGCCGGCTCAGCAAGCGTCGGAGGGGGCATGGGCATGGGCGCGGCGCAGCCGGCCGCCCAACCCACGGCGGCGAAGCCTACCGTCGCGCCGCCGTCGTTCGATTCGCGGGCCGCGCGGCCGCAGGCCGTGTTCCCGACCGAAGGGCAGTATGTCGCGTTCGTGGAATTCCGGCCGCTGGGGGGCGAACAGGTGACCCTGGCCGTGCCCATCGACGTCGGATCGGCCAAGACGCCCGCTGCCGCACTGGCGCCGGACGCGTCACCCACGCAGACGGTCGCCAATTTACGCGTCACCCTTAGGACCAGGGGCGCACTGGTGGCGGGACAGGAGAACTATCTCTACTTCGAAGCGATCGATGAAGCAGGCAACGTGCGCACGGGAGAGATCGAGATGGCGTCAGGGGCATTTTGCCACCTGTATGTTGTCGATGAGAAGCTCACGACCTTTCTGAGGCCGGACTTTGTAGATCGCAATAACCTGGAATTCGCCGTGAAATTCCCGAAACCGGGGAAGTACAAAGCCTGGTTCGAATTCAGATATGCCGGTAAGTCCCAAAAAGTCCCGTTTGTCCTTGAAGTAGGCTAGGCGCACCCGGAAAGTTGGTCTGTGTGCGCACCAGAACCTTCCGCTCATCGGGAGGTGAGGATTGAGTGCGGTGAAGGTGACGGACGGACGTTCGGTGGTCGATAACCCGCCTGCTGTCAGCGAGCTCTTCTTGAACTTTCTGCGCCTGGGTGTCACTGCCTTTGGCGGCCCCTCGATGGTCGCCTACATCCGCAGGCTGGCCGTGGAGCGCAAGGGCTGGTTGAGCGCCCGAGAGTTCAATGAAGGCGTTGCCTTTTGCCAGATGGTTCCCGGCGCGACTGCGATGCAGACGGCTGCTTATGTTGGCCTGCACAGGGGAGGAGTCGCCGGCGCGGCTGCCAGTTATGTCGGTTTCGGCCTGCCCGCATTCTGCCTGATGCTGGTTTTTGCAATGCTCTATGCGCGAACTGGCTCGCTGCCGGCAGTCGTTGCCGTATTCAGCGGCCTCCAGGCGGTAGTTGTGGCGATCGTGGCCAATGCCGCCATTTCCTTCGGAAAGACAACGCTGAAACATTGGCAGCAGTGGCTGATTGCCAGCATCTCCGCTGCATTGTTCTGGATGAGCGTCAAT
Source organism: uncultured Anaerolineales bacterium (assembly GCA_964513075.1). Lineage (GTDB taxonomy): Bacteria > Chloroflexota > Anaerolineae > CG2-30-64-16 > CG2-30-64-16 > DAOUBP01. Next base: position 98,505 of record CAZELR010000004.1, read on the forward strand.
TCTCTGGCCGTCATCCTGCTGGCGGCGGCGGCAGGTTGGCTGCTCCTGCGCCGCCCGGCCTCAGCCGTATCTGAGACGGGAAGGTCGACAGGCCTTCCTCTTTACAAGAGGCCTGTGGCCCTGATCATGGCAGTCGCCGGGGTTGCTCTGGCAGCGCTCTATTGGCTCGCACCGGAGCTATTCCGCCTGGCTTTGCTCATGATCAAGGTAGATTTGATGGCTTTTGGCGGTGGGTTTGCTTCCGTGCCCATCATGTATCGTGAGGTGGTGGAAATCAACGGCTGGCTGGCCGGCCAGACTTTCATGAATGGGATCGTGCTGGGTCAGGTCACCCCGGGCCCGATTGTGATCACTGCCACCTTCATTGGCTACATGCTGGCCAGGGTTCCAGGTGCTGTCGTTGCTTCCGTCAGCATCTTTCTGCCATCGTTTCTGATTGTAGTTGGCATTTCTCCCTTCTATGGCCGCCTGTCTGCATCCCCGGTTTTCCGTGGAGCAATTCAAGGGGTTCTTTGTTCGTTTGTAGGTCTATTGGTTTCGGTCGCCCTGCGTTTTGGCTTCCAAGTCCAATGGGATGTCATCCATGTTCTGCTGGCGTCAGCAGCCATGCTGGCTTTGCTTCGCAAGGTTGACATTCTGTGGGTAGTGCTGGGTGGAATCATCCTATCGATCGGCCTGATCCGCATATAGTTTCATCAAGATACTCCGGAGGGTGTAACATGAAAAGCTCGTCGACCATCCCCTTTGTGCTGGTTCTTATCGTCCTCCTGACGGGCTGTGTCAGTCCTGCGCCGGCCGTATCGATTCCGGCTGCCACTACGGCGCCCGCTGCTCCGGTGCAGAACGTCACGCTGAAAGTGTTGGCGCCTTCCTCCCTGACCGATGCCGCCAAAGAGCTGACTGCGGCCTATGAGACAGCGAATCCGGGCGTCAAAGTTGTCGTCGAGATTGGCCACTCCCCCACCCAACGGCTGCAGCTCACCCAGGGTGCAACGGGCGATGTCTTCGTCACTGCCAGCCAGAAGGACATGGATGATGCCGTCACCGATCAAACCGTTGCTGCCGGCAAGGCCAGGGTCTTTGCGATGAATCAGCTCATCGTCGTTCTGCCGGCCAAGAATTCCGCCAACCTGCAGAAGCTTGAAGATCTGGCAAACCCAGGCGTGAGATTGTTGGTCGCGGTCGTGGATACGCCGATCGGCAAGGTGACCCTGGCTGCCCTGGACAAGATGGATAAGCAGATCGGTGCGGGGTTCAAGGATAAGGTGTTGGCGAACATCGTCTCCAACGAAGCCGGCGTCAAGCCCATCGTCTCCAAACTCCAGTTGGGTGAGGCCGATGCCGGCATTGTGTTTGTCACCGATGCTGTCGCCGCTCCTGCGCTCAAGACCATCAGCATACCGCCGGAGCTGAACGTCATCACGCAACTGAACGTGGCTCCCTTGGCCGCAGCCTCCAACGCAGACCAAGCGGCTGCTTTCGCTGCGTACCTGGTCTCAGCGGATGGACAGGCGATTTTGAAGAAATGGGGCTTCTTGCCCGGCAAACCGTAAGGCATAGGGGGCGCGGCAGCGCGTCCGAAAGATGGTGGAAATGATCCAAGATACGATGCGCCTGAATACGACCGGAGTGAAGCTCGCGAAAGGCCGAGCCGCGCTGGTGGGCGTCAATGAAGTGGCATACCACCAGAAGATCCACCGGGTTCGACCGCTGGCGGGCTTCCTCCTGATTGGCGGACTGGCTGGCTCTCTGCTGGCCATCCCGCTGTTGGTGCTGCTATGGCATGGTGTCGGCGCCGGCTTTGCAGGCTACCTGGCGGATCCGTCGGTGGTAGCGGCCGCCCAACTGAGCGTCTTCACCAGTGTCGTCAGTATGCTGGTTACTCTGCTGCTCGGAACGCCGCTGGCCTATGTACTGGCGCGCTGGTCATTTCGCAACAAAGCTGCGGTGGAAACGGTCATTGACCTGCCGATTGTCCTGCCGCCCATGGTGGCTGGGATCGGGCTGCTTCTGGCATTTGGACGAAACGGCCTGTTCGGCGGACCGCTGCATGAGCTCGGCATTCACCTCCCTTTCACGACCGCGGCCGTTGTGTTCGCCCAGGCCTTTGTCTCCGCCCCGCTCTACATCCGCGCCGCGCGGCTGGGTTTTGCCTCCGTGCGCGCCGATTTGATCGAGGCGGCCTATACCGATGGGGCAACGGAAGCGGAGATCTTCAGACATGTGATGTTGCCACTTGCCGGCCGGTCCATGCTGAACGGACTGATTTTGAGCTGGGCGCGCGCCTTCGGCGAGTTTGGGGCAACCATGATCTTTGCGGGCAACCTGCAGGGCTTCACGCAAACGATGCCGCTGGTCATCTTCAATGGCTTCGAGACAAACCTGGGGGTTGCCCTGAGCCTTTCGCTGATACTGATCATGATCTCGGCCGTGATATTGCTGGTTCTGCGCACCCTTGAGAAGAACACCAGTCTTAGCGTTTAAGGGATTTCGGGCCCCTGTCTCAACGCCTGCGCCAGGTCCGCGATAATATCCCCCGCGTCCTCGATCCCCACCGACAGCCGCACCAGCCCATCGCCGATCCCGAGCGCGCGGCGCAGCTCAGGCGTCAGCGCGCGGTGCGACGACATCGCGGGGTACAGCGTCAGGGTGTAGACGTCGCCCAGCGAGGTGGCCGGCTGGACCAGCCGCAGCGCCTCCATGAAGCGGAAGACCTCCGCCCGGCCCGCGCCCCGCAGGTCGAAGCTGATCATGCCGCCATAGGCAACGTCTTCGGCGGCGCCGAAGGGGCCGTCTTGATGGTCGCCCAGCAGTTGACCGGCCAGCGCGTGCTGCGGGTGCGCCGCCAGGCCGGGGTAGTTCACGTGCGCCACGCGGGGGTGTCCAGCCAGCCAGGACGCGATCTGCGCCGCGTTGGCGCACTGCCGCTCGACGCGCAGCGGCAGCGTCTTCAGCCCGCGCTGGATCAGCCACGCCTCCTGCGGCCCCAGATTTGCGCCGACCAGCTTGTTGATGTCCAATAACTCAGCCCGCCGCGCGGCGCTGGTCACGACGACGCCCCCCAGCACGTCGCCGTGGCCGCCCAGGTACTTGGTCGCGCTGTGCACGACGAAGTCGGCGCCCAACGCCAGCGGTCGGCAGAGCACCGGCGTGGCAAAGGTGTTGTCGACGATGAGCGCGGCGCCCTGCGCGTGCGCCAGCTCGGCCAGCCGCGGCAGGTCGGCCACCTTCAGCAGCGGGTTGGAGATCGTCTCGACCAGCAATGCGACTGTAGGGGCAACCCTCGCGGTTGCCCTCAGGGCCGCCCCCACCGCAGCGAAATCCGTAACGTCCACGAAACGTACGGTCACGCCCTGGCTCGCCAGCAGCCGGTCCAGCAGCGCGTAGGTGGCGCCATAGACATCGCTGGCCGCCACCACCGCCGCACCGGCCCGCGCGCCCGCGGCCAGCAGTGCACCGTGGAGGGCCGCCATGCCCGACCCGTAGGCCAGCGCGGCTTCGCCGCCCTCCAGCGCCGCCACCGCGGCCTCCAGACTGGCCACGGTAGGGTTGCCGTAGCGGGCATAGACCGGATTCGGGTTGGTTCCGGCCAGCGCCGCGTCCAGATCCTCAGCATCGTCGTAGGTGTAGCTGACGCTGTGATAGATGGGCGCGACGACCGGATCGAACGCGGGCCGCGGCCCATGTGCGCCGGCGTGGACCGCCAGGGTGTGGAGAGAGAGCTCAGGCATGGGAGTGTCCTTTGGTGTCAAAGGTGAAAGGTCAAAGGTCGAAGGTCAAAGGTCGAGGGTCGCACCACGCACCACGCACCACGCACCACGCAACGACCCGCAGGTCGCCGCACCACGGCCGCCGACCTTCAACCTTGAACTTTGAACCTTGAACCTAAAACGCGCCTTCGAGATAGGCGCGCGTGCGCGCCTCGCGCGGGCGGTTGAAGACCTCGTCCGCCGGACCGGATTCTACCAGATCGCCCAGGTACATGAAAATCACGTGGTCGGCCAGCCGCTTGGCCTGGCGCAGGATGTGCGTCACCAGCACCACCGTGTAGTCTCGCTTGAGATCGAGCAGCCGGGCCTCGATATGCTGCGCGGAGATGGGATCGAGCGCTGAGGTCGGCTCGTCACCCAGGATCACCTCCGGCTCGACGGCCAGGCCGCGGGCCAGGCACAGCCGCTGCTGCTGGCCGATGGAGAGCCGCGCGGCCGGCGCGTGCAGCCGATCTTTCACCTCGTCCCACAGCCCCGCCAGTTCCAGGGTGTGGCGCACTGCCTCGTTCAGGTCCCGCCCCTTGCACAGGCCGTGGATGCGAGGGCCGTACGCGACATTGTCATAGATCGACATGGGCAGCGGAAAGGGGCGCTGTGCGAGCAGTCCCGTGCGTTTGCGCACCTCGCCCACGTCGACCCCGGCCGCGTAGATGTCTTTGCCATCGAGCAGCACCTGGCCGGAAATTCGAACGCCGTCCGTGAGCTCCAGTAAACGATTCAGGCTCTTGAGCAGCGTAGTCTTGCCGCAGCCTGAAGGCCCCAGGATCACCGTGATCCGGTTGCGCGGTATCTCGACGTTGATGTTCCTGAGGGCCGGCTGCCCGCCGTAGGTTACGTTCAGGTCACGCACGGTGATGTGTGGTTCCATAGTTTTCCTCATTTTCCTGGTAGTAGGGGCGAGGCATTCCCTCCACTACGCGCCGTTGCGGCAAATGCCTCGTGGGATGCATAGACCTTCGTCACGACGAACCCGCCGAGGAATGCCTCGCCCCTACTTGACCACATTCCGCCCCAGCCGCAGGGCGATCCAACGCGACCCCAGGCTCACAGCCAGGATTATAAAGGTCAGAATCAACGCCGAAGTGTAGCCGCGCTGCTGCACCTCGGGATACGGCGTGCCCAACTGATAGAAGACTGCCAGCGGCAGCGATGCCGTCGGCCGCAGCAGCGAAGTCGGCAGCCGGTCGGTGTAGCCCGCAGTGAAAAGCACCGATGCCGCGTCGCCGATCCCGCGGCCGAAGGCCAGCAGCATGCCGGTGAGGATGCCGGGCAGCGCCTGGCGTGCGATCACCTTGAAAGCCACTTCAAGACGTGTGGAACCCAAGGCGAATGCGCTTTCCTTCAGCTCCGGAGGCGCCATCTTAATGACCTCATCCATCGCCCGCGCCATGATGGGCAATTCCAACAGCGCCAGAGTAATCATGCCGGCCAGCAGCGAGGCGCGCAACCCCACCAGCAGCATCAACGTAAACCCGAACGCACCGTAGACAATCGACGGCACGCCCCACATCACATCCAACGACAGCCGCACCAGATCGGCCCAGCGCGCACCTTTGGCGTACACTTCGAGGTAAAGGGCAATCGGCAGCGCCAACAGCAGCGCCAACAGCGTGCCCCCGCCGGCCAGGTAGAGTGAGCCGAGGATGGCGTTCAGGATCCCACCCTCCTTGCCCAGGTAAAAGCCGCCCTTGGGGGTCTGCGAGATCATCTGCCAGTTCAAGCCGGGCAGCCCCCTGATCACCACGACGGCCAGGATCAGCAGCAGGCTGCCGGCCACCAGCAGGAAGGAGAGGCGCATCAAGGCGAGGAAGCACCCTTCCTCGACGCGTTTTCTGTTCATGCCCCCGACCTCCTGGTCACCTGGCGCAGGACGACCGCCGAGGCGATGTTGAACGCCAGCACCAGCAGCAGCAAGATCAGCGCCGCGCCCATCAGCGCCGCGTCGTACAACGGGATCGACATCATCTCGCCGAAGTTGTTGGCGATCAGCGCGGTCAGCGGGTAGGCCGCATCGAAGATCGACGAAGGCGCCTTGGGCACGTTGCCCACCACCATCAACACCGCCATCGTCTCGCCGAACGCGCGCGAGAAGCCCAACACGATGCCCGCGAGCACGCCCTGCGCGGCCCGGCGCAGCACCACGTACCTCACCATCTGCCACCGCGTGCTGCCGAGAGCCAGCGATGCCTCGCGCAGGCCGTCCGGCACCGTCTGCAGCACCTCGCAGGTCACTGCGATGATGACCGGCGTCACCATCACGGCCAGCACGATGCTGCCGGCGGCAACGCTGTACCCGGTCGGGTTGGTGGCCCGGAACAACGGGATGAACCCGAGTGTCCGGCTCAACGCCGGGGCGAGCCAGCCCTGCACGAACGGTACGATGGCAATCACGCCCCACACCCCGTACACGACCGACGGGATGCCGGCCAGCAGATCGAGAAACAGCTTCATCACGGTCCGCGTGCGCGGGCGGGCATATTCGGCCAGGTAGATCGCGGTGAGCAGCGACGGCGGCCCCGCGATCAGCAGGGCGAGCAGCGTCACCCAAAAGGTGCCCGCGATGAAGGGGTAAAACCCGAAGAGCTTCTGCCAGGGCTGCCAGACGCGGCCGGAGAGGAGCGCGGCCAGCGAGTTCTCAGCGAGGATCGGCCGGGTGCGCAGGACGAGCGCGACCAACATCACCGCGAGCAGGCACATCGGCAGCGCGGTGATGCAAAAGAACAGGCGGCCCGAGAGCCGATCCCGGATGCGGCGCCGCGATTTCATCTACCTCAACTTCTGCCGGCTGGCTTCCAACTGTTCCGGCGTCAGCGGCACGTAACCGACCTCGTCCAGCAGCCCCTGTCCGTCGGCCAGGATCCACGCGATAAAGGCCGCGGTCAGGCCAGTGGGCTTGTCCCTGGTCACCAGATTCAACAGCCGCGCGGGCGGGGAAGGATACGCACCCTCCGCGACGGCCTTGACCGCGGCGGCCTTGGTCTGCAACAGCTCGCTCCCGCGGGCCGCGCCGTCGCCGTCGACGTCGATCGGTGCGACGGCCGATCCGGCCACGGGCACGCCCGACTTGGGATCGAACGCATAGTTCAGGTTATTGTAGCCGATCGCCAGCGGGTCCTTGATCACGGCCTCCATGATGCCCGGGTCGCCGGAGACGCCGATGCCCCGGAGGTCCTCCTGCTTCTTGTCGCCCAGGTACTTGGCCCACACCTCGGCCGCACCGCAGGCGTCCGCGCGCGTGTAGACGTGGATCGGGTCGGTCACCTCGGGCCGGCCCACTACCTGTCCCCAGGTCGTGACGTCGCCGGTGATGTAGATGCCGATGAAGGTCTCCTGGGTAATGCCTTTGGCCAGCAGATCCGCCAGCACCGGATTCCGCGCGTTCACGGCGGGGAAGACCGCGTCCTTGGTGACCGCGATCCAGTACGCGCCCTTCGCCTCCTCCTCGGGCGTGATCGCGCGCGACACCATGCCGATCTCCACCGCGCCGTTCAGCGCATCGGTCATCCCCTTGCCCGCGCCGCCCGCCGAGATGTCGAACTGCACGCCGGGATGCAGCTTGCTGAACTCCTCGCCCCACTGCACCATCATCGGGTAGAGCGCAAACGCGCCCGACGCCGTGATCGTGCCCTTCAACTCGCCGCCGGCGGCCCCGCCCGTCTGCTGCGTCCCGCAACCCGCCAGAATGGGCTGGCACAGCGCCAGGATCATGATCATGGATACGAGCTGGGTGCTGCGTTTCATAATCAACTTTCTCCTTACTAAGAACAACCTGGAATAGAGCCTTCAGGCGGTCATATGGGGCCCCCTGTCATGCTGAATGTTTTGTAAGGTTAGTCTCTGTCATCCTGAGCGGGTTAACCACCCAAAGTCAGTTGCGGCGCGACCCCAGCGAAGGATCTCGTCTGCGCTGGCAGAGATGCTTCGGCCTGACCGACTCGGCTGTACGACCCAGGTCAGGGACTCGGCCTCAGCATGACAAACTCTAATCTAACAAAGCGCTCAGAATGACAACACGAGACATGCCTTCTGCCGAGTCCTTTGTCCCGGATACGCTCCGCGCCTGCTCCACCCGCCGCGCGACATCCGCCAACGTCGTCCCATCCAGGATCTCCGCGATCGCATTGCGCACGTCAAGCATCACCAGGCGCAAGCCGCAGGTCGCCTCGTCCGGGCAGGCGCACGGCTGATAGGCCATCTTGCTGACGCAGCCAATCGGCGCCAGGGGACCATCCAGGATGCGCACGATCTGGCCCAGCGTGATCTGGTCGGCCGATTTGGCCAGGGTGTAGCCGCCGCCGGACCCCATCTTGCTCTGCAACAGCCCGGCGTTCTTCAACGTGAGCAGGATCTGCTCCAGGAACTTGACCGGCATCTGCTCGCGCTGCGCGATGTCCTTCAAGGGCACGACCCCGCCTGAATCCGCCTGGCCCGCCAGATCCACCATGGCCCGCAGGCCGTATTCGCCGCGTTTGGAGAGTTTCATCGGTGTCGATCCAAAGTCTAGTATTATGATAGGAGTTATCCTGTTTGCAGGCTAGCACAGGCCGGCGCCGGCTGTCAAATCGTTTCGGGTATAGCGCAAAACTAGCGGGGCATGTCACCCTGAGCGGGTTGACCCTGTGTATTCCGTTGCGGCGGGCATCCAGCGAAGGGTCTCGGCGTCGCACGAACGAGATTCTTCGCTGATTTCACGCCGAAACGGGATGCTTGAGGCAGACCCGTTCAGAATGACATAGGCGGTCTCTGTAGCAGCGGCGAGAGACCGGCTAAAGCCTCGATTCCGGAATGCTGTTTTTGCGCTTTTCTTACTATTCCTGGTACATTCTATCCTCAGATGGCGCACGCCGCTCATCCACCGTCATTCGTCATTCGTCGTCAACATTCAACCTTGAACCTTCAACATTCAACTTTTTGAGAGGCCTCCATGACCCAAGACCCCACCCCCGAAACCCTGGAGTTTCGCACCGAGGTGCAGCAACTGCTCAGCATCCTGGCGCACTCCCTCTACACCGAGCGCGAGATCTTTCTGCGCGAACTGATCTCCAACGCATCCGACGCACTGCACCGCATCCAGTTCGAGATGCTGACCAACCGCGACGTGTTCGACCCGGATGCGGCGCTGGAGATTCGCATCGAGACCGATCCCGACGCGCACACCCTGACGATTACCGACACCGGCATCGGCATGACCCACGACGAGCTGATCGAAAACCTGGGCACCATCGCGCATTCGGGCGCCATGGCGTTCCTGCAGAAGATCGGCGAGGGACAGCGGCCCACCGACATCATCGGTCAGTTCGGTGTCGGCTTTTACTCGGTCTTCATGGTGGCCGACGAGGTCGCGGTGACCACGCGCTCCTACCAGCCCGGAACCGAGGCATGGTGCTGGGTCTCGCGCGGCGACAGCCGCTTCACCCTGGCCCCGGCCGAGAAGGAGACGCGCGGCACGCGCATCGAGATCAAACTGAAGGAGGACGCGCACGAGTTCACCGCGGCCTGGCGGCTGGAGCGCATCGTGCAGCGCCACTCCAACTACGTCTCGTTTCCCGTGTATGTTCACGACAAGGTCGCCAACCAGCAGTCCGCGCCGTGGCGCAAGCCGATGGGCGAGGTCACGCCGGAGGAGTACGACGAGTTCTACCGGCAGCTCACGCTGGACCCGGAGAAGCCGCTGGCGCACGCCCACCTGGTGACCGATGCACCGGTCGACATCCGCAGCATCCTCTACGCGCCCACCAAGCTGGATCGCGGGGTGCTGAACCTGCGCGCCGACTACGGGCTGCGCCTCTACTCGCACAAGATCCTGATCCAGGAGCACAACAAGGAGCTGCTGCCCGAACATCTGCGCTTCATCGAGGGGGTCGTCGACTCCGAGGATCTGCCGCTGAACATCTCGCGCGAGACCGTGCAGAGCAACCGCGTGCTGCGCGCGATCCAGAAGGTGTTGGCCGGCCGGGTGCTCAAGATGCTGCGCGAGCTGATGGACGAGCGGCCCGACGACTACGCGGCCTTCTGGGCCGAGTTCGGCATCTTCCTGAAACAGGGCGTGGCCATGCAGCCGGGCGAGAACGGCGACCTGCTGCCGCTGCTGCGCTTCCACTCCACCCACAGTCATGATCCTGCTGCCGGCGGGTCTGAGACCCGCCGGGAACAACAGGGCAATCTCATCTCCCTGGCCGACTACGCCGGCCGCATGATCCCGGGACAGAGCGACATCTACTACATCCTGGGCGCGGACCCCGTCACGATCGGCGGCAGCCCGCACCTGGACCCGTTCAAGGCCCGCGGCATCGAGGTGCTCACCCTGATCGACCCGTTCGACGGCTTGATGATGCAGGGGCTGCAAGAGTTCGAGGGCAAGCGTTTACGCAACGTGGACGACCCCGGGCTGGAGCTGCCGGGCGAGGCCGCGCCGGTGCAGGAGCAGGCCGGGGAGGAGATCGCAGCGGAAGGATTTGCGCACGTGCTGGCCCGCTTCACACAGGTCTTGGGCGACCGCGTGACCGAGGTGCGCGAGTCGAAGGTGCTGGTCGACAGCCCCGCGCGGCTCGTTTCGCCCGACGCCGGGTTCGAGCGCGACATGCAGCGCGTGCGCCGGCTGATCGAGCAGGACTACAAGATCCCGCCCAAGCTCCTGGAGCTCAACCGCCGCCACCCGCTGATCCGCAACCTGGCCGGCCTGATCGAGCGCCAACCCGCCGCCCCGGTCATCGACCCGGCCATCGAGCTGCTCTTCGACAACCTGCTGCTGCTGGAGGGCCTGCACCCGAACCCGGCGGGCATGGCCCCGCGGATCCAGAGACTATTGGAACAGGCGACGGATTTTTGATTTTTGATTTTTGATTTGCGATTGACGATTTTTGACTTCCAATCTAAAATTGAAAATCTAAAATCTAAAATGGAGCGAGGCGATGAACGAAGACGATCTCAAGCGCCGCACCAAGCAGTTCGCGTTGCGCGTGATCAAGCTCGTTGACGCGCTGCCGAAGACCACCGCGGGACGAGCCATCGGCGGGCAGCTCGTGCGCGCGGGCACGTCGGTAGGCGCCAACTATCGCGCTGCGTGTCGCGGGCGATCACGAGCCGATTTCATCGCCAAGTTGGGTGTCGTCGAGGAGGAGGCCGACGAGTGCGGCTACTGGCTTGAGCTCGTCATCGAAGCCGGCCTCCTCAAACCCGAACTCGTCAACCCGCTGCTCGAAGAAGCCAACGAACTCACCGCCATCATCACCTCCTCGCGCATCACCGCCTCCGGCAATCAAAAATCGCAAATCAAAAATCAAAAATCGCGGATCGGAGATCAACCATGAACCAAAAAGCGGGCGCGCGCATCGGCGTCAAGGCATTTCTGCAATCGTTTCTCATCCTATTGGCATTGATGATCGTCACCGGGATCCTCACCCGGGTCGTGCCGGCGGGAGCGTACGACCGCATCGAGGTGGACGGCCGTCAGATGATCGCCACGGAATCGTTCCGCAACGTAGCGCGGCCCGACTATCCCATCTGGCGCTGGTTCACCTCCCCGGTCGAAGCGGCCACCATCGGCCCCGACAGGGTGACGGTGCTCATGATCGTGGTGCTGATCATGCTGATCGGCTCGTCATTCGCCGTGATGGACAAGGGCGGCATCCTGCGCGCCATCCTGGAGGCGCTGGTCCGCAAATTCGCCAGGCGTAAGTACGTCCTGCTGCTTGTGATCGCGCTCTTCAGCATGCTGCTGGGCGGCGTGTTCGGCATCCTGGAAGAGGTGGTCATGCTGGTGCCGGTCATGGTGGGGCTGTCCTATGCGCTGGGCTGGGACTCGCTGGTGGGGTTGGGCATCAGCATGCTGGCAGCCAACATGGGCTTCTCGGCCGCGATCATCAATCCGTTCACCATCGGCGTTGCCCAGCGCATCGCCGAGCTGCCAGGCTACTCCGGCGCCTGGTTCCGGGTCATCATCTTCGTGGTGGTCTACGCGATCTTCGCTGTCTTCCTGGTGCGGTACGCGCGGCGCATCGAGAAGGATCCGCTCCAATCGTTGGTGCACGCGGAAGACGCGGGCGAGCGCGCCAAGTACGCCGGCTTTGACATCACGGCCATGCAGCAGTTGACCCCGCGGCTGCGGCGCGCCACCACCTTCCTGGCGATCTGCCTGGTCTGCATCATGGCCATGCCGTTCATCAGCTCGCTCGTGCCCGGCCTGGGCGACCTGACCCTGCCCATCGTGGGGCTGCTGTTCGTCATCGGCGGACTGGGTTCCGGGTTCATCTCGGGCATGGGCGCCAAGAACGTGGGCAAGGCGATGAGGGAAGGGTTAGGCGGCATTGCGCCCGCCATTCCGCTCATCCTGATGGCCGCCAGCGTCAAGCACATCGCCTTCACCGGCGGCATCATGGACACCATCCTGCACACCGCGGCGCAGGCCTTCGCCGGCGTCAGCCCGCTGACGGGAACCTTCCTGATCTACGTCGTGGCGCTGGTGCTGGAGGTCTTCATCTCGTCCGGCTCGGCCAAGGCCTTCCTGCTGATGCCCATCATCCTGCCCATCGCCGACCTGATCGGCGTGACGCGCCAGGTCGCGGTGACGGCCTACTGCCTGGGCGACGGCTTCGCCAACATGGCCTATCCCACCAATGCCATGCTGCTGATCTCGTTGGGGCTGACTGCGGTGGGCTATCCCAAGTGGATCCGCTGGACCGCAAAGCTGTGGGCGCAGATCGTGCTGGTCTCGCTGATCTTCCTGGCGCTCGCGGTCGCCATCCGTTACGGGCCGTTCTAGGAATTAAGGAATCGAGGCTTTAGCCGGTTGCGCTCGTTGTCCGCAGAGACCGGCTGAAGCCTCGATTCCGGATCTGTCCCCTGCTCCAACCCCGCCAGCACCCAGCCGCGCACATCGCCGCCGGCGGCGGCCTGGCCGTTGGCATCCTTGCCGTAGAACGCGCGCCAGCGCCGGCCGTTGGCCAACACATCGAGCCAATAGCGCGCCGCCTCATCGCCCGCCGCATCGCCGTCGAAGGCCACCAGCACGGTCCCGCACAAGGCCAGCCGCGCCAGCCAGCGCGCCCGCCGCGCCCCCATGGTGCTGCCGGTCGCCGCGGCCGCTGCCAGCCCCCCGGCGTACTGAGCGATCGTCAGCGCGTCCAGCTCCCCCTCGACGAGCACGGCCGGCGCGGCCGGGGCCAGGGCATCGGCGCGATAGAGCGCATCCCGCCAGCCGGCCGGCCCGATATACTTGGGAGCGCCCGCCGGCCGCCGGATGTTGACCCGCCACAAATGGCCGCCGGCCACCCAGGGGATCACCACCCCGCGCGGCAGCCACACCGCCTTATGGTCGCCGGCCAGGCCCCAGTCCTCGGGGGCTTCGCGCAGGTCGTCCGCGTTGTAGCCCAGGGAGGCCAGCCGGATCGTTTCGTCCGTCAGGCCGCGCACGTCGCGCAGCCAGGCCAGCGCCTCCGCGCCCTCCGGCGCCCAGAGCTGATCTTCCGCCTTCATGCAGAAGGCTACGGCGCGGGCCTGCCAGGCGTCCGAGGGGGGCGCGGCCGGCTCATGCCTGGGCCGGAGCGTTTCAAGTTGGGATTCGGAAGCCGCGGAGCAGCCTGAGCGGAGCCGGGGTAGGGACCCCGGCGCAGTCGAAGGATGCGCAGCACCGAAATCGCTTTGCAGGCCCAGCCGATCCAGCGCCTGAACGAAAGTCAGCCCCTCCCGCTCGCGCAGGTACTGGATGGCATCCCCCGTGCGCTCGCACCGCCGGCACCAATAGCGCCCCTCGGCCGGCCACACATGGAAACGGTCCGCGTCGCGCTTGTCATGGCCGCCGCAGAACGGGCACGCGCCGGCATACTCCCCGCCGCCGGTCGCGGCAGTTCGGCGCAGCGGCACGTCCCGCCCGATCAGGGCCAACAGGTCAATGGTTGAAGTGTCCATACGCCCTCCGCAATCGCCAGTAACCTCAGTAACCTCAGTAACCTCAGTAACCTCAGTAACCTTTTTCTTAAGAAGGCCGTTTCTTTTGCGGGGCCTGTAACCCCTCTATACCTTGCAAATGACACGGTTTTTTTAATAGAGGTTACTGTAGGTTACTGGTTACTGGCCGCTTACCAGATGCCGACGTAACCGTTAATCGTACCCAACGGCCGCTTATTGTGGCCGAGGCGCTTGAGCGTCGCGCTCAGGTGCATCGAGTTTGCCCGCGCATTCATCCCCAGGCCGTTGCTTTGCAGGGTGGTAAGTATGTCCGCCGTACTGGTCCACTTATCGGACCGTCCCGGATCAAGCGTGAAGTACTTCCTGAGCAGGTCCTCCACCGGATCGGGCACAGCGAACTCCTCGTTGATCCCGCGCGCCGCTTGTGCGTCGGCCGGGGCCAGGGCCCACGCTTCTCCAGCCTGATAGGCCGCGTAGGCTTCCGCCCACACCTGGTCAAGATTCACGTCGCGGGTGTAATGCCAGTCCAGCGCAGTGAGCGTCGTCGCCCAGTAGCGCCGGGTGCCGGTGGGATCGGAAAAGATGCCGGAAGAGTTGTTCACCGTCCCGATGAACGAAGCCAGGCCGGGTTTCACGATCTCGTGGCGGCCGTAGGGCGGGCGCACGGTGAAGAACTCGCGGGACAGAAAGCCTTTCAGCGCCTCGACGTCGGTGCGCTTGGTGGTCGCGCCCAGCTCGGAGACTTCCCAGATCCAGGAGCGGATCGCCAGCAGGGAACAATCCTTGTCGTCGGGGTCGACGTTGGCGTCAACAAACAGCCGGGGGAGGGGGCAGAGCCAGCGCACGAATTGCGACTTGCCCAAACCCTGGGGACCGTCCAAAACCAGAACCGTGTTTTGGGTGCCGGCAAAGGCCCGTGCGGTCGCGCCGATCAGCCACTTGCGCAGATAGAGACCGAAGACCGCGTTGGCATCCTGCACATGGCTGGCCAGTTGGGCAATATGATCGCCGCCATCCCAGGTCAATCCGGCCAGGTAGGCGCGCACGGGATGATAGGCGTTGTCCGCGGCATGCGCAACGACGGCGTCATCTGCGGCCGCCAGGTGCTTGCCCAGGCCGGCGTCGCGGAGTTGACACCGCATTCTGGCGCGGATCACGTCCGTGATGCGCTCGCCGTTGACCTCCACCGAGTCATCCGCCAGGTTCAGGCGCAAGTCATACCCCCGGTCGGTCAGGAAATCGATCAGGTCGCCGCTGGTGACTTTCTTGCGAGCAGGCCCGGCGGCGGGTTGCGGATCGCCCGCCACCAGCCGGGCAAGATGGGGGTCAGCCTTTGCCAGCGCATCAAACACGCGGCGCCGCCCGGCCAGGTCGGCCACGTCCGCCAGCGCCTGCCAGGGGTCAGCCCAGGGGCCGAGGGTTGCCGGGACAGTTCCGTTCCGGGGTGCACCGGCCAACAGCGCCCGGATCGCTTGCGCGGCGCGGGCTTGCTGCTCGGCTGTGGTGGGTGGGTGCGTCTGGCAGGTAGCTGCCGACGCGATCCTGGGTCCGGTTTCCGTCTTGCGTCCGTCTATCTGTTTTTGCATGGCTGCATCTCCGGAGAACGCCGCAGGGGAATTACAGCGGCGGGAAACATGGATGAGGATTCCATCGGCAGATGGAATAAGGATCCAATATGAATTACAGGTACTCTAGCACGAGTGTTCTTTTTTGTTAAGATTGGACCACAACGCTCTAGCGTTGGGCCACAACACAAAGAATCTCGTGGTGCGTATTGCATCCTCCATCCCCCATTTCGTGCGCGGCTTGTCACGGGTGAAGCCGTGTGCTAGAACCGACGACAGTCGAGGCCCTGATGCTTGCGGAGAGCGTCCCGGACCAATGCAAGATCCTGATCGGCGTCATCGTCGAACCTATCAATGAGCGGAATTGAGATGGCAGGGGAGATGGGGAGTAGGGGAGAACGCGCGGTGGAAGCGATCGTTAGGGAATTCTGACTCCCTGACCTGCGGCGGACATTCGTTTCTGACCTATTGGGCGCCGGCGGGGACATCGCGATCGTGGCGAAAATGGCGGACCATGCCAACGTCCAGACCACGGCGCGCTATGACCGGCGACCGGAAGACGCGAAACGCAAGGCGGCCAGCCTGCAGCACATCCCGTATCGGTGGCGGGGCTAGGGTTGCGCGCGGACGCGCTAGTCAGGCGACGCGACAGCGCGCCTACACGGCGCGACGGAAGATGACCTGATCGAAGCTGATAACCGACTCCCGCGAGCCAAATAGCGAAGCCAAGCAACCGGGCTTGACGGCAATCTGGACCTGCTCGATGCCAACGTATTCCCAACCCTCGCGAACGTACTTGTTGATCAGCTCCTCCAGCTGATCGCTAACCTTGCCGGCGTTCTCTGAGGAGAAGACGCCGGTTTTGAGTTGGCCAATGAACGGTACAACCTGGTAAAGCATGATTCCCTTCCAATCAGTCACAATGTCTCGGACAGCTCACCAGTATCAGGAGCTGTACGTCACCATCCGGTGTTCAGACTCAACGAAGAGTCACACACGGCTAGGATACACTTAGCGAGGGTATCCCGTCTGTAGGCACCCAGTGTGATAGCACCGAAAGCCCTAACAAAAATGTATCATAGACTCGCGTATACCCACAAGAGGAACGTCTTCTGAGCCACCTTTTTTTCAGGGGACTCACATTTGGAATTCCTAGCGTATAGCAGAACTCATTTAACAATCGCCTGCCTGTATCTCACGGTTCGCTCATTTTGAGAGCGGTTTTCAAGAATTGACGCTTGAGGGCAGTGATCTACTGCTCTCAAGGGTAGCGCATTGCGTACACACGCACGATTTTGCTGTCCTTGGAGCTATGACCGAGTGTGCACTTCCCCAGGGGCAGGCGCTTTGCCTCTGACACGCTCTCGTGATAGTATATGTGAACCTCCTGGTTGTTATTTTGCCTCAGATGCGCCTGGAAATCAATCTCAAAAAAGAACGAAAAGAATTTCAGCCTATTGCGCTAAGAACCGCCTTGGGGTAGAATAGGAGTGAGCTATGCTGGCGCCAAGCTCAGTGGGCCGTTACTCGAACAAAGTATGATAGGCATGAGATATGGAATTCGGATGGGATCCCAAAAAGGCAGCCAAGAACGTCCGGAAACACGGAGTGTCATTCGCCGAAGCAGCGACTGTGTTCGATGATCCCTTCAGTGTGACCGTGACGGACCCTGACCATTCGGCAGCAGAAGACCGTCTGATTATCGTTGGGCAATCTCATCAACGCCGTTTGTTGATCGTGTCTTTTGCAGAACGTGAAGATCAGTTCAGAATCATCAGTGCACGAGAGCTGACTCGTGCTGAAAGTAAAGCTTATGAACAAGAACTATCCGGGTGATATGGACGACGAGTTGCGACCCCAATACGATCTGGGCGAACTGCTCAAAGATGGTGTCCGGGGCAAGTATGTGACGCGCTATCGCGCCGGCACGAATCTGGTGCTGCTCGACCCTGACGTGGCTAAGGCTTTCCCAGACGAAGCGGCAGTAAACGAGGCTCTCCGCCTGGTGATCCGTTTGGGCGAGATTCAACACAGCAAGAAGCACGCTCCAGCCGGGGCATGAGCGCAACCGCTGCCAAGCACGCCACTTAAAGAAAGCCGGAAGTGCATAGACACTTCCGGCCCATTAGGGGTATGAGCGCGCAGGGAATCGAACCCTGAACCCGCGGCTTAATAGGCCGCTGCTCTGCGAGTCACTGGTTATGCCGATCCCGCCGAGGGCAACTGCTCCAGGAAACCGGTGGCAGAAAAGATCGGAAAGCCAACCCCCTTGTAGTCGACCGGATCACGCGTCACCAGGGCATCAAGCGCCTCAGCTTGCGCACTGACCACCTGCACTGCGTCCTCGAAGTCCTTCATCGGCAAGGTCAGAGCCGACAAAAGCAGATCGCGATCAGGCCCGCACACGCGGCAGGCAGCCAGCAAGCTCTCTACCAGTTGCCGGGCTACCGCTGCGCCCTTGAGCTTGCGCGCGATGTAGAATACATTGACCGGCGTGATGATCGAAACGTACGCCTCGATCCGCCCTTCATCATTAGCCTGCCAAAGTGCAGCAGCCGCATCCGCGAAGGGCGCGCGATCCAGCAGGTAGTCCAACACCACATTGGTGTCCAGCAGGACGCGGATCACAGGTACTTCTCCATCAGGTGCTCGGTATACGCGTCTTTCAGCTCGTCATCAGTGGGCAGGAGCCCCTCGACCTTGAGTGCGCCGCGCAGTTGCTTGAAAGGGACGACGCGCCTTCGTTTGGGGCGCGCAGGTGGGGTCGCGGTCTGGCGCATGGTCCGCAGCAGCTCTTCGACAAGCTGAAGCTGCTGACCCAAGGGCAAGCGCTTCGCTTCTGACACGATCTCACGATAAAACATGCGAACCTCCTGGCCGCCATTTTACCTCAGATGCACCTGGAAATCAATCTCAAAAAAAGAGCCGGAAGTGTTTTAGCACTTCCGGCCCATTAGGGGGTGTGAGCGCGCAGGGAATCGAACCCTGAACCCGCGGCTTAAAAGGCCGCTGCTCTGC